>CAZFTL010000003.1:0-315488 GCA_964521615.1 uncultured Stakelama sp. | reverse complement strand
CGGGCGGCTTGTGGCCGCGGCGGCGCGGCACGAGCGGGCTGCGGCGCGCGCGGCTGGAAGGCCGGCCTGCTCATTTGCGGTGCGGGCCGAGCGCGATCGCCTCCGCCAAAGCGAGGCGGCTGCGGCCGGGGCGCCACGGCTCGAGGTTGCGGACGAGGTGCCTGGAAGCGCGGGCGCATCATGCCCGGGTTGGACCGCGGCTGTGCTCGGGGAGACGCGATGCGAGGCGCGTTGCGCACCGGCATCGAATTCGGCCTGCTATTGTCGCGCCCGATCTGCGGTTGCGCCCGGGCGGGTATCATACGTGCCGGCCGCCGGAATTGCGGCTGGTTCCGGACGGCATCGCCCGGCATCGGCCGATTGGCACGCGCCATCGTGAGCGGCTGGCGCCGATCAACGTTGGCTTGCGGACGCGCAGCGCTCGGTTGATCGGTACGCTGCGGTCGTTGCGGGCCGCCCGGCATCGATCGGCCTGGTACGACCGCCGACCGTCGCGGATCGACCGCATTTGCCGGCTGGCGTGCCGGGCGGGCGCGGTCGACCGGCCCGCGACTGTCGAACAGGCCCTGCGGCATTTGCGGCCCTCGATTCGCCTGAGCGTTCCGGGCGAAGCTGACACGATCGGCCCGCGCCGGCGGGAACCGCGTCTGGTCGTGCGCCCATTTCGCCGACGTCCAGGTCGCGGGGATCGCGCGCGGCGGCGGCGGGGAGCGGAATGCGTCGTCGCGCCAGGCCGCGAAGCGACGCGTGTCGGCCTGGCGGCGCACCGCCTCCGCGCGCCAGTAATTGGCTTCGCTCAACCCTGCGCGGGTCGAATAGTCGCGCCATTGCGGCTGGCGTGCTCGCGTGGCCGCCCAACGTGCCTGCGCCGCCGAAATCGCGGCGCTGCGCGCGGCCCAGTTTGCCGCACTGACCGCGCGACGATCGTTGCGTCGCGATGCGTCATAGAGTTGGCGACCGCGCCACAGATAGCGCGCGGCATAATCGCGCCGCGCGCCGTAATCGGCATAAGGCAGAATGGCGCCGTCGCTGTCATAGATCACCGCCAACTGGCCGTCGTCATAACCATAGCCGTAATCCGGATCGCGAACGAAATAGGGTTCGTCGGCGCCGGGCCGGTAGTAATAATAGCGATAGCCGTCATAGATCGGCTCGAGGAACACGACGGACTGGTCGTATCCCTCCCAGACCCATGGATCGACCCCGTCATAGTCGAAATAATAATCCGGCGGCGCGTCGCCCAGCACGTCCTGATAGTCATAAGCGGCGTCGGCATAGCCGTAATCATCGCGGGGGTTGGCCACGCGCACCGTGCGGATCGGTGCCGCGTCGGGCAGCGCCGCCACTTCCGGCGCGGTTGGCCATGCCGTCGAGGGCGCGGCCGATAGCGGCAGGGTCGCCGGCAGCGGCGGCAGGGACGTGGCGGTCATCTGCTGGTCGTTGCCTTTGCCGCAGGCCGAGAGCGCCGCGGCGAGCGCCATGGTCGCGGCTGCGGCAAGCCGGCGACGGCGAAAGATGGTCTTGGTCACGGCATCCTACTCCACTCGATGCCTCCCCGAACGGCCGATGATATCGCGGTGTTCCTGAATTCAGTCTGGCCCGGCGGTTCATCGGAGAGTCGGTCGCGCCCGGGGGCTGCGCTCTCCCTCCGCGTCGGTCAGCCGGGTCCGACCGTCGGCAATTTCCCGGGCAAGGCGAATTGCCCTCGCGGCGCGCGCGCGAGGCGGCGGGCGGAGATCGACCGCGTCGGAATCGTGCCGGCGCCGCTCTCCCGCCGATTACCCCTTGAGGCCGATGCCGCCCACCGGCTCGGTTTGGGCGCTCGAATCGAACCCCGCGATCAACGGGCGGGCCTTGGCGATCGCCGCCTGGACCTGTGGCAGCTTGAGCGAGGCGTCGTGATGCTCCTTGCTGTCCCACGCCTCGGTCACCCAAAGCGCGTCGGGATCCGTCAGGTCTTTCGCAACGATGTAGCTCAGGCAGCCGGGCATACCGTCCGAACTTTGCAACAGGATCGCGATCAGTTCCTCGCGTTTGCCGGCCACCGCCTTCATCCGGCCGAGCATTCCGTACATCGGCTGTCCTTCCGCGCCCATGGCGACCCCAGGCAGCATTGCCGTGGCCGCAGCGGCGCCCAGCATCGTGCGTCGGTCGATCGTCATGCCGTGGAGGCTAGGCGAAATTCACCGATAATTGAAGCTGATGCTGATCCTGTCCTGCTTCGCCCCATTGGGCATCACTTCGTGCCGCAGCCAGCTTTCCCACAAGAAGATGCCGCCCACGGCCGGCTCGGCATAGACGAAGGTGCCCGGACGCGACGGTGCCGCCATCATCAGCGGCAACCGCGGGTCCTCTAGCTTGAGCGCACCCGATCCCGGCGGCACCGCAACATAAACCGTGCCGGACACGACCGAATGCGGGTGGATATGCCCCGAATGCGTGCCGCCTGGCTTGAGGACGTTCACCCACAAACTGTCGAGCTTGAGCTTCTTGCCGATTTCGAACCCGCACTCCTTCGCGAACGTAGCGACATGACGGTCGAGCAGCCGGACGAGATCGGCGAAGCGCGGATCGCGGATCGGCAGGTCGTCGAGCGAGGCGTAGGACGTGTAGCCGCGATAGCCATGCTCTTTCGACCAGGCACGGCCGGCGCGATCCTCCGCCGCGAGGTCGCGGCACGCCTCGCCGAGCTCGGCGATCAGCGCGTCGTCACCGAGCGGCGCGTCGTAGAAGCGGGTGGCGAAAAGGTCGCGGATGGCCATGCCCCGTCGATACGCAGCCGCGCCGCGCGGGGCAATCGCCCGATCAGCCCTGCAGCCGCAGCGCCAGGTCGCTCATGAACCGCGCGTCGTCGCCCTTGGCCAGCCAATCGGCGTCAGCCGCCAGCGCACCGAGCAGGTCGGTCAGTGGTTCGATCTCGCTTTTGGCATAATTGCCAAGCACATAACCCTGAACGCGATCCTTGTGACCGGGATGGCCGATGCCGATCCGGACGCGACGGAACGCGTCGCCCAGATGCTGGACGGCCGAGCGGATGCCGTTATGGCCGGCGGCGCCCCCGCCGCGTTTCACGCGCACCTTGAACGGCTCGAGGTCGAGTTCGTCGTAGAACAACGTCACGTCCTCGGGCGTCAATTTGTAGAAACGCATCGCTTCCCCGATCGACCGGCCGCTCTCGTTCATGAACGTCGCGGGCTTGAGCAGCAGGATCTTCTCGGACCCGATCCGTCCCTCCTGGGTCCAGCCCTGGAACTGCTTCTTGACCGGGCCGAAGCCGTGCACCTCGGCGATCGCGTCAACCGCCATGAAGCCGACATTGTGCCGGTTCATCACATATTGCGCGCCGGGATTTCCGAGGCCGACCCAGAGTTGCATGAACTATCCTTAGCGTTGGTCCAGCGGTGGAAAACGCGCTTCGCGGGGGAAGCCTATAGGCCGAAAGTGCCCCGGCCGTAGACATGAAAGAGGCGCCCGATCCAGTGGATCCGGCGCCCCTCGCAAAACCGGCGATCCGGTCGACTTACTCGGCGTCGCCCTCCGCGGCCGGTGCCTCTTCAGCGGCGGCCTCGGCTTCCGGAGCTTCGGCCGGCGTTTCCGCGGCGGCGGTCTCGTTATCGCCTTCGACCGACTTCAGCGCCGACGGCGCGACGATCGTCGCGATGGTGAAGTCGCGGTCGTCGATCGCCGAGCTGGCGCCCTTGGGCAGCTTGACGTTCGAGATGTGGATCGAGTCACCGACGTCGAGCCCAGCAAGCGAAATCTGGATTTCGGCCGGAATGTCGGCGGCGTCGACCACCAGTTCCAGCTCGTGGCGGACGACGTTGAGCACGCCACCCTTCTTGATGCCCTTCGACGAGTCCTCGTCGGTGAACACGACCGGCACGTTGACGTGGACGGTGGTGTGCTCGCCGATGCGCAGGAAGTCGACATGGAGCGGACGATCGGTAACGACGTCGAATGCGACGTCCTTGGGCAGCGTGCGCACGGGCTTGCCGCCGACGTCGATCATCACGACCGTGTTCATGAAGTGCCCGGTCATCAGCTGGCGGACCAGCTCCTTCTCTTCCACGTGGATCGAGACGGGGTCCTGCTTGTTGCCATAGATCACGGCGGGCACGCGGCCATTGCGACGCAGATCACGCGAGGCTCCCTTGCCTCCACGGTCGCGCGTCTCGGCGGCGAGCGTCAGTTGGTCGCTCATTGCTATCTCCGAAATGCGGTTGTGTAGTCCTTCGCGCACGCCTCCAGGGATGACCATACGCGAAGCGCGCGCCTGTAGCGGGAAGGGGAGGGGAGTGCAAGGGGGCGAGCGCGGGTCCCTCGACATTGACGATCGTGCCGCCTAGGCCCCTGACCGCGGCGCCTGCCGATACATCGAGTGCCGAAAGATCAAGGTGCGTTATGAGCGGTAAAGATCTGTCACTGTGCCGGCAATTGGCCGAGGCGCGGTCCAGGATCCTCGTGCAACTCGATGAACTACGGTCCCGTCCAATGCTCAGCTCGGGCACCGCAGGGACGCCCGATTGCAGTGCCGTGGTCGCCGAGCTCGAAGACGAACTGCGCGAGATAAACAAGCTTCTCGGGGCGGATGATGGCGCGAGCGAAGGAGGCGAATCATTCGATCCGCTCGACCACTAGTCCGCGCACAGCGAGCATCTTCGGCAGCGCGTAAGGGCCGGCCATATGTCCGAGGCCGACCGCGACCAGCACGGTGCCGGGCTGCTTCATTCGCTTCGCTATCCAGTTTGCCCAGTAAACATTGGGCTGGCCGACCAGTTTGCCGTCGAGCGGCGTGCACTCGGCGGTCTTGTCGAGCGAGGCGATATCGCCCGTCATCCACGCGTGCAGTGTTTCCCCGTAATTCTCTTTTCCCGACAAAATGTTTCCCAGCATTTGCCTTTGCTCGTCAACCGAGAGGGCGTCGAGCTGTTGGAGTTGGTCTTTTGATCGATAAAATGCCAGTCGCGTTTTCCCGCTTCTGGAAAATGCGCTCCAAAGTTTAGCTTCGACTCCGTTTTCCGTATCGGCGCCGGCCGCCGAGGCATTCCCGATTGCCAGGGTGGTTGCCAATGCCCAATCCTTGTAACCGTCGAGCACTTGGCGCGATATGCCCGATTGCGCGATCATGGAGTCTAGGACCGGGCGTTTCCCCGGGGAAACACGCTCCAGCGCAGGCTTGAGCCCCACACCTTCCGCCATTGCGCGAAAGTTTGCCCGATCATCGGGGGAGCTTTCGAGGACCAGCGTGTCGGCATCGACGATGGCGCGATCGACCGGGCCGGTACGCCAGAGGACATTGGCGGGCAGCAGGTGGATGGAGCCGAGCAGGTAAATCGTCGTGTCGGCGTCGCGTATCCGCCACAACGCGGGGTGCGCCTCGACCGGCGGCTTGCCGCACGCGGCGAGCGCGAGCAAGACGGCGCCGAGCCCGGCCAGGCGCCGCCATACCATCAATAGGCTACTCGCTTCGCCTTGATATTCAATGACTTGAGTTGATCTATCACGCTTTGCTTGCCTGCCAGATGCCCCGCACCGACCGCGACGAACACGGTGCCGGGCTTGGCCAGGCGCGCTTTGATCCACTGCGCCCAGCGCGCGTTGCGGTCGAACAACAGCGTCTTGGCGAGCTCAGGCGAATCGTCCAGCCCGTCATTCATGTAGTCGGCGAGCTTGGCCGGATCGCCCTTGGCCCAGGCCGCGACCATGCCGTCCATCGTCTCGGCCGTCTTGGGCAGGTCCTTCAGGGTCGATTCGAGGAACTTGATCTGTACCGGCTCGGGCAGGCCGGCGAGATATCCGATCTGTTGCTCCGGCGTTTCCAGACCGGCGATTGCCTTCTTCTCGCTCGTCGCGGCCGCGGTCAGCACCGTTTCGGGGCCGCTCTTCGGATCATAGCCGAGCTTCATCAGCGGCAGCAGCGACAGATTGGTCGCGACGAACCACGGTTGGGCGTGATCGAACGCAGCAGGCGGAATGCCCAGGCTGGTCATCGCGTTGAGATAGGCGGGACGGTCGGCTTCGGGCAGGCGCTCGGTCAACGTCGGGCCGGTCAGGCTATACGCCTTGCTGAGCACGATATTCTGCATCGTCGCCGCATCGGGCTGGACCATCTCGAGCACCAGTTCGTCGCTCGAATCGAATGCCTTCTTCACGCCGTCGTCGAACCAGCTGAGCCCGGGCTTCAAGACATGGATCGTGCCGAACAGGTAGATCGTGGTGTCCTTGTCCTTGACCACCCAAAGGGCGGGGTCGGCATCGGTCGCGGCGGCTATTGCGGCCTGGACCCTGGCAGTCGCGCCGGGCGCTGGCTCGGCGTTTTGCGCCCCGGCCATGCCAGCGACACCTAATCCGAGCAATAACAACAATTTACGAAACATGGCCGTCCTTATTTACCCCGCGCTCTCGCGCTTCCTCTGTAATAGGTGGCGTTGGCGCGATGACCAAGAGCTTTACCGCTCGCAAACTTTTGGTCCCATTGACCGCCTTGACCCCATGCGCCAAAGGCCCGGGCCAAGTTCTACCGCATCTGCGAAGGTATCCGTGACCGCTCCGCTGAGCTTCCAGCGCATGATCCTCACGCTCCATGATTATTGGAGCCAGCGCGGCTGCCTGATCCTGCAGCCCTACGACATGCGGATGGGGGCGGGGACGTTCCACACCGCGACGACCTTGCGCGCGCTCGGGCCCGACCCGTGGAACGCCGCCTTCGTGCAGCCGTGCCGCCGCCCGACCGACGGCCGCTACGGCGAGAATCCGAACCGGCTGCAGCATTATTACCAATATCAGGTGATCCTGAAGCCGAGCCCGCCTGATCTTCAGGACCTGTATCTCGGCAGCCTGGCCGCGATCGGCATCGATTTCACCAAACACGACATCCGCTTCGTCGAGGACGATTGGGAATCACCCACGCTCGGCGCTTGGGGGCTGGGCTGGGAAGTGTGGTGCGACGGGATGGAAGTGACCCAGTTCACCTATTTCCAGCAAATGGGCGGCTTCGACTGCAAGCCGGTCGCGGGCGAGCTGACCTATGGGCTCGAACGGCTGGCGACGTACATCCAGAACAAGGACAGCGTGTACGACCTCGCGTTCAACGACGCGTCGGGCAACACGCCGCAAATGACCTATGGCGACGTCTTCCACGAGAACGAGGTCGAGATGTCGACCTGGAATTTCGAGGTCGCTGACACCGAAACGCTGTTCGACCTGTTCCGCAAGGCGGCTGCCGAGTGCGAGAATTGCCTGAACCACAAGCTGCCGATCCCGGCCTATGAGCAGGCGATCGAGGCGAGTCACATCTTCAACCTGCTGAACGCGCGCGGCGTGATCTCGGTCGCCGAGCGCCAGGCCTATATCGGCCGCGTCCGCGACCTGGCGAAGGGCAGCTGCCAGGCGTGGATGGAGAAGAACGGGTGGGCGGCGTGATTGTGTTCACGCAAAGGCGCGAAGGCGCGAAGGTTTTTCTCACGCGGAGGCGCGGGGGCGCGGAGATTTTGTTCGCGCAGAGGCGCAGAGGCGCAGAGAGCACGCCGAGTTCCTCTCGTCTCGCGTCAGCGGGACTTTCTCATTTGGTCGCCATTGCCGGTGAAGGAGCCGCTGTCGCGGTTCGGATGCCGGCAGTCCTGACACCTCAGCGCCCTCCGCGCCTCCGCGCGAACCAATTCTCTTCTCTTCGCGCCTCCGCGCCTTCGCGTGAATCAACAAAATGACCGATTTCCTCCTAGAAATCCGCTCCGAGGAAATCCCCGCGCGGATGCAGGACAAAGCGCGCGACGATCTCGCTCGTCTGTTCACCGCCGAACTGGAGAAAGCAGGCCTGCGCGCCGATGCCATCGTCACCTTTGCGACGCCGCGCCGGCTGGCGCTGATCGCGCGCGATCTGCCCGAGGCGACCGAGGCGGTCAGCGAGGAAGTGAAGGGCCCGCGCGTCGGTGCGCCGCCCCAGGCGCTCGAAGGATTCCTGCGCAAGACCGGCCTGACCGCCGACCAACTGGTCGAGCGCGACGGCATATTGTTCGCGGTGATCGACAAGCCCGGCCGTGCGACCGCCGAAGTGCTGGCCGAGGCGATCCCGGCGATCGTCCGCGCTTTTCCCTGGCCCAAGTCGATGCGCTGGGGCGAGGCATCGCTGTCGACCGAAAGCCTGCGCTGGGTTCGTCCGCTGCACGGCATCGTCGCTTTGTTCGGCGACCAGATCGTGCCGGCCGAGATCGCCGGGGTGCACTCGGGTGCCGTCACGCTCGGGCATCGTTTCCATCATCCGGGGCCGATCACGATCGGCTCGGCGGCGGACTATGAGGAAAAGCTGCGCGCCTGCCACGTGATCGTCGACCAGGACCAGCGCCGCGCGATCATCCGCGACCGCGCGACCGCGCTGGCCGATGCCGCCGGGTTCGAGCTGATCGAGGATGAAGGGCTGGTCGCCGAGAATGCCGGGCTGACCGAATGGCCGGTGCCGCTGCTCGGCCGCTTCGACGAAGCCTATCTCGACGTGCCGCCCGAGGTGATCCAGCTCACCGCGCGGGTGAACCAGAAGTATTTCGTCTGCCGCGGCGTAGCGGCGGACAGCGACTTGCCGGGGGCAAGTCGCAGCCGCGAAGCCGGCTCGCGGAGCGAGCCGTGGGCCGGCAAGCTGGCCAACGCGTTCGTCTGCACCGCCAATATCGAGGCGGTCGATGGCGGCGCGAAGATCGTCGACGGCAACCGCAAGGTCCTCGCCGCCCGCCTCAGCGACGCGCGCTTCTTCTACGAGACGGACCTCAAGGTGCCGCTCGAGGAGCAGGCGAAGAAGCTCGAGAAGATCGTGTTTCACGAGAAGCTCGGAACGGTCGCCGACAAGGTCGAGCGGGTGGCGAAACTGGCGCGCTGGCTGGTCGAAGAGGGAATAATTCCTCTCCCCCTGGGAGAGGAAGGGGCCCGCTCGGCGCAGCTGAGTGGGAAGGTGAGGGCAGGGCAAGGCGCCGATGCCGACCCTCACCCTTCCGCGGCTTCGCCGCTCCCTCCCTCTCCCAATGGGAGAGGGATTTTGGCCGATATGGCCGAACGCGCCGCGAGGCTGGCCAAGGCCGATCTCGTCACTGGCATGGTCGGCGAATTCCCCGAACTACAGGGCCTGATGGGCGGCTATTACGCCGCTGCGCAGGGCGAGGCCGCGGCGGTCGCCGAGGCGATCCGCGATCACTACAAGCCGGTCGGGCAGGGCGATGCGGTGCCGACTGCGCCGGTGACGGTGGCGGTGTCGCTGGCCGACAAGATCGATAGCTTATTCCAATTCTTCTTGATCGACGAGCGGCCGACCGGGTCGAAGGATCCGTTCGCCCTTCGCAGGGCGGCGCTATCGGTTGCGGCACTCATCCTCACAAACAACCTGCGGTTTCGGCTTCGCAATCTGCTAGAATATTGTGGTGATGAGGAAAATCGACTCAATGGGCCTCAGGCTAACGCTGCGTGGGAAGCCCGATTTGGCGTTTTGCGCGACGAATTGCTGAAAGATCTCGAAAAGAGCTCCGATTTCGACCATCCCGATTTTGTCGAAGGGTTGGCTTTTGGTATGCTCTTGAAACGGGCCGATCAGGGCGTGCCAATGTTCTTGATCGACCGCCTGAAGGTCCAACAACGCGAAGCCGGCGTTCGTCACGACCTGATCGACGCGGTGTTCGCGCTTGGCGGCGAGGATGACCTCGTTCGCCTGCTCGCTCGTGTGCGGGCGTTGCAGTCGTTCATCGGCACCGAGGACGGTACCAACCTGCTCGCCGGGTATAAGCGTGCGGCGAATATCCTGAAGAAGGAAGGGTACGAAACTCCTCTCCCTGTGGGAGAGGAAGGGGCCCGCTCGGCGGAGCCGAGTGGGAAGGTGAGGGCAGCGGAAGGCGCCGGTGCCGACCCTCACCCTTCCGCGCCTTCGCCGCTCCCTCCCTCACCCAGCGGGAGAGGGAATTTGGGCTACACCCCCGAACCCGCCGAAGCGGCGCTCATCGCCGCGCTCGATGCCGCCGGCCCCGCCGCGGCGGATGCCGTCGGCAATGAGGATTTCGAGGCGGCGATGGCTGCGCTCGCGACCTTGCGCGCGCCGATCGACGCGTTCTTCGACGCGGTGACCGTCAACGACGCCGACCCGGCGAAGCGCGAAGCGCGCCTCGTCTTGCTCGCGCGGGTCCGCGATGCGGTGCACGGCGTCGCCGATTTCTCCAAGATCGAGGGATGACGCCTCGACGCACCAACTCAGCCTGATCCTTTCCGCCTCCCCAGCGAAACCAGGCATCAAAGGGACTGACGAATGACGCAGTACGTGTACCGGTTCGGTGGTGGCGTTTCCGATGGGGGCAAGGGGGACAAGAATCTCCTGGGCGGCAAGGGCGCGAATCTGGCCGAGATGGCCTCGATCGGGCTGCCGGTGCCGCCGGGCTTCACCATCTCCACGCCGATGTGCGCGGTCTATTATGACGAAGGCGGCGCCTTTCCGGACAGCCTGAAGGCTGAAGTCGTTGGCGGTATCGCGCATATCGAAGCGGTCACCGGCAAGAAGTTCGGCGACGCGTCGGATCCCTTGCTCGTCTCGGTCCGCTCGGGCGCGCGCGCGTCGATGCCGGGCATGATGGACACCGTCCTCAATCTCGGCCTCAACGACGCGACGGTCGAAGGGCTTGCCGCCACGTCGGGCGACGAGCGTTTCGCCTGGGACAGCTATCGCCGCTTCATCCAGATGTATTCGGACGTCGTGCTCGAACTCGACCATGGCGCGTTCGAGGAAGCGCTCGAAGTCGCCAAGGAAGACAAGGGCTATTATCTCGATACCGAGATGAGCGCGGCCGACTGGCGGGCGCTGGTCGACACCTACAAGAAGCTCGTCGTCGAGCAATGGGACAAGCCGTTCCCGCAGGACGTCCACGATCAATTGTGGGGCGCGGTCGGCGCGGTGTTCGGATCGTGGCAGTCGGAGCGCGCGAAGGTCTATCGCCGCCTCAACGACATTCCCGCCGATTGGGGCACGGCGGTCAACGTCCAGGCGATGGTGTTCGGCAATATGGGCGAGACCTCGGCAACGGGCGTCGCGTTTACCCGCGACCCGTCCAAGGGCGACAACGCCTATTATGGCGAGTTCCTGATCAACGCGCAGGGCGAGGACGTCGTCGCCGGCATCCGCACGCCGCAATATCTGACCAAGGCCGCGCGGGAAGAAGCGAACGCGAAGCCGCTGTCGATGGAAGAGGCGCTGCCCGAGGTCTATCAGCAACTCGCGCAAGTGTTCGACACGCTCGAAACGCATTATCGCGACATGCAGGACATCGAATTCACCGTGCAGCAGGGCACGTTGTGGATGCTGCAGACACGCTCGGGCAAGCGCACCGCCAAGGCCGCACTCAAGATTGCGGTCGACATGGCCAATGAAGGGCTGATCACGCGAGAGGAAGCGATCGCGCGGGTCGATCCGGCGACGCTCGACCAATTGCTCCACCCCACGCTCGATCCCAAGGCGCCGCGCGACGTGCTGACCAAGGGCCTGCCGGCATCGCCGGGCGCGGCCTCGGGCAAGGTCGTGTTCGACGCCGACACCGCGGAGAAGCGCGCCGCCGCCGGCGACGCGGTGATCCTGGTCCGCACCGAGACCAGTCCCGAGGACATTCACGGCATGCACGCGGCACGGGGAATCCTGACCGCGCGTGGCGGCATGACCAGCCACGCCGCGGTGGTGGCGCGCGGCATGGGCCGCCCCTGCGTGTCGGGTGCCGGCACCTTGTCGATCGACGCCAAGGCGAAAGTCATGCGCTGCGCGGGGCGTGAGGTGGTCGAAGGCGATATCGTCACGATCGACGGCGCCAGTGGCGAGGTGATGATCGGCGAAGTGCCGACCGTGCAGCCCGAACTTGCCGGCGATTTCGGCACCCTGATGGGCTGGGCCGACGAGGTCCGGCGCCTGAAGGTCCGTGCCAATGCCGAGACCCCGCTCGATGCCAGGACCGCGCGCGATTTCGGCGCAGAGGGGATCGGCCTGTGCCGGACCGAGCACATGTTCTTCGACGCCGACCGTATCACCGCGGTGCGCCAGATGATCCTGGCCGAGGACGAAAAGGGAAGGCGGGCCGCGCTCGACAAGCTCCTGCCAGAGCAGCGCAGCGATTTCGTCGAATTGTTCGAGGTCATGGCGGGCCTGCCGGTTACCATCCGCCTGCTCGATCCGCCGCTCCACGAATTCCTGCCGCATGAGGAAGCCGAATTCGCCGAGGTGGCGCAGGCTGCAGGGGTCGATGTCGACTATCTCAAGCGCCGTGCCGCCGAGCTGCACGAGTTCAACCCGATGCTCGGCCATCGCGGCTGCCGCCTCGGCGTGACCTATCCCGAAATCTACGAGATGCAGGCGCGCGCGATCTTCGAGGCGGCGGTGGCCGTCGCGGAGAAATCGGGGGAGGCACCGATCCCCGAAGTCATGATTCCACTGGTCGCGACACGCCGCGAACTCGAACTGATGAAGGATGTCGTCGACAAGACCGCCAAGGCGGTGTTTGCCGAAAAGGGTCGTGAAATCAGCTATCTGGTTGGCACGATGATCGAGCTGCCGCGCGCCGCGCTCAAGGCCGGCGAGATCGCCGAGGTCGGTCAGTTCTTCTCGTTCGGCACCAACGATCTGACCCAGACCGCGCTGGGCGTCAGCCGCGACGATGCGGCGCGCTTCCTGGGCGTTTATGTCGACAAGGGCATTTATCCCAAGGATCCGTTCGTCAGTCTGGACGTCGACGGTGTCGGCGAACTGATCCGTCTGGCCGCCGAGCGCGGGCGCGCCACCCGGCCCGACATCAAGCTCGGGATTTGCGGTGAGCATGGCGGCGATCCGGCCTCGATCGCCTTCTGCGAAGAGGTCGGGCTCGATTACGTCTCGGCCTCGCCCTATCGCGTGCCGATCGCCCGGCTCGCCGCGGCGCAGGCCGCTCTGGGCCGCAAAGCGGGTTGAGACGGGGTTGACTTCGGGCGGGCCGCGACCGCACTCAGCGGGTATGAGCTTGGGAAAGACGCGCTGGCTGATGTTCGCGATGGTGGCGCCGCTGGCCGCGTGCAGCCCGTTCGGAAGCGGTGACGGCCCGTCCGAAAAGGACATTGCCGACGCGCTGCGTCGGTCGGGCGCGAAGGTGCAGTCGACCGAGCGCATCGCGTGCAAGACAGCGCCTGACCGGCCGGGTTATGTCTGCGACTATCGCGCGACGACCTGCAGTCCGTTCACCGGCAAATGCGACAAGTCGGCCACGCGTACCGGTCGGTTCGTTCGCTATGGCGACAATTGGATGTTCCGCGACGATGTCGCCGATCCCAATCGCTACGCACCGGTGCCCGAACCGAGCCCGGTTGCCAGTCCGGTGGTGACTGACCTGGCGCCGAGTCCCGTTCCGGCGCCGTCGGTCAGCCCGTCGCCGGCTCCGGCGCCGAGCCCGTCAGCTTCACCATCGCCCAAGCCCACGGCCAAGCCGTCTCCCAAACCGTCACCGACGCCCAGACCGTCGCCGAAACCTGACGACAAGCCGAAGCCCAAGCCCAGCCCGACCGCGAAACCGACTCCCAAGCCCATGCCGGGTGGCGTCAATCGCACGTGGCTGTCGGGTCGATGGGGTGCGGAGAATGGCGATTGTACGGCGCGGCGGGCGGTCAATTTCGGGGCGGGCGGCGGCTTTTACGGCAAGCGCGGCATGGGCCGCTGGTCGCTCGACGGCAAGACCGTCACCGTCACCGGCAACTACACCGCCGACAACAAGCCATTCGATCAGACGCTCAAGGTGGATCGGATCGGCGACGATGCGATGACGATGGAAGGGAAGCGTTACCACCGCTGCCCGAATTGACGCGACCTCGATTGGGGGAGGGGGCATGAAAGCCTGGGTCCGTTATGCGCTGTGCGGCGTGATGGGGTTGGCGCTGGGTGCGGGCGCCGCGGTGCAGCGCGTGCACACCGGGGCGCTTGGCTCCAATCGCGCGATCGGGCCCTGGACGACGGGACGTGATCTGGGGTCGGCCGGCGCCGGGGCCTATACCCGTGCGGTAGTGGCGTTGCGCGGTATCCTCGCGTTGCCGGCGCAGGAAGCGCGGTATTACAATGCGGCGGTGGACAGCGCCGGCGAACCGCTCGACGGCAAATGCCGATACCGCGTGTCCGGCGGTGCCATTCCGGCCAAATGGTGGAGCCTGACGCTCTACGATCATTCGGGCTATCTGGTCCCGAACCAGGCCAACCTCTTCTCCATTGCGAGCGCGTCGGTTGCCAATCCAGCCAAATGGGAAATCCTCGTCGCGCCGGCCGAACAGGCGGGGCAATGGTTGCCGACCGGGCGGATCGACCGGTTCGAACTGACCTTGCGCGCCTATCTTCCCGACGATGGCGGGATCGGGAACATGACGCGCGATCAATTGCCCTCGATCGTGAAGGAGGGTTGCTGATGCGCCGCTGGATCCTGCCGCTGGTCTTCGGCTTCGTGCTGGCGTTCGCCGGCTACAATGTCGCGCTTGGGCAATTCCCGCGTGTCCTGATGACGCTGGCGACCGGGCGCATCGCCGGCGCGTCGGGCGGGGGCAAGCTCGGCGCGGTGTTGTTCGGCGGCTCGCCCGGCGGACCGCGGGTCAACGTGCTCACGGCGGCGCCACTCGCGAGCGACAAGGCACGGATGATCGTGCGGCCGAGCCCCGATCTCGCTTATTCCTCCTGCCCGTTCGATCTGTCCAAGGGGCCGGTGCTGGTCGATGTCGCGCCGGTGCCTGCGGTCTATTGGTCGCTCTCGGTATTCGACGAGCGCACCGATGCGGCGTACGTCCGCAACAATGTCGAGGCCAACGGCCAGCCGATCCGCATCGCGATCGCCCAGGCCGGGCAGCCGGTGCCCGACGGTATGACGGTGGTGCGGGTCAAGGGATCGACCGGCATCGCGCTGATCCGCATCCTGGTCCAGGACCGCGCCCAGTTCGCCGCGATCGATGCTGCGCGCAAGGCATCGAGCTGCAAGGCATTGAGTTAGGGGATGGAATAGCGGGCAGCCGCCTCTTCCTCTCCCCAAGGGGAGAGGGAAATTAGGTCATACTGCCCGCGCCTTCAGCTCCGCATTCTCCGCCGCCAGCTTTTCGTTTGCGGCGGTGAGGTCGATCTTCGCCTTCTCCAGATCCCGCACATAGGCGTCGCGATTGGTGGTCAGCGCGTCGCGCTCCCGCGTCTTCGCTTCGGCATCCTGCCGATAGGCGGCATGGGCGTCGCGCTCCGCTTCGTAGCGCTTGCGCCATTTGGTGCCCTTGGGCGCGACCATCAGGCCGAGCACCAGACCCAGGATCAGCACCAGCCCCAGCACGGCGAATTGGTTGACGTCGGTGAACAGCATCGCGTCTCTCCCTGTTGGAGATTGAACGCGTCATGCTGCGCCGGGTTGCCGGCGGGCGCAAGCGGCGTGGAAAACCCCTCACCTTGCGGGGAGGGACGGGATCAGTGACCGCCGTGGAGGAAGGCGTCGTTGATGCTGCAGGCGGCCGGACCCAGGATGACGATGAACAGGGTCGGCAGGATGAACAGGATCAGCGGCACGGTCATGATCGCGGGCAGACGCGCGGCCTTTTCCTCGGCGCGCATCATGCGCTCGTTGCGGAATTCGGCCGACAGCACGCGCAGCGCCGAGGCGAGCGGCGTGCCGTATTTCTCGGTCTGGATCATGGTCGTGACCACGCCCTTGACCGCGTCCAGGTCGACGCGCGTCGCGAGGTTCTCGAACGCCTGGCGCCGGTCGCTGAGGAAGCCCAGTTCGATCGCGGTCAGGGCGAATTCGTCGCCCAATTCGGGATAGGCCTTGCCCAGCTCCTTCGACACGCGGTGGAAGGCGGTGTCGACGGTCAGGCCGGCCTCGGCGCAGATCACCAGCAGGTCGAGCGCATCGGGCAAGCCCTTGCGGATCGCCGACGACCGCTTCTGGATCTTGTTCTTCAGATAGATGTCCGGGCCCTTGTAGCCCAGGATGAAGGTCCCGGCGACCAGGCCGTATTGCTTGAGCGGCGACCAGGTCGCGAACATGTCGGTGCCGTACACCAGGTAGAGCATCGGCAGGCCGAAGGCGATCGGCAGGATCAGCCGTCCGAAAATGACCGCGACGGCATATTCCTTCGACCGGATGCCGGCCTGGAGCAACTTGGTCTGGGCGACCTTGACCTGACTGTCCTGCAGGACCTTGAGGTTCTGCAGGATCGACCGGATGCGGTCGGTGGTCTCGTTCTTCTGGACTAGCTTCGCGCGGCGCTTGCTGGTCGAGGCCGAAATGCCCGCCTTGAGCTGTTCGCGGCGGTCGTTGAGCGCCTTTACCCGGCGCGCCATCGGGTCGCGCACGGTGGTCGCCGCGTAGATCGCGAGCAGGACGGCGAAAGCTGCGACACCGGCGAGCAGGGTGCCAACCCAGAGGACGTCGACGCCGAGCAGAGTGGGATGATGCGGTTCCATGGCCTCAGATCTCGAAATTGACCATCTTGGCCATGATCAGGCCGCCCAGGCTCATCCAGATGAAGCCGCCGATGCCGGCGACGATCAGGCGCTGATCGACGAAGAAGTTGCCCATATATCCGGGGCTGATCCACATGATCAGGCCGAACACGATGAACGGCAGCGAGCCGACGATATAGGCCGACGCCTTCGATTCCGACGACATCGCCTTGATCTTGAGCTTCATCTGGCCGCGCTGGCGCAGCACGGTCGCGAGGTTCGCGAGCGTTTCCGCAAGGTTGCCGCCGGTTTCGCGCTGGATCGCGATCGAGATGACGAAGAACTGAAATTCGGGCGTGCCGAGCCGGTCCGCGGTATCCTGGAGCGCGGAATCCATCGTACGGCCGATCTTCATCTTGTCGGCCACGGACCGGAACTCCTCGCCGACCGGGCCGGCGACTTCCGCACCGACCACCGCCATCGTCTCGCTGATCGGCAAGCCGGAGCGCAGGCCGCGCACGAGCAACTCGATCGCGTCGGGGAACTTCGCGTTGAACTTGGCGACGCGCCTCTTGATGAAGAAGCCGACGACGAAATGCGGCAGGCCGCCGCCGATCACGACCGCGACCAGCAAGGACAGCGCCATCGGCGCGCCACGGATGATCAGCAGTGCCGCGATGACGACGATCAGGCCGAACGTCGCCATGCCGTATTGGCCGACGGTCCAGCTCTTGCCGGTCATCGCCAGCCGCTTCTTGAGCACGGCCGGACGCGGCAGGAACCGCATCATCGCGGTGTCCATGTTGCTGTCGCGGCGTCCGGTGATACGGCGCATCTGGGCCGCCATCGCCGCGTCGCTGGTCGCCCCGCTATGACGCTCCCGCAGCGAGTTCAGGCGGCGCGATTGCGCCTTCGCCACCGACGGCCCGGAAAAGGCGACGACCAGCAGGACCAGCATGATCCCTGCTCCGGCAACGACAGTGATCAGCGGCACCAACGGCATCGCTCAAACGCTCCACATGTCTCCGCCGGCCCGGATGGGCGCGGCCAGGGTCAATTCGACTTCGCGCCCTTCTTGGGCATCAGCGACTTCAGGTCGGCGAACTTGCCGATCAGCGATTGGCCGCCCGACTTTCCGCCGTCCTTCTTGCCGCCCGCGGGCTTGCCCGACATATCCGCCGTTGCGTCGCCCGCCGCCATCAGGCGGTTGGCAAGATCGCCGAGCGGTGCGACGGTCTTCGATCCCTTGCCGGCTTCCGCCATCGGCTTGCCGAGCTTCGCAGCCTGCGCCGCCAGCTTCTGGTCGTAGGGGATCAGGAAATCGATGCGGCGTTCTATCGAGCCTTCGAAATCCTTGCGGTTGATCTCTAGCTGCGCGCCCGCGGGCACGCGGTTGGCGACGACCACGACCTGCGTGCCCGGCGCGTTCGACTTGAGCCATGACAGGATGCGGATCGTGTCGCGGGCCGCGGCCAGCGTGAGCTCGGTCACCACGACCGCGGTCTGGATGTCGTGGATCAGATGCGGATGCTGGATCAACTGCGCGCGCGGCAGGTCGACGACCGTGCATTCGAACGCGGCGCGCATTTCTTCCTGCAATTGATAGAAAGCCGCGCCATCGGTCATCATCGGCGAGTTGATCGGCGCTTCGGCCGACAGCACCGCCAGCCGTTCGCTGGCCTTGACCATGGCGCGTTCGATGAAGAGGCCATCGATCCGGCTGGGATTCTCGATGGCGTCGGTCAGGCCGCGGCCGGGCTCGAGGTCGAGCGCAAGCGCGCCGGTGCCGAAATGCACGTCGAGATCGAGCAGCGCCGTCGTGCGGCCACCTTTCTCGCTCATCAGCCACGCGACCGAGGTCGCGATGGTCGAGGCACCGGTGCCCCCGCGCGTGCCGATGATCGCCGTGGCGCAATGCGGACGGTCGGGCGCCGCCTCATTGAGACGCGGCGCATTGAGCACGGCCTGCGCGCTGCCGAACGCCTCGCGCAGCACATCGGGATTGAGCGGCTTGAGCAGATAGTCCTGGATGCCGCTGGCGGTCAGGTCGCGATAGAGGCGTACGTCGTTGACCTGGCCCGCCGCGATGACGACGGTCCCAGGCTCGCAGACTTCGGCGAGCGCGTTGATATCGTTGAGCGGATCGCCCGATTCGCTGAGATCGACGAACAACACCTGGGGGCTCGCCGAGACCGACAGCGACTGCACGGCGTTGCGCAGGCCGCCCTTGTTCACCTTCTCGGCAGACCAGCCCATCTCGCTGACGACCGGACGCAGCGCCTCGGCGGTGGTCTCGTCGCAGACATAGGCGACGAACGGCTCGCGATGCGCGACGCCTGCGGGTTTCCACGGCGCGTTCATCTTACTTGCCTCCCGTCGATTCGGACTTGGTTGTGGTACCGCCGCCGCCCGTGGGCGTGGCGCTGCGATAGGTATTGATGGCACGCGTCGTGGTGATCGGGTCGGCCGTCTCCGCGCCCGGCTGGCCGCGGACCAGATCGAACGGGTTGGCGACCATCGCGGCCATCGTGGCGTTGCTCGCGCAGCCGAAGTTGGACGTCGTGCTGCCTTCGAACTCGCTCGATCCGCTGCGCGTGAAATCGGGGCAGCCCGGCACCGATGCCGTCGCCCGGGTAAGGACGACCCGGACCATGCCGGCCGCCATCGGCGCATTGGTGATCGGCGCGCGGTCGGCCAGGCGCAGGCCGTAGCTTTCGACGATCGTGGCGATCTCGGAGCGCGCCCGCGAACCATAGGGGTTGGGATCGTCGACCGAAACGACGTCGCCGTAGCGCAGCTTCATCGCGGCCAGCCATCCCGCGACCCTGTTCGCCTCGCCAGGGGCGAGACCGGCCGTGGTCGATTGCGCGTCGAACACATAGTCGGTGCGGCTGACGACCGGCTGCTTGATCGAGTCGACGCCGCGGTTGAGCGTGCCGCAGCCACCGAGCATCAGCGCAGGGGCGGCGAGGGCGGCGATTAGGGTCGTACGCATGATCTGGCTGTCCCTCGCGCGTTACAGGCTGAAACCGGGAGTGGCGGGCTCATCGCCCTTCGACTTCTTGGGCGGCAGCGCCTTCTTGTCGGCGGTCGCCGGGTCGGTGGCGGGCTGCGGCGTCGTCGGCGCGGCCGGGACGGGCGCGCTGGCACCGAGCGCCGGGCCGGCGGTCGTCGACGGCGCCATGCTCGGCTTGGGGCGATCGCCGCCCGACGTGCCTTCACCCAGGCGGCCCATGAACACGCGACCGAGGTCGGTGGGCGCCTTGTAGCCGTCGGTCGGCAGAACGACGTCGTTCGCGTTGACCGGCTTCACCAGATACGGCGTGATGACGATCATCAGTTCGGTCTCGTTGCGCTTCCAGCCATTCGACCGGAACAGCGAGCCGAGCACGGGAACGTCACCGATTCCGGGCGTCTTGGTGATCTGATTGTCGGTCGAATTCTGCAGCAGGCCGCCGATCACCATCGATTGGCCCGAGCCGAGCTCGATGGTCGTTTCCGCGCGCCGGGTCGTCAGCGCCGGAATGGTGGTGCCGGCAATCGTCACCGCACCGGCGGAGGACAGCTCCGACACTTCGGGCCGGACGCGCATCGAGATGCGGCCGTCGGCCAGCACCGTCGGCGTGTAGGACAGGCTGACGCCATATTGCTTGTACTCGACCGACACCGCGCCGAGGCCCTGGCTGACCGGGATGGGAATCTCGCCACCGGCGAGGAACGAACCGGTCTCGCCCGACAGCGCGGTCAGATTCGGATTGGCGAGCGTCGTCACCTGGCCGTCGGTCTCACCGAGGTCGAGCGCGCCCAGGATGTCCAGCCCGAACAGCTTGCCGAGGCCACCAATGGTAGTGGTCTGCGCGCCCGGCTGAATCGCCGTGCCCGGCGCCTGGACGATGTTGCCGGTAATCGGATCGCGGGTATAGCCGGTCACCGTACCGAGCCCGACGCTCAGCGGCAGGTTGGGATCCGTATTGGCGGTGGTCGCGATCGAGCGGCCGTTGGCGATGCCGAACTTGAAGCCGCCGGTGCCATCGATCGTGCTGAGATTGCTGCCGATATTCTTGGCGAACGTCTTGCTGACCTCGGCGATCTTGACCTGCAGGTTGACTTGCAGCGGCGTAGCCGTGCGCAGCCGGTTGATCACCGCGATCTTGAGCTGGGCCGAGGGGCTGGTGATGTCCACGCCCGGGTTGAGCAGGGCGGTCACGATCTGCTGCGCCTGCGCGACGTCGGCGGGCGCCGCGACGGTGCCCGTCAGCACGGCGAGCTGGCCGACGGTGATGACCTTGATGTCGGCGTCCGGCATGGCCGCCTTCATCATGCGGTCGATCGATGTCAGATTCTGCGCGACGCGGACATTGGTCGAATAGATGACGCGGCCGTTCGCCGCGGTGACGAACACCGTGGTCTCGCCATAATCCTTGCCGAACAGCCGAATCTGGCGCGGGTTGCTGACATCGACATCGGCGACGTTGGGATTGGCGACCCAGACATCGGCGGCATCGACCGGCAGCGTGACGACCTGCCCCTGGCCGGTCGACAGCAGGACCTCCGTGGTCGGGCGCTGCGTGCCGGCTGGCAGGCCGCCGACGCGGACCGGCTTGACCGGCCGGGCTGGCGCGCGGCGCGCCGCCTGCGGGGCTCCCGCCGCTTCGACCGGCATCGCGACCAGCGCGGTCGCGACCGTCGCCGCTACGACGCGGTTCAGTACGTTGGACGCTTGCATCACTTCTTCCCCCCAAGACCGGTCGGTACCTCGGTCACTGCGCTCCCGCGGACGATACGCACCACGGGACCGGCATTGGCCGGCACGCCGCCGGGATAGCCGTTGGTTCCCGCCGCACCGGCGGGAGTGGTCGGTTCAGCCTTTCCGGGCACCGTGCGGCGCTGGAAACGCGATACGTCGGCGCCGGTAGCGAACGTGCTCTTGCCGGCGATCGGCTGCGAATCGGCCTCGGCGAGCATCGCCTTTTCGGCGGCCGGGTCCTTGCTGTCCGGCACCTTCACCGAGCCGTCGGCGATCGCCTCGTCCAGTTCGGATGCCGAGTCGGCGAGCGGACGCAGTACCAGCGAGAGGTCGCCCAGCGTGCGAGCGACGGAGATCTTCTCCGCGATCGCCGGCGTCGCCTCGATCGTGACCATCGAGATGTTGCGGACCACGGTCTTGCCCTGATCGTCGACATCGGTCGTCGTGCGCTGGTCGGTCGCCAGCACGCGCAGATTCTTCATGATCGTCTCGGCGACCTTGAGTGGCGGGCCGTCGCCGCCACCCGTCACCGTCTGCGACAGCATCAGGTCGACATGGTCGCCAGGGAATACGAAGCCCGCGACCGAATTCTCGTTGCGGATCGGGAAGGTGACAGCGCGCATGCCCGGTGTCAGCGCCGCAGCGAGAAAGCCGCGATCGCCCGGCTTGACCAGGGCACCCTGGGTCAGCGGCTGGCCGGCGGTGATCACCGAACGCACGACCGTGCCCTGCAGGCTCTTCGGATCGAAGCCGTCCTTCTTGATGTAATAGGCGTTCTCGACCAGCTCCTTGGGCCAGGGCTGAAACTTGAAGCTGCTTGGATCGAGGATGGTGCCCACCGGCAACGCCTTTGTCGCGACGAGCACTTCGGGCCCGGTCTCGACCGTCGGCACGGGTGCCTGGGCGGAGGCCACGGGCGCACCCGATCCTGCGATCAGGCTGCGCGCCATGAACGCGGTGATGGCGGCGACGAAGAGCGCGCCAACCAGCAAAATGATCTTCCGACTATCCATGTCGCTTCATGCCCCGTTGTGGCGATGACCCCGGTTTGATCGCCGTTAATTCACGCAAAGTGGTTAAATATCGGTTCACCGAGCGCGACCATCGATGCCATGGCGATCGCGACGCCGTAGGGCGTCTCGACCGCACCCGGCGCCTTGCGGCGCCAATGGTCGAACATCATGATCAAGGTCAGCACGCCGCCGATGATCGACATGACCATCAGCATGAACAAAAGGCCCTGGCCCGGCAGCCAGAGAGCGAGCGCGCCGATCATCTTGACGTCGCCGCCGCCCATCCAGCCGAAGTTGAACGCCGCCGCGAACAGCGCGAACACGCCGATCGCGATGCCGATCTGCCAGGCGATGTCGCTCCAGCCATAGCCTTGCGCCCACCACCAGGCGGGTGCCATCAACGCGATCGCCGCATTCTTCCAATTGGCGATCTCCCGCGTGCGTGCATCCTCGATACCCGCCGAAAGCAGGATCAGAACGAGCACTCCCCCGAGTGCGAATGGCAGAAATCCCCAGCCCATCGGATCACAGACCTAGACGGCATGGCTTTCCAAAAAGTAACCAGCGTCCATGGCATCTTCGGAAAATGCGCGCCGTACCTATCCCGACGGCAGCACGATCTCCTTCTGGTCCGCGCCCGACGGCTGGCAATTGCGTCGGTTCGACTGGCCGTCTTCGGCCCCCGTTCCGCGCGGATCGATCCTGTTCCAGGGCGGCCGCGGCGACATTTTCGAGAAATATCTGGAGACCTTCCGTCACTGGCACGACCAGGGCTGGGGAGTGACCTCGTTCGACTGGCGCGGGCAGGGCGGGTCGGGTCGGATGACCGACGATCCCCATGTCGGCGACATCGATCGCTTCGGCACCTATCTCGACGATTATGGCGCCTTCTGGCGCGATTGGGCCGCGGCGACGCCGGCGCCGCATGTCGCGATGGGGCATTCGATGGGCGGGCATCTGGTCTGCCGCGCTCTTGCCAAGGTGCTCGCCGAACCCGACGCCGCGGTGCTGGTTGCGCCGATGATGGGGTTGCACGCCCCGATCAGTGCCGGGTTCGGCGAGCGCCTCGCGGAGATCATGATGCGGCTGGGCAATCCGCGGCGCCGCGCTTGGAAGTCGAACGAGAAGCCCGGCACGACCGACAGCCGCCTGTCGCTATTGACCCATGATCCCGACCGCTATTCGGACGAACCCTGGTGGTGGGAGCAGAAGCCGGAGATCAGGCTCGGACCGCCGAGTTGGCGCTGGGTCGTGCGCGCGTTCGAATCGACGCGACGCCTGCGGGCGAGCAGACGGCTGAAGATGGTCAAGGCGCCGGTGCTGATGCTGGTTGCCGACCATGACAAGCTCGTCCGCGCCGCCGATGCGGTGGCGATCGCGGGCAGGCTGACCGATGCCAGGCTGATCCGCTTCGGCAAGGAATCCGCCCATGAAATCCTTCGCGAGGTCGACGCGGTGCGCGATCGCGCGCTGGCGGAGATCGACTCCTTCCTGTCGGCAAGAACGCCGCAATGACCTACGATATCGCCATTGTCGGTGCCGGGATCGCCGGCGCCGCGCTCGCCGCCGAAGTCGCGCCCCACGCGACCGTCCTGATCCTCGAGGCGGAAGACGTGGCGGGCTATCACGCCACCGGCCGTTCGGCGGCGTTCTGGGAAGAGACCTATGGCGGACCCGGTGTCCAGCCGCTGACTGCCGCGTCGCGCGCGCTGCTCGACGCGGGGGGATTTCTGCAGCCCTTGGGCTCGCTGCATATCAGCCGCGAGCAGGAGCGCGATCAGATCGACGCGATGCTGGAGCAATTTGCGGGGACGGGCGTCGATCTGTCGCTGGTCGATCCGCGCGAGCGCATCCAGGGGCTGCGCCCCGAATGGACGTTGGCGGTTTGGGAACCGACCTGTGCCTATATCGACGTTGCCGCGCTCCACGCTGCGGCGCTTTCCCGCGCAAAAAGGGCCGGAGCGGAGGTGGTGCTCGATGCCGCCCTCACCGCAGCGCATCGGGAAGGGGGCAACTGGCAACTGGAAACCGAGGCGGGCGGTTTCGCCGCGAAGGTGCTGGTCAACGCCGCGGGGGCATGGGTCGACCAGGTAGCGGCGATAGCCGGCGTCGCCCCCATCGGCATCCGGCCGTTGCGCCGCGCGCTGGTACAGTTGCGGGTCGATCCGCCGGTTCCGGACCACCAGCCCCATGTCGCGCATATCGGCGGCGACTTCTATTTCAAACCCGAATCGGGCGGGCGGATATGGCTGAGCCCGCACGACGAAGTGCCGAGCGAGCCGGGCGACGTGCAGCCCGAGGAACTCGATATCGCAATCGCCATCGACCGGCTCGAACATGTCGTCGACTGGAAGATCGAGCGCGTCGAGCGCAGTTGGGCGGGCCTGCGCAGCTTCGCGCCGGACCGCTTGCCGGTCTATGGTTTCGACAATGCGGTGCCGAATTTCTTCTGGTGTGCGGGGCAGGGCGGATTCGGCATTCAGACCGCGCCCGCGGCGTCGTTGGTAGCGGCGTCGCTGCTGCTCGGCACGGCGCCCGACCCTCTGGTCGCGGGAATCGATCGCGGTCGCTACGACGTCGCGCGGTTTCGATAGCGGGGATGGCAAAAAGGGTCGGCTTTGCCGAACCCGGCCCTAGCGCTACCGGTCTGCTCCGGTTAACCTGGATCAGCCAAAAGAGGAGGCCCCGATGGCTCACACGTTCGAAATCTACAAGGACAAGGCCGGCGAGTTCCGCGTTCGCTTCAAGTACAACAGCGAGATCATGTTCTCGACCGAGGGCTATTCGAGCAAGTCGAGCGCCCAGAATGCGATCGATTCGATCAAGAAGAACGGTCCGGACGCGGACGTCGTCGACAACAGCTAATCAGGTCTTCGACGCAGCGACCGCCGCGTCGCTCGCCAGCCGGTCAGCCCGCTCGTTGTCGGGATGGCCGGCATGGCCCTTCACCCAGACCCAGTCGACCCGATGCGGCGCCGCCGCCTCGATCAGCGCCTGCCACAATTCGGCGTTCTTGACCGGCTTTTTGTCCGATGTCTTCCAGCCGTTTCGCCGCCAGCCGTGAATCCATTTGGTCAGGCCGTCCATCACGTAGCGGCTGTCGGTCGACAGGGTGACGCGGCAAGGGCGCTTGAGCGCGTTCAGCCCCTCGATGGCCGCGGTCAGTTCCATGCGGTTGTTGGTGGTCAGCTTCTCGCCGCCCGACAATTCCTTCTCGGTCGTACCCATGCGCAACACCACGCCCCAGCCGCCCGGGCCGGGATTGCCCTTGCACGCGCCGTCCGTCGCGATCTCGACATGGCTGAGTTCGGTCATGCCAGGGATTTGAGCACGCTGGCGAGGTTGGGATCATAGACGTTGAGCCGCCGCCAAAATGCCAGTGGATCCTTACGAGTCACCAGCGCGTCGGCGGGCGTATTGAGCCAGTCCCAGGCCCGCGAAAGCGTGAACCGAATGCAGGCGCCGCTGGCAAACGACCAGAGCGACCGCCGCTCATCATCGGATAGCGGCAGGTTCGTCTCGTAGCCGGCGATGAGCGCGTCGCCGATTCGCGCGTCATAGTGTCGGCCGCTGCCGTCGAACGCCCAGGCCGTGTGCATGATCGCCAGGTCGTAAATGCGCACGTCGGTGCAGGCGAAATAGAAGTCGATCAGCCCGCTGACCTTGTCGCCCAGCATCAGCACGTTGTCGGGAAACAGGTCGGCATGGATCGCGCACTGATCGAATCCATCGGCGTTCCACGTCGACAGGATATCGCGGATAGCGACTCCGAGATCGTCGTGGAGGCCTGGACGAATGTTGTCCAGATTCTTGCCACACTTCTTCCAGAGCGGCTCCCAGGTCTCGATACCCATGGAATTGGGGCGGACCGGTGCGAAATCGGCAACGGCGCGGTGCATGCCACTGAGCGCGGCACCGGCCGCGCGCGCCTGCGCCTCGGTTGGATGGGAAATCGACACGCCGGGCAAAAATTTGATCAGGCAGGCCGGGCGACCCTGCAACTCCTGAATCTCGATGCCCTGCCGATCCTTGATCGCCGGCGGTACCGGCAAACCTTTCGCCGCGAGGTGATCGAGCAGCGCCATGAAATAGGGCAGGTCACCGGCATCGACGCGCTTTTCGTAGAGCGTCAGGATGTAGCGGCCCCGGGTCGTGTCGACCAGATAGTTCGAATTTTCGACGCCCTCGGCGATGCCCTTGGCCGAGACGAGTTCGCCGACGTCGTAGCGCGCGAGGAATTGCTCCAGCGCCTCGGCCGAGACGTGAGTGTAGACCGCCATGATTCTAGCTGGCCGTCCGGGCGATTGCCGGGATCCCGTGATGTGCGATATTGCCGGAGTCCCCAGCTTTCGCCGGGGTGACGGGGCTGGTCACGCCGCCGCCTCGAGCCCGCGCGGGAGCTTGAAGATGATGTTTTCCCGCGTGGTCTCGACTTCGCGTTCGGTCACGTCGAATCGCTCGGCCAATCGGTCGATCAGTTCGCGGACCAGTTCCTCGGGGGCCGAGGCGCCGGCGGTGATGCCCAGCGTGGCGACGCCGTCGAGGAACTTCCAGTCGAGGTCGGCAGCGCGCTGGACCAGTTTGGCCGGGATGCCTTGACGTCTCGCCACTTCGACCAGACGCAGCGAATTGGAGGAATTGGGCGCGCCGAGCACCAGCATCGCGTCGCATGCGCACGCGATCGCCTTGACCGCGGCCTGACGATTGGACGTCGCGTAGCAGATGTCCTCGCCGCGCGGTGCCTGGACCGCCGGGAACTTCGCCTTCAGCGCCGCCACGACTTCTGCCGTATCGTCCACCGACAAGGTGGTCTGGGTCAGAAACGACAGGTTTCCGGGATCGGCCGGCGCAAAATCGGCGACGTCGGCGACGGTCTCGATCAGCGTCATGGATCCCTCTGGCACTTGTCCGAACGTGCCGATGACTTCGGGATGACCGGCATGACCGATGAACACGATATGCCTGCCCGAGGCGACCAGCCGCTCGGCCTGGCGATGCACTTTGCTGACCAGGGGGCAGGTCGCATCGAGATAGGAAAGGCCGCGTTCGGCTGCCTTGGCCGGCACCGCCTTCGGCACGCCATGGGCGCTGAAGACGACGGGCACGCCATCGGGAACCTGATCGAGTTCCTCGACGAAGATCGCGCCCTTTGCCCTCAACGTGTCGACGACGAACTTGTTATGGACGATCTCGTGCCGGACATAGACCGGCGCGCCGTACTTCTCGATCGCCAGTTCGACGATCCGGATGGCGCGATCGACGCCGGCGCAAAAACCGCGCGGTGCCGCGATCAGCAGCTCGAGAACCTTTTTCTGGGCGGGTGCCATGGCGGCGGCTCTACGCGATTGCTGGCCTGAGGCAAAGGCGCTTTGCCGCGATGCGCCGGACCGTTTCGCCCGCGGCGTCACGGCAGTTGCCGCCGTCGGGATCGCCCCCTATGGTGCCCGCCGCTTTATGTGAGGGTCAGGGGCCATGGCGCGTGCCGCGGCCCCTTCCCGTGTCGAAAAGGTCTGCCGCCAGTGTCACCTCGCTTTCTTGCCGCTCCGATCGCTCTCATGCTGGTCCTGGGCGGTTGTGCCAGCCGGGGCGAACTCGATATTTCGGCGGCGGGCGCGGGTGTCACCGCGGTGCGTACGCCATGTCCGACCGTCGGCGTGCCTGCCGGGACCGGCGACCTCACCTTGTTCGACCCGGCGACCAGCCGCGACGCCACCGCGATCGACGTGGTCGCCGCGATGACCGACGTGCGCTCGACCTGCAATAACGACGGCGAAAGCGCGCAGGTGATCACCAACGTCACCTTCACGGTGCTCGCCCGCCGCAGTCGCGCGGATGGTCCGCGTGACGTGACCTTGCCGTATTTCATTACCGTGGTTCAGGGCGGCAGTGCCGTCGTCGCCAAGCGAATCGGCAGGGTCGTCGTGCACTTCGACGCCGGCCAGACCCGCGCCAGCACCAGCGGCTCGGCCTCGGCCAGCGTCGATCGCTCGGCCGCCACGCTGTCTGACGAGGTCAAGCGCCGCATCACCGATAAGCGCAAGGCCGGTAGCGAATCCGCCGCGGTCGACCCGCTGAGCGCGCCCGACGTCCGCAACGCCGTGCTCCGCGCGACGTTCGAGGCTTTGGTCGGCTTCCAGCTCACCGACGATCAGCTGAAGTACAACGCCACGCGCTAGTTGTTTGCGGTGACGGCCTGGCGCCGGCGCCCGCTATCCGTCACCCCAGCGAAAGCTGGGGTCTCGAGCAACAGAAATACGGCGCGAGATCCCAGCTTTCGCCGGGATGACGGTTTTGGTCGATTGACTCGCATGCTGCGCCGCGTCAGAGCTTTCTGTAGTCGCTGACGACGCGGGAGAGCGCGGGTTTCTTCTCCGGAAGGAAATCGCCGCCGAAGGAGCAACCGCCCCGGAATCTCTCAGGCAAACGGACCGCGTTTGTCGACAGTGACGCTCTGGAAAGCGTGCGGGGCAACAACCCCGTGCCACCGAAGGGGTAAGCCGGGCCATCGCCAATCGCTGGCGGTGCCGGGTGAAAGCTCTCAGGTTCCGTGACAGAGGGGGCGGCAGGGCAGTGGGTTCTCCGGAGCCGTTGCCGCGCCGTCATCTGTTTTCGGGAGACCCAGGGTGAGCGACGATACCGAAACCGACATCGAGCTGCAGACGCTCCCGCTCGATTCCTGGCATCGCGCCAGGGGTGGCCGCATGGTGCCGTTCGCGGGCTATCACATGCCGGTCCAGTATGAGGGCATCATGGCCGAGCATCTGTGGGTGCGCGAATCGGCCGGCCTGTTCGACGTCAGCCATATGGGCCAGCTGCTGCTGAGCGGCGATAATCTTGACGCCGAACTCGAAAAGCTGATCCCCGCCGACGTGAAGAGCGTGGCGCTCGGCCAGCAGAAATATTCGCTGCTGCTCGCCGAGAATGGCGGCATCCTCGACGACCTGATGTTCACCCGCTGGCCGGGCGGCATCTACATGGTGGTCAACGGCGCGGTGAAATATGACGATATCGCGCATCTCCGCGAACACCTGCCCGACGAGATCACGATCAACCATCTCGACGATCGCGCCTTGCTCGCGCTGCAGGGGCCCAAGGCGTTCGACGCGCTGAAGCGCCACGTTACCGGCGAGTATCCGCTCGACGCGCTGGTCTTCATGAAGGGGGGGCGTTTCGAGATTGCCGGCGTCGACGCCTATATCAGCCGCTCGGGGTATACCGGGGAAGATGGCTTCGAGATTTCGATCCCGGCCGATGCCGCGGAGAAGATCGCCGACCTGCTGTGTGCCGAACCCGAGGTGAAGCCGATCGGCCTGGGTGCGCGCGATTCGCTGCGGCTCGAAGCCGATCTCCCGCTCTACGGTCACGATCTGGACCCCGAGACGACGCCGCTGATGGCTGCGCTCGGTTTCGCCGTCGCCAGCAAGCGACGTCGTGAAGAAGGCAATTTCCCTGGCGCCGAACGCATCCTGCTCGAGCGCGAACAGGGTCCGGCGGTAAAGCGCGTCGGTTTGCTGGTCGAGGGACGTCAGCCGGTCCGCGAAGGCGCCGTGGTGCTCGACGCCGACGGCTCGGAAGTCGGCAAGGTCACCTCGGGCGGGTTCGCGCCGACGCTCGGCGCGCCGATCGCGATGGCATACGTGCCCGTCGCGATGGCGGAGGTCGGCACCAAGATCCAACTCAACCAGCGCGGCAAGGTCCATGAAGCGACCGTCGCCGCCATGCCCTTCGTTCCCCACCGCTATGTCAGAGGAAGCAAGTGATGCGCTACTTCACCGAAGATCATGAATGGGTCGATGTCGACGGCGATGTCGGCACCGTAGGGATCACCGATTACGCGCAGAGCCAGCTCGGCGACATCGTGTTCGTCGACGTGCCCGAAGAGGGCAAGACCGTGTCGAAGGGCGACGAAGCCGCAGTCGTCGAATCGGTCAAGGCCGCGTCGGACGTCTATACGCCGGTCTCGGGCACGGTGATCGAAGGCAATGCCGAGCTCGCCGACAACCCCGGCCTGGTCAACGAGGATGCCGATGGCGAGGGCTGGTTCTTCAAGCTGACCCTGAGCGACCCGAGCGAGCTCGAAGGCCTGATGGACGAAGCGAAATACGAGGCTTTCGTCGCGAAGCTGTGAGTTCAGGCGTCGCCCCGGCGGAGGCCGGGGCCGCTTCGTGATGGAGCGCGCCGACCAAAACCTAGCGGCCCCGGCCTCCGCCGGGGCGACGGGAAATTGAATGCGCTACCTTCCCCTGACCCAGCCTGATCGCGAGGCTATGCTCGCCACGATCGGTGCCAAGACGATCGACGATCTGTTCGTCGACGTGCCTAGCATCGCCCAGCTCGACGGGCCCATCGCCGGGCTGCCGATGCATGCCAGCGAACTCGCGGTCGAGCGTCATATGACCGCGCTAGCCCGCAAGAACCTGACCGCCGGTGAGGCGCCGTTCTTTCTCGGTTGCGGGGCGTATCGCCATCACGTGCCGGCCTCGGTCGACCATCTGATCCAGCGCGGTGAATTCCTGACCGCCTATACGCCGTATCAGCCCGAGATCGCGCAGGGCACGTTGCAGATGCTGTTCGAGTTCCAGACGCAGGTCGCGCGCCTGCTCGGGACCGATGTCGCCAATGCCTCGATGTACGACGGCTCGACCGCCTGCTGGGAAGCGATCGGCATGGCGCGGCGCATCACCAAGCGCGGCAAGGCGATCCTGTCGGGCGGTCTCCACCCTCATTACGTCTCGGTCGCGAAGACGATGGCCAAATATACCGGCGATCATCTCGAAACCTCGCTGCCGGCGCTGTCGGCGGACACCGATATCGACAGCCTGATCGCGGCGATCGACGACGATACGTCGTGCGTCGTCGTGCAATATCCCGACATCCTCGGCCGCATCGCCGACCTGCGTCCGCTGGCCGATGCCGCGCACGCGAAGAAGGCGTTGCTGATCGCGGTGGTGACCGAGCCGGTCGCGCTCGGCGCGCTCAAGGCACCGGGTGAGATGGACGCCGATATCGTCGTCGGCGAAGGCCAGTCGATCGGCGTCGGGCTGCAGTTCGGCGGCCCTTATGTCGGCCTGATGGGCTGCAAGGAGAAGTACATCCGCCAGATGCCGGGCCGTTTCTGTGGCGAGACCGTCGACGCCGAGGGCAAGCGCGGCTTCGTGCTGACGCTCTCGACCCGCGAGCAGCACATCCGCCGCGAGAAGGCGACGTCGAACATCTGCACCAATAGCGGCCTTTGCGCCCTGGCCTTCTCGATCCACATGACCCTGCTGGGCGAGGCGGGGCTGCGCGCGCTTGCCGCGACCAACCATGCCGGCGCGGTCGCCGCGGCGGAGCGGCTGGCCAAGGTGCCGGGCGTCGAGCTGATCAATGACGGCTTCTTCAACGAGTTCACGCTGAAGCTGTCGAAGGAAGCCCGGCCCGTCGTCCGCGCGCTGGCCGACCAGGGCATATTGGCCGGCGTGTCGCTCGGCCGCCTCTATCCCGACGCCGCCGGCCTCGCCAATGGCCTGGTCGTCGCGGTCACCGAAACCACCACAACGGAGGACGTCGAGACGCTTGCCTCCGCGCTCGAGGAGGCGCTGGCATGAGCAGCATCAATCAGAGCGGCTGGCGCCCCGAAATGACCCCCGAGCGCCGCGCCAACAACGCCACGTTCACCGGCAATCGCGCGCTGATGCTCGAGGAAGCGCTGATCTTCGAGATCGGCTCGACCGAGACGACCGGCGTCGAAGTCGCCGAACCGGCCAAGGTCGCCTCGAAGCTGGGCGGCCTCGCGCGCACCGTGCCGATCGGTCTGCCGGGCCTGTCCGAGCCCGAGGCGGTGCGGCACTATACCCGCCTCAGCCGTCAGAATTACGCGATCGATCTCGGCCTGTTTCCGCTCGGATCGTGCACGATGAAGCACAATCCGCGCCTGAACGAGAAGATGGCGCGCCTGCCGGGCTTCGCCGACGTCCACCCGCTCCAGCCGGTCGACACGGTGCAGGGCGCGTTCGAGGTGATTCATCAGCTCGCGCACTGGCTTGTGACGCTGACCGGCATGCATTCGGTGGCGATGAGCCCCAAGGCCGGCGCGCATGGCGAGCTGTGCGGCATCCTGGCGATCAAGGCCGCGCTGGAGGCGAAGGGCGAGGGGCACCGCAAGGTCATCCTCGTCCCCGAATCGGCACATGGTACCAACCCCGCGACGGCCGCCTTTGCCGGTTATAGCGTCGAGGACATTCCCGCGACTGCCGATGGCCGAGTCGACGTCGCGGCGCTGACGGCCCGGCTCGGGCCCGATGTCGCGGGCGTGATGATCACCAACCCGAACACTTGCGGCCTGTTCGAGCGCGAGATGCGCGCGATCTCGGACGCGGTGCATGCGGTCGGGGGGTTCGTCTATTGCGACGGCGCGAACTTCAACGCGATCGTCGGACGCGTGCGTCCGGGCGATCTCGGCGTCGATGCGATGCACATCAACCTGCACAAGACCTTCTCCACCCCGCATGGCGGCGGTGGCCCGGGTGCGGGTCCGGTGGTGTTCTCCGAGGCGCTGACTCCGTTCGCGCCGCTGCCCTTCGTCGAGAAGCAGGGCGATCACTTCGCTTTGGTCGAGGAAGAGACGGCGGGCGAGCATCATGCCGGCAGCTTCGGCCGCATGGTCGCCTTCCACGGCCAGATGGGCATGTTCACTCGGGCGCTGACCTATATCCTCAGCCACGGCGCCGATGGCCTGCGCCAGGTCGCCGAGGATTCGGTGCTCAATGCCAATTATGTCCTGCGCAGCCTCGAGAACATGCTCGATGCGCCGTTCGCGGCGTCGGGGCCGTGCATGCACGAGGCGATCTTCTCGGACCACGGCTTGCCCGAGGGCTTCTCGACGATCGACATCGCCAAGGGGCTGATCGACGAGGGCTATCATCCGATGACGATGTACTTCCCGTTGGTGGTCCACGGCGCGATGCTGGTCGAGCCGACCGAGACCGAATCGAAGGCGGCACTAGATCAGTTCATCGGATCGCTGCGTTCGGTGGCGGAGCGGGCGAAGGCCGGCGACGAATCGCTGCGCTCGGCACCGCATTTCGCGCCGCGCCGTCGCCTCGACGAAACGCTCGCGGCGAGGAAGCCGGTGTTGGTGTGGAAGGATCCGGAGCTCGCTCAGGCGGCCGAATGAGGCTGGCCTCACGGTGAGTTAGTTTGCTATGGCAGTCCCCGGGGTTTCCTCGGGGACAATGTCGTGCAGCAACAGCAGCTCATCTCTTATGTAATCACCGGTGTCGTCGTTGCCGCCGTGCTGGCCTTGCGCCTGCGCGGCATGAGCCGGATGCGGCGGCTGCGGCTCGAGACGCTGTGGGTAGTTCCAGCCATCTACCTGATTTTCGCCGGCGTGATGTTCTACCAGTTCCCGCCGCCGCCGATCGGCTGGGCGATCAGCGGCGCGGCCTTGCTCGCCGGCGCGGCGATCGGCTGGCAGCGCGGCAAGCTGATGCAGATCCATGTCGATCCCGAAACGCATGCGCTCAACCAGAAGGCCTCACCCGCGGCGATGATCTTCATTGTCGTGCTGATCGTGGTGCGCATGGCCGCCAAATCGGTGCTGGCGACTGGCGGCGGCACCGGCTTTCATCTCAGCGCTATGCTGGTTACCGATGTACTGATTGCCTTGGCGCTTGGCCTGTTCGCGGCGACGCGGCTGGAAATGTTCCTGCGCGCGCGGCGGATGCTCGGCGAAGTACGCGCGGCGGCCGGCCTGCGCGCTTAGTCCGCGATAGCCTCGCTGACTTGCGGGTGCCGCGCGACGCGGTGTTCGCGCCAGACGATGTAGAGTCCACTCGCGATGATCACCGGCGCCCCGACCCAGGTCCAGGGCGTCGGCAGCGTGCCGAACAGCACCCAGCCGTAAAGCGTCGCCCAGATCAGGCTCGAATAGTCCATCGGCATCGCGGCCGAGACGGGCGCGTATTTGAGCGCCGCGGTGAACGCAATCTGCCCGAGCCCACCGAACAGGCCCATCGCGATCAGCACCGCGAAGGTCGTCGCATCATGGGCGTGCGCGTAGAAAGGATAGACGACCGCGAGCGGTAGCATCGACAGCGCGGAGAACCAGAAGACCGTCGTGACCGGCCGGTCGATCTTGCCGATCTGGCGCAGCAGGATGGCGACCACCGCGACGAACACGGCGGATGTCAGGCCGACCAAGGCGCCGTCGAGCGGAAAATGGCCGCTGCCCGGCTGCGTCACGATCAGCACGCCGATAAAGCCCAGTACTACCGCACCCCAGCGATGCCAGCCGGTCGGCTCCCTGAGGACGATCGCGCCCAGGATGGTCGCGAAGATCGGCACCGTGAACGCCAGTGTCGTGGCTTCGGCCAGCGGCAGCAGCAGCACGGCGCCGAAATTGAACACCATGCCGGTCAGGCCGATCGCGGCGCGGATCACTTGCCCGCGAAATGCGCGCGTCCTGACCGCACCCAACCCGTCGCCGGCGACGACCATATAGGCGAGGACGACGGGGACCGCAGCACCTTGCCGAAAGAACATGATCTCGGCCAGGTTCGCCCCGCGCGTCTCGGCGATCTTGATCAACGCGGACAGCGTCGCCAGCAACAGCACCGCGAGCAGCCGCATCGCGAGGCCCAGCATCACGCGATCGTCGCTACTGTGTGCCGCTGCCCCCATGGCTCCATTCATGCGCCGCGCTGACGAGCGGCACAAGGCGGGGTCAGGACTTGGTCAATGCAGTCTGGAGCATGAAAGCCGTGAAATTGTCCGCCCGGCTTTCGGGCAGCGCGTCGATTCCCTCCAGCAGGGCCAGGCCGGCCCCGCACTCGGCCTTGTCGGACAGCGGCAGCCCCCTCAGCAGGTTGTTGACGTCGCCCTGATTCGACCCAGCATGCACTGCGTTCGAGGCGATCGCCTTGACGTCTTGCACGGCGGGCTTGGCGATGGCGCGCTTCGCCGATTGATCGCGGCCGGCCGCTGCGGTCGTCCAGGTCTTGATCTGCAAATCGGTCATCGCCGCCTTAACCGCTGGTGTGGCATTCGGCAGGTTGATGACCCCTTTCTCGAAATAGGTAGCGCAGGAAGCGGTATCGTCGGTCTGCAGCGCCTCAAGCGTCGCGATTTCAGCCTTGCGATAGTCGGACAAGGCAGCATGCGGCGCTTGGGCGATTTCGCCGAGGTGGCGCTTCATTGCCGCCAGCAGATAGGAACGTCCGCCGTTGACGATGTCCTGATTGCTCTGGAATTCGGCGCCGCGCCGAGCGAGTTCGCTGGTCAGACCGTCGAACTCGCTCGGATAGGTCTGCTTGATCGTCTTGAACAGCGGCCCGCCTTGGGGATCGTTCAGCAATTGGGCCTGAGCTGCCAACGGCGTCATCGGCGGCAGGCCGCCGATGATGCCAACCAGCCCGCCACACGTCTTGAGGAGGAAGGCACCCCCGACCAATGCCATCGCTGCCGTGCCGTATTTCACGCCCTTATAGCCGTCAGGCCGCTCGTTATAGCTCATCGAAATCCCCCTTGCCCTGCAACACGGTAAGGGAGCCGGCGACCGTTCGGCAAGAGCATCCGCTTGGAGTGGGGCCACTTTGCCGCTATCGGCCCGCCATCATGATCAAGCACGCCCTTTCCGTCACGCGCGCCGACGATTTCGCGCAATGGTATCAGACCGTCATCGCCGAGGCCGACATGGCCGAGGAGAGCGGGGTGCGCGGGTGCATGGTCATGCGGCCATGGGGTTATGGCATCTGGGAGCGGATGCAGCGGCTGATCGACGATCGCATCCGCGCGCTGGGCTATGACAACACCTATTTCCCGCTGTTCATCCCGCTCTCCTATTTCGAGAAGGAAGCCGAGCATGTCGACGGCTTCGCCAAGGAAATGGCGGTCGTCACGCATCACCGCCTGATCCCCGACGGCAAGGGCGGGCTGATTCCCGACCCCGCTGCCAAGCTCGAAGAGCCTTTGGTCGTTCGTCCCACTTCGGAAACGGTGATCGGTGCCGCCTTCGCGCGCTGGATCCAGTCCTGGCGTGACCTGCCGGTGCAGATCAATCAATGGGCGAACGTCGTGCGCTGGGAAATGCGCACGCGCATGTTCCTGCGCACTGCCGAATTCCTCTGGCAGGAAGGCCATGCCGCCTACGCCTCGGCCGAACAGGCCAGGGTCGAGACCGCCAAGGCGCTCGAACTCTATCGCTCGTTCGCCGAGGAGTGCGTGGCGATGCCGGTGATCGCCGGCGAGAAGCCCGAGAACGAGCGCTTCCCTGGCGCGGTCGAGACCTGGTCGATCGAGGCGATGATGCAGGACGGCAAGGCGCTCCAGGCGGGCACCAGCCATTTCCTCGGTACCCATTTCGCCGAGGCGCAGAACATCCGCTTCCAGAACGATGCCGGCCAGTTCGAGCCCGCCAACACGATCAGTTGGGGCATGTCGACGCGCATGGTCGGCGGCCTGATCATGACGCATGGCGACGATGACGGCCTTCGCGTGCCGCCGCAGATCGCGCCGTGGCAGATCGTGATCGTGCCGATGCTGCGCGACAATGACGAGGACGCCGCGCTGATCGATTATTGCCAGGGTATTCGCGACGAGCTGGTCAAGCAGAGCGCGTTCGGCGAGCCGCTGCGCGTGCTGCTCGACCTGAAGGCGACCAAGGCCGCGACCAAGCGCTGGGGCTGGGTCAAGAAGGGCGCGCCGGTCGTCATCGAGGTCGGCGGGCGCGACATGGCCGGTGGCAACGTCTCGCAAATCCGCCGCGATGCGCTCTATCGCGAAGACGGCAAGCTCGACAGCGCGGTGCTGGCGAAGGACGATTGCGTTGCCCAGGCGGCGGCGCTGCTGACCGAGATTCAGGGGGGGCTCTACAACCAGGCCAAGCTACGCCTCGACGGCAATATCGCGACCGATGTCACTGATCTGGAAGGGCTGAAAGCCTTCTTCGCCGACGGTGTCGAGAAGCCCGGCTGGGTGCTGGCGCAATGGTCGAAGCCAACCGGCGAGGAGTTGGAGAAGGTCGAGGCGCAATTGAAGGCGCTCAAGCTCACCTTGCGCAACACGCCGATCGGCGCGGCGCCGGTGGATGGCGCGTGCATCTTCACCGGCGAGCCTGCGGTGGAGCGCGTGCTGATCGCGCGGGCTTACTGAGCGACGTCATCCCGGCCTTGTGCCGGGATCCACCGAGTCGCAAGCCGAACGGCTTGAGCCTCCAGCTTTCCACCAAGCCGCTTGGTGGACCCCGGCACAAGGCCGGGGTGACGAAAGGGGATGACGACATGATCTGGTTCGGCGGCCAAAAGCCCGATCTCGCGGCGATGACGGCGATGGGGGCGAAGTCGATGCCCGGTCTGCTCGGGATCGAATTCGTCGATGCCGGGGACGACTGGCTGTCCGCGCGGATGCCGGTCGATCATCGCACTCACCAGCCGTTCGGGCGCCTCCATGGCGGTGCCTCGGTCGCCTTGGCGGAAACGGTCGCGTCGGTCGGCGGTGCGATGACGCTCGATCCGGCGAAGCAGGTGACGGTCGGGCTGGAGATCAACGCCAACCATATCCGCCCGGCAATGTCCGGCCACGTGACGGCGACGGCCCGAGCGGAGTCGATGGGCCGTACGACGCAGATCTGGACGATCCGCATCACCGACGATGCCGGCAAGCTGATCTGCCTGTCGCGCATCACGCTGGCGGTGATCGCGGTCGCCTGAGCGAAGGGTGGCGCCTGCTCGTCCGTTGAACGGCGCAGCAGGGAAGGGAGGTCGCCATGCGCTGGATTCTTGTGGTGATGGGGATCGTCGGCATCGCGTTGCAATTGGCGGGTCCGGCTCCGGCGGCTGACGGACCGCTCGTCCCGCATCGCATCGGCAATCGCGACTATCAGCTGTTCGTACCGCCGGGCAATGCGAGACGGCCGCTCGTCATCGCGCTGCACGGCGGCGGCGGCAACGGCAGGCAGGTCGCCGAATCCGCCGGGCTGATCGACAAGGCCGCGAAGGAAGGGTTCATCCTCGCGCTACCTGAAGGCACGGCGCGGATCGGCAAGCTCGAGACGTGGAATGCCGGCGGCTGCTGCGCCAACGCGATGCGCGACAAGGTCGACGATATCGGCTTCATCCGCGCGCTGATCGACGAACTCGAACGCACCCAGCCGGTCGATCCGACGCGGGTCTATGTCGTCGGCATGTCGAACGGCGGTATGATGACCGAGCGCGTCGCCATCGAACTCGGCAACCGCATTGCCGGTGCCGCGGCGTTTGTCGGCGCGCTCTTCGGCGACGAGCCGTCGCCGGTCGCGTCGGTACCGATGCTCATCGTCAATGCCGAGAAGGACGAGCAGGTGCCCGTTGCCGGCGGCACGAGTACCACCGGCATCGTGCGACGCGCGCAAGGGATGCCGTACAAGCCCTCGCGCTACGCCGCGACTTTCTGGGCGGCCGCCAACCGCTGCACGCGCGGACCGATCCGTAGCGAGACGGCCGATTATGTGCGCGAACTATGGACCGGCTGCGCGAGCGGGGCGGACGTCGATTTCTACATCATGAAGGGCGCCGAGCATGGCTGGCCCGGGCATGGCCTCGGGCGGCCAGGTGTGACGCGCAATACCGGCAAGGTCGATGGTACAGCGTTGATGTGGGATTTCTTCGCGGCCCACCACCGCTGAGGCGGTCGGCCGAGGCCGATCAGCTGAGGCGCTGGCTCAGCGCACGCATCATGTCGCGTTCGATCGGCTGGTCGAAGCGGGCCGCGATGACGCCATTCTCGCACCACACTACGGTTGCCGCGATCGGCGCGTCGCGGTCGAAGCGTACCATCAGCGCTTCACCCTCCGCGGCCTCGATCCCGCTGGCGAGCCGGCAACCGTAAATCGACAAATGATGGAGGTTGGCCTTGCGCTGACGCTTCACGCTGGCGTGCGTCACCGACAGCACGGGCGTACGATCGAGCGCGGCGTCGGTCGCACGGCGGCGAAAATGCGAAAATGTCGTAGCCATGGCCCGGCCCCAAACTGCCCCTTGGTACGGCTATGCAACGAGCCCGGTTAATGTCTGACTAAGCGGGGTTTTTCGTCTTGCCGGGAAAGCGCGCGCCGACATGTGCTTCACCGCGTGCTTCGGCCAGCGCCGCCTGGCGATGGCGTTCGGCATAGCCGGCGCGTTGGGTCGCGTTGCGGGCGCCGTGGCAGGCGGGGCAGCTCACGCCTTCCTCGTACAGCGGCGAAGCGCGATCCGCCGCGCTGACCGGCATCCGGCAGGCGCGGCACAGGCTGTGCGTGCCTGGCGTCAGGTCGTGCCCGACCGCGACGCGCTCGTCGAACACGAAGCACTCGCCCTGCCAGCGGCTCTCGATAGCCGGCACCTCCTCGAGATATTTCAGGATGCCACCCCGCAGATGATAGACCGGATCGATCCCCTCGGCCCGGAGCAATGCGGTCGCTTTCTCGCAACGTATCCCCCCGGTGCAGAACATCGCCACGCGTGGCGCGGCGGCGATCTCCTCGCGATGTGCGGCGACCCAGGCGGGAAAGTCCCGGAAGCTTTCTGTTTCCGGATCGACCGCCCCGGCGAAGGTGCCGACCTTGACCTCGTAATCGTTGCGCGTGTCGATGATCATCGTGCCGGGCTGCTCGATCAGCGCGTTCCAATCGGCCGGGGCGACGTAGTGGCCGACCCCGGTCAATGGATCCACATCGGGCATCCCCATCGTGACGATCTCGCGCTTGAGCCGGACCTTCAGCCGGTGGAACGGCATCGTTCCGGCGCTTGCCGTCTTGACCTCCAGTCCGGCGCAGTCGGGCAGCGTGCGGATGTGCGCGATCACGGCGTCGATCGCGTCGGGCGCGCCGGCGATCGTGCCGTTTATCCCTTCGCGCGCGAGCAGCAACGTGCCCTTGATCCCGTGCGCTTCGCACAGGGCCAGCAACGGCTCCCGGATCGCTGCGGGATCGGGGAAGCGGGCGAAACGGTACAAGGCGGCGACGCGGATCACGTCAGCGCGTCCCACGCCTTTTCGAATGCGGCGCGTTGGCCGGCCGACAGGTGCAGCCCGATTTTGCTCCGCCGGTCGAGCGCATCGCTGGCCGATTTCGCCCATTCGCGGTCGCGCATCCAGCGTGCCTCGATCTCGGTCAGCCCGCCGCCCAGGTCGGCGCCCATGCCGGCTTCGTCGGTGACGCCGTCGAGCATCTCGCCGAGCATCGTGCCGTACGCACGCGCCATCCGTGCCGAGCGCGCGTCGCCGAGGAACGGCCAGGTCGCGCGCGTTTGCGCCAGGAACTGGTCGAAATCGGCGATCGCGCCGCCGGGAAACACCCGCGCGCGCGAGACCGGCCGTTTGGCGAGGCCAAGTGCCGGAGCGAGCTTGCCCATCGCATCCTCGGCGAGATGCCGCCCGGTGGTGATCTTGCCGCCGAAGACGCTGAGCAATGGCGGCCCGTCGGTGTCGAGCTCGAGGACATAATCGCGCGTCACCGCCTTCGCCTCGCTCGCCCCGTCGTCATAGAGCGGGCGCACGCCCGACCAGCTGAACGTCACGTCGGCGGGCGAAATCTGATTGACGAAATGATGGTTCGCGCCCTCGCAGAGATACGCGATCTCGTCTTCGGTGATCACCGCGTCTTCCGGCCGGTCGACCGGGATGTCGGTGGTACCGATCTCCGTCCCACCCTGCCAGGGAATCGCGAAGATGATCCGACGGTCGGGGAGCTGGAGGATATAGGCATGGTCGCCGTCATATAGCTTCGGCACCACGATATGGCTGCCCTTGACCAGCCGGACGTTCGCCTTGCCGTCCAGCCCGAGCTTGTCGAGCATCAGGTGGACCCACGGACCGGCGGCGTTGATCAATGACCGCGCCTGCACCTCGCGTCCATCCGACAGTGTCGCCGTCCAGCGATCGCCGTCGCGCCGCGCCGTTTCGAGCGAGACGCGCGTGCAAATCTCCGCGCCATTGGCGCGTGCATCTACCGCGTTGAGAAGCGTCAGCCGCGAATCGTCGACCTGCGCGTCCGAATAGACGAATCCGCGCTCGCCGCCCTTGAGCGGGGCGATATAGTCCGCGTCCGACGCTCTGAGCCCACGCGACCGCGCCAGGCTCATCTTCCCGCCGAGCATGTCGTAGAGATAGAGCCCGATTCGGATCATCCACCACGGCCGCACCGAATTCTCCTGCGGCAGGACGAAGCGCAGCGGGCGGATGATGTGCGGCGCGGCGTGGACCAGCAACTCGCGCTCGCGCAATGCCTCCGACACCAGCCGAAAATCGTAATATTCCAGATAGCGCAGCCCGCCATGGATCAACTTCGTCGACGCCGAGGAAGTGTGGCTGGCAAGGTCGTCGCGTTCGACCAGCAGCACCTTCAGGCCGAGCAGCGACGCCTCGCGCGCGATTGCGCAGCCGTTGATCCCGCCGCCGGCAATGAGAAGGTCGTGGGTCACCGTCACTCGATACTCCGTCATGCCGGCCCGGCGTGGGCGCCCATCGGGCCCCGCGCTGTTCGTCGCGCCCGTGTGAGGCACGGCGGAGCGCACGACAAGCCCGGGGTGACGAAATCGGCCATACGGCCTATCTTGTCCCCAAATGGCAAAACCAAAACATAAAACCGGCCTTCCCACCCGTCAGCAGATTCTCGACTTCATCGCGTCGTCCGACCAGCCGGCGGGCAAGCGCGAGATCGCGCGCGCCTTCGGGCTCAGCGCCCAGGAAAAGATCGCGCTCAAGGCGCTGCTCAAGGACATGGCCGACGAAGGCCTGATCGACAGCGCGCCGGGCCGCGCGTTCCACAAGATGGGCGGGCTGCCCAAGGTGACCGTGCTCCGGATCACCGACGTGGACGATGGCGGCAACGTCTGGGCAGTGCCCGAACGTTGGGAGGCGGAGGGCGTGCCGTTGCCACGATTGCGCGTCCGCGAGCGCGGCAAGCGATCGGCACTCGGTCCCGGCGACCGCATCCTGGCGCGGACCGAGGAGGCTGGCAAAGGCTGGATCGCGCATCCCATGAAGCAACTCGCCAAGGGCGAGGAGCTGATGCTCGGCGTCTTGCGGCGCGAGGGCGACCGCTTGTGGCTCGAAGGGGTCGAGAAGCGCGAGCGGCGGCAATATCTCGTGTCGGACGCGGGCGACGCCGAGCCGGGCGATCTGGTGCTCGCGGAGAAAGCCGGGCGTCCCCCCCGTATTACTGCGCGCGTCACCCAGCGGCTGGGCGATCCCTTCGCGCCACGCAGCTTCTCGCTGATCGCGATCCACGAACACGATATCCCCGACCGGTTCAGCGAGGAGGCGCTCGACGAGGCAAAGCGGGTCGCGAAACAGCCGCTGGGCGAGGGACGCGAGGACCTGACGCACTTGCCGATCGTGGCGATCGACCCCGCCGACGCCCGCGACCATGACGATGCGGTCTGGGCGGCGCCCGACGACGATCCCAACAATGACGGCGGATGGAAGGCGGTCGTCGCGATTGCGGACGTGTCCTTCTACGTCCGCCCCGGCTCGGCGCTCGACAAGGAAGCGCGGCGCCGCGGGAACTCGGTCTATTTTCCCGACCGGGTGGTGCCGATGCTCCCCGAGATCCTGTCGGCGGAAATATGCTCGCTCAAGACCGGCGAGGATCGCGCGGCGCTCGCCTGCCATTTGCAGGTCGCGAAGGACGGTACGCTCAAGTCGTGGCGCTTCGCTCGCGCGGTCGTGCGGATCGCAGCAAATATCGCCTATGAGGATGCGCAGGCTTTGGCGGACAAATTCCTCCCCGGCAGGGGGAGGGGGACAGCCGCCGAAGGCGTTGGTGGAGGAGGCTCGGCCAACAGCGTTTCGAGTGGTTCGGGGCCCCTCCACGACGACGCTGCGCGTCGTGGTCCCCCTCCCCCTGCCGGGGAGGATTTTTGGGCCATCCTCTCCCCCCTCTGGTCCTGCTGGCATGCGCTGGCCAAGGCGCGCGACAGGCGCGAACCGCTCGATCTCGATCTCCCCGAACGGCGGGTGATGCTCGACGAATTGGGCCGCATCCTGTCGGTCGCCCCGCGCGAGCGGCTCGATGCGCACCGGTTGATCGAGGATTACATGATCGCGGCGAACGTCGCGGCGGCGAAGGCGCTCGAGGCGAAGAAGGCGCCGGTCATGTATCGCGTGCACGAGCCGCCCGCGCGCGAGAAGCTGGTCGCGCTCAAGGACTATCTCGAAACCTGGGGCGTCAAGTTCGCGCTCGGCCAGGTGATCAAGCCGGCCACTTTCAACCACATCCTCGAGCGGATCGGCGACAAGGATTTCCGGCCTCAAGTCATGGAACAGGTGCTGCGCTCGCAGACCCAGGCCTATTACGCGCCGGCCAATCATGGCCATTTCGGTCTGTCGCTCGGCAGCTACGCGCATTTCACCTCGCCGATCCGGCGGTACGCCGACCTGATCGTTCATCGGTCGCTGGTCGAAGCGTACAACCTCGGGCCGGGCGGGCTCACACCCGACGAGGCCGCGGGGATGGAACGGATCGGTGAAGCGATCAGCCGGCTCGAACGGCGCGCGATGGAAGCGGAGCGCGACACGATCGACCGGTACGTCGCGGCCTATCTCGCCGAAAAGGTCGGCGAGCTGGTCGAGACCCGCATCACCGGGGTCCAGAATTTCGGCTTGTTCGCGACGGTCGAGGGGATCGGCGGTGACGGCCTATTGCCGGTGCGCGATCTCGGCGGCGAATATTTCCGCTTCGACGAAGCGGCGAAGAAGCTGGTTGGGGAGGATTCGGGCGACGAATATGCGATCGGCCAGACGTTGCGGCTACGACTGGCCGAGGCCAACCCGGTCTCCGGAGCGTTGCGCTTCGAACTTCCCGAGGGACGCTATGCGCCGCCAAAGGACAAACGGCCGCCGCGCATCTTGAAACGGCGCGGCCGTCCGGCCAACATCCGTCATCAGGGGCGGAAACGGTAGCGGGGTAAAGTCTATGGGTGGTGCGGCGGCAGGTGCAGCGGCTGGGGCGGCGGCGCGAGCGCGACGACGACTCGTCTCGCATTTCATGACTGAAAACGCCGTTTCGGCCGACCAGGCCATTTCCTATGTCCCGCATCGCGGCATCGAGCGGCGGTTGCTCGAAAGCCTGATCGAAAAGGGCGTGATGCACGTCGGCAAGGCGGGCACCTACTGGCTCGATATTCCGGCTTTTGATCGCTGGAACAAGTCACGCCGGCGTCGTGCCGGCATCGCCGTCGGCGCTGCGGTTGCGATCGGCGCTGCGCTGGGTTTCCTCGCGGGCGGCGGATGAGCGGCAAGCTCGACCTGATCGGCGTCATGCCACCGCCCGGACCATCCGGGCCACCACCGGTTCATCCGGCGATGTTGCGCACGCGGTCGCGGATCGCGCGCGCGATGATCGCGGCGCATGCCCTCGCGCCGGAGGAAGCGATCGCCTTCAACCCCGGACCGGGCGACGTCGCCGAACTCATGAAGCTGCGCAAGGCCGGCGTGGTGCGCGAGACGCTGCCTGGTCATTACTGGCTCGACCTCGTCGCGAATCACTATCGCGAGCAGCAAGCCGGACGCCGTCGGGCGATGTGGGGCGTCGGCATCGCGCTGGTCGTCGCGACGATCGCCGTGATGTTCTATCGCGGGTAAGATATTCGACGTTCAATCGTGAGCGCTGGTCCTCTCCCGATCCGCCCGCTGGAGGCGGAGGGGGAAACCGGCTGCCATACTCAGCTTCAAGGTCGGTGCGTTCTTGATCTTCAACCGCTGCGGAAGGTGAGGCCGGCCTTCGCGACCAGCCGTTCGCGTAACGCATCGCCCATCAGCGCGCCCGGCGTCCAGATTCCGCCTTCGCCGTTCACATCCTGGACCAGACAAAGCGCCGCTTCGGCGATCATCTTGCTGGTCGAGCCATAGCCGGGATCGCGGTCGCCGGTAACGACGCATTCGACGCGGGCTTCGCCGTCGGGGAATTCGCCGATGAACAGCACATCGTAATGGCCGGTGTCGCGCTCTTCCTTGGACGGGCCTTCGCCCGGCTTGGGTCCCTTGTCGCTCGCCAGCGGATTGACCTTGGCGATCGCTTCCGCCGCGGCCTTGCCGAGATCGCCGAGCCCGGCAACCATCATCTCGTCATAGACGAAGTCGGCGCCGTATTTTTCACCCAGCAGGAAGTTGGTGCGATGCACGTTCTTGGTGTTGATTGGCGCCATGATGAAGGGAGCGACCCAGGCTCCCACCGACTTGTCGTATTCGGGCAGCAGGCCCGTCGGCTGGTGCGGACCGGAAAACCCGGGCGTCAGCGCGAACGGATTGGTCAGCAGGGCGACGATGCGCGGGTCCTTGGCAGCAGCGGCCAGAGTCGCCCTCAGGCTCGCCGCGGTACCGCCCGAAAAACCGCCCTTCATCACCCGGACACGTCCCTTCACCCGCGGCGCGGGGCGGCCGTGCTTGGCGATCGCGCATTGCTGGAGCGTCAGCACGCCGAGATCGAACGGGATCGAGTCGAACCCGCACGAAAAGACGATGCGCGCGCCGGTGGTTCTGGCCGTATCCTGATGCGCGTCGATCATGTGGCGCATCCAGGCCGGTTCGCCGCACAAATCGACATAGGCGGTGCCGGTCTCGGCGCAGGCCGCGACCAGATCGCCGCCGTAAAGCTGATAGGGGCCGACCGTGGTGATGACGACGGTGGCGCGTTCGCACATCGCCCTCAGGCTGGCCGGGTCGTCCGAATTGGCGGCGATCAGCGTGGTATCGGCCGGCGCGCCGATCCCGTCGCGCACTTCCTGGAGCTTGGAGAGCGAGCGCCCGGCCATCGCCCAGGTGACGCCTGTCGGATAATTCTGGGTGAGATATTCGGCGACCAAGCGGCCGGTGAAGCCAGTTGCGCCGTAGACGATAACGTCGAACTCGCGGGCCATTTCAAACTCTCCCCTCCCGCTTGCGGGAGGGGCCGGGGGAGGGCCTGTCGCGACACGGGATCAAATGCGTAGGAGGAAACATGCCCTCCCAGCCGGGGGTGAAGCAAGCCCCAGCTTGCTTCAGGTCGTCCCGGGGGCACGACCGACCCCTTGGCTCCCCTCCCGCAAGCGGGAGGGGCTATATTTTACGCCGCCTCGCTGAACTGGAGCGCCGCCAGCCGGGCGTACAGCCCGCCCTTGGCGCTGAGCGTCGCGTGGGTGCCTTCCTCGACGATGCGGCCGTCGTCCATCACGATGATTCGCCCCGCCGCGCGCACGGTGGCGAGGCGGTGGGCGATGACCAGCGTCGTGCGCCCCTCCATCAGCCGCTCGAGCGCCTGTTGCACCAGCCGCTCGCTCTCGGCGTCGAGCGCGCTGGTCGCCTCGTCGAGCAGCAGGATCGGCGCGTCGCGCAGCAGCGCGCGGGCGATCGCGACGCGCTGGCGCTGGCCGCCAGAGAGACGCGCGCCGCCTTCGCCGAGGAACGTGTCGAGCCCGTCGGGCAATTTGCGCAGAAACTCGGCGGCGTTGGCAGCTTCGGCTGCCGCCCAGATCGCGTCGTCGCTCGCGCCCCATTCGCCGTAGCGCATATTGTCGCGCGCCGAGGCGCCGAAGATCACGGTCTCTTGCGGCACCATCGCAATGCGGCCGCGGATGTCGGCGGGGTCGGCCTTGGGCAGGGCGACGCCATCGATCCGGACCTCCCCGGATTGCGGATCGTAGAATCGCTGGATGAGCTGAAAGAGGGTGGTTTTGCCGGCGCCCGACGGTCCAACAACGGCGATCGTCTCGCCTGGGGCGACATCGAGCGAGAAATCGGCCAGTGCCGAAACGTCGGGGCGTGTCGGATAGCGGAAGGTGACATGATCGAACGCGATCGCGCCGCGCGCCGGATCCGGAAGCGGCGCCGGGTGCGCGGGGGCCGCGATTTCCGGCTGGGCCGCGAGCAATTCGGTCAGACGTTCCGCAGCCCCGGAGGCGCGGATCAGGTCGCTATAGACATCGCTGAGCGCGGCGAAGGCGCCGGTCGTGAGAATGGAGGCAAGGACGAATCCGCCCAGGGATCCCGGCGAAAGCGTACCCGCCGCCACGTCGGAGGCAGTGCTCCACAACATCAGGGTCACGGCGCCGAAAACGAGCGTGATGAACAAAGCGGTCAACAGCGCGCGGAGGAGAATGCGTCGCTTGGCCGTCGAAAAACTGCGCTCGACGGTCCCCGCAAACCTGGTCCCTTCCCGGTGTTCCTGTCCGAACGCCTGAACGACTTTCATCGCGGATAGCACCTCGACGGCCATAGCTCCGATGTCGGCAATGCGATCTTGACTGGTTCTGGAATAGCGCCGCAGCCGGCGGCCGATCAGCATGATGGGGCCCAGAACGACCGGAATGCCGAGCAGGATCATTCCCGCCAATTTGGGCGCCCAGACCAGCATGAGGACGATCCCGCCGATACCGGTAATGGCGTTGCGCAGGATGACCGACGCCGTGGTACCCACGACCGTTTCGATCTGCGCCGTATCTGCAGTTAGACGTGACGCGATTTCCGACGGTCGATTTTCTTCGAAGTAGCGAGGCGCCAGGCGAAGCAGGTTTCGCTGCACCGCAATGCGGACGTCGGCAACGGTTCGTTCTCCGAGCCATGAAACGAAGTAGAACCGTACCGCAGTTGCGAACCCCAGCACGCCAGACACCGCGAACAGCTGATAGAAGACGCGGTTGACGTGCGACATGTCACGGCTGCGGACAAAACCGCCATCGATCACCGATCGCAGCGCGATCGGAAAATAGAGAGTCGCCGAAGAAGACAAGGCCAGCGCGAGCAGGGCTATCAATGCCCGGCCCTTGTAGCGGCTGGCAAAATGCCAGACCATTTTAAGACTACCCAGCCTGCGGCCGGGGCTGGAAGCATCGAGCGCGGGATCGGCCATGACGCGCACCTAGGCCGTAGGAACGCCCGCGGCAATGCCTGGAAAGGCCGCTGTGATGCGCAACGCCGAGGCGCCGGACGGTTGTCGCCATACCCAAAGCTCAACGGTCTACCGAATATGGCGTTGTGTGCGGTGCAACACGGGCCTAAGGGTTAGTAACAGGGAAACGGTTACTCATGTATCGGGGGCAAATGCTCTACAACGCCTATGAAATGCAGCGGTCGATGCTGGCGGGCGCCAGCGCACTGGCGAATTTCAGCGCAGAGCTGCTCAGCAATCCCGCCAATCCCTTCGCCTATTTCGGTGGCGGCCCGGTCATCGCCTCGGCGCTCGAGGTGTTCGCCCACGCGTCCGCGCCGCGCGGTAAGCCCGAATTCGGGCTCGACCGCACGACGATCGCCGGCAAGGCAGTCGACGTTGTCGAGGAAATCGTGCTGCGTAAACCGTTCGGCCAGCTCAAGCGCTTCGTGCGCAAGGGCGTGAAGGGCGGACCCCGGCTGCTGATCGTCGCGCCGATGTCGGGCCATTATGCGACCTTGCTTCGTGGCACCGTCGAGCGAATGCTGCCCTTTGCCGACGTCTACATCACCGACTGGCGCGACGCGCGCCAGGTGCCGCTTGCGGAGGGACGCTTCGATCTCGACGATTACGTCGATTACATCGTCGAATTCCTCGAGGCGATCGGCCCGGGCGCGCACATGTTGGCGGTCTGCCAGCCGTCGGTGCCATGCTACGCCGCCGCCTGCGTGATGAGCGCCGACAAGAATCCGTGCCGGCCCAAGACGCTGACGATGATGGGTGGCCCGATCGACACGCGCGAGGCGCCGACGGCGGTCAACACGCTCGCCACCGAACGCCCGTTCGCCTGGTTCGAGCAGAATGTCATCGCGACGGTGCCGCTCAATTATCCGGGCGCCGGCCGCCGGGTCTATCCCGGTTTCCTGCAACTCGCCGGGTTCATGACGATGAACCTGGGCAATCACATGATTTCGCACTGGGAAATGTTCAAGCACCTGGTCCAGGGCGACGACGAGAGCGCTGAGGCGACCAAGGACTTCTACGAGGAATATCGCTCGGTCTGCGACATGACCGCCGAATTCTATCTCCAGACGATCGAGGTGGTGTTCCAGGAGCACGCCTTGCCCAAGGGCGAGATGATGCATCGCGGCCGCAAGGTCGATCCGGGCGCGATCACCGACATCGCCATCCTCGCGATCGAGGGCCAGCGTGACGACATTTCGGGGCTCGGCCAGACCAAGGCGGCGCTGACGATCGCGACCAATTTGCCCGAGTCGGAGAAGAAGTACCTCGTCGCCGACGCAGGCCATTACGGCATCTTCAACGGTAGCAAGTGGCGGACGAAGATCGCCCCGGTGCTCGAGGAGTGGATTTCCGCACACGGCGGGTGACGTGCAATTATAGCGGGCAGTCTTGTTACCGTGATGCCGGCCTCGTGCCGGCATCCACCGTGCCGCTGGTCCGAGCGCTGGGAAACCTCAGCCAGAATCTCGAGACGCGCGCCTGCTGCCCGGTGGGCGCCGGCACAAGGCCGGGGTGACGGAGTAATTTCAGCTACGCCCCGCTCGACTCCGCCGTGGTACCGACCTTGGCGTGACTGCCCTCATCGCCGGCGTCGATCTTGCCGCCGAACAGCATCTTGACCTTGCCGGCGATCGACATGTCGGTCTCCCACATTTCGGCATCGCTGATCTCGAAGCGCAGCAGCACCAGGTTGGGGTCGTCCTTGCCGCCCGGAAACCAGGCCTCGACCTGGTTGTTCCAGAGCTTGTCGATCATCGCGAAATCGTTGTCGATCCGCGCCTCGCCCATCAGGCAGGCGAAGAAGTCGTGCCCCTTTGAAACGAATTGCGCCATCGCCGTGCCGCCCTTGGCCAGGCGGTTGTCCTTGCCGATGAAGAAGAAGATCGTGTCGACCTGATCCTTGTCGAGCTGCGCGGTCAGCGGCTCGCTATGCTGGCCGTCGCCCTCGATCCCCATCATCACGAACGGGCTGTCGGACAGTTTCTTCCAGAAGTGCTGCTTGATTTCCCGCGTGTCGGCCATCGTGTCTCTCCTGTGTCCGGAAGAGAGAACGCTCCGTCGAGTTCAGGTTTCCGCCGCCACGAAAATCGGATCGGTGACGAGTCGAGGGTCGGGACCATAACGGTTGGTGCCGGTGGTACCGCGGAAGAGGAACAGCAGCCAGATGGCGAGTACGACCGTGACCGCGACGACGGTTGCGATGATCGTGATCGGCGTCCAGGCGATCTGCCGGCTGGTACGGAAGAACCACCAATCGATCGAGATATTCGGACCGTTGCCAGCGGGTCCCGTCCACAGGCCAGCTACCGTCATTGCGATCAGACCACCATTCAGCCACGCCCAACGCCCTGTTCGATCCTGATCGTGCAGCCGGCGCACAAACAATGCGATCCAGGGCCAATCCCAGACGAGCGTCGAGATGACGCCAGCTATTGTCATCAGCAGCGACGGATTGTCGGCGTTCATGTGGAACGCGTTCACGACGGCGCTGAGAAGCCAGAACGAGGCGACTTCGGAACGTGTCGATCGCCCTTCGAACTTAAACGCATCTACGAAGGGTCGGAACGCTAGCCTGATCGACATCCTGTTCGCACGAAGCCGGCCACGCATGAGGACGAGGTGCGCGTCCTACGCGCCGCCGTCAAGTATGGCTCCGGATGACAAAAGAGGCCGGCGGATCACTCCACCGACCCCTTTCCAATCCTCATCGCGGGATCAGAGGACCTCGAACAGCCCCGCCGCGCCCATGCCGCCGCCGACGCACATCGTCACGACGACGTACTTGGCGCCGCGGCGTTTGCCCTCGATCAGCGCGTGGCCGGTGCAGCGCGCGCCCGTCATGCCGTAGGGGTGGCCGATCGAGATCGAGCCGCCGTTGACGTTGAGCAGGTCGTTGGGAATGCCGAGCTTGTCGCGGCAATAGAGGACCTGGACCGCGAACGCCTCATTGAGCTCCCACAAGCCGATATCGTCCATCTTGAGCCCGTTGCGCTCGAGCAGCTTGGGGATCGCGAAGACCGGGCCGATGCCCATTTCGTCGGGCTCGGTGCCGGCGACCGCCATGCCGACATAGCGGCCGAGCGGGGTCAGGCCGCGCTTCTCGGCGAGCTTCTCCTCCATCAGCACGCTGGCCGACGAGCCGTCCGACAGCTGCGAGGCGTTGCCCGCGGTGATGGTGAAATCGGGGCCGAGCACCGGCTGCAACCCGCGCAGGCCCTCGATCGAGGTCTCCGGGCGATTGCCCTCGTCCTTGGTCACGGTGACCTCGTGATGGGTGACTTCCTTGGTCTCCTTGTTGGTCATCGCCATCGTTGCGGTGACCGGCACGATCTCGGCATCGAAATAGCCGGCCTGCTGTGCTGCGGCGGTGCGTTGCTGCGACTGCAGCGAATAGTCGTCCATCGCCTCGCGGCTGATATTGTAGCGCTTCGCCACGACCTCGGCGGTCTGCAGCATCGGCATGTACACGTCCTTGTGCATCGCCAGCAGTTCGTCGTCGCGGCCGACGCGCATCTGCGGGGTCTGCACCATCGAGATCGACTCGACGCCGCCGCCGATCGCCACGTCCATATTGTCGAGGACGATCTCCTTGGCCGCAGTGGCGATCGCCATCAGGCCCGAGGCGCACTGACGGTCGAGCGACATGCCGGCGACCGTGACCGGCAGGCCCGCGCGGAGCAGCGCCTGACGCGCGATATTGCCGGCCTGAACGCCTTGCTGGAGAGCCGCGCCGAACACCACGTCCTGCACTTCGGCGGGATCGATCTTGGCACGCTCGACCGCAGCCTTGATCGAATGGCTGGCGAGCGTCGGGGAGGGCAGGTTGTTGAACCCACCGCGATAGGCGCGGCCGATCGGGGTGCGGGCGGTGGAAACGATGACGGCGGAGCGCATGGTGACCTCTTAATCTCCCCTCCCTTTGAGGGAGGGGCTGGGGGTGGGTGCCGGCGCGTCAGCGCCGGCGACTGTGCATGGGGCTGGTCCGGGACGCTCGCTGCGCTCGCGACCCACCCCCAACCCCTCCCTGGAAGGGAGGGGAGTAACCTAGACGAAAATCTGGCTGATCCACTCGGCGATCAGCGCGGGCTTGTCCTCGCCCTCGATCTCCACGGTGAATTCGTTGGTCTGCTGCCATTGACCCGGGCGCTTCTCGATCAGTTCGAGCAGCTTGAAGCGGCCGCGGACGCGCTTGCCCGAGCGAACCGGGGTGATGAAGCGGACTTTGTTGCCGCCGTAATTCACCCCCATTTTCACGCCTTCGATCTTGGGCTGGTCGGCGACCTTGGACGACAGCAGCGGCATCAGCGAGAGCGTCAGGAAGCCGTGCGCGATGGTGCCGCCGAACGGGGTCATCGCCGCCATCTGTGGATTGACGTGGATGAACTGGTGGTCGCCGGTCGCATCGGCGAACTTGTCGATCATCTCCTGGCTGACCTCGACCCAGTCGGAGACGCGTTCCGTCCCGATCTGCTCGGCCAGTTGCTGGATCGTGATCGTGTCTGCGGTGGTGGCCACGGCATTCCCCTAAAGCTGGTTCGGCCACACCGGGCCGCTCCCGTTCCTCTAGGCGCGGCCGTGCCCGGAGGGCAAGCCCGACCTGACCGCGGACAGGAAAAGTCCGAATGACGTAACGTCGTACGTCAGGAAATGGTGGGGTAATGGGCTCTTCCTTTCCGAACCCGATATTCAAAAAATGGTGCGTTGGTGCTCCGCGCGGAAGCGACTCGCCCTATCGCGGGCGCGGCGACGACCCAGGCGGCGGCGCGGGAGGCAATCGACGCCGAGCTCGTCGCGCGGAGCAGCTCGATGAGATCGCCTGCGCCTGCCGGATACTCGCTACCTGATCAATTTGGGCCATGGGCGCGACGCAACGGAAGCCGCGGCCTGATCTTTCGATTCTAGGGCACAGCGGCCGATCGAGAAGGGTCGGCCGGTCCCTCGGCCAGCGGCGCTGCGCCACGATGGTGAAGGTCGGCGATCAGGACCGCGATCGCCCAAGAGGCGGCTGCCGCCATGCCGTGGGCGTCCATGTCCCACTGGTCGCGCAATTCGCGCCAGACGAACCCGCTCGACAGCAATTGGATGATGGCGATCGCCCGGGTGCGATCGGGCTCGTCGAGGGCAGCAACGTGCTGCCCGAACATTCCGCGATATGCAGCTTTGCGCTCCGCCTTGACCTGGTTGCGCATCGCCCGTCCGTCGGCGCTCGCCAGCGCAACGGTCATGGCGGCTGCATTGTGGTCGAACTTGGCGAAGCGCTCTTCGAGGCCGCCGAGCAACTCGTCGATGGCATCGGGGATCCTGCCGCCGGGGCTCATCCGCGTCCAGGCGCCGTGCCGCAGCGCCTCCTGGTCAGGAAAGTAGCGGTAGACGGTCCGGCGTGAGAGGCCGGCCTGAGTGGCGACGGCGTCGTGATTGAGGCGCTCGCCATTGGCCATCAGCTCGATCATCGCATCGGCGATGCGATCCCGCGTGTGACTGTTGTCGGAGATGGCGTCGGGCTTGGGCGGTGGGGCTGCCATCGCCCGATTATCGGCGATGGCACAAAAAGTGTCAAATGCCCGTTGACACAATTTGTGCCATGAGTATTATTGGAGCAACACACCAATCAGGGAGATCTTTGCATGTTGTTCCATCTATCGATCGATGCCGACGACCCGCGTCACGTCGCCGGGGTGATCGCCGAATTGTGGGAAGGTCAGGCCTTTCCATTTCCGCCCGTGCTCACCGGCAGCTGGATGGCGATGGCCGGCGACGAGAGGGGCACCACGGTCGAGGTCTATCCTCGCGGTGCCGAGCTGTTCGAAGCGCCAGGCGATGCCGATGCCATCGGCGTGATCAGCGACCGGCCGGCGCGCACGGCGACCCACTTCGCGATGGCGACCGCGCTCGACGCCGCGTCGGTCGAGGCGATCGCGGCGCGCGAAGGCTGGCCATGCAAATATCGCAAGCGCGGCGGAATCTTCGGCGTGATCGAATTGTGGATCGAGGGCCGTGTGCTCGCGGAGGTGCTGACGCCCGAAATGCAGCGCGAATATCTCGACGGGCTCACCATCCCGGCCTGGCAGTCGATGCTCGAAAAGGGCCCGCCGGCTCTCCTGCCTGCCTGAGGATCAGCCGGTCGACCCCTGATCCGCCACCGAGCGATCCCCCGAAGAGGGCGGGGGCGGAATCGTCTCGTCGCTTTTCGTCGCGGCGCGCTTTTTCGGTTGTACCAATCCGCCTTGTTCGGCGGTGATCGACGTCTGGGTCGGGTATGCGAACGAGATGCCGGCGTCGTTGAATCTTTTGACGATCGCCAGTCCGATCGAATGCCGCGCATCGTACATGTCCTGGAACACCGCGGTCGGCGAGTCGAACTCGAGGTCGAAATCGTAGCTTTGCGCGCCGAACGAGGTGAAGCCGGCCCGGACGAATTTCTGTCCGTGATCCTCGACGATATCCTTGAGCATGTGCGGCAGGTTTTCGAGCACGTCGATCGGCGTCGTCTGGACCAGCCCGAGCGTGAAGATCACCCGGCGATATTCGCGGCGCGAGTTGTTGATGATCTCATAATCGAGCAGCTTCTTGTTGCCGATCACCCGCTCTTCGCCATTGGCGCCGCGGATGCGGGTCGATCGCATGCCGATATATTCGACCGTGCCCGCCGAGGAATCGTAGGTGATCGCATCGCCGCGCCGGAACGGACGATCGAAAATGATCGCGATCGCCGCGAACAGGTCGGCGAAGATGCTCTGCGCGGCCAGGCCGATCGCGATGCCGCCGACCCCCAGACCGGCGATCAGACCGCTGACGTTCACGCCCAGATTGCCCAGCACCATGATCAGCGCGATCGCGAACAGGGCAAAGGTGACGAACAGGCGGATCAGGCCCATGGCATTGGCCAGCGTCTCGCCATGATCCTCGCTGGCGGCGGTACGATGCTCGATCGCCCCGAGGATGATCTCGCGTGCCCAGATCGCGCCCTGGAATACCGCGGCGACGGTGAACAGGAACCTGATCGCCGCGATCAGTGCGTCGGGCGGGTGCGAGCTGGCGGCGCCTATCGCGACGAGCTCCGCCGCGGTCATCGCCATGAAAAAATTGCCGGTCCGGGCAATGGCGCGGCCGAATACCGAATACCAACCCTTGCCGGTCGCATCGCGGCGGCAGAGCAGCTTCCCGAGCGACTTGGCGAAGTGCAGTGCCAGGAAGATCAGGATGCCGATCCCGACCGCGATCAGCGCGTCGACCCAATTGCCGATCAGCCAGTCGAACGTCTGGTGATAAAGCTTGTCGATGTGCGAGGGCAGGTCGCCGATCGGCGTCGCGGCCGCTTTGGGCGCTGTAACGTTGCTCATTCTCGTCCCTCAGGCTGCCTTGCGCCGCGGCCCGCATGTGCCTTCGAGAAAGGCGATCAGGCCGCGTTCGTAACGATCGAGATAGCGGGTCGCGCGCGGCAGATCGAGATGCGTGCGAAACGCTGCCTGGCCGTTCTTGGCGAGGTCGATCAGCGCCGGGTGGACATAGGATTTGCGCGCGATCGCTGGCGTGTTGCCGAGCGCTTCGGTGACCGGTTCGAGCATCGTCTTCAACCCGATGTCGTGATCGGCGGTGGCCAATGCCTCAAACGCGATGACGCTCGCGCCCCAGGTGCGGAAATGCTTTGCGGTGAAATCCTCGCCGGTCGCCGTGCGGATATAGTCGTTGACGTCGGTCGAGCTCACGCCATGCGGCTCGCCATCGCCGTTGACATATTGGAACAGCTGCTGGCCCGGCAGGTCCTGGCACTTCTTGACGAAACGGGCGAGGCTGCGGTCGGTGATCACCAGGGTGCGCGTCTTGCCCGATTTCGCCCGATAACAGAGCTTCAATGTCTGGCCCCGGATTTCGGCGTGGCGGTCGCGCAATGTCGTTGCGCCGAAGCTCTTGTTGGCCTTTGCATACCCCTCGTTGCCGACGCGCAGATAGCCGATATCGAGCAATTTCACGATCGCGGCGACCGTGCGTTCCTTGCTGTGCCGGCGCGACTTCAGGTCGGCCTCGACCCGCGCGCGCAACTTCGGCAGTGCCTCGCCGAACGCGGCGCAGCGATCGTATTTCTCGGCTTCGCGCGCGGCGCGGAAATCGGGGTGATAGCGATATTGCTTGCGGCCGCGCTCGTCCCAACCGACCGCCTGGATATGCCCGTTTCGATTGGTGCAATACCAGGCGTCGCGATAGGCGGGGGGCAGGCCGATGCCGTTGAGGCGGTCGATTTCGTCACGATCGGTGATGCGGTTGCCATCGGCGTCCCAATAGCCCCAGCCATGGCGCACCTTGCGCCGGGTGATCCCGGGCATGCTGTCATCGCAATAGACGATTCGCGGCATTTGCTCTCCTTCCGGACGCCTTCGGAAATGCGCGGATCATCGCTTCGTTCCGGAACGCTTGCCCGGGCTGGTCGGTTGAGGCGCGGGTTTTCAAGGAGATTTGCCATGGCCGATTCGACCGCCCGATTGACCAACGCGCGTGTGCTGATGATCGCGACCAGCGGGTTCGAGAATGACGAATTGTTCAAGCCGCGCCAGGCATTGCTCGATGCCGGGGCCACGGTGACGTTGGCGTCGATCGACACCGATCCGATCCAGGGCGAAAAAGGCGGCGAAAAGGCCGACACCATCACGCCCGAACTGACCCTGCGCGATATCGACACGGAGGAATTCGACGCCCTCGTCATTCCCGGCGGCGTCGGCAATCCCGACAAGATGCGGTTGCAGGGCCGAGCGGTCCAGATCGTCGAGGAATTCATGGACGACGAAAAGATCGTCGCGGCCATCTGTCACGGTCCCTGGCTGCTGGTCGAGGCCGACGTGGTCGACGGCCGCAAGGTCACCGGCTGGCCGTCGATCCGCACCGACCTGGAAAATGCCGGTGCCGAGGTGTTCGATCAGGATGTGGTCATCGACGGCAAGCTGATCACCAGCCGCAAGCCGGACGATATCCCGGCCTTCAACCAGGCGATCATCGCGGCGTTGGAGGAGGAGCTGGCCGAGGCTTGAGCCAAATCCTCCCCGTTTACGGGGAGGGCGACCGCTCGCGTAGCGAGTGGTGGAGGGGCTCCTCCACGAGACCATATCCGTGGGAAGCGCCCCCTCCACCAGGCCGCTTCGCGCCTTGCTCCTTCTCCCGGTAGGCGGGGAGGAATTTTAGGGTATTCACCCATCGTTGCGCCGGGCGCTCGACCAGATGGTAGAGCGCGATCGAGGTTGCCAGCACCATTGCCAGGAACAGGCCGATCAGCACCGGCGGCACGGCATGCGCGTTGCTGACGAACACCAACTTGAACACCACGAACAGCATGAAATGCGACAGGTACGTCGCATAGCTGATCTCGCCCAGATAATGGAGCGGCGCCCAATCGAGCGGATTGCCGCGCATACCGGACGTCAGCGCAAGGCCAAGCAGCAAGGCGGCGAAAGCGAACGGGACCGCAAGTTGTTCGGGCATCCCGGCGGCCAAGCCAGCGATCATGATGCCGGCCAGCGCGAAGGCGAGGATAGCAGGCAGGGCGGGGCGGTCGCGCCAGCGCAACCACAGGGCGCACAGCGCACTGCCGGCCGAGAATTCGGTAAGGCAGCGTATGACGCCGTAATGCGCGATGTCGTAGCCGAGCGTCGGCAAATGAGCAGTGGCGGCTGCCAGCAGCAGGAGGAAGGCGGCGGCGGCCGACGCCACGAGCCAGCTGGGCAGCGCTCGCCAGTCGACTGCCCGGACAAGAACGGGAAAAAGCAGGTAGGCGGCGAGCTCGCAACTGATCGACCAGGCGGGGTCGTTCCAGGTCAGCTTGTCGGTGAACCCCCAATTCTGCACCAGGAAAATGTGCAACGGCAGCTCATGGAAGGGGAATTCGCGCGGGTCGTGGCGTCCCGTGACGGTCAGCGCGAGCGCGAGCAGGGTCGCGCCGCCGAGCACGACCAGGTGCAACGGCCAGATTCGCGCAATCCGCTTTCGCAGAAAGGCCGGAACGCCGCGCCAGCCCTCGGTGCGCAGCCGGTCGCCCCAGCTCAGCCAGATGACGAAGCCGGACAACAGGAAGAAGAAGTCGACCGCCAGATACCCCTTGGCGAAGACGTGCACCCAGGCGGGGGGCAGGCCGTCGATGGTCAGGCGGATGTGATAGAGCACCACCATCCACGCGGCGATACCGCGCACGCTGGTCAGGGCGCGAAGCTCGGGGCGGTTCATGCCATTGCCGGATTGGGCGGGGTCGCGGCGGCTGGCTTGACGCGCTTCATCGGTCGGAAGCTTTCTTCCGCACGCCGCCGCTTGAGATACGTGTCGAGCCCGATCTGCGCGCCGATCAGCTGGAAGATGAATGGCTGGAACGCGATCGCGATGAAGCAGGCGCCGAGCATGTAGAGCAACTGGCCAGCCTGCAGCGCGCTCGCGAGCGGCGCGACCCAGGCATAGTCCTCGCCCGCTTTCTTGTAGCGTTGACGGATCACTTCCATCCGTACCAGGCCACCGACGCTGATCAGCAGCCACAGGATCAATCCCGGCCAGCCCTGTTCGCCGAGCATCTCGAAATAGGCCGAGTGATAGGCGCGGGCGCGATCGACCGTCAGCGTCGTGTCCAGCTTGGCATTGTCCGCCGTGCCGTCGGTCTTCACGATGTCGTAGCGGATGTGGTTCTGGCGATACATTTCGAAGCCGCCGCCCAGCGGGTGCTGCTTGACGTATTCCCAGGTCCATTTCCACACCGCGACCCGCGTCGCGGCGGACTCGTCCTGCTGGTACGTCTTGATCGTGCTCATCCGGTCGGTGAACGATTTCGGCAGGAATGGCACCGCGACCAGCGCCATCGTGGCGACAAGGCCGAGATAGAGGAACTTGCGCTTCGAATTGCGCAGCATCAGCATCGCCAGCAGCCCGATGCACAACAGGCCGGTACGGGTGGACGTGCCGATCGGGATCAGCAGGCAGGCGAAGACCAGCGCGTAGCAGAACAGTTTGCGTTTCCAGCCGTCGGGGAAAATCGTGCCGTATTTCTCCAGCCACAGGATGACGGGAATGATCGCGATCGCCACCGTCGAGATGGTCGATCCCTCGTACAGCCCCGAATTGTTCTGGACCATCAGGTTGAGCTCGCCATAGCCGCCGCCGCCCGCCAGGGTCTTGATCCCGCCGACGATGATGATCGATGCCGCTGACAGGATCATGAAGGTGAGCAGCGCCTCGATCCTGAGGCGGGTGCGCAGGGTCAGCGGCAGGAACGCCGCGAAGGCCAGGCACTTCCAGACCCAGTCCCATTTATCCAGCGCTTCGACCGGAAAGTCGGCCTTGGTCGTGGTGAAGGCGCACCAGGCCAGCAGGATCACCATGGCGAATTGCCGCGGCGCCACGCGGCTGTCCTTCTTGTCGTCGATCAGCGCCCAGGATCCGACCGCGAGCGCGACAGCGATCAGCGAGATCGGCACCGAGTTGAGCAGGAGGTAGGTGAGCCGCTGCGGCGAGACGACGTCGATATAGACGTAGCTCAGGATGAACAGGAACGGCCGGCGAAATGCCAGCGCGAAAAATATGCCCAGGAAGCCGACAAAAGCGAGATCGTGGATCATCGCCGCTTCATCTTGCTCGGCGGCTCGGGACGCTCGTCGTCGAGGTCGCGGCGGCGCAGCAGGAACCAGATGGCGAGCATCATCAGGCCATGGCTGATTGCCAGTGCGAAATTGTCGATCATCAGCCCGTATCCGCCTGCGTGAGCAACCTGCCTAACGCCGCCGGGTTGACGCGCCGTTAAACAGTCGCATGGCATGGGGACCGGCGATGCGTATCCTTCACGTCCTCGACCACGGTCTGCCGCTGCAGAGCGGCTATACCTTCCGCACCCGCGCCATCCTCAAGGCCCAGATCGCCCGCGGCTGGCAGGTCGCGGCGGTGACCGGGGCGCGGCATGGGGTCGCGAAGGTCTATGCGGAAGTCGTCGACGGCCTCGATTTCTACCGGACCGAGGTGCCGACGGCAGCGAAAAGCCCGCTCCGCGAATGGCGCGAGATCGCGGCGCTGGCCGACCGCGTGGCACAAGTCGCGCGGGACTTTCGGCCGGACGTGATTCACGCGCATTCGCCGGTACTCGACGCGATGGCGGCGTTGCGCGCGGGCAAGCGACTCGGCCTTCCCGTACTCTATGAGATTCGCGCGTTCTGGGAGGACGCGGCGGTCGGTAACGGCACGGGCACCGAAGGGTCGCTGCGCTATCGCGCGACGCGCTGGCTCGAAACGCGCGCGGTGCGCCGGGCCGATGCTATCGCGGTGATCTGCGAGGGGCTGAGGGGCGACCTCATCGCGCGTGGCATCGAACCCGCAAAGATCATGGTGTCGCCCAACGGCGTCGACCTGACCCTGTTCGGCGAACCGTTGCCGCGCGATGCGGCGCTGGCCGCCGAACTGGGCTTGGCGATCGACGACGATGTCGTCGGCTTCATCGGCAGTTTCTACGACTATGAAGGACTCGACGACCTGATCGCGGCGATGCCGGCGTTGGTTGCGCTCCGGCCGGCCGCCAAGCTGCTGCTGGTCGGCGGGGGCCCGATGGAGGCCGCCTTGCGAGCGCAGGCCGCCGCCTCGCCGGTCGCCGGTGCGATCCGATTCGTCGGACGCGTTCCGCATACCGAGGTTGAGCGCTATTATAGCCTGGTGGATGTACTCGCTTACCCGCGCAAGAAGATGCGCCTGACCGATCTGGTCACCCCGCTCAAGCCGCTCGAGGCGATGGCGCAGCGTCGACTGGTTGCGGCATCGGATGTCGGCGGGCATCGCGAATTGATCCGCGACGGTGACACTGGAACGCTGTTCGCGCCTGGCGATCCCGGCGCGATCGCGGATGCGCTGGCCGGCATCTTCGCCGATCGCCAGGGATGGGAAGCGCGGCGAAGCAGGGCGCGCACCTTCGTCGAACGCGATCGTAACTGGTCGTCAAACATTTCGCGTTACGCCCCCGTTTACCAACGACTAGTCGAAGCTCGGAAAACGGACCTGAAATGGACGCCACCCGCGGTCGCCAGCGCCTGAATTTCTCCTTGCCGACCGCGGCCTTGTTTGGCGGCGGTGGCGGGGCGGCGCGCCTCGTCGTGCCGGTGGCGCCGGCCGCTGCGCTCGTCCTCGCGGCGCTGGCCGCCCTGATGTTCCTGATCATGCCGATATCGGTGATCGAGGATCTGGTGGTCGATAGCGGCATCGCTTCTTTCGTGACCGCCGCGCAGCCGCCGCTTGGTGCCACCGCGCATCTCGCCATTGCTTTCCTGGTCGCGCTCGCGGTCGGTGGCGTTAGCTGGTTCGCGCTCTTCCTGCTGGTCGGGAACCGCACGGTCGTGCTGGGCCGCGGCCAGCGCGAGGATGGCGTGCCGGTGCTGCGCCGCGCCGACGCGCATCCCGATGCGCCGCCACGCCGTCCCGTCTTCGCCCATCGCGATCTGGGGACGCCCTTTCTCGAAGTGACCGCCGACTCGCCGCCGCCCGCCATGTCGATCGCCGATGCCGCCGCATTCGAACCCGACACGATCGACGAGCGGTCGATTCCCGCCGATCTCGATACACCGCTTTCGACCTATCGCGGGCCTCTCGACCCACCGCTGCCCGACCCGGAGCCCCTTCCACTCGGCCGGATGGAGGCGCCCGCCATGGCGCCGGTGCCGATTCGCGCCGATGCGCCGGTGCCCGAGCTGGTCGCCGAGCCCGAGCCGCGCATCGTCCCGATCTCGCCCAAGCCGCCGGCCGCCGGATGGCCGGTCGACGCGCCGACATCGCGCTTCGCGCCGCACGAGCGGATCGAAACCTTCGAACTGACCCCGATGGTGCGCTCCGAGACGTCGGCACCGCTGCCAGCGGCGACGATCCACGATTTGCTCGAACGCCTCGAACGCGGTGTGGCCAAGCGCAAGGAAGCCGCAGTGCCGGTCGTTGAAACACCTGCGGAGGACGTACCCGCCGCGGGATCGCTCGAGGAAACTCTCGGCGTGCTTCGCCAACTTGCTTCGCGGGTTGGCTGAAACGTCCGCGAGCCGGACCAGGGCGGTGCCCGAGTCCTAGTTTTCCTCGACCAGCAGGAATTCGATCGTCGCCATCCCAGCACGCCGTTCGACGATATCGGCGCTGGCGACGAAATGGCCCCGTAGCCTGAACTCGGCATCGGGCAGGTTGGCCAGCCAGGTTTCGAAGGTTTCGCTTTCCGGCGCCGCGATGTCGAGCGTCAGTCGCGCTCCGTTGAACAGCGACGACGACCAGTCGCGGCTGCGCACCAATGTGGCGACGGCGCCTGGCGTGGCCACTGCCGCCGAATCGGTCACCAGTTTGATGAGCTCGCGTTCGATTCGGCTCACCGGGCTGCGTCCTGACTGGCGATGAAGTCGACGATGCGGCGGCTGATGCGGCTGCCCGGTTCGCGCCCGTTGCGCAGGTCGCCGACCAGCCGTGGGTCGTTTACCGCCAGCCGACCGAAGCGCGTCGGCGGCATGTTCGAGCGCCGCAAAAACTTCTCCACCTCGCGTCCGATATGCATCTGTCCGGGCCTCTTTACTGATTGTCGATTCGCTAGATGTTCATGATCTGTTCCATTTTCCAACTTGTCTAGGAAATTTCCTACGGCTATGGTGGCAACGATGGTTGATGCGCGATCCACGCTGGCCGAGCTGGCGACCGAGGCGGGAAGCAGCCTTGCCTGGCTGTCGCGCGCGCTCGGGCGCAACGACGCCTATCTCCAGCAATTCGTGAAGCGCGGGACGCCCCGGCGGCTCGACGAGCGCGACCGGCGCTGGCTCGCCGCCTATTTCGATGTCGATGAAAGCGCGTTGGGGGGAATTGCCCGCTCGCCGGAGATGGTCGCCGTGCGCCGGATCGATGCCGACGCGCATGCCGGGGCCGGTGGGCTGGTGGATGACGATCGCAATGGCGGGGAAGAGCGGATCGACCCGCGCGTGGTCGCGCGGCTCGGCGTGTCGCCGGCGACGCTGACCATGATCACCGCGCGGGGCAGTTCGATGGAGCCGTTGATCCATGACGGCGACGCACTGTTCGTCGACATCGCGGACCGCCGTTTGTCGTCGCGGCCGGGGATCTTCGTGATCCGGCTGGACGATGCGTTACTTGTGAAGCGTGTCGCGCGGTTGGGGCTCGAGATCCACGTCACGAGCGACAATCCCGCCGCACCCGTCACCCCGCCGGTGCGTGCCGATCGCGTGGTCGTCGTCGGAAGGGTCGTGCGGTTGACGCGGGCGCTCGGCTGACCGCCGCTGGCCTAACGCCGGCGGTCGATCAGGAAGACGATCGTGGCGGCAATCGCGCCGCCCGCAATGCCGAGCACGATCCCGAGGCTGGTCTGATGCAGGATGATCCCGGCGATGGCGCCGCCGATCACGCCAAGCGCGAGCAGGCATCCACCGGCGGCGGGGGCGGTCGATTGCGGCGGATTCGGTCTCATGGCCGCTGCCTGCCATGTTCCATGATCGGACGCCAGTGTCCCGGCATGGGACCCGTGGGGCAGGTCATGCCATCATGGTGCACGGCAATTTACCACCGCATCGCGCTCTTTCCGCCGATCCCGCGTCGCTGGCATGCGCCTTGTAGTGCCGGGGTGCTGGCCAGTCGGAGTATCGCATGCACCTTTATCTCGCTGATCGTTCGTCGGTCGATGCCGCGCAGGAACTGATGGCGGCGTTCGGCGACGATGCCGGCTTCGAGGCGGCGGCGCGTGCCGACAAGAGCCGCGATCTCGGCAACCACATCAATTTCTGCCGCTGGCGCCAGATCGAGCGGCTGATCGTCCTGATGGCGCACGGCCGCGCGGTGGGAACCGTCCACTAATCCAAATCAGGCGCTTTCCGCGGGAGATTGTTTCGGTTTCGTGTGTTTCCGCTTTTCAGGAACCTAGCGAACGAGGCCGGATGACCACGCCCCAATATCTGTCGATCGCGCTTCTCGTGGCGATGATGGCGATGTTTCTCTGGGGCCGCTTCCGTTACGACGTCACTGCCATGCTGGCGCTGCTCGCCGGTCTCGCGCTCGGTATCGTCAAGCCGAAGGAAGCGTTCACCGGCTTTTCCGACGACATCGTGATCATCGTCGGCTCGGCGCTCGTGATCTCGGCGGCGGTGCAGCGATCCGGCGTGATGGAGCGCGCGCTTGCGCTGATCGCGGGGCGTGTCACCAGAATCCGCACGCAATTGCTGGTGCTGACGGCATCGGTCGGGCTGTCCTCGGCACTGGTCAAGAACGTCGGCGCGCTCGCGATGCTGATGCCCGCGGCGTTCCAGATGGCGAAGAAGAACAAGGCGTCGCCATCGGTCTTCCTGATGCCGATGTCGTTCGCATCGCTGCTCGGTGGGCTCATGACGCTGGTCGGAACGTCGCCCAACATCATCGTCAGCAAGGTCCGCCAGGACATGGTCGGACAGCCCTTCCGCATGTTCGACTATTTCCCGACCGGCTTCGGTCTGCTGGTGGTCGGCCTGATCTTTCTGCGCTTCGGCTATCGCCTGCTCCCCCGCGACCGTCGCGGCGTACCGAGCATGGGCGAAGCGCTCGACATCAAGGATTACGTCACCGAGGTCACGATCGGCGAAGGCTCGCCGGCGATCGACGAGACGGTCGATCAATTCTGCGATCGTCACGACAGGGACGTCACCGTGACGAGCGTGATGCGCGCGGGCATGCGCAGTCAGCCGCGGCCCTGGATGACGCTGCGCGAAGGCGACACGCTCATCCTTGGCGGCGAGCCCGACGTTCTCGAACGGATCATCGCGACGAACAAGTTGGCCCTTGCGGGGTCCGAGCGCGAAGTGCCGGAAGATCGCAAGGACGACGAGATCGGCGTGATAGAGGCGGTTATCTCGACCAGTTCTCCGCTGATCGGGCGGACCGCCAGCCGCATCCAGATGCAGCGGCGGCTCGGCATCAACCTGATCGCCGTGTCGCGCGAAGGCGAACGGTTGACTCATCGGCTGGGGGGCACGGTATTGCGTGCAGGCGACGTCATCGTCCTGCAAGGCCCCCTCAGCCTGTTGCCGGAGCGCTTGCCCGAACTCGGCGCCCTGCCGCTGGCGGAGCGCTCGCTTCGGCTCGGCGGGACGCGCAAGGGATTACTGCCGGTCGCGATCCTGGCAGTCGCGATGATCGCGACCGCGACGGGCTACGTGCCGGTCGCCGTCGCCTTTTTCGCCGCCGCGGCGCTCACCATGGCGATTGGCGCCTTGCCGCTGGCGGAAGCCTATGAGAGCGTCGAATGGCCGATCCTGATCATGCTCGGCGCGCTGATCCCGGTCAGCGATACGCTGCGCACCACAGGCGCCTCGGATATCCTGGCGACCTGGCTGGCCCATGTCGCGGCCAACCTGCCGCCCTGGGGCGCGGTTGCCCTGATCCTCGTCGCGGCGATGGCGGTCACGCCGTTCCTCAACAACGCCGCTACCGTCTTGGTCATGGCGCCGATCGCCGCGGTATTCGCGCACGATCTCGGTTATCGGCCGGAAGCGTTCCTGATTGCGACGGCGATGGGGGCGGGGTGCGATTTCCTCACGCCGATCGGGCACCAGTGCAATACTTTGGTGTTCGGCCCCGGTGGCTACAAGTTCGGCGACTATGCGCGATTGGGCGCGCCATTATCGGTGCTGGTAGTCCTGGTCGGGACGCCGCTCATCCTGGCGGTGTGGCCGCTCCACTAAAGGGTGAGCGAATAGAAGCGGGTGTCGAGCGGCATCAGCGGGAAGGCGAATGGCAGATCGGCCTTGGCAATCGGCACAAAGCCGTTGCGTTCGTAAAAGCGATGCGCTGCCTTGAATGCCTCGGTCGTACCGAGCAGGATGCGCCGCAATCCGGCGGCACCGGCATGCGCCAGCAGACCGTCCAGCAAGATTTGTCCGGCTCGATAAGGTGCGCCGCGATAGTCGGGGGCTACGAACATCTTGCGCAGGGCTGCGTCGCCGTCGCCGATATCCTTGAGTGCGATCGTCCCGACCACGCGATCGTCGTCGCGTGCGATCCAGAAACCGCCTGCGCCCGGCAGATAGAAATCGGGAATGTCGCGCAGGTCAGGCTGGTCCGCAGCGGTGATCGCGACCCCGAATTCCTCGGCCTGGATAGGGACGATCAGGCCGATGATCGCGTCCTCGTCCCCAGGGACGTAGGACGCGATCGTCAGGAGGGCCGCGTCAGGCGGGCTCGCCGACAATGGTCTTCAGTTCCATGAAATCGGCGATGCCGTACTTGCCGCCTTCGCGGCCATTGCCCGATTGCTTGAAGCCGCCGAACGGGGTGGGGCCGGCCGGACCCCAGGAATTGATCGTGACCAGGCCGGCGCGCAGCTTCGGCGCGACCTTCGCCGCCGCCGCCGGATCGCCAGAGATCGTCGCCGAGAGGCCGTAGACCGTGTCGTTGGCCATCTCGATCGCTTCGTCGGCGTCGGTGTATTTGGTGATCGTCGCGACCGGACCGAACGTCTCCTCACGATAGATGCGCATGTCGGGCGTCACGTCGGCAAGCAGGGTCGGCTTCACGAAGAAACCGGCATTGCGGCCGTCGGGACGGCCGGTGCCGCCGGTGACCAACGTCGCGCCTTCGTCGATTGCCGACTGAATCAAGCCCTGGATTTTCTCGTACTGCGCCTTGTTCACGACCGGGCCGATATGTGCGCCCATCACGCTGGCGGCGTCGACCGTGGTCGCTTCCATGATACCCTTCACGACATTGGTCGCATCGTCGAGCTGGCTCTCATGGACCAACAGACGAGTTGGGGCGATGCAGCTCTGGCCCGAATTGGCGAGCACGCCCTGCACCGTCGGCGGCAGCACGGTCGGCAAATCGGCGCCTTCCAGCACCAGGTTCGGCGCCTTGCCGCCGAGTTCCTGATGGACGCGCTTGACCGTCGGCGCGGCGGCCTGGGCAACCGCGATGCCGGCGCGGGTCGAACCGGTGAAGCTCACCATGTCGACATCCTTGTGGCTCGAAATCGCAGCGCCGACGCCGGGCCCGTCGCCATTGACCAGGTTGAACACGCCGGCCGGCACGCCCGCCTTGTCGAGGATCTCGGCGAGGATCACGGCATTGCCCGGCGCTTCCTCCGACGGTTTGAGGACCATCGTATCGCCGGCGGCGAGGGCGGGCGCGACCTTCGCGCAGATCTGGTTGAGCGGCCAGTTCCATGGCGTGATCATCCCGACGACGCCGATCGGTTCGTGCACCACGCGGCTCTTGCCGACCTGTTCCTCGAACTTGAATTCCTTGAGCGCGCCGAGCGTGCCGATGAAATAGCCGAGCCCGGCCGGCGCCTGCGCCATGTTGGCGAAGCCGATCGGCGCGCCCATTTCTTCGGAGGTGACCGCGGCGAGGTCGGGGATGCGCGCCTTATATTCCTCGATGATCCGCTCGAGCAGGGCGATGCGCTCTTCGACGCTGGTCTGCGAATAGGTGCGGAAGGCCTTCTTCGCGGCGGCGACCGCCTTGTCGACATCGGCCGCGGTGCCGAGCGTGATTTCGCTGACCGGCTGTTCGGTCGAGGGGTCGATCACCTCGTGGCGCTTGCCGCCCTCGCTATCGACCCATTGGCCGTCGATATAATGCTTCAGGTAGCTCTTCATCCTCGCCTCCGCGCTTTTCAAACATCGGGTATGGTGAGCGCCTAGATGGCGTGGCGCGACATCAGTTGCAACCCGAAACGAGACTCCCCAGTTGAGCACCCGTCGCAACGGGAGAACGGATGATGGCGCGCGCCGCACGGATCGAGCAGCATGGCGGACCCGAGGTGATCCAATGGGTCGATGTCGACCTGCCCGATCCCGGTCCCGGCGAAGTGCGTATCCGCACCACCGCGGTGGGGCTGAACTTCATCGAGGTCTATCAACGCACCGGGCTCTACCCGTTGAAATTACCGAGCGGACTGGGCGGCGAAAGCGTCGGCGTGGTCGAGACGCTCGGGCACGGCGTCACCGATGTCGCCGTCGGCGACCGGGTCGGCACGTTCGGGCCCATGATCGGCAGTTACGCGACTCATCGCAATCTGCCCGCCGACAGCCTGATCGGGCTGCCCGACAACGTCGACGACCGCACCGCGGCGGCTATCCTGCTCAAGGGCTGCACGACCGAATTCCTGATCGAACGCTGCGCGAAGGTGCAGGCCGGCTGGACCGTGCTGGTCCATGCTGCCGCGGGCGGGGTCGGTCATCTCGCCGTCGGCTGGCTAAAGGCGATCGGCGCGACGGTGATCGGGACGGTCGGCTCGGCGGACAAGGCCGAGCGCGCCCGGCTCGCGGGCGCCGATCATGTCATCCAGTATCGCGAGCACGATATCGCGGAGAGCGTGCGCGAGATTACCGGCGGTGCGGGCGCAAATGTCGTGCTCGATGGCGTCGGCGCGGCCACCTGGGAGGCATCGCTCAAGTCGACGGCGCGACGCGGGCTCATCGTCAGTTACGGCAATGCCAGCGGCCCGGTGACCGGGGTCGGGCTCGCGCAGTTGAACGCTAACGGCTCGCTGTTCGTCACACGGCCGACCTTGTTCCATTATTACATGACCAGCGAAGAGCGCGCTGCGGGCTGCGCTCGGGTGTTCGAGATGCTCGCGAAGCGCGCGATCAAGCCCGAGATCGGGCAGACCTTCGCGCTGGAGGATGCCGCCGAAGCGCATCGCCAACTCGAGGCCGGCAAGACCCAGGGGGCGACGGTGCTACTGCCCTGACGCCTATTCGGACGGGGGCTGGTCGTCCTTCTCCGACCTGGTGGGCTTGAGCGTGAAGTCGATCCGGATCTTCACCCAGGCGCCGACCAGTACCTTGCCGCCACGGCGCGGCGGTCGGACGAGGAACTGCCATGCCGCCTCGCGCATCGCGCGGGCGAGCCCCGACCCGACCGGAGATTCGCCCAGCGATCGGCAATTCTCGACATGGAACTTGGGGACGGTCTGGCACGCGATCAGTGCCCAGCTGTTGGGTGGTGCCCCGCGCGGCAGATAGCCGTTGAGTTCGGCATCGCTCGGCTCGCGATACCATTCTGCATTGTAGAGTGGCTGGCCGCCGGGCCCTTCGCCCGGGCCGTAGGCCAGCTTGCTGTCGGGGCCGGCGTCGGTGCCGTTGTCGTCGGAAGCCGCGCTCGATTTGAGCTTGCTGATATCGGTCGCGCCGAGCTGGATCGGCAGGACGCCGGGCAGCGCCTGGGGCGTCGGTACCTTCGGCGGTATGATGACCGGCGGCAGCGGCGTCTTCGGCGGCGTCCCGGTCTTGGGTTTGGCTTCCGCCTTCGGGGCGGCGCGATGATCGGGTGCGGTGCCGGCTTGCTTTTTGGCATCCGGCGACAAGCTGAAGCTGACCGGTCGGCGAACGGTCTTGGGAGCGGGCGTGAAATGCGGGCCGAACAGCACCAGCAACAGGATCAGCAGCCCTTCGATCGCGAGGGCAAGCACGAAGGAGATGGTGCGGCGGCGATCGGGTAGCGCGAAGGGCAGGGATAGCCGCATGTGGCGAGCCGCCTAGGGGGGCTGCGTGCCGAGGGCAACGGCCTATCGTTCGATTCGTCGCATCGCGGTTACCCAGGTTAGGGTTTTGCCACGCCAACCGTGTCTCATGAGGCTGCATCGCCTGCCGGTGTCGCTGAGGATGGCGATCACGGCACCGCTCGAATATTCCCGATCCGATCGCGGAATTGGCTCGCTCCATTGCCAGAATGGCGTGGGCGATGGCAGACATGTTTTTGATGATCTGGGGGCGCCGATGACGTGGTTATTGCCGTTCATTGCCGGCGGCGTTCTACTCTGTAACGCGATCCCGCACCTTGCTTCCTGCCTGCGCGGCGAGCCCTTCGCGCGCCCCCGCGAGGTTGGCAATTCTTCGCCGACGATCGATTTCCTGCGGGGAATGGCCAACCTGACTGCGGGCGGTTGGTTGATCGTCTGGCGATTGCCGCAAGCGGATCTCGATCATGGACCGATCGCCATCGCCTTGGCCCTGGGATGGCTCGCGATCGGATTGTACTCGGCGCGGCATTTCGCTGCGCTTCGGCCTGCGTATTGACATGCTGGGTTGGGGGAAAGCGAAATTTCCGGTCGATGGGGATGAGGTCGAGTGGCTGATTGCCTGCCTCGCCTGGCTGACGCGCGAATTCGGTGCGGCCGCCGCGCCCACGATCCTGCCCGACGACCGCTTTTATCCGCCCAGCCGCCGAAGCGGGCATGAACGGGCGGTCGAGTTGTTCGATCAGACCAGAGCGCACGCCGGCATGACCGACTGGCCATGCGACTTGAGGGTGGGGAACGCCGACCGCGAACGCAGCGTCGCACTCGGTCACGCCTTGCGGCATCATCAGGGGAACCCGCTGGGCACGTTCGGTTATGCCGAGGGGCGCTACTACATCACCTACAACCCGACCTCGCTGGCGCATCCGCAAACGCTCGTCGCCACGTTCGCGCACGAGCTTGCGCACTATCTGCTTCACACCGCGAAGACATCGCCGCCCGGCGGCTCGGCACTCGCCGAACATGCCACCGACCTGGGCGCCGTGTTTTTGGGTTTCGGTGTCTTTTCGGCAAATTCGGCCAAGAATTTTCGCCAGTTCCAGAGCGGTGGGGAGCAGGGCTGGGAAATGCGCGGCGCCGGCTATCTGTCGGAGAATGCGCTGGTTACCGCTCTCGCCTTCGTCGCTCGTCTGACCACCGTGGAGGTCGCCCCGATCCAGGCGGAGCTGAAGCCCTACCTGCGCGGCGTCTTCAAGAACGCGCTCGCCGCGACCGATCGGACGTTTCCCGATTTGGCGGCTGCGCTCGCCGCCGTCGATCTCGACGATTGGGTGTGATCCCAGACAACGCGAAACGGGCGCCCGAATCGCTCCGGACGCCCGTTTCCCGGTTGTTCGGCACGCAGCGGTGAAGCCGCGCCGCCGATGCGCTTACGCGCTGTAGTACATGTCGAATTCGACCGGGCTCGGGGTCATCTCGAACCGGGCGACTTCTTCCCACTTTAGTTCGATATACGCCTCGATCTGGTCCTTCGAGAACACGTCGCCCTTGAGCAGGAAGTCCATGTCGGCCGAGAGGCTGTCCAGCGCTTCGCGCAGCGACCCGCACACGGTCGGCACCTCGGCCAGTTCGGCCGGCGGCAGGTCGTACAGGTTCTTGTCCATCGCTTCGCCGGGATGGATCTTGTTCTGGATGCCGTCGATGCCGGCCATGAACAATGCCGCATAAGCGAGGTACGGGTTGGCCATCGCGTCGGGGAAGCGGACCTCGACGCGCTTGGCCTTGGCGCCCGCGCCGTACGGAATGCGGCACGACGCCGAGCGGTTGCGCGACGAATAGGCGAGCAGCACCGGCGCCTCGTAGCCCGGCACCAGCCGCTTGTAGCTGTTGGTGGTCGGGTTGGTGAAGGCGTTGATCGCCTTGGCGTGCTTGATGATGCCGCCGATGAAGTACAGGCACATGTCGCTGAGGCCGGCATAACCGTTGCCGGCAAACAGCGGCTCCTTGCCCTGCCAGATCGACAGGTGGGTGTGCATGCCCGAGCCGTTATCTTCCTTGATCGGCTTCGGCATGAACGTCGCCGACTTGCCATAAGCATGCGCGACCTGATGCACGACGTACTTGTAGATCTGCATGCGGTCGGCGGTCTGCGTCAGCGTGCCGAAGGTCAGGCCGAGTTCGTGCTGCGCCGCGGCGACCTCATGGTGGTGCTTGTCGCACGGCAGGCCCATCTCGATCATCGTCGAGACCATTTCGCCGCGGATGTCGACCGCGGAGTCGACCGGGGCGACCGGGAAATAGCCGCCTTTGGCGCGCGGACGGTGGCCGAGGTTGCCGCCTTCATAGTCGCGGCCGGTGTTGGTCGGCAGCTCGATATCGTCGATCTTGTAGGCCGAGGTCGCGTAGCTCGTCTCGAACTGCACGTTGTCGAACATGAAGAACTCGGCTTCTGGGCCGACATAGACGGTGTCGCCGATCCCGGTCGTCTTGAGATATGCCTCGGCGCGCTTCGCGGTCGAGCGCGGATCGCGGGCGTAGAGCTCGCCGGTCGACGGCTCGACGATGTCGCACACCAGGATCAGCATCGGCGTCGCCGAGAACGGGTCGACATAGACCGCCTCGAGATCCGGCTTCAGGATCATGTCCGATTCGTTGATCGCCTTCCAGCCGGCGATCGACGAGCCGTCGAACATGAAGCCGTCGGTCAGCTCGTCCTCGCCGACCACCGTCGAGACCATGGTCAAATGCTGCCACTTGCCCTTGGGGTCGGTGAAGCGAAGGTCGACCCACTCGATCTCTTCGTCCTTGATCCTCTTCAGAACGTCGCTGGCCGTCGTCGCCATAACCCCAAGCCCTTTCTCTTTCGGTAGTAGATCCGGCGAACCGGAGAATCATGTTGCTCGTGCGAGCATCTAGCTGTCACATTATGTTGCAGTGCGTCAAATGTTGCCGATGCCCAGATTGAGCGCCGGCCTTCACGTCATGGTCAAATCGCCGCCTCGTCGCGTTCGCCGGTGCGGATACGCAGCACCGTCTCGACCGGAATGACGAAGATCTTGCCGTCGCCGATCCGGCCGGTCTGCGCCGCCTGCGCGATCGCCTCGACCACGCGTTCGGCGAGCGCATCCTCGACCACCACTTCCAATTTCACCTTGGGCAGGAAGTCGACGACATATTCGGCGCCGCGATAGAGTTCGGTATGTCCCTTCTGACGGCCGAAACCCTTGGCCTCGGTCACCGTGATGCCGCTGACGCCAACTTCGTGCAGCGCTTCCTTCACTTCATCCAGCTTGAACGGCTTGATGATCGCCTCGATCTTCTTCACGCGAAAACGCCCCCGGTCTCTCGCCCTTATGGGATTACTCACGCACACGCCTTTCATGAAGCGTGCCAGACCGCCGCGCGAAGGGCTCGGGCCGCGCGAAGATCGAGACTCGGTCTAGCAAATGCCTCTAAATTAGGCAGCCCCGTTTCGGTTGCCCGTTGCGGCGGCACGGTCGCCGCGAGCGACGGCCAGGCGGTCCGCGAAGGGACGGCGATCCAGCGCGGCATTGGCGCGGTTGATCACCTCGACCAGCACGCCGCCGGTCTCCGTATCGAGCGATGCGGTGGCGATGCGCGCGGCGCGCCAATGATCCTCGAGCCGGGGCAGCAGGGCCTTGCCCGTGCGCGTCAACGCGACGATCCGCTGACGGGCGTCATCCTCCCCCCGGGTCACGGCGACGATGCCAGCGGCGGTCATTTGGGAGACGGTCTGGCTGACCGCCGAATGGGATACGCCAAGCTGGTCGGCGAGCGCCCGGATGCTCTGGGGCCCGTCGGCGACCAGGGCCCGCACGACCGGCGTATAACGGGGGCGAAAGTCGATCCCATCGTCGCGATAGGCGCGTTCGAGCGCGCCATCCAGATGCTCGATCAGGCGGCGCAGCGCGGTGCCGAAGCTGGCGGCGGTGTGATTGCTCATCGCATTGCTCCTAATCGCTTTACAGCGCCGGATCAAAAAGTATAAGCACTTACGCTTACAGATGTAGTCGATGGAGAAGGAAGATGGATCGGCGAGCCTTTATCGGGTTATCGGCTGGGGCGGTCGCGGCGTTCGGTAGTCGCGGGGCGGCGGGCTGGGCCGGGACACCGGCGAACGATCCGGTCCTGACACTCGCCGACCTGCTCGAAAGCGGCTACGTCATTCCGGAGACGGGCAAGCGCTACGCCACCATGCTGCGGACCAAGGCCGCCGCCGGCGCCTATAAGGGGATATCCGACCCCACCGATCTCGGCCAGCGCCTTACAGCGGACCTGGCGGCGGTGTCGGTCGATCGCCATCTACGCGTAGTGCCCGCCGAGATGCTGGGGCCCGGCGACCGACCCCGGCCGGCTGCTGGAACGCCCGGATCGACGCCCGCCCCGGCGCCTGCGCGCCCTCCCGCCGGACCGCAGCCGATGCGCCGCATCGCGTTGGAGGACGCGGGCTGGATCGCCCGGGATGTCGCCTATATCCGCTTTACCGGCTTTCCCGACGATCCCGATGTCGCTGCCGCCAGCGAGCGGTTCATGCGCGACCACGCGACGGCCAAGGCGGTGATCATCGATAGCCGCTACAATGGCGGCGGCGGGATTGCCGAGATGAACGCGATGCTCCCCTATCTCTATGCCAAGCCGACCGTGCTGGTTCAGATGGAAATGGTCGCCTCGATCGCCAAGGCGCGCGGCAATCCGTTCGACGGCGATGCCTTCATTCGGCCGGCGGCGGGCGCTGCCCCCGGTATCGTCCGCAATGAGCATTATGTCGTGCCGCGGACCGACGAGACCAGGCTGTTCGGGGCCAGGCTCTTCTATCTCACCTCCAGCCGCACCGCGTCGGCGGCCGAGCATCTCGCGCTCGCCTTCAAGCATACCGGCCGCGCGACATTGATCGGCGAGACCACGGCGGGCGCCAACCATTTCGGCGGGTTCGAGCCGATCGGCGGCGGGCTGGCGGTGTTCCTGCCCGTCGGCCGGACGATCGATCCGGCAACCGGCAAGGATTGGGAAGGAACCGGGATCGTCCCAGACGTGGCGGTGGCACCGACGCTCGCGCTCCAGGAAGCGCTGAAGCGGGCCGGGGCACTGGCCGCTTAGCTCCCCTCTCTCAAAAGGTAAGGGAAAGCCTCAATATCTACGGCTTCCCAGGCGCTCCCTGCGGCAGGTTTTTCTTCGCCCAATTGGCTTCGTCGATGACGTACAGCCGGATGAGCTGCGCCTGATCGGGGCTCAACACCTTGGCGAAACTGACCATCCCCTGTTTCGACAGGGTACCGTCGATCAGGATCGACTTCCAGGTGTCGGCGTCGGCCAGCGTGCCCGACCGCTGCAGATCGGGCAGCACGCCCCCGCCGCCGGCGCTCGCGCCGTGGCATACCTGGCAATAGCGGCCGAACAATTGCTGGCCCATCGCGATCTGGTCGGGCTTGCCGGTCGAAGGCGGCGGGTTGAAGGCGGCGGCCGGCAGCGGCACGAGCGCGGGGAGTTGCGCCGTACCGCCCAGCTTGAATACCAGCAGGCGTGGCAGATTGGGGACAGTCTTCGCCGCGCCGATCGCATAGCCGATCGACAGGGGTAACGCGCCGCCGCGGCCGGTCAGCACGGCGACATATTGCTGGCCCTTGACCGTGAAGGTCGCCGACCCGGCCATGATCCCCGATTGTGTCGGATAGGCCCAGAGCTGCTTGCCAGTGTCCGCTGCATAGGCCCGGAATTCGCCCAATGCCGTGCCCTGGAAGACCAGGTTGCCGGCGGTCGACATCGTTCCGCCGTTCCACGGCGTCGGATAGTCGACCCGCCAGCGCTCCTTGTTGGTGACCGGGTCCCAGGCGACCAGCGCGCCGCTCGCGCCCGCGGTGATCGCGGCGATGGTCTTTGCATCGTGCGGGTACATGCCCGCCGACATGTTGGTCCCGATGTTGAAGCCGATCGGGCCGGGCTTCGCTCCGGCGGGATCGGGCGGGATATAGGCGAGCCCGACCTGTTCCTGCGCCGGGATATAGGCGAGCCCCGCTTTCGGATTGAAGCTCATCGGCTGCCAGTTATGCGCCGCGAGCGCCGACGGTACCGCCAAGAACGGCTTGCCGGTCCTGTAGAAGCGCGCATCGGGATTTTCGTTGGGCCGCCCGGTCTTGAGGTCGTAGCTGTCGGCCCAATTCACCGACTTGATGAACTTGCTCGCGTTGATCAGCTTGCCGTTGGTGCGGTCGACGACGAAGAAAAAACCGTTCTTCGGCGCCTGCATCAGTACCTTGCGCGTCTGGCCGTTGAGGGTGAGGTCGGCGAGGATGATCGGCTGGGTGGCGGTGAAGTCCCAGCTCTCGGCCGGCGTCTCCTGATAATGCCACAGATATTCGCCGGTATCGGGCTTGAGCGCGACGATCGACGACAGGAACAGATTGTCGCCCTGACCCTCCGACCGCAAGCCATGGTTCCACGGCGTGCCGTTGCCGACACCGATATACAATTGGTCGAGTTCGGGATCGTAGACGATCGAATCCCAGACCGTGCCGCCGCCGCCCGATTGCTTCCACTGACCGTGCGCCGACCAGGTCGCGTTCGCCGCCTTGGCCAGCACGCCGTCGGACACTTCGCCGTCGGCGGCAAGCGTCGGGTTGGGGACCGTGTAGAACCGCCAGCGCTTCGCACCGCTATCGGCGTCATAGGCCGTGACATAGCCGCGCACCCCGAACTCGGCGCCGCCATTGCCGATAAGCACCATTCCCTTCACCACGCGCGGGGCGCCGGTGATCGAATAGGGCTTTGCGGGGTCGGTGGTCTGCACGCTCCACAAAGGTTTGCCGGTCGGCGCATCGATCGCGATCAGCCGGCCGTCGATCGTGCCGAGATAGAGCTTGCCCTTCCACGCCGCGACGCCGCGATTGACGACGTCGCAGCAGGTTTCGACGTCCTTGGCCTTGTCGACGCCCGGGTCGTATTCCCACAATTTCTTGCCCGTGAGCGCATCATAGGCGAACAGTTTCGACCATGGCCCGGTGACGTAGATCGTACCGTCGATCACTATGGGGGTCGATTCCTGGCCACGCGCATCGGGCAGGTCGGCATACCAGGCAAGGCCCAGCGAGCCGACATTGCCCGCGTTGATCTGGGTGAGCGGGCTGAAGCGCTGTTCGTCGTAATTATAGCCGGTCATCGCCCAGTCGGCGCCATTGCCGCCGCTGGTCAGATAGGCGGAGTCGATCTTGGCGGCGCCCGTCGCGCCCGCCGGTGCCGGCGCATCGTCGCTCGACGATCCGCACCCGGCCAGCATTGCCGCCGCACCCAATAATGCGATCCACCCCCGCATCCCACTCTCCCATTCGCCATACTCTTTCTTCGAAGAGTCGCGGCAATCGATAGCGCGCCAGGGGCGTACATGGTAGACTCTGCTTAACCGCAATCGGGATAGGGGAGACCGATGGCCAATCCACTCGATCATCTGCGCGACGATCTCGAAGCGCCCGTCGCGGTCCGCGCTTTCGGCAGCGGCTGGTATTCGGGTTTCTTCGCGCTCGTCCTCGCGATTGCCGGCATCGGGCTGGTCGCCGCGCTGCGCTGGCCGGGCTGGTTCGCGACGCCGGAGCTCGAGGCGGTCGAGCGGACGCTGTGGTTCCGTCCGGTCGTCCATGCGGTGCTGTTGTCGAGTTATGCCCTGGCGCTGCTCAGCCTGATGCTACGGACGAAAAAGGCGATCGGCTTTACCGCGCTGGCAATCGGCATTGCCGCCGCGCTGCTCGGCGGCGCGAATGTTTCGCCGCGGGAGACGCACGATTGGGGCATCTTCTTCGGGGTCGATTTCTTCGTCGTCAACCTGATCGCCGCGGGGCTGATGTTCGCGCCGATCGAGCGTTTCTGGCCGCACAACCGCGACCAGCGGCTGTTCCGCACGGAATGGCGGGAGGACCTGTTTTATTACCTGATCAGCTCGATGCTCGTGCAGGTGTTCACCTATCTCGCGCTGGCGCCGTCGAGCATCATCAACGCCAACACCGCCTCGCTCGCTGGCATCCGCGCGGCGATCGGCGGGCAGCCCTGGGTGGTCCAGTTCGTCGAGGCGATGCTGCTGACCGATCTTGCGCAATATTGGTTTCATCGCGCGTTCCACCGCGTGCCGTTCCTGTGGGGGTTCCACGCGGTCCATCATTCGGCCAAGGCGATGGACTGGCTGGCGGGCGCCAGGATGCATTTCGTCGAGATCATCCTGTTGCGCGGCGTGACGTCCCTGCCTCTCCTGACCTTCGGCTTCGAGCCGTCGGTGATGCAGGCCTATGTCGCTTTGGTGTACGTCTATTCGGGACTCGTCCATGCCAATCTGAAGGGCGATTTCGATCGCTTCGGCCACATCATGGTGACCCCGCGCTTCCATCATTGGCACCATGGCATCGAGAAGGAAGCGGTCGACGTGAACTTCGCGATCCACTTTCCGCTCTGGGACAAGCTTTTCGGGACCTTTTATTTGCCGGCGGGCAGATGGCCGTCGGGCTATGGCATCCCGGAAAAAATGCCCAACGGCTATTGGAAGCAGCTCGCCTATCCGTTCGTGCGTAGCCAGAAGGCAATCGACGCGGGGAAGGCGGGTGGCAAGTAGCGCTACCCAGGGGAAATGCTATTTGTCCCGGCATGACCGGCGCCTTTTCCCCTGACCCCATCCTGCTGGTGCTCGATCTCGACGAGACGCTGATCTACGCGACCGAAACGCCGCTCGATCACGCACCCGATTTCGAGGTGTACGGTTATCACGTCTATCGCCGGCCTCATCTCGATGCGTTCTTGGCGACGTGTTTCGAGCACTTCAGCGTTGCGGTTTGGTCGTCGGCATCGGACTCCTATGTCGAGGCTGTGGTCGCCCGGATATTTCCTGACCCGGCGCGGTTACTCTTCGTCTGGGGGCGAAGCCGAGCGACGCTGAGGCGTTTGCGCGACTTTGACGATGGCGCTTATGCCTATGATCCGTGGGACCACCTCCACTACCAAAAGTCGCTCAAGAAGGTGAAGCGGTTGGGATGGCCGCTCGAGCGCATCCTGATCGTGGATGATACGCCGGAGAAGTCGGCACGTAATTTCGGCAATGCAATCTATCCGCGCCCATTCGAGGGCGCGTTGGACGACGACGAGCTCCTGCGGCTCGCGCGCTATATAGTCGATCTCAAGGATGAGCCCAACGTCCGGTCGATCGAGAAGCGTGGATGGCGAGGCCGGGGATCGATCGGCCTGGAGGGAGAGAGTTGAGCTCAGCGCTATTCGATCAAAAGTCACGGAGCGCCGCGGCAAAGCCGCGTCGTCGGTCGGCGCTTGGGGGCGCCGCCGGCCGTGAGCGCCTAATTCGCTTGGATTTAGCTCCGCTAAATCCGTCGCCGGCGCTCAGTAAGGCGGCTGATCGTACCCCTTGGGGCTCAGCGTGAAGATCTCGCAGCCGGTCTCGGTGATGCCGATCGAATGCTCGAACTGCGCCGACAGCGAGCGGTCGCGGGTCACCGCGGTCCAGCCGTCGTCGAGCAGCTTCACGTCGGGCTTGCCGATGTTGATCATCGGCTCGATCGTGAAGATCATGCCGGGCTTGAGTTCCGGGCCGGTGCCGGGGCGGCCGACATGGACGACTTCCGGCGCGTCGTGGAAGAGCTTGCCGACGCCATGGCCGCAAAAGTCGCGGACCACGCCGAAGCGATGCTTTTCGGCATGCGTCTGGATCGCATGCGCCACGTCGCCCATCGTGTTGCCGGGCTTGGCCTGCTCGATCCCCAGCATCAGGCATTCATAGGTCACGTCGACCAGCCGCTTCGCCTTGATCGGTACGTTGTCGCCGACGAAATACATCCGGCTGGTGTCGCCGTGCCAGCCATCGAGCAGCGGCGTCACGTCGATATTGACGATATCGCCGTCCTTGAGTTGCCTGTCCGACGGGATGCCGTGGCACACGACATGGTTGATCGAGATGCAGCTGGAATGCGTGTAGCCGCGATAGCCGAGCGTCGCGGGCGCGGCGCCGCCGGCGACCATGAACTCGCGGATCAGATCGTCGAGCTCGGCCGTCGTCACGCCGGGAACGACGTGCGGCACGAGCATGTCGAGCGTCTCGGCGGCGAGGCGGCCGGCCTTGTGCATGCCCTCGAACGCGTCGGGGCCGTAAAGCTTGATCGCGCCGTTGCGCGCGAGATTCATATCGCTGGTGACGGTCACATATTCGGTCATGGCTTGCGATATAGGGGCGATCGGGCCAAGTGACGAGGGCCAAATCACAGGGTGTCGGAGAGCGGGAAATGGCGGAGGGCGTGTTGACCGGCGGCTGCGCGTGCGGCGCGGTGCGGTACGAGATCGATGCGGCGCCGATCTTCGTCAACAATTGCCATTGCACCCTGTGCCAGCGCCAGACCGGATCGACCTCGGTCGTCAACATGTTCGTCGAGGGCGACAGGCTTCACCAGCGGTCCGGGGAGACCACGCGGCACGTCGTCAAGACGGGAAGCGGCGGCGATCACGTCATCGTCCGCTGCGCCGGCTGCGGCACCGCCTTGTGGAGTTTCTATCCGCGCATGGGCGAACTGGGCGCTGGGGTACGCGCGGGCACGCTCGACGATCCTGGGGCGGTCACGCCCGACGCGGCGATCTTCGTCGCCGATCGCATGCCCTGGGTGACCCTGCCGGAAGGTATTCCGCACTTCGAGACAAGCTATAATCCTGCCGAATTGCTGCCGCCGGAACGGTGGCAGCGGCTGGCTGCCTTGATCGAGCGCGCGAAGGCGCTCAGGGCGCAGGGATGAGCGAGCGCATCTGGACGGCCGCCCTGGTGGTGATCGGCGACGAGATCCTGTCGGGACGCACGCAGGACAAGAACGTCGCGCAAGTGGCGGCCTGGCTCAACGTTCAGGGCATCCGCCTGGCCGAGGTGCGTGTGGTCGGCGACGTGACGAGCGCCATCGTCGAGGCGGTCAACGACCTGCGGGCGCGCAACGACTATCTGTTTACCACCGGTGGGATCGGCCCGACCCATGACGATATCACCGTCGATGCGATCGCCGCGGCGCTGGGGGTCGGCGTGACCTATCACCCCAAGGCGGTCGCCACGCTCGAACGCTATTACGAAAGCCGCGGGGGACTGACCGAAGCGCGCAAGCGGATGGCGCGCGTGCCCGACGGCGCGGACCTGATCGAAAACCGCATGTCCGGTGCGCCGGGTATCCGGATCGGCAATCTGTTCATCATGGCCGGCGTGCCGCACATCACCGCCGGCATGCTCGACGCCTTGACCGGGACGCTGGAGGGCGGCCGGCCCGTGATCAGCCGCACGATCGGGTGCTGGGTCCCCGAAAGCGAAGTGGCCGACATCTTGCGTGAGACCGAACGGGCGCATGAGGGCGTGCAGATCGGCAGTTATCCGTTCTTTCGCGAAGGGCGGGTGGGCGCGAATTTCGTCGTCCGCAGCCCCGACGAGGCATTGATCGATGCGACGGTCGCGGACCTGACCGAGCGCCTGGAAGCGGCGGGCCGCGCGGTGATCGCGGGCGGCATCTGAGCGCGCGGAATCCGCCATCCGGATGGCACGCAATGCCCTGCCGAAGCGTTGTTACGGCTGCACAAGGAGATATGCTATGAAACGCGGCGCGATGGTTCTGGTCCTGGCGGTGTCGCTGGGCGGATGCGGCGGCGGGGCGACCGGTGGAAACACCACGGCGGCGACCGCGCCGGCAACGCCCGATCCGGTCGAGGCGAAGATCCGCGCGCTCGATCCCGTCCAGCAGAAGATCACGTTCTTCCGCGCGATCTATGACGCGGACTATACCTGCAAGAAGATCGTCTCGATCGTCGATAAGCCGCGCGACGAGGGGCGGCCGGTCTGGCTGGTCACGTGCGACGACCAGGGCGAGTACACCGTCACCCTGGTACCCGGCGGGACGTTCGCGGTGAGCGGGGTGCCGCAGCCGAAGAACACTTTCGCCAGCGCCCGGCCCAAACCGCCCGCGCACTGAAAAAACGGTACAGGCGGGGAGAAGAAGCGTATTCGTGCCGGGCGATGACATCGTCCGGCCGGAGACGAGATGACCGATCCGATCGAAGTCGAGCTGAAGCTGGAATTGGATCCGGATGACCGCGACCGGATCGCGGCGGCGCTCGGCCCCGGAGAATCCGCCGGGACCGCGCACCTCGTCTCCACTTATTTCGATTCCCCCCGCCATGCCGTGCACCGCGCGGGCTATTCGTTGCGCGTCCGCCGCGATGGCGGCACTCGCATCCAGACGATCAAGGCCGACGGCCATCCCGCCGCGGGGCTGTTCGCGCGCGCCGAATGGGAGCGGGAGATCGATCGCGACGTCCCTGTGATCGAGGCGCGGGACGGGCCGTTGGCGCGAACGCTCGCGCCCGCCACGATCGAGCGTCTGGCGCCGGTGTTCGTCACGGATGTGGAGCGGACGACGCTGATCGTCGAGCGCGACGGTACCCGCTTCCTGTGCACGATCGACGATGGCGAGATCCGGGCAGGGGCGCGCAGCGCCCGTCTGTGCGAGATCGAACTGGAACTCGCGTCCGGCGCCCCGGGGCCGCTGTTCGATGTCGCGCGCAGGCTGAACGAGATCGCGCCGCTGCGGCTGGCGGTCCAGTCGAAGGCGCTGCGGGGCTATGAACTCGCCGGCGGCGATCCGCCGCACGCGATCAGGGCCGCGCCGATCGAGCTCGCCCGGACCGTCGATATCGGCGAGGCGTTCCGGACGATCGCGCGATCTTGCCTGCAGCATTTCCGCCGCAACGAAGCGCTGCTCGATCGCCATGGCGGCGAGGCGTTGCATCAGGCGCGCGTCGCACTGCGCCGGCTGCGCACCGCCTTTTCCTGTTGTGCGCCGCTGTTTGCCGGGGATGAGCGGGCGGAACTGCTCGAAGCCGAGATTCGTTGGCTCGCCGCCGAACTCGGCGAGTTCCGCAATCTCGACGTGCTGATCGCGGCGGGGCTCCCCCCCGTGGCGCAGAACCGGCTCGTCGCCGCCCGGGCGCGCGCCTTCGCCCATGTCCGCGCCGACCTGGCGTCGGGACGGACGCGGCTGCTCATGATCGACCTGGCCGAATGGCTCGAAGGCGGCGACTGGCGGATGCGCCCGGTCGATCCGGACCTTCTGCACCGCAACGTGGTGTCGTTCGCGAACGATCTGCTCGATGCGCAGCGGCGGCAGCTCGTGCGTCGCGGCAAGGGCCTTGCGGGACTCGGCGACCGGCGGCGCCACAAGGTGCGGATCGCCGCCAAGAAATTGCGCTACGCCGGCGACTTCTTCGCGTCGCTCTACCCATCCCCCAAGGCGCGCCGCCGGCACGAGCGCTTCCTCGCCCCGCTCCAGACGATGCAGGACAATCTGGGCAGGCTCAACGACCTCGTGGTCGGATCGCAGACGCTAGCCCGGCTGGGCATCGACGCGACCTTGCCCCATGCCGGCAAGCGCGCGCGGGCGGCGTTGGCGCACCGTGCCGCGGCCGCTTACGACACCCTGACCGGCGCCAGGCGCTTCTGGGATTGAGCGACGCGGCGGCGCAAAGAGATGGGAAGGAAGGTGGAGCGGGTAACGGGAATCGAACCCGTGCTAGAAGCTTGGGAAGCTACTGTGATACCATTTCACCATACCCGCTCAGGGTAGGCGAGCGCGGATACAGAGAGTCGCCCGGAGGCGCAAGCGGGATCAGCCCAACGCCTCGACCTGTTCGGCCAGCTCCAGCCAGCGCTCCTCGGCCGCGTCCTTTTCCGCCCGCGCGGTCTCGATCGCCTTGGTCAGCGCCGCGAACTTCGCCGGGTCGCTGGCATAGAGCGCGGGATCGCCCAGTGCCGCCTCGTCGCGCGCGATCGCCGCTTCGATCTCCTCGATCCGCTTGGGCAACAGGTCGAAGTCGCGCTGGTCCTTGTAGCTGAGCTTGGCCGCCTTCGGCTTCTCCGCGGCGGGCGCGGCGGCGGCGGGCCTAGCCGCCGGCTTCTTCGCCTCCGGCCGCGGCTTCCGCTTGGCTTCCCAATCGGCATAGCCGCCCGCCACGACATCGACGCTGCCTGAGCCGTCGAGCCCCAGCGTCAACGTCACCGTGCGGTCGAGGAAGTCGCGGTCGTGGCTGACGATCAGCACCGTGCCGTCATAATCCGCGATCACTTCCTGGAGCAGGTCGAGCGTTTCCATGTCGAGATCGTTGGTCGGCTCGTCGAGCACCAAGAGGTTCGATCGCCGGGCGAATTCGCGCGCGAGGAGCAGCCGCGAACGCTCGCCGCCCGACAGCGTCGCGATCCGCGCCTCGACCATGTTCGGATCGAACAGGAAGTCCTTGAGATAGCCGTGGATGTGCTTCTTGGTGCCGAGCACGTCGATCCAGTCGCCGCCATCGGCGAGCACGTCGCGCACCCGCTTGTCGGGCGCCATCAGCTTGCGCTGCTGGTCGATCACCACGCCGTCGAGCGTCTTCGCCAGCTTGACCTCGCCGCTGTCGGGCTGGATCTCGCCGGTCAGCAGCTTGAGCAAGGTCGTCTTGCCCGCGCCGTTCGGCCCGACGATGCCGATCCGGTCGCCGCGCGTGATGCGCAAATTGAGGTCGCGGATGATGATCCGCCCGTCGAACCCCTTCGACGCATGCTTGGCGTCGATCACCACCTTGGTCTTGACGTCGTCGCTGCCGGTGACGAGCGCGGCGGCACCCTGCGGTCCCAGCATCGCGGCGCGTTCGGCGCGCATTTCCTTCAGCTTCGCCAGCCGCCCCATGTTGCGACGGCGGCGCCCGGTGACGCCGCGCTGCAGCCAATGTTCCTCCAGCTTCAACTTGGCGTCGAGCTTTTCGGCGGCGCGCTGTTCCTCGGCATAGACCTGGTCGGTCCACGCCTCGAACCCGCCATAGCCGATCTCGCTGCGGCGGATCGTCCCGCGGTCGAGCCACAGGGTCTGGCGCGTTAGCCGGGTCAGGAAGGTGCGGTCGTGGCTGATCACGACGAACGCGCCGGTGAACCGCGTCAGCCATTGTTCGAGCCATTCGATCGCGGCGATGTCGAGATGGTTGGTCGGCTCGTCGAGCAGCAGCACGTCGGGGTCCTGCGCCAGCGCGCGGACGATCGCCGCCCGCCGCCGCTCGCCGCCCGAGGCGGACGCCGCCTCTCGCGACAAATCGATGCCGAGCTGGTCGGCGATCGCATCGGCCTCATGCCGCGCGGGAGCGTCAGCGCCGGCCATCACGAAATCGGCGAGCGTCGCGAAACCCTCCACCTTCGGGTCCTGTTCGAGCAGGATCACCTTGGTGCCCGGCACGATGGTACGCCGTCCCTCGTCCGAATCGATCGTCCCCGCGATCAGCTTCATCAGCGTGGTCTTGCCCGCGCCGTTGCGCCCGATCAGCGCCAGCCGGTCGCGCTCGCCGATATGCAGGTCGAGATGCCGGAACAGCCAACCGGCGCCCTGAACGAGGCCGAGGTCTTCATAGGATAGGATGGGGGCAGCCATGCGGGCGGCTACTTAGGGGGAGCGTGGGGGGTGGGCAATGGGGGTGTAAAGCGCCCGTGCTTTGAGGAAGTTAATTACTGGAAACGCGCCGTCTCTTGCCTGTCCGGTTCCAGGTGCGAAAATAGGTGAAGCTGCCGTTCAGTAGCCCACCGCTAATGAAGCGGCTTGTCCTTCCGCTGCAATAACAATATGGGCATATATGTGCATATCTGCTTGCCAATACTCGGCGGATGGCGGAGATCGTATCTATGGCCGAATGTCCGGAACTCAATCTCTATGAACGGGCCATCGTTCGCAATGCGGACTGGTTCATCGCCCGCCAGACGCGCGAAGGCGCGATCGATGCCGAGGGCGATGAGTTCTACGGCCTGCACGGCGACGCGACGCTGGTCGGCCATTCCGCCAGTGTGCGCTGCCTGGCGCACGCGTTGACCGCTGATCCGGGTTACCTTGCCTCGGCGCGCCGCTCGCTCGAATGGCTGGCGCAGCGACAGGACCCGCAAGGTGGTTGGAGCGGCGATTCGGCCTTCACACTGGATGGCGCACAATGCGTATTCGAAGGCTTCAACACCTACCGGGCGATTTCCGGCGACGGACGCTTCGACGCCGTGCTGCATCGCGCTGCCGACAGAATGGTGCGCGGAACCCTGACCGACAGTGGCGAACTGCGACTCTCCAACATTATCGAGATCGGCGAATATGCCCATTTCGCTTGGCTGGCGTGGAAGACCACCGGTGAGGACCGCTTCCGCCATGCCGCCGAGCGCATTCTCGTACATATCGCGCGCAATTATGACGAAGAGGCAGGGTACTGGTTGCCGTTCGACGCATTCCGTCTGCGCCATGACCTGCTGGCGCGGGCTCTGCGCCCAATGCTGCGTTTCGCCATGCTACATAGCGCACCGCGCGGTCGGATTGTCGCGCGCGTGGCCGAGAGCCTAGCGCCGCTTGTTGTGGGGGAGAGCCGCCCCCAATACGCCATGAGCCTGATGGATTCCGAGTCGCTGATCGATACGCTCGACGGCAGCTGTACCTTGCCCGATCTGGACCGCCAGACGCACCGGGCAATCGCTTGGGCGCTGAACAATTGCCGCGGGCCATTTCCCGGTTCCTTAGTGGAATCGGCGGAGCTGTCCGGCCGGCCGCCAGTCTATCCCGTCCCGATCCTCAACGACACGCGCCGCGCGGCGCTGTGGCCATCAGCCTGCCTCCTGATCGCCTGCTGCAGCATCGGGTCCATGCGATGGCGCGATCAGGCGCGCACCACCGCCGACTGGATCGTCAGCATGCAGGACGATAGCGGCGGGTTCCACAATTTCCAGGAACCGAACGGAACGCGCCTTGCGCTGCAAAGCGGCAATGTGAACTATTATGCCTGCATCGCGCTGTGGCTGTTCAACGAAGTCTGCAACGGGGGCCGCGTGCGGTTCTTTACCGGCCAAGCACATCCGGGGAAAATTGCATGACACCGCAGCGGGAACGGGCAGCACAGCAATGCGCCGCTGTGCTGGATGGAAGGTTCTTCAAGGCCTTTGCCGAACCGGCGCGGGTGCAGGCGTTCCAGAAGGTGGTGCTGCTAGGCACCGCAGATATCGGCGCGATTGCCGAAGGCCTGCCGCAGGACCGCTCGGTGGTCTCGCGCCATTTGCAGGTGCTCGCCGATGCCGGGGTGCTCAAGGTCCGCAAGGCGGGGCGGCACGTGCTCTATGAAGTTGCAGCAGACGAGATCGAGGCGCGCTTGCTGCAGATGCTCGAACTCACCCGTGCGCTGCGTACGGCGGGCGGCAGTTGCGATGCCAACCCTTTGCCGGAGTGTCCGTGATGACGCTACCGGCGTCGATCCTGCTGGTCCTGGCACTGTTCATGCTGCAATTGTTCCTGCAGGAAACCTCACGCTACGGTTTCGACATCAAGGCCATCACCGGCAATCGCGACCAACCGCCGGAGATGACCGTTGTTGCTGCCCGGCTGGACCGTGCAAAGAACAACATGATCGAGGCGCTGCCGCTGTTCCTCGGGCTTTCGCTGCTCGCGATGGCCCTAGGGAAAAGCGACGGCTTGGCCCGGCTTGGCGCGATGATCTTCCTGCTCGCTCGGCTGGCCTATGTCCCGGCCTACGTCAGCGGCCTGCCATGGCTGCGCTCTCTGTTCTGGCTTGCCGCCAATGCCGGTCTGGTGCTGATCGCCTTCGCCTGCATGTAGTCCCAAGCTCGCTGGAGCTTGGCTTCATGCCTTCCGCCCAGTCCATCCTCGCGCCGTCAGAGGTTCCTTGCTCGACGTCATCGCATTGCCCTGCGAACGCATGTTACACGTTGCCTGCTAATTCGCGGCGACACCGGGGCGTATCGATTGCACCGACCGGTCGACAGCGGAACGTGTGCTTCAGTCGGCCCTCCGCCCGGACCTTTCCTGTTTCCCTTCCGTCAGATTAGATCCTTCGTGGTCGTGACGCCGGGAGCCTCGCGATTGTTCGCTTCTGGCGGAAGCCGACCTTCGCCTCCAGGCCTGCAAACGACGACTTCGCAGGTGCGGACCTTCCCGGACCGCGAGTGCGATAATAAATGAATGGCGGGTCTTGGTGACACCAATCGACATGCCGAACGTCTGGACTTTGGGCGCGTGGCTGACCAGCTGCTTCGCGCCCGCCAACTGCCCCCGTACCAGAACTAGCCCGTCGACCGAGCTTCCGCCCCCCAACCTTGTCCCAACCCTGACCGACGCATTCACAGGCTGTTCAACCCCGCCCCACTATGCGACCAGCCATGTCGATGTACGCGTTGCTTGCTTTGGCCCTTTCTCCGACGGCGATTCCGGCGGTTGACGACCCGTACCTGCAACGCGACCAGCAGCGTGCCTGGGAAGCGCGGCGCGAGGGGCGGATACTCCCGCTTCCCGAAATCGAGCGCCGCGTGGTGCCGATGATGCGCGGCGCGCAATATCTCGGGCCCGAGCTCGATCCGGATAGTGGCATTTACACGCTCAAGTTCCTGCGCAATGGAACCGTCATCTGGGTGCGTGTCGACGGCCGTTCTGGCCAGATCATCGGCCGCACCGGCTAAATCGGGTCCCAAAAGGGGCTCGCGCGAAGGGGATCACGATGCGCGTTCTGATCGTCGAGGACGAACCCAATCTCCGCCAGCAATTGCAGAACACGCTCGAAGGGGCGGGTTATGCGGTCGACACGGCGGGCGACGGCGAGGAGGGGCTCTTTCTCGGCGAGACCGAGAGCTATGACGCGATCGTCCTCGATCTCGGCCTGCCCGAGATCGACGGGCTGACCGTGCTCGACCGCTGGCGCAAGCAGGGCAAGACCACGCCCGTGCTGGTGCTGACCGCGCGCGACAGCTGGTCGGACAAGGTCGCCGGGCTCGATGCCGGCGCCGACGATTACGTCGCCAAGCCGTTCCAGACCGAGGAACTGATCGCTCGCCTGCGCGCGCTGATCCGCCGCGCCTCGGGCAATGCCTCGTCCGAACTGACCGCGGGCGATGTCCGGCTCGACACGCGTTCGGGCAAGGTGACGCTCGCCGGCGATCCGGTGAAGCTGACCGCGCAGGAATATAAATTGCTGTCGTACCTGCTCCATCACAAGGGCAAGATCGTCAGCCGCACCGAGCTGATCGAGCATATCTACGACCAGGATTTCGACCGCGATTCGAACACGATCGAGGTGTTCGTGACGCGCATCCGCAAGAAACTGGGCCAGGACGTCATCACCACGATCCGCGGGCTGGGCTATAGCCTGGACGATCCCGACGGCCCGCCGCGCGCGGAATAGGGGCACTCGCCGGTGGCTGAACAGGATCCGGTCGCCGGGACGCTCGACCCGCCGGTGCCACCCGTCATTCCGCGTTGGCGGGTATGGCTGCGCGTGCTGCGCCGGCCGGGTGAAATCGCCCTGACGATCCTGCTGGGCGTCGCCTGCGTGACCGTCGCTCTCCAGCTGGGGCCGGATCAGAACTGGCTGCGGATCGGCATGCTGTCGGGTGCCGCCGCCGCGTTCCTGTGCCTGCTGTGGATCGTGTGGCGCGGCGCGCCGCAATCGCCGCGCGTGGCCGTCACCGGGTCGCTCGGCCGGCGCATGATCGTCATCGCCGCGATCTGGATCTGCCTGTTGCTCGCCGGCGGCGGCTTCGCGCTCGATCGCGTGCTGACCAGCGCGGTGACGCGCAATTTCGACGACCAGCTCGACTATGTGCTCACGTCGCTGTTCACCTCGGCGGAGATCGGGCCCGACGGGGAAGTGATCTTCAATCGCGAGCCGGCCGATCAGCGCTTCCTCGAACCCTATTCGGGCCTTTATTGGGAAGTGTCGGCGCGCGGCAAGGAACCGTTCCCGTCGCGCTCTTTATGGGATCGCCGCCTGGCCTATGGCGACAACCACACCGACCTCGAAGTCCATGTCTATGACAGCGACCAGTTCGCCGGCGAGAAGCTCCGCGTCCTCGAACGCGATGTGAAGCTGCCCGGGTCGCCGGTGCGCTGGCGGTTCCAGGTGGCGCAGAGCCGCGAAGGGCTCGACGCCCAGATCAACGCGCTGCGGCGGACATTGGTGCGCAGTTTCCTGCTGCTCGCGCTCGGGCTGATCGTGCTCGCGGGGTTGCAGACCTGGTACGGCCTGCGCCCGCTCCGGCGATTGCGGCGGGAGATCGCCCGGTTGCGCGGCGGCCAGGCCAAGACGATCGAGGGCGCGATGCCGGCCGAGGTCGCGCCGATGGTCGAGGAACTGAACGCGCTGATCGAGCATAACGACAAGCAGGCCGAGGAAGCGCGGCGCCATGCCGGCAACCTCGCCCATGCGCTCAAGACGCCGCTGACCGTCATCATGAACGCCGCCACCGCCAAGGCCGACGATCTCGGCGACACCGTGGTGCGCGAAGCGCGGACGATGCGGCGGCAGGTCGACCACCATCTCGCGCGCGCCCGCGCGGTCGGCCGCCGCGGCTCCGCGCACAGCCGTGCCGACGTCTGGCCGAGCCTGGAGTCGGTCGAACGCGCGGTATCGCGGCTCTATCCGCACGTCCGCATCGACGCCGACGGCCCGCACGACCTCCAGGTCCATGTCGAGCGCCAGGATCTGGACGAGATGCTGGGCAATCTGATCGAGAACGCGGCCAAATATGGCGGCGGCAGCGTGTTCGTCACGGTCGGCGCGCAGGCCGGCTTCGTCGAGATCCAGGTCGAGGATGACGGCATGGGCATCCCCGAAGACGCCCGCGTCCGCATCTTCGATCGCGGCGTCCGGCTCGACACCGGCAAGCCCGGCACCGGCCTCGGCCTCGCCATCGTCCGCGACGTCGCGGAGATCTACGAAGGCACGGTGAGCCTGGAGGAAAGCGAGGACCTCGGCGGGCTGCTGGTGCGGCTGAGGTTGCCGGCGGCGCGGTGAATTGCCGCTATCGAAGGCATTTCGCCTCGCCGCCGACGAAGGGATGACCGGCCGGACGGGAGAGCAGGATGCGATACGAGATCACCGGAACCGTGATGCAGGCGCTCAGCATCGATCTGGAGCGCGGCGAGACGATCGTCAGCCAGACGCACCAGATGGCGTGGATGACCGACGCCATCACGATGAACACGCATACCGGTGGCGGTCTCTTTGCCGGGCTCAAGCGCGCGGTGTCGGGCGGCAGCCTGTTCATCACCGAATATAGCGCCGAAGGCCGCGCCAACCTGGCCTTCGCGCCGCGCTTTCCCGGCAAGATCATCGCGTTCCAGCTCGCGCCGGGCCAATCGCTGATCTGCCGCAAGGAAACCTTCCTCTGCGCCGAGCGGTCGGTGTCGCTCGACATCGCCTTTCAGCAGCGGCTGGGCGCGGGGTTCTTCGCCGGAGAGGGCTTCATCCTGCAGCGCGTCACCGGTCCCGGCACGGTGTTCCTCGACCTGTCGGGCGAAGTGATCGAAAAGACGCTGGCGCCGGGCGAGCGGCTGCGCGTCCATGCCGGGCATATCGGCATCCAGGAACCGACCGTGTCGACCGACATCCAGATGGTGCGGGGGTTCCGCAACGTCCTGTTCGGCGGCGAAGGGCTGTTCCTCGCGACCTTGACCGGGCCGGGCAAGATCTGGCTCCAGACGATGCCGATCATGAATCTGGCGGAGGAGATTGCGCGGCACTTGCCGGGTCAGGAAGCGGTCGACGCCGGCGCGGGCGCCGGGATCGGCCGGATCGTCGGCGGCGGCGCCGCGGGGGCGGCGATCGGCGGCCTGCTCGGCGGCATCCTCGGCAGCGAGTGACGGGCGCCTTTGGTGGTTACGCGATCCGAGCGCCATCCGGCAGCGACCGGCTGGCGGCCCGGTCAGTCGCGCTTGTCGCTCGCGCCGCCGCTCTCGTGATCGCCGATTTCCTGTTGCTTGCGTATCTGGTCGATCGCGACTTTGCGCGCCGGATCGTAGGCGCTCAACAGTGCGTCACCGATACCGGCGCCCGCGCCGCGGCCGCGGCGTGACCGGCGGGACCATCTCACCATTGCCGGCATCAGCGCGACGAAGGCCGTTGCGACCACCAGGCAGAGAATGGCTTGCGTCACGCCGCGACGGTCGCGCCGCGCATCACCTCCGCCGCGATCGCCACGCTCTTCCTGCGTGACTCGACGTCGTAGATCGAGCTCGCGATCATCAGTTCGTCGACCCCGGTCCGCTCGACAAAGGCGCGGATGCCGCGCTCGACCGTCGCGGGACTGCCGACCGCCGAGCATTGCAGGACATGATCGAGGATCGCGGCATGCGGCGGCGGCAAGCTGTCGCGATAGCCCGCGACGGGCGGCGGCAATTGGCGCGGGTTGCCGGTGCGGAGCGCAACGAATGCCTGTTGCTGCGAACTCGCCAGGAACTCGGCTTCCTCGTCGCTGTCGGCGGCGAAGACGTTGAACCCGGCCATGGCGTACGGCTGGTCGAGTTGCGCCGAGGGACGGAAATCGCGGCGGTAGATGGCGAGCGCCTGGTCGAGCGCATCGGGCGCGAAATGCGAGGCGAAGGCGTAGGGCAGGCCGAGCATCGCCGCGAGTTGCGCGCCGAACGTGCTGGAACCGAGGATCCACAATTCGGGCCGCGCTCCGGCGCCCGGTGTCGCGCGGATGCCCGTCTGGCCGTCATCGGCGAAATAGCTTTGCAGCTCGATCACGTCGCGCGGAAACGCCTGGGGATCGCTTTCGAGCGTGCGCCGAATCGCGCGGGCGACGCGCTGGTCGCTGCCCGGCGCGCGGCCCAGCCCGAGGTCGATCCGGCCGGGGAACAGCGCGTCGAGCGTGCCGAACTGTTCGGCGATCACCAACGGGGCATGATTGGGAAGCATGATCCCGCCCGCGCCGATGCGAATAGTGGATGTCGAGGCGCCGACATGCGCGATCACGACAGCGGTCGCCGAACTGGCGATGCCGTCCATGCCGTGATGCTCGGCAACCCAGTATCGGTTGTAGCCGTGCGCTTCGGCGTGGCGCGCCATGTCGGCGGCATTGGCGAGCGCCTGGCGGACCGAGCCACCTTCGACGACGGGGACGAGATCGAGCAGCGAATAGGGGATCATCGCGTCGAGATAGGGTGTCGTCGCGATTGCTCAAGCCACGCCTTGCCGCTGCCGGGCACTCATCCTAGAGCGCGCGCCATGCTCTCGCGGCTCGATCACGTCCGGAACTGGATCTTCGATCTCGACAACACGCTCTATCCGCATGGCGCGCGATTGTTCGAGCAGGTCGATCGCCGTATCACCGGGTACATCGCGCGCTTCTTCGACGTCGATCGCGACGAGGCGTACAAGATCCAGAAGGGCTATTTCCACACGCGCGGCACCACGCTCGCGGGGCTGATGGCCGAGCACGGGGTCGATCCGTATGACTATCTCGCCGACGTCCACGATATCGAGATGGACGTGCTGGACGAGAACGCGCCGCTCGCCGCCGCGATCGCGCGGCTGCCCGGCAGGAAGATCATCTTCACCAATGCCGATGCGCCTTACGCCGGCAGGATCCTCGACCGGCTTGGTCTCGGCGAGAGTTTCGAGGCGATCCACGACGTCCATGCCGCGCAATATCGCCCGAAGCCGGCGGCGGAGGCCTATCTGCATCTCTGCCAGGCGTACCGGCTGGATCCCGCCGAAAGCCTGTTCGCCGACGACATGGCGCGCAACCTGAAGCCAGCCAAGCAAATCGGCATGACCACCTTGTGGGTCGACAACGGCTCCGAACAGGGCGAGGAAGCGGATCGCGCCTTCGTCGATTTCACCACGCGCGACATCACGCATTGGCTGCACGCAATATTGGAGGAAGAATGACCGACCTGGCCGCGACGATCGACGCCGCATGGGAAGACCGGGCCGCCATCACCACCGGCACGACCGGCGCGGTGCGCGAGGCGGTCGACGCCGCGCTCGAGCTGCTCGACAGCGGTCAGGCGCGGGTCGCCGAACCGGGTGCCGATGGCTGGACGGTCAACCAATGGCTCAAGAAGGCGGTGTTGTTGTCCTTCCGCCTCAACGACAATGCCGTGATCGACGGCGGCGCGGCGGGCGCTCCGGCCTATGACAAGGTGCCGTCCAAATTCGCCGGCTGGGGCGAGAACCGGTTCCGCGATGCCGGCTTCCGCGTGGTGCCGGGCGCGGTGGTGCGGCGCGGCTCGTTCATCGGCAAGAACGCCGTGCTGATGCCGAGCTTCGTCAATATCGGCGCCTATGTCGGTGAGGGGACGATGGTCGACACGTGGGCGACGGTGGGCAGCTGCGCGCAGATCGGCAGGAACGTCCACATTTCGGGCGGCGCCGGCATCGGCGGCGTGCTCGAACCGCTCCAGGCCGATCCGGTCATCATCGGTGATGGCTGTTTCATCGGCGCGCGCTCGGAAGTCGCCGAGGGCGTGCGGGTCGGCGACGGCGCGGTGCTGTCGATGGGGGTCTATCTCGGCAAGTCGACCAAGATCGTCGATCGCGCGACCGGCGAGGTCCTGATGGGCGAGGTGCCGCCTTATGCGGTCGTCGTGCCGGGATCGATCGGCGGTGGGGACGGCAAGCCGGGCCTCTACTGCGCGGTCATCGTCAAGCGCGTCGACGAACAGACACGATCGAAGACAAGCATCAACGAGCTCTTGAGGGACTGAGGGAGCGAACGATGCCCATCACCGGCCTCCTGCTCGGCCTGCTGGGCCTGTTGCCGCAGGTCGGCAGCGTGCCGCAATCGGCGCCGGTGCAGGACGCCCGGATCGTCGCCACCTTCCCGCACGATCCGCGCGCCTTCACCGAGGGACTGTTCTGGCAGGACGGCTATCTCTACGAGAGCACCGGAGAACTCAACCGCTCGGGCATTCGCAAGGTGCGGCTGTCTGACGGCAAGGTCCTCGCCAGCGTCGCTGTCAACCCGCCCCTTTACGGGGAGGGGATCGCGCCGTGGAAGGGGACGATCCTCAGCCTGACCTGGAAGAATCAGGTCGGGTTCCGCTGGTCGGCCAAGACCTTCAAGCGCCTCGGCAGTTTCAAATATCAGGGGGAGGGCTGGGCGCTCACCACCGACGACAAGGGCGAGCTGATCATGTCCGACGGGACGCCGGTCTTGCGCTTCGTCGACCCCGCGACGTTCACGGTCAAACGGCGCCTGACGGTCACCGACGGCGGCCGGCCGCTGCGCATGCTCAACGAGCTCGAATTCGTCGATGGAGAGATTCTGGCCAACATCTGGCTGACCGACCTGATTGCGCGGATCGATCCCGGCGACGGCCATGTCATCGGCTGGATCGACGTCAGCGAATTGCATCGCCAGTCAGGCGCGACCGAGGAAAATGACGTCCCCAACGGCATCGCCTGGGATGCGAAGAAGCGGCGGCTGTTCGTCACCGGCAAGGACTGGCCGTATCTGTTCGAGATCAGGCCGCCCAAGGATGTGAAGCCGGACTGAACTTTCCCATGGAGGACGGCGGGCTGCAAACCGATCTCCAGACCTGCGTCTCGACTCCGTAACCTGGCGGGCCTATCCGCCGCGCAACTATCGAATAATGAGGATTGCCCGAACAATGACGACTGCCAGCGACGTTCTCGACCGCGTGCTCGTGCTCGAAATGGTGCGCGTGACCGAGGCCGCGGCGATTGCCGCCTCCACGCTCGTCGGCCGCGGCGACGAAAAGGCCGCCGACGCCGCAGCGGTCGAGGCGATGCGGACGTCGCTCAACAGCCTCTATATGGACGGCACGGTGGTGATCGGCGAAGGCGAGCGGGACGAGGCGCCGATGCTCTATATCGGCGAGAAGGTAGGCTCGGCGCCAGGCAAGGGGCCCAAGATCGACATCGCGCTCGACCCGCTCGAAGGCACCACGATCACGGCCAAGGCGGGCCCGAACGCGCTCGCTGTGCTTGCGATCGCCGAGGAAGGTAACCTGCTCAACGCGCCCGACGTCTATATGGACAAGATCGCGGTCGGCCCGGGCTATCCCGAAGGTGTGATCGACCTGGACAGGTCGCCGACCGAGAACGTCAAGGCGATCGCCGCGGCGAAGGGCTGTAATCCGCACGAGATCATCGCCTGCGTGCTCGACCGTCCGCGGCACGAAGGGCTGATCGCCGAACTCCGTGCGATCGGGTGCGGAGTCATGCTGATCGGCGACGGCGACGTCGCGGGCGTCATCGCCACGACCAATCCCGAAACGACGATCGACGTCTACATGGGATCGGGCGGTGCGCCGGAGGGGGTGCTCGCCTGTGCCGCGCTGCGCTGCGTCGGCGGCCAGTTCAAGGGCCGCCTGCTGTTCCGCAACGACGACGAACGGTCGCGCGCGCGCAAATGGGGGATCACCGATCTCGACAAGCAGTACGACCTGGCCGAGCTGGTCAAGGGCGATGCGATCTTCGCAGCGACCGGAGTCACCGACGGCTCGCTGCTCGCGGGGGTCAAACGTCGCGGCGATCGCATGACGACCAATTCGGTGGTGATGCGCGCCAGCTCGGGCACGGTGCGCTGGGTAAAGGGCGAGCATCGGCTGGGGTGAGAGGGGCCTTTTCCCACGCTGTCCCCCCTCCCTGGACGGGAAGGGAGCGGAGGTTAGCGTGAGGCGCGCGCCATGATCAACGCGATCCTGCTGACGGCATTGCTGGCGATCATCGTGCTCAACATCGTCGCAGGCCCGCACGGCTACCGCCTGTTGGCAGAGGCGGGCGGTGCCGGCCGCAAGGCCTTCTACCGCCGCATGCTGGCCGCGCAGCTGGTCCAGTTCACGTTGCCGCCGGTCCTCGGGTTGGCGATCCTGGGCAGGGTCCGGACAGTGACCGAACTGCCGCCCGAATTCTGGCCAGTATCCGCCATGCTGCGCGGCGGCGCGCCGGCGGTCATGGTCGACCCGTTTTTCACTGGACTGTTCGTGGCGGCGACGATCGCGGCGGTGCCGCTCGGTGCCTTCCTGACATGGCGGCGCGTCCGCAAGGGAAAGCGCGCCTTTGCGCATATCGGCCATGTCTCCGCCCTCCTGCCCCGCGATCGCGACGAGGTCGTGCTCGGCGCCGCGATCTCGGTGGCGGCGGGGATCGGCGAGGAATTGTTCTTCCGCCTCGTCCTGCCGCTGCTGCTGGCGGCATATTTCGGCGGTGTCGCCGCGATTGCCGTCGCGATCGTCTTGTTCGGGCTCGCTCATGCCTATCAGGGCTGGAAAGGCGTCACCATCACCACTTTGGTCGGTGCGCTATTTGCCGTCATGTACCTGATGAGCGGCAGCCTGGCCGCGGCCATGTTGTTCCATATCGCGATCGACCTGATGTCGCTGGTCGTCCGTCCCGTGATCCGGGGCGCGTGGCGGGGCCTTCCGAATCCCGCCGCCGATTGACCGCGCGCGTCGCCCTCGACAGGGTGCGCGCCAAAGGGAGAGACTCGCATGCGCACCAAGGCATTGATCGCGGCCGTTCTTCTGTTGGGTGCGAGCGGGATCGCGCTCGCCCGGCCACAGGCGGCGCCACCGCCGGCGGTCAGCCCGCTGGCAAGCGAGTTCACCTACACCAAGATCATGGTGCCGGTACGCGATGGCGCGAAGCTCGAAACGGTGATCATCGCGCCCAAGAACGCCACGGAAAAGCTGCCGATCCTGTTCCAGCGCACGCCGTATGGCGTACCCCAGGAATTGCCCGGCGGTATGCCGCCGAGTTGGAAGCCGCTGGTGGCCGACGGCTACATCTTCGTTTTTCAATCGATGCGCGGCCGTTTCGGATCCGATGGCGTCTTCACGCTCTCGACCGCGGTCCACCCCAACGATCCCAGGAAGACCGATGAGGCGACCGACGCCTATGATTCGATCGACTGGCTGGTGAAGAACGTGCCGAACAATTCGGGCAAGGTCGGCATGTGGGGCGTCTCCTATCCCGGCTTCGCCGCCGCGGTCGCGCTGGCCAAGCCGCACCCGGCGCTCAAGGCGGTCAGCCCGCAGGCGGCCTGGATCGACTATTGGATGTCCGACGATCTCCATCGCAACGGTGCGCTGCGGTTGAGCTATGCGACCGAATGGGTGTCCAGCCTGCAGATCGACAAGTTGCAGAACAAGGAACTGAGCCTCGACGGGCTCACCGACGCCTATGACTGGTATCTCAGGATGGGCCCGGTCGAGAATATCGACAAGGAGATCTTCAAGGGCCGGGTGCCGATGTTCACGGCATTGCTCGACCATCCCAATCACGATTCCTTCTATACCGACCAGAACTGGACCAAAGCGCTCGGCAAGACCGTGGTGCCGACGCTCAACGTCGCCGGCTTCTGGGATCAGGAGGACCCGTGGGGGTCGTGGCAGATCTACGCCAAGGAAAAGCAGAACGACCCCGACCATCTCGCCCAGATCGTCTCCGGGCCATGGCGTCACGGTGGGTGGCAGGGGAAGGGGGATTTTCTCGGCCCGATCCCGATCGGCACCGATAGCGGCACCGAGTTCCAGACGCAGATCCAGGCACCGTTCTTCGCCTATTGGCTGCACGGCAAGGGACCGCGCCCGACCTTCACCGCGAAGATGTTCGAATCGGGGTCGAACGTCTGGAAGACCTACGATTCCTGGCCGCCCAAGGGAGCGACGGCGACCGACCTTTATCTCCACGACGACGGGTCGTTGTCTTTCACCGCCCCTGCTGCGGGGGAGGCGTGCCGCGACTATGTCAGCGATCCGGCCAACCCGGTGCCGTTCCGCAAGCGCCCGATGAGCCGCACTTACGCCACGCCCGACTGGGTCTGGTGGGAAAGCGACGACCAGCGTTTCGTCGACCATCGGCCCGACGTGTTGAGCTACGTGTCCGCCCCGCTCGACAAGGACCTGACCGTTACCGGCAAGATCGCCGCGACGTTGATGGCGTCGACCAGCGGCACCGACAGCGACTTCGTGGTCAAATTGATCGATGTCCTGCCCAGCGATTTCGAGAATACCGAAGGCAAACGATGGGCGGTCGGGGAATATGCCAAGACCTTGAACGGCTATCAGTGGCCGATCGCGATGGACGTTCGCCGCGGCCGCTTCCTGGCAAGCGACACGGACCCGCAGCCTTTGGTGCCCGGCAAAATTGTCGCCTGGGACGTGCCGCTGCGCGACCATGATCACGTGTTCAAGAAGGGGCACCGGATCATGGTCCAGATCCAGTCGACCTGGTTCCCGGTGATCGACCGCAACCCGCAGACCTTCGTGCCGAACCCGTATCGCGCGAAGCCGAGCGATTTCGTCAAGGCGACGCAGAAGGTATGTGCGGGATCGCGGATTACATTGCCGGTGATGGGGTGATTTTGGCGTTCAGCCGGTGCAGGGGGAGTCGAGCATGGAAGGATTTTTCGGTTTCTTGATCTTCGTTGGCGCGGTGGCCTTCCCCTTTGTGGCGATGCCGCTGATGTGGCGACGGATGAAACGCGTACGCGCGCAGGTATACGAAGAAGCAGAGGCGCCGAGGTCCCAGCCTGCCTGGGAAGAAGTCACGGAAACCGATCAGGATTTGAAGCTGAGCAAGGCACATAGTCCCAACGACGACCTGATCGCCCTCGGTGCGCGCGCCAATCGACCGCCTTGGACGCTCAGCAATCAATAGGGGCCGAGCAGAGTTGGCTCCGCCCCATCGACCCTGGTGACGTCGAAGCGTCAGTTCTTCAGCCGATACCCCGTCCGGAAGATCCAGCCGATGATGCCCAGGCATACGACCAGGAACCCGCCGGTCGCCGCGAGACTGACAAGGATGTCGACATCTCCCTTGTCGAAGAAGCTCCAGCGGAACCCGCTGACCAGATAGACGACCGGGTTGAACAGGCTGACCGTGCGCCAGGGCTGGGGCAGCATGTCGATCGAATAGAAGGCGCCGCCGAGGAAGGTAAGCGGCGTGATCAGCAAGGCGGGGACGAAGTTCAATTGCTCGAACCCCTTCGCCCAGACACCGATGATGAAGCCGAAAAGGCTGAACGCGATGCTGGTCAGCAGCAGGAAGGCAATCATCGCGAAGGGGTGATGGATCGGAATCGGCACGAAGAACGACGCGGTCGCCAGGATGATCAGGCCGAGGATGACCGACTTGGTCGCCGCCGCGCCGACATAGCCTAGTACCATCTCCATCGAGCTGATCGGTGCCGACAGCAGCTCGAAGATCGTGCCGGTGAATTTGGGGAAATAGATGCCGATCGACGCGTTGCTGATCGACTGCGTCAGCAGCGACAGCATGATCAACCCCGGCACGATGAAGCTTCCATATCCGACGCCACCGACCTGGCTGATCCGGGACCCGATCGCGCCGCCGAACACGACGAAATAGAGACTGGTGGTGATCACCGGCGTGACGAGGCTCTGCCAGAGCGTGCGCAAGGCACGTGCCATCTCGAACTTGTAGATGGCCAGGACACCGTGGACGTTCATTGTGAAATCCTCCCCACTTGTGGGGAGGGGAACCAAGACGCGCAGCGGCTTGGTGGAGGGGCGTCTCCCCTCGCGAGTCGATCGGGGCGGCGCCCCTCCACCATTGCTGCGCAATGGTCCCCCTCCCCGTGAACGGGGAGGATTTGGTGGTCGCTCACTTGCTCCCCTCCTTCACCAGGTCGACGAAGATGTCCTCGAGGCTCGACTTCGAGGTCTCGAGGTCCTTGAAGCCGATATTCATCTCACCGAGCTTGCGCAGCAGTGACGGAATACCCGTGCGCTCGGCCTGCGCGTCGAACACGTAGCGCAATGTCTTGCCGTCGTTCTCGAGCGCGAGGTGCCATTCGTCGAGATCGCCGGGGATCGTTGCCATGGGTTCGTTGAGCGCGATGTCGAGCTCGCGCTTGCCGAGCTTCTTCATCAGCGCGGCCTTCTCGTCGACCACCAACAGCTTGCCGCCCGAGATCACGCCGACGCGATCGGCCATTTCCTCGGCTTCCTCGATATAGTGGGTGGTCAGGATGATCGTCGTGCCCTTTTCGCGGAGCCTGTGGACCAGCTTCCACATGTCGCGGCGCAACTCCACGTCGACGCCCGCGGTGGGCTCGTCGAGGAACAGGATGTCGGGCTCGTGGCTCAGCGCCTTGGCGATCAGAACGCGGCGTTTCATGCCGCCCGACAACTCCATGATCTTGGATTTGCGCTTGTCGTACAGCGACAGGTCCCTGAGCACCTCGTCGATATGCGCCGAATGCTGCGGCAGGCCGAACAGACCGCGGCTGAAGCGGCAGGTCGCCTCGACCGTCTCGAACATGTCGGTGGCGAGCTCCTGCGGTACCAGCCCGATCTGGCGCCGCGCGCGCTTGGGCTGGTGAATGGCGTCGCTGCCGCCGACGGTTATCGTACCGGTGCTGGGCGTGACGATGCCGCAGATGATGCTGATCAGCGTGGTCTTGCCCGCGCCGTTCGGCCCGAGCAACGCGAAGATTTCACCCTTGTTGATGTCGAGATCGACGGCATGGAGCGCGTGGACGCCCGAGGCATAGGTCTTGGAAACGCCGCGGACGCTCAGGATCGGTTCGGTCATGCAATTCCCCTAGAGAGGGGAAGATGGGACTGGCCCGCTGCGCGCGCAACGGTCGTAACCCAGGTTATTTTCTCCGCGCCGCCGCGACTGCTGCCTGCATCGTCTCCAGTGGCTGCATACCGGACAGGACCTTGTCGCCGATCACCCAGGTCGGCGTCCCCGACATGCCGAGCGGCGACGCCATCGCCAGATTGTTGTCGATGATGCTGGTCACGTCGGAAGCCTTGGCTGCTTCCTTGGTCTTCGCAGGGTCGAGCCCGGCGGTGCGGAGCGCCGCGTCCATGCTGGCGTCGCTGAGCGGTCCCCCGGCATAGAGCGCATCGTGGAGCGCGCGATATTTCCCCTCGCGGGCCGCGACAACGGCGTAACGCGCGGCGACCTTGCTCTCGTCGCTGAGCACCGGCAGTTCGCGGAACACCACTTTGACCTTGGGATCGCTGGCGACGAGCTTGTCGAGGATCGGCAGGCTCGCGCGGCAGTAACCGCAATTATAGTCGAGATATTCGACCACGGTGACGTCGCCATTGGGATTGCCCGTCCAGGCGCTGCCCAAGGCGGGGAAGATGCGGTCGCGATTGGCGGCGATGAACGCGGCGGTCTGTTTGGACTGCTCCGCGGCCTCGCGTTCCTGGAGCTTCTGCATTGCTTCCGGCAGCACCTCCGGATGCGTCAGCAGATAGTTGCGGATTTCCGCGCCGTCGAAGGGGCGCTGCGCCAGCCAGGTCACGCCGGCGCCGAGCAAGGCGGCAAGCCCCGCCACGACCGGCAGCGCGACGCGCGACGACAGGAAACCGCTCATTTCCGTCGCCGCTTCTTGTCGTCGAGCTCGTTCTGACCGGTCATGGCAATGTCCTGGGCGCGAAGCCAGTCCGAGCTGTTCGGCGGCAAATTGGCCATGGCAGTGCGGGCGCTGACCACGGCGCGGGCAGTCTCCCCGGTCAGGCTGGCCTGTTCGGCTGCCGCGAGCGAGGCGCGCGCGGTATCGCCGGACAATTCATAGGCCGTACCGAGTTGGAACCAGCCGAAGGGATTGTCGTCGTCCTTGTTGGTCGCGATTTTCAGCACGCGGATGGCTTCCGGATAATTGGTCTTGTCCTCGGTCGCGATCAGCGCATGCCCATAGGTGGTGGCGATCAGCGGGTTGTAGTTCGACAAATCGGTCGCTTCCTTGAGCGGCGCGATCGCATCGGCAGGGCGGCCCGCCTCGAGCAGAATCTGGCCGCGGATCTCCAGGAAATAGGGATCGTGCGGCTTGAGCTTGAGCAATGTCCGGGTCTCGGCATCGGCTTTATCGGGATAGCCGGCTTTGTGCCACGCATAGGCGCGGGCATAATGCGCATAGATCGACTGGTCGCTCTCGGGATATTTGTTGAGCGTCGTCGCGTACGGATCGACATAGCCGATCAGCTTGGCCTTGACCCGTTTGAACCGCTCGTCGAGCGCGGCGTCGGGCGGGTTGTTCCATGCCGGCGACGATTTGAGATCGGCATAGAGCGTATTGATGCGCTCGTTCGACAGGGGATGGGTCTGCGCGAACGGATCGATGTTCTGCAGGCCGTAGCGATATTCCTCGTTCGCCAGTTTCTTGAAGAAGTCGATCATTCCCTTGCCGCTGACATTGCCCTCGCGGAGGAATTTGGCGCCGGTGGCATCGGCGGTCGCTTCCTGCACGCGGCTGAACGCGAGATATTTGCCCATCGCCGCCTGCTGGCCCGCCGCCAGGATGCCGGCGCCGGCATCGCCCGCGCCCGCCGCCATCGCGGCGATGCCGAGAACGAGGCTGAGGATCGAGATGCCCATTGCGGGTTTCGCACCGGCATCGGCCAGGATGACATGGCCGTCGGCGACGTGGCCAAGTTCGTGGGCGATCACGCCCTGGACTTCGTTGGCGTTGTCGGCCGCTTCGATCAGGCCCGAATTTATATAGACTGATTGTCCGCCGGCAGTGAACGCGTTGATCGAATCGTCCTGGATCAGGATGATCTGAACGTTGGCCGGCGACAGGCCGGCGGCCAGGATCATCGGCCGCGACATGTCCTTGAACAATGATTCGGTCTCGGCATCGCGCAGGATGCTCTGCGCATATGCCGGCTGCGCCCAGAGCAGAATCGTGGCGGCGAAGATAGCGAGGAGCCGCTTCATCGTCCCGTCATCCGTACCATCTCCTACGCGCTGCCGGTTGGCCGACCCCTGCGCCGCGGCGAGTGAACCCGCCGTGAAGCGCGAGGGATCGGCCGTACCATATCAGGCGCCGAAGGTGCGCTGCCACCACCCGCGGCGCGGCGTTCCGTCGCCAGCGTCGTCGTCGGCCGGGGCTGCGCCGTCGGCATCGACCGCAACCGGCGTTTCGTCGGCATCGTTGGCGGCTGCCGGCGACGATGTTGGGGTCTCCGCCTCCACAGGCGTGGCCTTCTTGCGGCTGCGCTTCGGCTTGGCGGGCGTTTCCGCCACCGGTTCAGCCTCTTCGGCGGCCGGGGCCTCCGCCACCGACTCTGCTGCGGCGTCCACCGAAGCGTCGGCCTTCTTCCTGCGCGTGCGCTTCGGTTTCGGCGCCGGCTCCTCCGCGGCGGGAGCGGGGGCCGCCGGCTCGGCGACCGTCTCTACGTCGACGGTTTCCGGAGCGTTTACCTCCTCTGTCGCCCGCGCCTTCGGGCGGCGGCGCGACCGCTTGGGCGCGGCCTCCGCTTCCGGCGCTGCATCGGGTTCGACCGCCACGGGCACGTCGGGATTGGCGTGCGTCGCGATCACGGCCCCGGCGTCGGCGGCATCCGCCTCCTTGGCCTCGGGCGTCTCGACGCTCGTGTCGCCGCGACGGCCGCCACGGCGGCCACGCCGACGGCGGCGCCCACGCGGTTCGCCCTCTGCCTCGGCCTCCACCGGCGGTTCGCCGGCCTCGCCGTCATCGGCCTCCGTTTCGGTATCGTCGGCAGGCTGCTGCGTAACGGTATCGTCAGCCTCATCCTCGGGACGGCCGCGACCGCGACGGCCACGGCGGCGCCGGCGGCGTTTGCGGCTGCCATCGCCGTCGTCATCCGACCGTTCGCGGCGCTCGCCGCGTCCGCTGCGCTCGTCGGCTTCTTCTTCCTCTTCCTCGTCGAATTCTTCCTCGACGATATCCTCTTCCTCTTCCTCGATCAGCGCTTCGAATCGTGGCGCGTGCGCGGGCGGCGGGCCCGACGCCTCGACCGTCATCCGCGCTCCCTCGGTCTCGCCATCCGACAGGATGACGACCTGGACGCCGTAGCGCTCCTCGATCTCGGCGATATCGGCGCGCTTCCTGTTGAGGACATAGAAAGCGGCTTCCTGGCTCGCGCGCAACGTGATCTGCGAGCCGCGGCCGCGCGCGGCCTCGTCCTCGATCATGCGCAGCGCCGACAGGCCCGCCGACGACGCGGTGCGGACGAGGCCGGTGCCCTCGCAATGCGGGCACTGGCGGGTCGAAGCTTCGAGCACGCCGGTGCGCAGGCGCTGGCGGCTCATCTCCATCAGGCCGAAGCTCGAAATGCGGCCGACCTGGATGCGGGCGCGGTCGTTCTTGAGCGCCTCCTTCATCGCCTTCTCGACCTTACGGACGTTGGACCCGTTGTCCATGTCGATGAAGTCGATGACGACGAGGCCGGCCATGTCGCGCAGCCGCAGCTGGCGCGCGATCTCCTGCGCGGCCTCGAGATTGGTCGCGGTCGCGGTCTGCTCGATATTGTGCTCGCGCGTCGAACGGCCCGAGTTGATGTCGATCGAGACCAGCGCCTCGGTCGGGTTGATCACGAGATAGCCGCCGGACTTGAGCTGCACCACCGGGTGGTACATCGCCGACAACTGGTCCTCGACGCCGGCGCGCTGGAACAGCGGCACGGGGTCGCTGTAATGCTTCACGCGGCGGGCATGGCTCGGCATCAGGAGCTTCATGAACTCCTTGGCCTGGCGATAGCCGTCATCGCCCTCGACGATGACCTCGTCGATGTCCTTGTTGTAGATGTCGCGGATCGCCCGCTTCATCAGATCGCTGTCGCCATAGACCAAGGCCGGTGCCGACGAAGACAGCGTCGTCTCGCGGATACCGTCCCACAGGCGCGCGAGATAGTCGAAGTCGCGCTTGATCTCGGTCTTGGTGCGCTGGAGTCCCGCGGTGCGGACGATGCAGCCCATCGATGGCGGCAGCTTGAGCTCTGCCATGATCGTCTTCAGCCGCTTGCGGTCCGACGCGTTCGAGATCTTCCGCGAGATGCCGCCGCCATGCGACGTGTTCGGCATCAGCACGCAATAGCGGCCGGCAAGCGACAGGTACGTGGTCAGCGCAGCGCCCTTGTTGCCACGCTCTTCCTTGACGACCTGGACCAACAGCACCTGGCGGCGCCGGATCACGTCCTGGATCTTGTAGCGGCGGCGCAGGTTCATGCGGCGCTGGCGCAGCGCCTCGACCTGGTCCTCCGACCCATTGTCCTTCCTGCGCCGGCCGACGCTCTCATGCTCGGCGGCGACGTCCTCGTCAGGCGCGCCGTCGTCGTCGAGGCGTTCGAGATCCTCGTCGGACGGCTCGTGCTCGTCTTCCTCCGCGTCGAGTTCTGCGCGCAAGGCGGCTTCCTCGGCGGCATGCTCCGCTTCCTCGCGGAGAAGCGCCTCGCGATCCTCCTTGGGAATCTGATAATAATCGGGGTGGATTTCCGAGAAGGCCAGGAAGCCGTGACGGTTGCCGCCATAATCGACGAACGCCGCCTGTAGCGACGGCTCGACGCGGGTGACCTTGGCTAGATAGATATTTCCCTTGAGCTGCTTGCGCTCGGCACTCTCGAAATCAAACTCCTCGATGCGGTTCCCCTTGACGACCGCCACACGGGTCTCTTCCCGGTGGCGTGCGTCGATCAACATACGCATGGTCATTATTTTTTCTCCGGGCGCGCCGCTCCTTCGATGAGGATTGGGGCGCGCCGATAAGTCGCGCGATGCCGGCTGCCGGTTTGTCGTTCCGTGGCCGGGCGGTGCGGGATGGTGGATGTGCGTCTGCTCGCCGCGCACGCCCGGGCATCACGGCCGGGGCACCCGCGCCAACGCGCCCGCCGGCAGTGGCCGGATCGAGCACAAGGCGAGGGAAATGCATCATGCGAACGTCAACCTGATGGGCCGCCTGCCGATGAACGCCGGGGCGGCCGTGGGGCCGGCGAACTCCGTACAAATCACTGTCACGGCGCCGGTTATGGTTCAGGTAGCACCTGCCATCGCCCGCTTCAACTGGCAGCTTTTTGCCGCTCGCCCGGCAAAAACATGCCGAACGCCCAGTTAACCCTCTCGCTTCACCGACTTTGAGTGACCGCGCCGGTAACCGTCTTGGCGAAGGGCGAGTAAAAGGGGTTCTTCCTGATGGTTTTTCGCTGGACCGGTTACCGGCCTGCGCGCCATTACGTGCGTGTGTCGTTCATTCTTGCCATGCTGGCCCTGTGGTTCGGCGGCAGCCCCGCTTGGGCTGCAACGATCCAGCGCGTCGAGGTGCGTAACGATGCGATCGTGGTGACGTTCGACCAGAAGGTCGCCGATGCCTCGAGTTTCCTGCTCGTCTCGCCGAAGCGCGTCGCGCTCGATGTCGCCGACGCAGCGCCCGGTGGCAGCGTGGAGACCGGCGGTGTCGTCGATGCGGTGCGCGAAGGCGCGCGCGACGATGGCGTGCGCGTCGTGTTCGACCTGACGCGGCCCGCGGTGGTGACCGAGGGAACCTTCGGCGCCGGCGGCCGGGTCCTCACCCTTCAACTCAAGACTACCGACGATGCCGGGTTCGCGCGCGCCGCGGCCGCCGGGCGGATGAGTTTCCTGCCACCGTTCAATTTCCCCGACACCGCGGCGACGAGCGCGGGCTATTCGGTTTCGGTGCCCGTGCCGCCGCCCAGCAAGACGCTGGCGCTGCCGCGGATCGACGGCGATCCCGGCCGACCGCTGGTGGTGATCGATGCCGGTCATGGCGGATTCGATCCCGGCGCGATCTCCCCGACGACAGGGCTCAAGGAAAAGGACGTGACGCTGCGCATCGCCAAGGCGATTCGCGACGAACTGCTCAAGTCCGGGCGCGTGCGGGTGGCGTTGACGCGGGAGGACGATCGCTTCCTGGTGCTTCAGGAACGCTATGGCGTCGCGCGCAAGCTGCATGCCGACCTGTTCATCTCGATCCATTGCGACAGTGTAGGCTCGGGCGATGCGTCCGGCGCCTCGGTATACACGCTGTCGGAGGTCGCGTCCGACAAGGAGGCCGCGAAACTGGCGGCGCGAGAGAACAAGGCCGATGTCATCGCCGGCGTCGATCTGGACGGCGAGAATGCCGACGTGTCCTCGATCCTGATCGACCTGACCCAGCGCGAGACGATGAACGCGTCTGCCGCGTTCGCGCGGTTGCTCGGGCGCGAGGCGGAGCCGAATATCCCCTTGCGTCCCGGATTCCACAAATTCGCGTCGCTGGTCGTGCTCAAGGCGCCGGACATGCCGTCGGTGCTGTTCGAAACGGGCTACATATCCAACCCCAAGGACGCCGCCTTTCTCGATTCGCCCGAAGGGCGCCGGCGCATCGCCGAGAGCGTCGAGCGCGCGGTCGAGATCAATTTCGCGCGGAAGCTCGCGTCCAATTGATCCGGTCGCGGTCCCGACCACGCTTTCTCTTTCCGTCATCCTGAACTTGTTTCAGGATCCACCGCGCCGCCGGCGCCGCAGCCGCTTGTTGCACGGTGGATGCTGAAACAAGTTCAGCATGACGGCGAAGGGTAACCGGCCGGCGGCTGCCATGGGAGCGCGCGGGTGCCGTTCCGTTCGGCTGAAAATGACTCCGAAATACTGGCAAGAACCGTCGGACCTGCTAAGGCCCGGACGATTATGGCGGCGGACAGTTCGGACTCGGTCAATTTCCGGATCAAGCGAGAGGTCGGCGGAGTCGCCGGCTTCATGCGCAACGCGTGGAAGCGCTGGTGGGTCAAGGTGCTCGTCGTCCTGGCGGCACTCTGGGGAATCGGCTGGTTCCTGCTCTGGCTGCTGATCGCGCGCGATCTGCCGTCGGTCGACCGGCTCAAGACCTACGAGCCCGATCTCCCGACGAACGTCCGCGACACCAACGGCATGCCGGTGTTCACGTTCGCCCGCGAGCGCCGGGTCCAGCTGAAATTCGACGAATATCCCAAGCTGCTCGTCGCGGCGTATCTGTCGGCCGAGGACAAGACCTTCTTCTCGCACCATGGCGTCGATTATCCGGGCATCGTCTCGGCGATGATCGACAATATGCGCAACAAGCACGCGCGCGGCGCCTCGACCATCACGCAACAGGTCGCCAAGAACCTGCTCGTCGGCAACGAGCGCAGCTACACGCGCAAGCTCAAGGAAGCGATCCTCGCCTATCGCATCGAGGATGTGCTGACGAAGCAGCAGATCCTGGAAATCTATCTCAACACGATCTTCCTCGGCCGTAACGCCTATGGCGTGCAGGCCGCGTCGCGCGCCTATTTCGACAAGGATCTCGATCAGCTCACCCTGCCGCAATTCGCCTATCTGGCGATCCTGCCCAAGGCGCCCTCGGGCTACGACCCGGACCGCCAGACCGCGCGAGCCACGACAAGGCGCAACTGGGTGCTCGGGGAAATGCTGGCGAACGGCTATATCACCCAGCAACAGCACGACTGGGCGGTCGCGCAGCCGCTCGGCACGGTCAACAAGCGCACGGTGCAGTTCGAATCCTCGCCGGGATATTTCATCGAGGAAGTGCGTCGGCAGCTGATGGACAAGTTCGGCGAGACGTCGGACGGTGGCCGCAATCCGTACAGCGTCTATGGCGGCGGGCTATGGGTCCGCACCTCGTTCGATCCCAAGCAGCAGGCGCTCGCGCAAAAGGCGTTGCGCGACGGCCTGTTGCGCTACGACGGCAATCGCGGATGGACCGGACCGCTCGGTCATGTCGACGTGTCGCAGAACTGGCTGAGCGCGCTGCTCGCGAGCAACATCGCGCTCGATTACGAGGATTGGCGCGCCGCGGTCGTCATCGACGACAATGGCGACTTCACGCTCGGCTTCTCCGATGGCTCGACCGGTACGATGCCGCGCGGCCTGGCGTCGATGCCGGTGCGCGGCGTCGGCGGTCCCGCATCGGGGGCCATCAAGGCGGGTGACATCATCGCGGTGGCGCCGTCGGGCGGAAATTACGTCCTCAAGACGTTGCCCAAAGTGTCCGGCGGATTCATCGTCGAGGAACCGGCGACGGGTCGTATCCTGGCGATGCAGGGCGGGTTCGACAATCGCGTCCAATCGTTCAATCGCGCGACCCAGGCGCTGCGCCAGCCGGGCTCGACGATCAAGCCGATCGTCTATACCGCGGGGCTTGAGCATGGCCTGACCCCGTCTTCGATGATTCAGGACGGCCCCTATTGCGTGAACCAGGGCACGCAATATGCGAAATGCTTCCGCAATTTCGGCGGCGAGGGCGGATCCGGCGCGCACACGATGCGCTGGGGCCTCGAGCAATCGCGCAACCTGATGACCGTTCGCGTCGCCGCCCAGACCGGCATGCAGAACGTCGTCAAGCTGATGGATGAGATCGGCGTGGGCAAATACCCGCCTTATCTCGCTTTTTCGCTCGGCGCGGGCGAGACCACCGTCCAGCGCATGGTCAACGCCTATTCGATCCTCGAAAATGGCGGCAAGGGACGCCCGCCGACCCTGGTCGACTATGTTCAGGACCGTCGCGGCAACGTGATCTGGCCGGAGAACTGGCGTCCGTGCGATCGCTGCAATGCGCCCGACTGGAACGGCAAGCCGATGCCGCGGCCGGTGGTCAGACTCAAGCAGATCGTCGATGCGCAGAGCGCGTTCCAGATCGTGCACATTGCCGAAGGGGTGATCAAGCGCGGTACGGCAACCGTGTTGCGCGATCTCGACCGGCCGATGTTCGGCAAGACCGGCACCAATACCGGCCCGACCGACGTGTGGTTCATCGGCGGCACGCCGCAGATGATCGGCGGCGTCTATATCGGCTATGACAAGCCGAGCGGTCTCGGTGGCTATGCCCAGGGTGGTACGATTTCGGCGCCGATCTTCAAGGAATGGGCGATCAAGGCCTATGACGGCCTGCCGAAAATCCCGTTCCGCGCGCCGCCGGGCATTCAGATGGTGCGGGTCGATCGCATCAGCGGCAGGCCGGTGTTCGGTGCGTGGCCATCGCCGAATGGCGATCCCAAGGCGCAGGTCATCTGGGAAGCGTTCAAGCCCGAGAGCGAAGGCCGCCGCTCGCCGATCCGTCGCGACGTGCCCGCGCCGACTGCGACCAAGGCAATCCCGCAGGAAAGCAAGCCGAAGGATTCGAACGGCGACGGCGATTTCTTGCAACGGCAGGGCGGAATCTACTAGGTCCGCTCCCCATAACGGGGAGGCGTGGCGTCTGCTGCGCCATACCCGCCTGAATTTCAGACTGGAGTTTCCGATGCGCGCCGAAGCGCAATCGCATGTCGATACGATCAATGACGCGCTCGCCCTGCTGCGCCGGTTTCTCGACTGGGACCGCGCGCTGCGTCGGCTCGACGAGCTCAACGCGCGCGTCGAAGACCAGAGCCTGTGGGAAAATCCCAGGGAAGCGCAGGACGTGATGCGCGAACGCCGCCGGCTCGACGAGGCGATCACCGCGACGCGCGCGATCGAGAACGAGCTCCGGGACAATGTCGAATTGGTCGAGATGGCCGAGGCCGAAGGCGATTCCGAGATGGAAGGCCAGGCGGTCGAGGCGCTGGCCGAGCTAGCGACGCGCGCAGAGGCGGACAAGGTCAAGGCGCTGCTGGCGGGCGAGGCCGATGCCAACGACACCTATGTCGAGATCAACGCCGGCGCCGGCGGTACCGAGAGCCAGGACTGGGCGGAAATGCTCCAGCGCATGTACACGCGCTGGGCCGAGCGCCATGGCATGAAGGTCGAACTGGTCGACTATCATTCGGGCGAACAGGCCGGGATCAAGTCGGCGACCTTGTTGCTCAAGGGCGAGAATGCTTACGGTTACGCCAAGACCGAGAGCGGCGTGCATCGCCTGGTCCGGATCAGCCCATATGATAGCTCGGCGCGCCGCCACACCAGCTTTTCGAGCGTGTGGGTCTATCCGGTGATCGACGATTCGATCGAGATCGAGATCAACGAGAGCGAGCTCAGGATCGACACCTATCGCTCGTCGGGGGCGGGCGGCCAGCACATCAACACGACCGACTCGGCGGTGCGCATCACCCACTTGCCGACCGGCATCGTCGTCGCCTGCCAGAACCAGCGCAGCCAGCACAAGAACAAGGCGGAGGCTTATAATCAGCTCCGCGCGCGTCTCTACGAGCACGAGCTGCGGAAGCGCGAGGAAGAGGCCAACGCGGTCAACGCCACCAAGACCGACATCGGCTGGGGCCACCAGATCCGCAGCTACGTCCTCCAGCCGTACCAGCTGGTGAAGGATTTGCGCACCGGTGTGACTTCGACCAGCCCATCGGACGTGCTCGACGGCGATCTCGACGCCTTCATGGCTGCTGCGCTATCGCAGCGTGTGACAGGGGAAACGGTCGAGGTGGAGGACGTCGACTAGACATGCCGGGCGCCCACTCACTCCGTTCGTGCCGCGCGTCCCGGCATGCTCGCCGCGCGACCGTTTCCGGTCGTGCGGTGATGACCGGGGTGATGGCGGTGGGTCTGTTGCTGCTGTCGTCATGCGATGGCGGACCCGCGACGGTGCGTGAAAAGGACGACGACGTCGGCCCGTTCCCCGCCGCCGACCGGCCAGTCGCCCGCATCATTTCGCCGCGCTGGTCGACCGAGGAAGCGCGCGATCGCCTGAACGAAGCTGGCGAGGTGATGAACAAGGCCGGCATCGCCAAGGGCATGACCGTCGCCGATATCGGTGCGGGCGAAGGCTATTACACGATCCGCCTGGCGAGCCGGGTCGGTAAGGACGGCCGCGTCCTGGCCGAGGACATCGTACCCGAGGTACGCGACGCACTTGCCCAGCGCGTCGCGCGCGACCGGCTCGACAATGTCAGCGTCCGGCTCGGCGAACCGGCCAATCCCAAGCTGCCCGACAACAGTTTCGACCGCATCCTGATGGTACACATGTACCACGAGATCGAGCAGCCCTATGAATTCCTCTGGCGGATGCGCCCCTCGCTCAAGCCCGACGGCGAAGTGATCGTCGTCGACGCCAACCGGCGCACGCAGGATCATGGGACGCCGCCCAAATTGCTCGAATGCGAATTCGCCGCGGTCGGCTACAAATTGGTATCGCTCGACGACATGCCGTCGGCGGGCGGCTATCTCGCCCGATTCAAGGCGGTGGGGCCGCGCCCCGAACCCAAGGACATTCGTGCCTGTCGCCTCGTGCCGCCGCCGGTAGCGACGCCGACCGCTTCAGGGTGAAGCTCCGGTGCGCCCGCGAAAGCGGGAGCCCAGACCCACAGGCGATTACTTTCGTAACCCTACGCTCCTCCCTTCGCAGGATCACTGGTCGAGGCGACGTTTTCCACAGCAGAGGCTGGCGTTCGGCTTGGCTGCGCCGACCGCGCAAGGTAAACCAAGCCCATGCGGCAATATCTCGACATGATGCAACGCGCGCTCGACCATGGCGCCGAGCAGATGGACCGTACCGGCACCGGTACGCGGTCGGTGTTCGGGCACCAGATGCGCTTCGACCTCGCCCAGGGCTTCCCGGTGCTGACCACCAAGAAGCTCCATCTACGCTCGATTATCGTCGAATTGCTCTGGTTCCTGCGCGGCGACACCAACGTGAAGTGGCTGCAGGACCGCAAGGTCAGCATCTGGGACGAATGGGCCGACGAGAATGGCGATCTCGGCCCGGTCTATGGCAAGCAATGGCGCGATTGGGCCACTGCGGAGGGCGGTCACGTCGACCAGATCGCCGAGTTGATCGAGACGCTCAAGGTCAATCCCGCCAGCCGCCGCATGGTGGTGAGCGCGTGGAATCCCGGCGAACTCCACGCCATGGCGCTGGCGCCGTGCCATTGCCTGTTCCAATGCTACGTCGCCAACGGCAAGCTCTCGCTTCAGCTCTACCAGCGCTCGGCCGATATCTTCCTCGGCGTGCCGTTCAACATCGCCAGCTACGCGCTGCTCACGCACATGCTCGCGCAGCAGACCGGTCTCGATGTCGGCGAGTTCGTCTGGACCGGCGGCGATTGTCATCTCTATTCGAACCATCTCGATCAGGCGCGTGAGCAACTCGGCCGCGATCCCGGACCGCTGCCCAGGCTCGAAATCCTGCGCAAGCCGCCATCGATCGACGCCTACGACTATGAAGACTTTCAGCTCGTCGGCTACGAGGCGCAGGCGCATATCAAGGCGCCGGTGGCGGTTTGACGGCGGCCTCTCGAGCGCGAGGAGAACGGGTGATCAGCTTCCATCTGGCGAGGGCCGATAACGGGGTGATCGGCCGCGACGGACGGTTGCCCTGGCATTTGCCGGCCGACCTCAAGCGTTTCAAGGCGCAGACGATGGGCCGGCCGATGATCATGGGCCGCAAGACCTTCGAAAGCTTTCCGTCGCCCTTGCCGGGACGGCGCCATATCGTGCTGACGCGCGACGCGAACTGGTCGGCGCAGGGGGCGGAAGTTGCGCGGTCGGTCGATCAGGCGCTGGCGCTGGCGGGCGACGATGCCGCGGTGATCGGCGGGGCGGAGGTCTTCGCGCTGTTTCTCGATCGGGCCGACGTAATCGAATTGACCGAGATACATGCAGCGCCCGAAGGCGACGCAACGGTGCCACCCTTCGGGGGCTGGCGGGAGTTGGCGCGAGAGAATTTTCAGGCCGAAGCTGATCGCCCGGCCTACAGTTTCGTAACCCTGACGCGCCCTCGACCGTAGACGTCATGCCGGGCTTGTCCCGGCATCCACTGTGCCGCAAACCCTCTCGCGGGCTTGCGGTAACCGCAGGCGCCGCGACAAGCCCGGCGCGACGGAGAGGAGAGGTGGATGCGTAAGTGGATAGTCGGCGCCTTGGCGCTGCTCGTCGTCGCCGCGGCCCTGTTCTTCCTGATCGCGCCCGGCATGGTCGAGCGCTCGATGAATAAGGTGCAGCCGGTCGCGTACAAGGTTTCGCCCCGCGCCATCGCGCTGCAGAAGACGCTCGATGTCGCCGACATGCATTCCGACACCTTGCTGTGGAAACGCGACCTGCTGACTCGGTCCGACCGTGGACAGGTCGATCTGCCGCGGCTCCAGGCCGGGCATTATGCGCTCCAGGTCTTCTCCTCGGTGACCAAGACGCCGAAGAACCAGAATTACGACGCCAATTCGGGCGACACCGACAATATCACCCCGCTCGTCGTAACCGACCTCCAGCCCGCGCGGACCTGGAATTCGTTGCTGCAGCGATCACTGTATCATGCTGAGAAGCTCAAGGGATTTGTCGACCGCTCGAACGGACAATTGCGCCTCATCACGTCGCCGGCCGACTTGAAGAAGCTGATCGCCGATCGGCGCGCGGGCAGCAACGTCGTCGGCGCCATGCTCTCGATCGAGGGGCTTCAGGACCTGGAAGGGAAGATCGGCAACCTCGACAAGCTCTACGCCGCGGGCTTCCGCATGGCGGGCCTCGCGCATTTCTTCGACAATGACGTCGCGGGATCGATGCATGGTGTGAAGAAAGGCGGGCTGACTCCGCTGGGCCGCGCGGTGGTCGCGCGGATGGAACGGCTGGGCATGGTGGTCGACGTTGCGCATTCCAGCCACCAGACCATCGCCGAGGTCATCGCGATGGCGCGCCGACCGATCGTCTCCAGCCATGGCGGCGTTCAGGCGACCTGCAAGGTCAACCGCAATCTGACCGACGACGAAATTCGCGGCATCGCCAAGACTGGCGGGGTGATCGACATCGGTTATTGGGACGCGGCGATCTGCTCGAACAATCCAGGCGATGTTGCCCGCGCCATCGCTCATGTCCGCGACCTGGTCGGGATCGACCATGTCGGGCTGGGATCGGATTTCGACGGCGCGGTGACCACCGGGTTCGACGCGGGACAGGTCGTGGTGATCACCCAGGCACTGCTCGATCGCGGTTTTTCCGACGACGATATCCGTCGGATCATGGGCGGCAACGTGATCCGCGTGCTGACCGCGGGGATGGCGCCACGACCGAGCCTATAGCGCCGACACCAGCGGAAGACGGGAAGGGACGGCGCGAGGATTGAGTAACGGGGCACTCCCCCCTAATGGCCAAGCCATGGAGCGGCTTTCCAGCGGCTCGACCGTGCCCGAGCGGTTCCGCGGGGGCTATGTCGCGCTCGGCAATTTCGACGGGTTCCACCTCGGGCACCAGGCAGTGGTTGGCCGCGCGATCGAGCGTGCGCGGGCGGCGGGGCGGCCGGCGATCGTCGCCACCTTCGATCCGCACCCGATGCGGTATTTCCGGCCCGACAGCCCGTATTTCCGCCTGACCAGCATGGATCAGCGCGCGCGGCTGTTCGAGGGCGCAGGCGTCGACGCGATGTACGTGTTCGAGTTCGACGCCGCGCTCGCCGGCCTGTCGGCGGAGGATTTCGTCGGCGAGCGGCTGGTTCGCGACCTTGGCGTCGCGGGAGTCTCGACCGGCGAGGACTTCACCTTCGGCAAGGCACGCAGCGGCAACATTCCACTGATGCGCGCGCTGGGCGACCGGCATCGTTTCATGGTCGATACGGTGGCGCCGGTGCAGCTCGACGGGGTGACGGTATCGTCGACGCGGATTCGCGAGGCATTACGCGCAGGCGACCCGCGCGCGGCGGCACGGTTGTTGACGCGGCCTTATGCGATAGAGGGCATGGTCCAGCATGGCGACAAGGTCGGGCGCACGCTCGGTTTCCCCACCGCCAATCTCGACATGGCGAATTACCTACGCCCGAAGTTCGGCATCTATGCGGTGCGTGGGCATTTGTCTGACGGGCGGGTGGTCGACGGTGCAGCGAACCTGGGCGTGCGGCCCAGCTTCGATCCGCCCAAGGAGCTGCTCGAACCGTATTTCTTCGACTTTTCCGGCGATCTCTATGGCCAGAAGATCGAAGTGGACCTGATCGACTTCATCCGCCCCGAGGCGAAGTTCGACAGCATGGACGCGCTGAGAGCGCAGATGGCGGACGATGTGGCGACCGCCCGCCGTCTCCTTGCTCATCCGTCATCCTGAACTTGTTTCAGGATCCATCGTGCCACAAGCACCTCACTCGCCTGGAGCGCGGTGCATGCTGAAACGAGTTCAGCATGACGGAGGGGCGGGGGGACTGCAGCGCTGGGCGAGGCGCGGCCATGCTATTCCCCTCCCTGGAAAGGAGGGGAGTTTGTAGTGACGTGGGAAATTTCCCACGCTAATGCCCGCCAACCTATGACCGACGAAACGCCCGCCGCCGCCGATTATCGCGACACCGTCTTCCTGCCCAAGACCGACTTCCCGATGAAGGCCGGCCTCGCGCAGAAGGAGCCGGCGATTCTCGCGCGCTGGCAGGCGATGGACCTCTACGGCAAGCTGCGCGCGCAGCGGGCCGGGCGTCAGCGCTGGATCCTGCACGACGGCCCGCCTTACGCCAATGGCGACATCCATATGGGCCATGCGATGAACAAGGTGCTGAAGGACATCATCGTCCGCAGCCAGTCGCTGCTCGGCAAGGACGCGCCCTACGTGCCCGGCTGGGATTGCCACGGCCTGCCGATCGAATGGCAGGTCGAGAAGCAATATAAGGACAAGAAGCTCGACAAGGACCAGGTCCCGGTCGACCAGTTCCGCGCCGAATGCCGTGCGTACGCCGCCAAATGGGTCGACGTGCAGCGCGAGCAGTTCAAGCGGCTGGGCGTCATGGGCGATTGGGACGATCCCTATCTCACCATGAAGTTCGATGCCGAGGCGGCGATCGTCGGCGAATTGCTCAAGTTCGCCGAAAGCGGCCAGCTCTATCGCGGCGCCAAGCCGGTGATGTGGTCGCCGGTCGAGAAGACCGCGCTCGCCGAGGCCGAGGTCGAGTATGAGGATATCGTCTCGACGCAGATCGATGTCGCGTTCGAGATCACCGAGGCGCCCAACGCGCCGGAGCTGGTCGGTGCGCATGCGGTGATCTGGACGACGACGCCGTGGACGATCCCGGTCAACCAGGCTTTGGCGTACGGGCCGGAGATCGAATACGTCGATCTTAGCTTGATGGCCTATTTCTCCACAGAGATGTTCGAGCGTCACAAGACACTGATCGACGCTGAGATCGCGAAGCTTGGTTGGTCTTCCGAACAGCGGTTCTTGGTTGCTAAGGATCTGGTTCCTGCGTTCGAACGTCGCGTCTGCGAGGATGTGAGGCGTCGACTTGCCGCCATCGAACCAGAATTCGCCAAACCGATGAATTCGATCACTGACGAATTTGAGCGCGCGAACACAGTTTATCGAGGCTCGCAACTCGCCGGCGCCGTCGCGCGCCACCCTATGCACGAGCTTGGCGGGTTCTTCGCCAAGCCGCGGCCGTTCCTGCCTGGCGACTTCGTCACCACCGATGCCGGCACCGGGCTCGTCCATATGGCGCCCGACCATGGCGAGGACGACTTCCTGCTGTGCAAGGCGCACGGCATCGATCCGGTGTTCGCGGTCGATGGCGCGGGCTTCTATCGTCCCGACTGGCTGTGGCTGGGCGGGCAGGGCAGCGTCATCAACAAGAAGTTCGTCGCCTCGGACGGCCCGATCTGCAGCGACCTGCGCGACGCGGGCGCCCTGCTCGCCGCCTCGGACGATTTCGCGCACAGCTATCCGCATAGCTGGCGGTCCAAGGCCAAGGTGATCTTCCGCGCGACCCCGCAATGGTTCATCCCGATGGACCAGACGCAGAAGAGCGAGAATGCCGCGGCGGTGGCGATCGACCTGCCCGAGCCGGGCGATCTCGCTGGCTTCACGCCGTCGCTCGGCCATGCCGTCGGCAACGGGCCGACCTTGCGCGAGGTCGCGCTCGACGCGATCGAGCGCACGCGCTGGGTGCCCGAGCGCAGCCAGAACCGCATCCGCTCGATGGTCGAGGGCCGTCCCGACTGGGTGATCAGCCGCCAGCGCGCCTGGGGCGTGCCGATCGCGCTCTACGTCAATCGCGCGACCGGCGAGTATCTCCGCGACCCCGCGGTCAACGACCGCATCGTCAAGGCGTTCGAGAGCGGTGGCGCGGATGCGTGGTTCACCGCCGACCATCAGGCGCTGCTCGGCCCCGACCACAACCTCGCCGATTACGATCCGCAGAACGACATTCTCGACGTGTGGTTCGACTCGGGCTCGACCCATGTCTTCACGATCGAGGCGCGGTACGGGGAGGGCGTGCGCGCCGACCTCTATCTCGAAGGGTCGGACCAGCATCGCGGCTGGTTCCAGTCGTCCTTGCTCGAAAGCTGCGGCACGCGTGGCCGCGCGCCGTACGACGCGGTGCTGACCCACGGCTTCGCGCTCGACGGCAATGGCCGCAAGATGTCGAAGAGCCTGGGCAATGTCGTCGACCCGCTCAAGATCATTGCGGAATCGGGCGCCGACATCCTGCGCATGTGGGTCGCGTCGGTCGATTATTTCGAGGATGTGCGGATCGGCAAGGAAGTGCTGGCGACGACGAGCGACGCCTATCGCAAGCTCCGCAACACCTTCCGCTATCTGCTCGGCGCGCTCGACGGCTTCACCGAGGCCGAGCGCGTCCAGCCCAAGGATATGCCGCAGCTCGAACTCTATGTGCTCGACCTGCTCGGCAAGCTCGATGTCGAGCTCAAGGCGGCGACCGATGCGTTCGAGTTCAACCGCTATCTGCGCCTGCTGACCGATTTCGCGCAGGACGATCTGTCGGCCTTCTTCTTCGATATCCGCAAGGATTCGCTTTATTGCGACGCGCCGTCGGACCTGAAGCGCCGTGCTTATCGCACCGTGCTCGACGTGCTGTTCCACGCATTGGTCCGCTACGCCGCGCCGATCCTGGTCTTCACGACCGAGGAAGCCTGGCAAGCGCGCTTCCCCGATGAGGACGGCTCGGTTCACCTGCTCGAATGGCCCGATCTGCCGGAAATCCCCGGCGACAGGGTAATCGCGACCGAATGGGACGATCTGCGCCGCCTGCGCGCGCAAGTGACCGAAGCGATCGAACCGTTCCGCCGCGACAAGGTGATCCGGTCGAGCCTGGAAGCCGACGTCACCGTACCGGACATGCCGCTGTCGGCGACCGACCTCGCCGAGGCGTTCATCGTCGCGAAGGTGGAGAAGGGGCCGCTCGCCGTCGCCCGCACCGACTATCACAAGTGCGGCCGGTGCTGGCGGCATCTGCCCGAAGTCACCGACGATGGCGCGCTGTGCGATCGCTGCACGGGGGTCGTGTCGTGAGCGCGAAGCTGCCCAAGGTCGGGCTGATCAGTGCGCTGGTGTTCTTCGTGTTCGACCAGGTCATCAAGTGGCTGGTCGTCGGCCCGATCGGCCTGACCTACGGAGGCGCCGAGCGCGACGTGCTACCGATCTTCACTTTGCGCAACGTCCACAATCACGGCGTGTCGCTGGGTTTCCTGCGCGCCGACAGCGCCACGTCGACCTGGCTGCTGGTGGCGATGACCGGGGTGATTGCGGCTGCGGTGCTGGTGTGGATGTGGCGCGAGCGCAATCGTCAGGACCAGTTCGCGCTCGGCATGATCGCGGGTGGCGCGCTCGGCAATATCCTCGATCGCGTGCGGCTGGGCTATGTCCAGGACTATGCCGATCTTCACTTCGGCGCATGGTCGCCGTTTTTGAACTTCAATCTTGCCGACGCCGCGATTACGGTGGGTGTGCTCATCCTGCTCGCGCGGGCACTCTTGGTGCGCGATAAGCCGCGGGCGGGCGGAGACGATGTGGAGAAATCGAATGCGTAAGGTTGTGCCGATCGTTGCCGTGGCGGGCGTTGCTATGTTGCTCGCCGGGTGCGGCCATCGCGGGTTCGACCGCACGCGCCCCGATGAATATGCGGTCGCGCGCGCGCAGCCGCTGGTCGTCCCGCCCGATTTCTCGTTGCAGGCGCCGCAGCCGGGCGTGACCCGTCCGCAGGACAACAACCCGTCGGCACAGGCGCTCGACGCCCTGTTCGGCGGCCCCGCGCCACGCAGCCAGGCGGAGAGCAGCACGCTCGATTCGGCGGGCGGTGATTCGGCGAGCCCGGGCATCCGCTCGGATGCCGGCGACCCCGGCACCAAGATCGTCGACAAGGGCGGCACCACCCGCGATATCGTCGCCGCGCCGCAGGGCGACGGCCAGAGCGCCCGCGCGACCGCGAACTGAATTTCTCTCAATCCTCCCTACGCGTAGCGTGGAGAGGGGGACCGCGCGGCGCAGCCGCGTGGTGGAGGGGGTCTGCCTCATCGGATTCGCTTGCTGCTCTCCTCCTCCACCAAGCCGCTGCGCTGCTCGGTCCCCCTCCTCGTGAACGGGGAGGATTTTAGGGCGATAACTTCGCGGTTATCGCGCGGCGCGAAAACGCGGGACAAATCGCCCGCCCACATCCGCTTCGACAACATCCGCGCGACCCGATAAGGGCACGCAATGTCTTCTTTCTCCCCCCATCGCGCCAACCCCCGCGCGATCGCGGCATGGTTGTGGTTCGTCGCCGCGCTCATCGTTGCGATCGTGGTGGTCGGCGGCATTACCCGCCTTACCGAATCCGGCCTCTCGATCACCGAGTGGAAACCGCTGACCGGCATCGTTCCGCCGCTGACCGACGCGCAATGGCAGGCCGAGTTCGCCAATTATCGCAAGATTCCGCAATATGAGGCGATCCACGCCGGCATGACGCTTGCCGGGTTCAAGGGCATCTTCTTCTGGGAATATATCCACCGTTTGCTCGGGCGCGTGATCGGCATGGCGTTCGCGCTCCCGCTGTTGTGGTTCGCGGTCCGGCGGCAGATTCCCCGGGGCTATGGGTGGCGGCTGGTCGCCTTGTTCGCGCTGGGTGGGCTGCAGGGAGCGCTCGGCTGGATCATGGTGCGGTCGGGCCTGTCGGTGCGGACCGAAGTCGCCCCCTTGCTGCTCGCCGCGCACCTGCTGACGGCATTGTTCACCCTGTCGGGGATCGTCTGGACCGCGCTCGATCTCCAGGCGTTGGCGCGCGACAATCGCGCGCGGCCGGCGCGGCTGACCTTCTGGGGGTTTGCCGCCGGACTGATCCTGTTCGTCCAGCTGTTCTACGGCGCGCTGATGGCCGGACTGCGCGCCGGCCTTGTCAGCGACAGCTGGCCGGGCATGACGGGCACCTTCTCGACCTTCTTTCCGGGGCCGAGCCAGTCCGGTGAGACGCTCGGCACGATGCTGACCGGCGATCCGCAGATCGTCCATTTCATCCATCGCTGGTGGGCCTGGGTGGTCGTCGCGATGCTGATCGTCCTCGCGCGCAAGGTCCGCAAGCTCGACCGCCGCGCCTCGATCGCGATCCACACCGCGTTCGGGCTGCAGATCCTGCTCGGCATCGCGACGGTGATGACGCAGGTCGACATCGCGGTCGCGGCGCTCCATCAATTGGTCGGCGCGCTGCTGCTGATCTGCGTGGTATGGGGTGCGCACGTGCTGGGCAGGAGGCGGGCATGACCGATATCGCGATCGTCCAGGCCAGTTTCGGCGATCCGGGCGAGGCGGCGCTCGTTGCGCGCAAGCTGCTCGAGGAGAAACTTGCCGCATGCACCTCGCTGGCGCCGGTCACCTCGATCTATCGCTGGCAGGATGTTGTCGAGGAAACCGCGGAAACCGTGCTGACCGCCAAGACGACGATCGAACTGGCGACCCAGGTTGCCGCACGCATCGCCCAATTGCACAGCTACGACCTGCCGGTGGTCGAACGCTGGCCCGTAGCGGTCGACGCCGGCGTCGCTGAATGGGTGCACAAGTCGACCGGATGAGCGTGTTGGCTTCGCCGAAGCGGTACCGGCGCCGCAACCGTTCCAGCCCGTCGTAGCGCGCAGACGGTCGTCGGGTATTATGATACCCGTCAGCAAAAGCCCGGTTTCGCTTGACTTTCGGAGTGTCGATCGGCAATTGGCCGCCACGAACGCGGTTCCCTCGGGGGCCGCGCGTTTGTTTTTAACGCCATAACCGGAAGGTCAACAGCCCATGAAGGCGCTGATGAAGACCACCAAGTCGGCCAAGCCGCACGAGGTGGAAAAGAAGTGGCACATCGTCGATGCCACCGATCTGGTGGTCGGCCGCGCCGCGGTCGTGATCGCCAATGTGCTGCGCGGCAAGCACAAGACCAGCTTCACCCCGCACGTCGATTGCGGTGACAACGTCATCGTCATCAACGCGGACAAGATCAAGTTCACCGGCAACAAGCTGGCCGACAAGGTCTATTACAAGCACACCGGCTATGCCGGCGGCATCAAGGGAATCACCGCGGGCAAGGTGCTCGAGGGTCGTTTCCCCGAGCGCGTGCTGGAAAAGGCCGTCGAGCGCATGATCCCGCGTGGTCCGCTCGGTCGCCAGCAGATGCGCAACCTGCGCATCTACAAGGGTTCGGAGCACCCGCATGAGGCGCAGAACCCCGAAGTACTCGACATCGCCGGCATGAGCCGCAAGAACAAGGTGGGCGCATAATGGCTGACACCAACAACACCGACGGGCGCCAGTCGCTGTCCGATCTCGGCAATGTCCTGCAGCAGCAGGGTGAAACGGCGCAGGCCGCTTCGGATCAGCGCGCCGACGATTACATGGCTGGCAAGATCGACGAGCCGGTCCAGACCGCGCCGCTGCGCGCGCAGGAGCTCGACAAGTTCGGCCGCGCCTATGCGACCGGCCGGCGCAAGGACGCGGTCGCGCGCGTCTGGCTGAAGCCGGGCACCGGCAAGATCACGATCAACGGTCGTGACCAGGAAGTCTATTTCGCGCGTCCGTCGCTGCGCTTGGTGATCAACCAGGTGTTCGGCGTGACCAGCCGCGAAGGCCAGTACGACGTCGTCTGCACCGTCAAGGGCGGCGGCCTGTCGGGCCAGGCCGGCGCGGTCAAGCACGGCATCAGTCAGGCGTTGACCAAGTACGAGCCGGCGCTGCGCACCCCGGTCAAGCGTGCCGGGTTCCTGACCCGCGACAGCCGCACCGTCGAGCGCAAGAAGTACGGCCGCGCGAAGGCGCGTCGCAGCTTCCAGTTCTCGAAGCGCTAATCGCGGGCGGCGAGCCGGCGCAGCCGGTTCGTCCGACAGCGTGGCGGACGATGGTTCAAGGAAGGGCGGTCCGGCAACGGGCCGCCTTTTCTTTTGTGCATTGCATCAATTTGCAGGTCGCGCATCGGTCGTTTCGATGGCATTCTGATCCTCGCCGGGGCGGGCGAATCGACAGGAGGCGACCATGGCTACCATCACGACGCGCGACGGAACCACGATATACTATCAGGACATGGGGTCGGGCCAGCCCATCCTGTTCTCGCATGGCTGGCCGCTGTCGTCGGAGGCTTGGGATCGCCAGCTGGTCGATTTCGCGCATCTCGGTTTCCGCACGATCGCGCATGACCGCCGCAGCCACGGCCGCTCGTCCCAGACCTGGGACGGCAACAATATGGATCAATATGCCGACGACCTGGCCGAGCTCATCGAACAGCTCGACCTGAAGGATATCGTCCTGGTCGGCCATTCGACCGGTGGCGGTGAGGTTGCACATTATTGCGGCCGTCACGGCACCGATCGCGTCGCCAAGATCGTGCTGGTCGGCGCAGTGCCGCCGATCATGCTCAAGAGCGACAGCAATCCCGAGGGCACGCCGATCGAGGCATTCGACGGTATCCGCGCCGGCACGCTCAATCGCGCGCAATTCTACAAGGACCTGACCTTGCCGTTCTACGGCTTCAATCGCGAGGGCGCCAACGTGCAGGAGGGATTGCGCGACAATTTCTGGCTGCAGGGCATGGCCGGCGGCCTCAAGGGCCATTACGACTGCGTCCACGAATTCTCCGAAGTCGACTATACCGAGGATCTCAGGAAGATCGACGTGCCGGCCTTGGTGATCCATGGCGACGACGACCAGATCGTGCCGATCGCGGCCGCCGCGCTCAAGTCCGCCAGGATATTGCCCAACGCGACCCTCAAGATCTACGAAGGCGCGCCGCATGGTCTCGCCGAGACGTTGCCCGAGAAATTCAACGCCGACCTGCTGGCGTTCATCAAGGGTGAGGTCGCTGAGCAGCCGATCCTCATCGCCGAGCAGGTCTGACCTCGGTAGGGCGGCCCGCTTACGAGCCGCCCGACCGTTCAGGACTTACGCCGCGAGATGAGCCGCTGTGTCAGCGTTTCCGTTGTCGTGCGGGTTTCGACCTTGCCATCGGCTAGCTTGATCACCGTCTTGGTCACGGTCGTGCGGCGTCGCGGCCGCCCGGCCGGATCAGTCTCGAACGTGACCGAAATGGTACCCGAAATATCCTCGTTCGAATGGGCGCGGAGGGCATCGTCGCGTGTCAACGGCTTGCGCAGAATCTCTGCGGTCACGAGGTCCGCTTCGGCGCGAGCTTCCCGAATCTTGTCGGGATCGATCGTCAGGTCGACGGTGAATGTCGTGCCGCCAGACCCGGAGCCTCTGCGGGTCAGCGGCGCCGGCGCGCGTGCATCGGCGTTGCGATAGAGCGCGCCGTTGTGAAGGTCGGTCACACCGAAGTCGAACGCGTCGGCGATCCTGATCGCGGATTGCGGGTCGCATTCGATCCGGATCGCGGTCCAGGTAAACATCCAATGACCGCAGGCGGCGCGGTCGAGCTTGGCGCGCCTGAGCCAGCGATCGGCGCGCGCTTGTACGTCGGCAGCGTTGAGTAATTGCGCCGGCCCCTCGAACGGTCTGAACACGCGTGCGGGGAATTGCCAGCTAATGTCTCGCTCCTGCGGTGTGGGGTCGGGCAAATCATATTCCAATTCGATGCCGGTATCGCGCACTGCGATCACTCGTTCGATCAGCGCGTCGCGGTCATGCGAGCTTCCCGTTATGCCGCCATCGCGCTGTTCGCTGGACTCGCTGATGCGCTCAAGCTGGTATATGTCGCCGGCACGCGGTTCCGGGCCCGCCGTCGCCATTGGGGCGGAAAGCACAAGAAGAAGGGCCAGGATCCAAAGCGACCGATTCATCACGCGCATCAGGCTGCCTCGCTTTCGAGCGCGTCCGATATATCGGCGGGAGTCGACGATCCGAGTAACACCGAGGCGGTTTCGCGGATTTCGTGCCGAATTTCGAAGCGGCGGAACAGTGGTTCGAAGCGATCGAGCGTGAGCAGGCCGGAGGCGTCGCGCGCGCCAGGCGCGATGCGGCCCGCCAGGATATCCTCGGCGAGCAACTCGGCGGCCATGGTCGGGATTTCGGGGCCGTCGCCATTCTCGGCGATGAGCGACCAGCGGCGTTCGAGGCCCCCGGCGCGCACGGTCACCTGCATCGCCGACCGGTTGCCGCCGAAGCGGAGCATGGTCCGGTAGAGCGGCATCAGCACGCGTTCGAACCCTGCGAGCGACGCGATCCAGCGCCAGCGGACCGGCCAACTCAGTAACCACAGCGCCAGCATCTGCACACCGAGTTCGGTTCCCGCGCGAAAAGTGACCGCGGGACGCCCTGGGAGAGTCGCCGGTAACAGGTCGAGATCGGGCACCTCGGCGAGCGCGACGCGGCGGCGGCGGAGCGGTTTCAGCCCCGCCACCTCGACGGTCACGCGGCGCATGTCCTGCCAGCCGTGGCCGATCCGCCAGCCCTTGCCGTCCCACAGCCGGATCGGGCGGCCGACATAGGACAGGATGGCGCGTGCGACCGATTCACCCGCACTGGCACGGTTCGAGGTAGCGATCAGTATGTCCACCGTATCGACCCGATCGAGGCCCCGCGCCAGGTGGCGGACCACCGCGCCCGACAGTGCCGGAACGCTCGACGCCCCGCTGACGATCGCCACGCCCGCGGCGCGAGCTTCCTTGTCGAGCTTGCCGATCCCGGTGACGAAATCGCGCGCGTCGGCAAGGTCGAGATAGGGGATACGCATCGCCAGGCAGGCCTCGGGCACGATATATCCGCTGCCCTGGAATGGGCCGGCAGCATCGATCACGAGATCGGGACGGTGGCGCGCCATGATCATACCGATGGCATGTTCGCGATCGGCCTGGACGGGCTCGCAGCCGGGATGGCTTGCACAGAATGCCGTCGCTTTGGCGATATCACGCCCGGCGATCAGCACGTGGTACCCGCGTCCGGCGAGCCGCTGCGACAGCCGCGCGCCGAACGCGCCATATCCGCCGATGACCAGGACGCGGCTCATGCCGGCTCTCCGTCGGCGAAGATCGCGACCTGGTGGATCAGTTCGCCGAACCATGGATGGACCAGGTCGAGCGTGAAAGCGAAGCGGCCGCCGCCGCGGTCGATATGGGCAACGGTCAGCGCGCCCGGGCTGCACCAGCGCGGCAGGCGGAGCCTCAGCCGGCTGCCCAAAGCGACGAAAAGATGATCGCCGCGGAACAGCAGCGCGCCGTCCTCCGCACTCAGCCGGAGCGCAATGCCAAGCCCAAGGCCGAGATATTCCTCGATCCCGGTCGGGCCGGCGAAGCGCTTGGCGCTGTGGATAACCTGTGGAAAACCGTCCCGCCGGCCATATTGGCGCGTCCAATATTGCCCACCGCCCGCCATATCCTCGGTCACGCTGACGCAAGCGGGAACGCCGGTGTCGGTGTGGAGCGGCAGCGGCGCACCGACCAGCCGCGCGAGATTGGCGAGCATGCGGCCGGCGGCATTGATCCGGCATTCCGCGACCTCTCCGACATAGGTCACGCAGGCGCCGGCGGTAACATGCCGGAGGAAGCGACGGCGGACAGCAAGCGGCAGGCTGCGCCACGCGTCCTGACCGAGCAGGCGGACGAACGGGCTGTCCTTGTGGGCCGCGGCTGGGGCGGGGCGGCGCGTCCAGCCGTCGAAGCGTCGGTCCAGCATTGCGTCGGCCAAGCTCGCCACCGCCAGTCTCCTCTATTTTCCCTTGGCTTTCGGCAGAAAGGCAAGGACGCGCTTGCCCATGCCGATCAGCATCATCAGCCGGCTGGGCGGGACCTCGATCATCTGCTGGTACCAATCGTCGATCGTCATCACGAAGTCGCGCATGTCGTCGATCCGCTGTCGGGCGATGCGACCGATTTTCGGATCGCGCGCCGCGGTGTCGGCGCAGGTCCGCAAGGCGGCTACCGCCGGATCGATCTCGCGCTCCTTGCGGCCCTGGGCGATGCGGGTGAGCATCTGCCACAGGTCGACCTCGGCCTCGTAATGATCGCGGCGGTCGCCCATCACCGGCACGCGGCGGATCAGTTTCCACCCCATGAGTTCCTTGAGCGAGTTCGACGTGTTCGAGCGGGCGATACGCAGCATGTCGCTGATATCTTCCGCCGTCAGCGGGCGGTCGCTCAGATAGAGCAGGGCATGGATCTGCGCGACCGAGCGGTTGACGCCCCATTGTCCGCCCATCTCACCCCAATGCAGCACGAACTGAAGCACCGCCGAGGGCATATGGTCCGTATGATCCGTAATTTCTGTCATAACAGAAATATGTGATAGAAAGCGCTTGGAGTCAATGGCCCACTTCATTATCGATGCGATCATGGAGCAGCTTGATGTCTTGCCGGCTATTGTCGATTTCCTCCGTGGCATCGGGCTCCAGGTTGAGCCCGCGGCTTTGACGGAGGACGGTTTCCTACCCGGGATCGCGGTCCGCGACGGGCGGTTGCTCTACGATGCCGATCGGCTGCTCTATCCGGGCGATCTGCTGCATGAGGCCGGTCACATCGCGGTGACCGACCCGGCGCTGCGGCCCAAGACCAGCGCGTTCGACAGCGACGGCGGCGACGAAATGGCAGCGATTGCCTGGTCCTATGCCGCCGGGTTGGCCGCGGGGATCGACCCGCGCGTGATATTCCACGATCATGGCTATAAGGATGGCGGCGCGGTGATCGCTGAGAATTTCACCGAGGGGCGCTATATCGGTGTGCCGATGCTCCAATATTATGGGCTAGCCCGGTTTCCGCACGACGAGGGCGAGCAATATCCGGCGATGATCAAATGGCTGCGATGACCCGATCAATCGACAGCCGCGTGGCGCTGGAGTAAGGCGGCCTGATGGCTGATTTACCTTCGACCCCGTTATTGGACACGGTGGGTACCCCTGCTGATCTTCGCAAGCTGAGGCCGGAGGAGTTGCGTCAGCTGGCGGACGAGTTGCGTGCTGAGACGATCTCGGCGGTGGGCAGCACGGGCGGCCATCTGGGATCGGGTCTTGGGGTGGTGGAGCTGACGACGGCGATCCATTATGTGTTCGATACGCCTGAGGACCGGTTGATCTGGGACGTTGGGCATCAATGTTATCCGCACAAGATATTGACGGGGCGTCGGGATCGTATTCGGACGTTGCGGCAGGGCGGGGGGCTGTCGGGGTTCACCAAGCGCAGCGAGAGCGAGTATGATCCGTTTGGGGCGGCGCATTCGTCGACCTCGATTTCGGCGGCGTTGGGGTTTGCGATCGCCAACAAGCTTGCGGGGCGGCCTGGCAAGGCGATTGCGGTGATCGGCGACGGGGCGATGTCGGCGGGCATGGCGTACGAGGCGATGAACAATGCGCAAGCGGCGGGCAATCGGCTGGTGGTGATCCTCAACGACAACGACATGTCGATCGCGTCGCCGGTGGGGGGCTTGTCGGCCTATCTCGCGCGGATGGTGAGTTCGAGCGAGTATCTGGGTCTGCGGAACCTGGCCAAGCGGGTCACCGCCAAATTGTCGCGCCGGGTGCATGATGCGGCCCAGAAGGCGGAGGAGATGACGCGCTCGATGGTGACGGGCGGTACGCTGTTCGAGGAACTGGGCTTCTATTATGTCGGCCCGGTCGACGGGCACAATCTCGATCATCTGATCCCGGTGCTCGAGAATGTCCGCGACGCCGAGCGCGGGCCGATCCTGGTCCATGTCGTGACCAAGAAGGGCAAGGGCTACGCGCCTGCCGAGAAGGCCGCGGACAAATATCACGGCGTGCAGAAGTTCGACGTGATCACCGGCGCGCAGGCCAAGGCGCCGCCGGGGCCGCCGGCCTATCAGAACGTGTTCGCCGACCAGCTGATCAAGGATGCGGAGCGCGATCCGACGATCGTCGCGATCACCGCGGCGATGCCCTCGGGGACGGGCATCGACCGCTTCGCCAAGGCGTTCCCCGAGCGCACGTTCGACGTCGGCATCGCCGAGCAGCATGCGGTGACCTTCGCCGCGGGGCTTGCCGCGCAGGGGATGCGGCCATTCTGCGCGATCTACTCGACGTTCCTGCAGCGCGCCTATGACCAGGTCGTCCACGACGTTGCGATCCAGAACTTGGCCGTCCGCTTCGCGATCGACCGGGCGGGGCTGGTCGGCGCCGACGGGGCGACGCATGCCGGCAGCTTCGACGTCACCTATCTGGCGACGCTTCCCAATTTTATCGTGATGGCCGCCGCCGACGAGGCCGAGCTAGTGCATATGACGCACACCGCGGCCCTGTACGACGATGGCCCGATCGCGGTGCGCTATCCGCGCGGGAACGGGGTCGGTGTAGCGCTGCCCGAGACGCCCGAGCGGCTGGAGATCGGCAAGGGACGCATCGTCCGCGAAGGCAAGAAGGTGGCGATCTTGTCGCTGGGTACGCGATTGCAGGAGGCGCTGAAGGCGGCCGACGCGCTCGATGCCAGGGGGCTGTCGACGACGGTGGCGGACCTCAGGTTCGCCAAGCCGCTCGACGAGGAGCTGATCCGTCGCCTGCTCACCACGCACGAGGTCGCGGTGACGATCGAGGAAGGCGCGGTCGGCGGGCTCGGCGCGCATGTCCTGACTCTCGCCAGCGACACCGGGCTGATCGACGCCGGGCTCAAACTGCGCACCATGCGCCTGCCCGACATCTTCCAGGACCAGGACAAACCCGAAACCCAATATGCCCAGGCCGGCCTCGATGCCGACCATATCGTCGAGACCGTCCTCAAAGCGCTACGCTATAACGAAGAGAGCGTGAAGGATGGGGCAAGGGCCTGAACCGGCAATAGATTTCGGCAAGCTCAACGCCGCCGAACGGACGGCGCTCGGACTGCTGGCGCAAGGGCACACCGCGAAGAGTATCGCGACCTTGACGGATCGCAGCGTCGGCGCGGTCAACGAGCGGCTGCGCGAGGCGCGGCGCAAGACCGGCGTCGGCAGCAGCCGCGAACTCGCGCGGTTGTTCGCCGCACAGGAAAATCGTGACGAGCTTATCGGGGTGGCGTCGCCTGTTCAGGCCGCGTCAGACACTGTCCTGCCGGCGACTTCGCGCCGGTCGTGGAAAGGAATAGCTCTGATGTCCGTCACTTTCGCCGCTGTCCTCGGCGCGATCGCGCTGGTTGCACAGCCTGCGCCGCAGACTGCTCTCGCGCCCGTCGCCCCACCGTCTGCCGGTGATGCGACCTATTCGGATGCGCCGTCGCCCAAACAGCTCCACGATCGCCTGATCGCCGAACCGCGTGATGCCGCTTGGGCGCCGAAGACGGAAGCGGCGCTGGAGCAATGGTTTTCCAGCCAGCCCGGGATCGCGAGAGTCGCCAGCTCTACCAAGGCGCAATGTGGCAACAGCATATGCGAGATCGTCACGCACTGGCGCACCAACATGCCGGTGGAGGGACTGAATGCGGCCATGCAACTCATGCAAGGCAAGCCGATCCACGACGCCATCACGCCGATGGGATTGGACTTCAACACCGGTGGGTTTGGCAACGACGTCGCGATCCTGTTCGTCGAACGCCGCCCAGGCTGACCCAGCGGCACAATCTTAGCACCGCCGCGCATAGTCTGCGCTGGCGGTGAAATCCGCCAAATCGGGTTAGCCTATCCATCAACGGCGCTGGACCGGCGCAAGTCCGGCCGCGCGATAAGGAGGAGAGGCTCCGATGCGGTATGTGGCCGTTCTATGTGCGCTGGCCTGCTCGATCCCCGGCGCCCGCGCGCAGACCCTGCCGTCCAACTTTACACTCCAGGACAAGGTCTATTTCGGCAGCGCCTGGGAGATGCTCGACAAGCAATCTCCGGGTGCGCCGATCCCGCTTGGTAACGGCTATGGCGATGTCCAGATCGTCCGTTCGAGCGACGGCACGATGTTCGCCGGCATCGTCGACAAACGGGACGCGAGCGGGCGAATCACGGATGTCATCCTTACCTTCACCGGATCGACCGGCACCGATGCGGCTCAGGGTGAGGCGATCCTGCTCGGCCTGCCGCTCGACGAGGCAGCCAACGCAGTCGCGCTCTACCAGGGGTTGCTCGATACGCCGAGCTATGCCGGCGCGCGGATCCACGTCATGGGGCATTCGCTCGGCGCCGGTTATTCCGAATATGTCTGTGCCTATGCGCTGGCGACCTATGGTGCGGCGGCGACCGACGCGCGAGCCGATTTCGTCGGGTTCGGCGCGCCCAACTGGCAGCAATCGGCGGCACTGCATTACGGCCTCGACGCGCGAGCGCTCGATGGCCATTTCACCGGCTATACCGCGGCCAACGATCCGGTACGGGTCAACGGCGTCGCGACCGCCGGGATCGACTATGTGCTGCCGGCCTATGACGGTGCGCAGGTCTTCGCGCTCAACCCGATCGGCGCGCATTCGCCGACCACCTATATGAGCGCGCTCGGGACGCCTGCCTGGATGGACCCGGCGACGACGCAATATGTCATCGCCCAGGCCTATGCCGGCTACGGCACGCCGCTTTACGGCAACGGTTATGCCCGGCCGCAGCCGATTCCGCTGACGATCAACGGCGACGGCGCGGCGGATATGCTGATCGGGTTGGCGGGCGACGATGTGGTCACCGGCGGTGCCGGTACCGACGTGATGACCGGAGGCGCCGGCGCCGACCGGTTCGTGTTCAACGCCGGTGATTCGGGCGCGACCGCGGCGACCGCCGACCGCATTACCGATTTCAGCCGGGCGGAAGGCGACAAGATCGACCTTTCCGCGGTCGATGCGCGCCCTGATCTGCTGCTCGAACAGCATCTGACGTTCGTGCCGGGCGGCCATTTCACCGCGCCCGGGCAAGTCACGAGTTGGGTCGATGGCAACACGACCTGGGTGGCGGTCAACCTGAATGCCGATCCTGCACCGGAAATGCTGATCCGGCTCGATGGCGTCGTGACGCTGACCGCCGCCGATTTCGTGTTGTAGCCCCCTCCAGCAAAGGAGGGGGCTAACGGCTCATTCTGGCGACGCTGCCGTCGCGGCCTTGCGCGCTGCCCTGATCGCTGCGACTTCGGTCATCACTTCCTCGATATAGGCGGCGGCCCGTCCACGAGTCTTGACCGCATCGAACTCGGCGAGCAGCGCCTGCTTGGTGGCTTCCGATTTGTCCGAGAGCTCGTATTTGGTCTTGAGCATGATCCAGAGCAGGCCCTGGAGGTTGCCCGCTTCGGGAACCGGCGCCGCCAGATCCAGTTTTTCCGCCCTCGCCGCCAGGTCGGTGGTGGTCGCCGCCGGCGCTGGGGCGGGGTCGTTGAGAGTGGTCGGGCAGTCCGTCCGGGCGCCGCTCTGGAGCAAAGACAGTACGCTGCTCGCCGCCTGGTCGCGGGCGGTCAGCGGCAGGATCCCGAACACCTGCTCGATCGTCGCCAGCGCGGAACTATGGTCGTAGGAAGTCTGGTCGACTCCGCCCGCCACGACCCAGGGCGAAATCACCAGCGCCGGCACACGCACGCCATAGGTGTTGAACGTGAAGCCATACTCGCTCAGGCTGCCCTTGGCGCCGGGCGTGGTCGAACTGCCGTCGTCGGGGGGCGTCGCCGGGCCCGGGGACACCGAATCGTAAAACCCGCCATGTTCGTCATAAGTGACGATCAACAGGCTCTCATTCCATAACGGAGAGTTGCGGATCGCTTCGTAGACGGTCTTGATCAACGTCTCGCCGCCGGTGACGCCGTCCATCGGATGCTGCGATGACCCGCCCTCGTAAGACCCATTGACGATATTGCCGTAATTGGGCTCGATGAACGTGTATTGGTAAGGATAGTCGCCGGTCAGATCGCTTGCCAGATCGTTGACCGAATGCACCTGAGTCAGGAAAATTCCCTTGAGCGACGTGACCTGGGGGACAGATCCCGCGATCGGACCATTGGGATCGTAGTAGAGCCGGTAGCTGACGCCGGCATTGTCGAGCGCGTCGAAGATCGATCCGTGCGGGTAGGTGAAGCCGGAAACCGATTCCCACTTGGCGATCTCGCTCCCGCTCGGGCTGTGGTCGAGCCCGTTCGACGAGGCACCGTGAAGGAAGAACCGGTTCGGCCAGGTCGGTCCCGGCAGCGACGAGAACCAATGGTCGCACAGCACGAAATTGGTCGCGAGCTGGTATGCCACCGGCAGGTCGGTCGCGGTGTCGAAGCATTTCATGATGTCGCCGATCTCGCTTGCCGTCGGCGGCGTCCCTTCGGTGTTCGTGGTCGCGTAATTTGCCGCGAAACCCGAATTGTTGATCGCTGGATACGGGCCATTAACCGGATAGCTGGCACCGGCACCGCCCAATTGTTCGAGTACGTCGGTGAATTCGTGCCCTGGATCGGTCGGCATGCTAGATGGCGCGCCCCCGGCCACATTGTAGGCGGTGCCGTTATAGCTGTTGCTGTTGCTGGTCGTCGCCGCGGTGATCCCCTTGATTCCCGACAGGGCGAACATGTTGTCGAACGAATGGTTCTCCAGCATCAGCACGAAGATGTGGTTGATCGGATAAGAGGGCTTCACCGTGCCCGCCGCCAGCACGAAGCTGCTGTTGGTGCCCGACAGCGGGAGGTTGAGCTTCGACGCGCCGTTGTTGACGGCGATATTGAGACCGGGCTGGCTGCTGCCGACGATCGATCCGCCGAGCCACCAATTATTGGTCAGCCCGTAACTACCCTGGCCGATATTGAGGATCGCGCTGCCCGATCCGCTGGCGGTGCTGACCTGCACCTGCAACTGAAAGAAGAAATTGAGCTGGTCGGGGAGCCCGCCGCCGCCCGACGCCGCATAGGCGTTGAGGCTGTTGTTGTTGCAATTGCTATTGAACGCCGTCGCCACCGGCGTGGATTTCTTGCGGTTGCAGACAAAGGTGATCGTCCAGACCTTGCCGTTCTGCTGCACCGTCGGCGGCGGAGAATTGGTCTGGCCCGAGGTCACGTTCGCCGAATTGGCGACATACGTCATCGACGTGATGGTTCCCGAATTGTCGGTGATCGTCAGGACGTTGGTGGAGGTCGACATACGAATCCCTTTGCCTGGAGAATGAGGCTGCGCGCGCGGCGGAAAGACGGTCTCAGTTGATCGTGCCGGGCCCGAACGTGTAGCTGCTCGTCGATCCGGAGAGCGGCAGCATCAGCGTATTGGTCGTGCCCGAGATGGGAATCGTCAGGCAGGGCACGCTGCTGGTCACGATCGACCCGCCGAGCCACCAATTGTTGTTGACTCCGAAATGGCCCTGGCCGGCATTGAGCGTGACGGTCGCGTTGCCCTGCGCCGTGGAAAAGGTCAGCTCGAGCGTGAAATAGAAGTTCAGCTTGTCGGGCGTCCCGCCGCCACCCGAAGCGGCATATTCGTAGGCGGTACCGCCGCAGGCGTTGTTGAACGATGTCGCGACATCGGTCGATCCCTTGCGGTCAGCGGCGAAGGTGATGGTCCAGACATTTCCACTGACGCTGACCGTTGCGGAATCGTTGTGGCTTTCGCCCGACGTGACCACGGCGGAGCCTGTGACATAAGTCATGCCGATGAGTGTGCGGGAGTTGTCGGTGATCTGAAGGGTATTATTTGTAATTGAAGACATGATTCCTCCGGTATTACAAGAAATATTTGGATAAAGGCGAGCATAATCCACTGAATAAATTCAGTAGATCTTCGTGAACGAAAGTTATTTACAGAATGTCGTAAAAATCGACTCGCTGAATATATACAAGCGCGTCGCAGGCCTTGAGTCAACAATTGAGCAGTGAATAAATAACTGCCAAATTGAACTTAATTTCGTCGTCCAGCATTGCGCGCGAGCTGCCATTTTGGAGCGGCTCGTCGGGCAAGATCGCCTTTTCGCGGATTTTAAGACAGGCACTCACGAGCGGCGCATGCCGGAACGGCGAGCGCTTCCTGCGCCGCTAGCGCGGGGAATCGGGTCATTTGTGCAGATAATATTCCTGTGCCGCGTCGGTCGCGTTGATCGCCAGGATCGACCGCGCCGCGCCCGGATCTAGTGGGCGTCCCGACCGGTCGGCCGACGCCGCAATGACGCGATCGAGCAGCCGGCGCCCCTCTTCCCACCAGCCGATGCCGCTCGCCGCGTTCAGATGCCCTTGTGGCCCGGCATCGACGAAATGACTGCCCCAGAACGACGCCAGGTTGTGGGCCTGCCCGATGTCGATCCATGGGTCGTCGCTCGATGCGACGAGGATAGACGGAAAGGGCAGCGATTTGCGCGGTGTCGGCGCAAAAGCATGCAGTTCCTGCGCGGCATCGGGCCGGTCGGCATCGGCCGGTGCCACCAGCAACGCGCCCGCCACCGGCCACCCATAAGGCTGCGGGCTCATTTCCGCCCACCAGGCAACGGCCAGACAGCCAAGCGAATGCGCCGCGAAAATCACCGGCGCCTGCGCCGCTCGTACCGCCTGGTCGATCTTGGTCACCCAGGCGTTGCGGTGTGGTTGATCCCACATGCCCAATTCGATGCGGTGCGTGTCCGGGCGGGATGTTTCCCACAGGCTCTGCCAATGCGATGGTCCCGATCCGCCCAGACCGGGAACGGTGAGAATGGTGGGAAGCGTGCCATCGGGATGCGCGAACTGTCTCATCCTACTTCTCCATCAGCAGGTGAGGAGAAGGCGGCGTGGGCGCTCTAGGGGACGACCGCGCTGCTTTCCTGCCTTCTCCCCGATCACCGACATAAATTCATACTGAAATGATAGGAATATGGCTTGCGCCGGAATGGCGGTGGATTGCGACGGACGGAAATCGCCGCCATGGGTACGGCATGGCCAAGATGCGCGCCGACCAGTTGATAGCCGATCGCGGCCTCGCCGAGAGCCGCACCCGGGCGCAGGCGTTGATCATGGCGGGGCTCGCGTTCGTCGGCGACAAGCGAATCGACAAGCCGGGCCAGATGCTCGCCGAAGACGTTTCGATCGAGGTTAAGGGGCGCGACCATCCCTGGGTGTCGCGCGGCGGAATCAAGCTGTCGCACGCGCTCGACCATGCCGGTTGGGACGTGACCGGCGCGGTGGCGATCGACGTCGGCTCGTCGACCGGCGGGTTCACCGACGTGCTGCTGTCGAAGGGCGCGGCGCGGATTTATGCCGTCGACAGCGGGACCAACCAGCGTGCGTGGAAATTGCGGCAGGACGACCGCGTGATTGTCCATGAACAGACCAGTGCCCGCATCCTGACCGATGCCCATATTCCCGAGCCCGTCGACCTGATCGTGTGCGACGCGAGCTTCATCGGGCTGGCCAAAGTACTGGAAGTGCCGTTGAAATTCGCTCGCCCGGGCGCGCGGCTGGCGGCGTTGATCAAGCCCCAATTCGAAGCCGGACGCGACGAAGTGGGTAAAGGCGGCGTAGTACGCGACCCCGCGGTGCACGAGCGTGTGTGTCGCGAAGTGTCCGACTGGCTGGCCGCGAGCGGCTGGGTCGTCGAGGATGTGGTGCAGAGCCCGATCACGGGGCCCGAGGGGAATGTCGAATTCCTGATCCTGGCACATTTACCGGCCTGAAGGGTGTCCAGTTCGAAGACGGTGCGTCGGCACGCGATGCACATGCCCGCTTGCCTTCATGCTGCGGCGCGGCAACATTGCGTCATACGTGCGTAGTGATCGCACGAGAGGATTGCTGATGGAAATCGCAACGAAGGAACAGTTGCGCGGGGCCTTCCTGCGCTGGGCGGTGGTGACGGTGCCGCTGGTCTTGCTACTCGGCTTCGCGTCCAGCCGGGTCGCTCCCGGGGGCGCGCAGAATCGCTGGTATGCAGCCCTTGCGCGGCCTGCGATGACGCCCCCGGACTGGGTCTTTCCGGTCGCCTGGGGCACCTTGTACGTGTTGATGGGACTCGCGCTGGCGATGATCATCAACGCGCGCGGATCGCGATTGCGCGGTGTGGCGATCGCGCTTTTCTGCCTGCAGCTGCTGTTGAATCTTGCCTGGTCCCCGCTGTTTTTCGGCATGCATCAGGTGTCGGCTGCGCTCATGCTGCTGGTCGCGATTTTCCTCGCGGCGCTGGCGACGAGCCTGATATTCGGCCGTATTCGTAGCGCGGCGGCGTGGCTGATGGTTCCCTATCTCGTCTGGCTTTGCTTCGCGGGTGCGCTCAATTGGCAGATCGGAAACCTCAACCCGAACGCTTCTACGCTTGTGCCGTCGGCGTCGAGCGCCCAGATGAGCTTCTGATCTGAAGATTACGGGATACCAGACATGCAATCCGAGAACCGGTTGTTCGACGACCTCGTCAAGTTCGTGAACGGCGCCGCCGGCACGCTGGCGGGCATGGGCCGCGAGGCGGAAGCCGCGACCCGCGAGCGCGCCAGGGAATGGATCGGCGGGCTCGACTTCGTCAGCCGCGAGGAATTCGAGGCGGTGAAGGCGATGGCTGCCGCGGCGCGGGACGAAGCCGAGGCGCTCAAGGCGCGGCTCGACGCGCTGGAGGGTAAGGCGACCCCTGCCAAGCCGGCGGCGGCGAAGGCGAAATCCACCAAGTCCTGAACAGCCTGTCCCCTAATTTTCCACAGCTTTCTCCACGATCCCGTTGCGCGTGTTGGCCGCTACGGGCAGATTCGCACGAGATGACCAGCGAGACCCATGATGCTCGATGAGAGCGACTTTCAGCGCGAGGATGCCGCTCCGATCGACATGATCGAGAGCTATTATGCCGCGCACGGCTGGGAGCATCAGCGCCACGACGACGAGATCGTCGCGACGGTCAAGGGCAGCTGGACACAATACGAGCTTCGTGCCTTGTGGCGCGAGGAGGATTGCGTGCTGCAATTCCTCGCTTTCCCCGACATTCGTGTGCCCGACGATCGCCGCGGCGCGATCTACGAGGCGATCGGTCTCATCAACGAACAGCTCTGGATCGGCCATTTCGAATTATGGTCGTCGAGCGGGATCGTACTCTATCGCCACGCCGCGATGATCGACGGCAGCGACGGCGGGACGCTGACGCTCGAAGGTGCCGAATTGCTGATCGAGTCGGCGATCGACGAGTGCGAGCGCTTCTACCCCGTGTTCCAGTTCGTCCTGTGGGGCGGCAAAAGCCCGAAGGAGGCCCTGGCGGCCTCTCTGACGGAGACGCAGGGCGAAGCGTGAGCGCGATGGCCGATGCGGCTCCGCGGCGGCTCTGGCTGATCGGTTGCGGCAATATGGGCGGCGCGATGCTGTCGCGCTGGATCGACAGCGGCGCGGTACGCGGCGAGGATGTCGACGTCGTCAATCGCCATGATCGGTCCTTGCCGCCGGGCGTCCGCCAGGCGCGATCGGTTCCCGACGGCGCAATGCCGGACGCAGTGATGCTCGCGATGAAGCCGCAGCAGCTCGACGAGATCGTCGCGGCCTATGGTGACCGCCTTCGTCAGGCGCCGATGCTGATATCGATCCTGGCAGGCGTCGAGGCGACGACGCTGGAGGAACGCTTTCCAGGGCCGGCGATCGTCCGGGCGATGCCTAACCTGCCCGTCGCGCTCGGCAAGGGCGTCGTGACCTTGTACGCAGACAATGCGCCGCAGGCCGCCCGCGACGCCGTGACCGCGTTGATGGTGCCGCTCGGACTCGTCGAATGGGTGTCCAGCGAGACTCTGTACGGCGCTGCCGGCACGCTCGAGGGATGCGGGCCAGCCTTCCTGTTCCGCTATATCGACGCGTTGGCGAAGGCGGGGGAAGCGATCGGCGTTCCCGCCGATCAGGCGGCGCGGTTGGCGCTGGCGACGGTCGAAGGTGCCGCGGCGATGGCGGCAGATTCGGGCGACAGCCCGGCGATCCTGGCCGATCGCGTCGCGAGTCCGGGCGGCTCGACGCGCCAGGGGCTCAACGTGCTCGATCGCGACGGCGCGCTGGTGCGATTGTTGACCGAGACACTGGAAGCATCGGAGCGTCGGGGCCGCGAGATGGCGGCCGAAGCCAAGCGGTAGATCAGCGACGGGTGCCCGGAGGTACCGAATTTTCCCGCCAATTGTGCACCCGCTCGCGTTCTGAGGCTGGAATCAATCCTTCCAGCACAGCCCAGAAACCGGTCACCGCCTGTTGCCCCGCCGAACTATAGGCGCGCGAAATGATGTCGCGGGCGTGGTTGAACAGCTCGGTGTCGAGCTCATACCCGGTCTCGGTCAGCCGCAACAACCGCTGGCGGCGATCTCGATCGCCGATCCGGGTCTCGACCAGCTGGCGGTCCTCCAATTCGGTCAGGACACGACCCAGCGACTGTTTGGTCACTCCCAGGATCGATAGCAATTCGCTGACCGAAATATCCGGATGGCGACCGATGAAATAAAGCGCCCGATGATGCGCGCGCCCGATGCCGCGCTCCCCGAGATTCTGGTCAACCGCCTTGGTCAGCCGGCTGTAGGCGAAAAAGAGCATCTCGGAACCGCGGCGGATTTCGGATTCGCGGAGAAATTGGGCCGAGGCAGCTGGGGTTGGGGCAGTCATGTTGACCGGTTTTGCCACCGGTATCGTCCCACGGCAAGCCTTGGACGCGCGCGATTTGTGGCGCTATGGGTCTCGCGTCATGAACATCGCCGCACATTTTCCGCTGAACCCCACCGCGTCGCCCACGCCGGCCGACGTCCGGGCAGAGAAACTCGTCAATCCTGGATTCGGCCGCGTCTTTACCGACCATATGGCGATCGCGCACTATAGCGACGACAAAGGCTGGCACGATCTCGCCATCGCGCCGCGCCAGCCGCTGACGGTCGATCCGGCCTGCGCGGTGCTCCATTATGCGCAGGAAATCTTCGAAGGGCTCAAGGCGTACCGGACGGCCGATGGCGGCATCACGATGTTCCGGCCGGAGGCCAATGCACGCCGTTTCCGCAAGTCGGCCGAGCGGCTGGCGATGCCCGAACTGCCCGAGGAGCTGTTCGTCGAATCGTGCCGTGCGCTGGTCAGCGCGGAGCGCGACTGGATCCCCACCAGCGAAGGCGGGTCGCTCTATCTGCGCCCGTTCATGATCGCGAGCGAAACCTTTCTCGGGGTCAAGCCGTCGTCCGAATATGTCTATATGGTGATTGCGTCGTCGGTCGGCGCCTATTTCAAGGCCGGCGCGCCAGCGGTGTCGATCTGGGCATCGGAGAATTACACGCGTGCGGCGCCGGGCGGCACCGGCGCGGCGAAGTGCGGCGGCAATTACGCCGCCAGTCTGGTCGCGCAGGCCGAGGCGATCAGGCAGGGATGCGACCAGGTCGTCTTTCTCGACGCGGTGGAACGCCGGTACGTCGAGGAACTCGGCGGGATGAACGTGTTCTTCGTGTTCGAGGACGGTACGATCGCGACGCCGCCGCTCAGCGATACCATCCTCGCCGGCATCACGCGCGATTCGCTCCTCGCGCTGGCGCGTGATCGCGGCATCACCGTGCGCGAGGAGAAATATGCGCTCGATCAGTGGCGCGCCGACGCGGCGAGCGGCCGGCTGGTCGAGGCATTCGCCTGCGGCACCGCGGCGGTCGTCACGCCGATCGGCCAGGTCAAGGCGGCATCGGGCGATTTCACCATCGGCTCGGGCGGTCCGGGGCAACTCACCATGTCGTTGCGCGAATCGCTCGTCGCGATCCAGACCGGGGCAGCGCCTGACCCGCATGGCTGGCTCGACCGCGTCGCCTGACCGTTTTCGGCGAGGAGGGCGATAGGGGGCTTTGCAGGCGCGCGCGCGACGCTATAAGCGCGCGCTCCCGCCGGGACATGTTGCCGGGCAATTGGGGCGTCGCCAAGTGGTAAGGCAGCGGCTTTTGGTGCCGCCATTCCCAGGTTCGAATCCTGGCGCCCCAGCCAGCCCGCCTCGCGGTGCTGGCTCCCGTCCGGCCATCGACCGTCCGGGAGCGTCGATCGGTCTCAGTCGGCAGCCACCAGCTTGTCCGCGGTGCGCAACTCGAAATCGCTCGCGTCATGCCGTTCATGGAGTTGCTCGGACGGCTCGCCCATCACGCGGTTGACCATCCGGCCGCGTTTCACCGCGGGGCGGTCGAAAATCTGGTCGGTCCAGCGGATCACGTTCTTGTATTCCTGGACCTGCAGGAACTCCCCGGCGCCATAGGCAAGGCCCTTGACCAGGGCACCGTACCAGGGCGCGGTCGCCATGTCGGCGATCGAATAGTCCTTGCCGCCGAGATATTCGCTTTCGCCCAACCGCCGGTCGAGCACGTCGAGCTGGCGCTTCACTTCCATCGCATAGCGGTTGATCGGATATTCCTGTTTGGTCGGCGCATAGGCGTAGAAATGCCCGAATCCGCCGCCCAGGAACGGGGCGCTGCCCATCTGCCACATCAGCCACGACAGCACTTCTGCCCGCGCCGGATATGCGGTCGGCAGGAATGCACCGAACTTTTCGGCCAGATACATGAGGATCGCGCCCGATTCGAACACGCGGACCGGCGCGGCCGGATCGCTATGATCCATCAGTGCGGGAATCTTGGAATTGGGATTGGCGGACACGAAGCCGCTGCCGAACTGGTCGCCCTGATTGATGCGGATCAGCCAAGCGTCATATTCGGCGCCTTCGTGACCGAGCGCGAGCAGTTCCTCGAGCATGATCGTCACCTTCACGCCGTTAGGCGTGGCAAGCGAGTAGAGCTGTAGCGGATGCTTTCCGACCGGCAGGTCCTTGTCATGGGTCGCCCCGGCGATGGGCCGATTGATATTGGCGAACGCGCCGCCGCTTTCCTTGTCCCAGGTCCAGATCTTCGGCGGAGTGTAGTCGGTCGGCTCGCTCATCGATTGGGCTCCATGCTCACCTCGACCGGGAGTCGCCGGCCGGCTGCGAGCTAGCTAGGAAGCCCGACCGCGTTTCGCCATAAGCGTAACGATCAAACATCTTCGATGGCGGCGCATAGTAATTAGCGCGTGCTCCGGCCTGCGCACAGATCGCCCGCCTTCCGGTCGCGACGGGGCGGTAGCGGGGTCTGGATTCGTGGTCGATGGATCGTGCGTCGCGTGCGGTCAGCCGACCGGGTACCAGCGTCGCGGCGCAGCATTTTAACACTTTGTTAACCATCTCCGATCACTTTTGGGCAACATTCTGAAAACAAGCTGATTTAACCGAAGAGAAGGGGCGGAAATGCGCTGGTCCTTGGTCGGAATGACGATGCTGGGCGTCGTCTTGACGGGCTGCACGACGGGCAGGAAAGCGGCGGTGAGCGTCGCCGATCCCGCTCCCCCTGTGGCGCCGACCGGATGGCGCGCGACCGCGACGCCCGGCGACCAGCAGCGGATCGATGGGCTGTCCGGCCGCTGGCGGCGAACGCTCGCGGCGGTTCCGCCCCGTTTCCGCGCGCGGGTCACGGCCGAGGGAGCCCTGCTTGATCCCACCGCCGGGCTCGACGCACCGGCATTGTCGCCCGGTTCCTACCAATGCCGCCTCGTGCGGATCGGCGGACGGCGCGGCCTGATCAGCTACAAGCCCGATTTCTGCTATATTGCCATCGACGCCGGGAAGCAGAGCTTCACCAAGCAGACGGGGGCGCAATTGCCCGGCGGCTGGTTGTTCGACGATCAGGGCGGCAAGCGCGTGATCTTCCTCGGCACGTTGCGCCCGCGCCAGGCCAAGATCGCGCCGCCTTATGGCGAATTGCCGCAACGCGACGTCGCCGCGGTGATCGAGCGGTTCGCCCCCTTTCGCTGGCGGATGGTGCTCGCCCGTAACGATGGGGAGAGCGACCAGATGCTGGACGTTTACGAACTGACGCCAGTCGTGAACGGGTCGAGTTGACGCTGCTGTTCGCAGGCTTCAACCCGATCCGGCGAGCCGCATCACCTCGCGCATGATCAGGTCTCGCGCGCCCGGCGGCTCGACGCCCTGTTCGTCGCGCAGCCGCTGCCAGGCTTCGAAGCTCAGCATCAGGTCGATCGTCTCGAAGCGCATCGCGTCGTCGGCGATCGCACGCGGCAGGAACGACCGCAGGCGATGGCGCATCATGTCGCGTACCCGGGCGTGTTCGGCCTGGATCGCGGGCGACATGTGGCGATGGGCATCGCCGGCGCGCTTGAAGGGCAGCAGCCGTTCGTAGGTTGCCGCGCGGCGCTCGACGACTTCGCGCAATTGTCCCTGCCAGTCCGGTGATTCGAACGGGATAAGCCACATTTCATAGTGTTCGGCCAAGGTTGCCGTCATCGCTGCGTACAGGCTTTCCATGTCGCGGAAATGGCGGAACACGGTGCGCAGGCCGACGCCGGCGCGCATCGCCACTTCCTCTGCGCCAGGCGTGATCCGTCCTTCGCCGATAAGGTCGATCATCGCCGCGACGATGCGCTGGCGGCTGTCGTGCGACCGGCGGCGGCGCCCGTCGCACAAGGCAATTTCGCTTTTTGCCATCAATTCGACCAATAGATGTAGGTCTCGCCCGGCCGCGGCTTGGTCCCCAGCGGGCGATCGATGGCGATGGGCGAGCGAATGAGCGACGGCCAGGCCGGCTTGATGCTTTCCCGGTCGTGCTGCGCCAGCAGGACCTTCAGCCGTGCCACGATATCGGGATGGAGCGCGGCGACGTCGCGCCGTTCGGTCGGATCCGACTTCATGTCGTAGAGCAATGCCACATGCGGCAGGTCGAGCAACTGCAATTTCCAGTCGCCGTCACGCACGACCTTGTAGGGACCGTCGCGCCAGAACAGCGTCTGATGCGGCACGCCGGCCTTCTTGCCTTCGAGGAACGGCATCAGGTCGACGCCATCGATCGCTCGATCCTTGGGCAGCGCCGCGCCGGCGACGTCGCTCGCGGTCGAGAAGATGTCGAAATGGCTGACCATGCCGTCGAAACGGGTGCCCGGCTTGATCATCGCCGGCCAGCGCATGAAGAACGGTACCTTCATGCCGCCTTCGAAGAAGGTCGCCTTCCAGCCGCGATACGGGCGATTGATGTCGGGCAGGCCGATATAATGGGCGCCGCCATTGTCGCTGGTGAAAATCACGAGCGTGTTGTTGTCGAGCCCCTGCGCCTTCAATTCGGCCATGACGCGCCCAACTCCCCGGTCGAGCGCCCGGATCATCGCCGCATAGACCCGCGTGCGGTGATCGGCGATCTGCGGCAGCGCGTCATAGTCGGCCTTGAGCGCCTGCAGCGGGGTGTGCGGGGCGTTGTAGGCAAGGTACATGAAGAATGGCCGGTTGCGGTTGGCGCGGATCGCGGCGATCGCCTGGTCGGTCAGATAGTCGGTCATGTAGCGTGACGGCCTGAACCGGTCGCTGCCGTTATATTGGACGCCGAACGGGAGGTTGGCCCACAGGAACTTGTCGATCGGGTCGAAATCCTGCTTCGAATTTTCGACGTCGGGACTGTTTTCGGGCAGGTACATCTGGCCGCCGATCATGAATCCCAGGCTTTCGTCGAATCCCTGGTTCTCGGGCCGCATGCCCTTGCCGTCGCCGAGATGCCATTTGCCGAGGTGGATCGTGTGATAGCCGCGGCCGTGCAGCAGTTCGGCGATCGTGATCTCGCTGCCCGGTACGCCCTTGTCGGCGACGGTGGCCGGTTTGCGCGCGGCATCTTCGTCGAAGATCGTCTTGTGTTCCCAATCCGTTGGAAAATTGGCGATGTTGCGGGAAAAGGCGGCGTCGGTGTTGACGAGACCGGCAAGCCATTTGGGCGGGTGCGCATCGGCAGGCGTGAATTCATAGCCGAAGCGGGTCGGATAGCGGCCCGTCATGAGTGCCGCGCGGCTTGGCGCACAGGTCGCGTTGCCCGCATAACCGTCGGTGAAGGTCACCCCCTCATGACCGAGCGCGTCGATATTGGGCGTCTTGAGCAGGCCGCCGGCGACCCCGCCGCCGTTGAAGCTGATATCGTTATAGCCGAGGTCGTCGGCCAGGATCAGCACGATATTGGGCGGCCGCTTGTCCGCCGGGACGGCGGCGGTCGCCGGGCCCGGCTGCCAGGTGACGGGCCGGTTGGGATAGACATGCGGCGCCATCCATCCGGGCAGGTGGAGCATGACGTAATTCTTCGACGCCAGGCCGGCGACGGCAAGCACGCCGAGCGTGCCCAAGGTCCATTTCGCCCAGCGCTTCACGACCGTGCCTCCGCTTCGACATGACGCCAGCCGAATGCCGCGATGGCGATCATCACCAGTTCGGCGACCATCGGCGGGAATGCGGTACCGGGCGCACCGTCGGCCAGAAGACTGACCGCCCGCCCGAACACGGCGATGCCGAGCAGCAGCAATGGTACCGCCAGGGGTAACCGCCACGATCGCCACGCGGCGATCACCGCGCACAGCCCGCCGGTCACGAAAAAGGCGGTGAAATCGGCGCGCATCGTCGCCAGTCCCTGGGTTCCCAGCGATACGAGGAAGAACCGCAGTCCCGATTGCGCCGGATCGATCAGGAAGCCCAGACCGAGCAGCAGGTTGAACAGCCCGACCAGGCCGACACCTACGCGCGCGACGTTTCGCATTCGCACCTCCCCCGTATCGTTTCGATCAGTTTATCACTGCCGCAAGCAAAGGCAATCTTTTGGCATTGATAATGCCAAAATATGACGGCATCCTTCGTCGAAATTCCGGGGAGGATGCGATGCGGACCAGGATCGTCGTGGCGGTCGCCGCCGTGATGGCGTTGCTCGCCATGGTCGCTGCGGGACAGCGGCGGATCGGTACCACCATGCTCGCGGTTGCGCTCGGCCAACGCGCGGGAGTCGATCGCACGCGCGACCTGCCCGACGGCTTGCATGTCGGACTTTGCGGTACCGGGTCGCCGCTTCCCGATCCGACGCGCGCTGGCGCCTGTACGGTGATCATCGCCGGGACGCACATTTTCGTCGTCGATGCCGGCGAGGGCGGGGCCCGGAACATCGCGCTGATGGGCATCCCCAACGGACGGATCGAAGGCGTCTTCCTGACCCATTTCCATTCGGACCATATCGACGGACTCGGGCCGATGATGCTTCTGCGCTGGACCGGTGCCAGCGCGACCAGCCCGTTGCCGGTCTATGGACCGCCCGGTGTCGATCGGGTCGTGGCCGGGATGGATGAAGGATATGCTCTCGATTCGGGGTACCGGACCGCGCATCACGGTCCGAAGATCGCCCCGCCGTCGGGGGCGGGCGGCGTCGCCAGGCCGTTTGCCGTCCCGCCGCGCGGATCCAATGCCTCGGTCGTGGTCTATGCCGCGAATGGCTTGCGCGTCACCGCTTTCCGCGTCGATCATGGTCCGGTCGACCCCGCCGTCGGCTACCGATTCGATTATAAGGGGCGATCGGTAGTGGTCAGCGGCGACACGACGGCGAGCCCGGCGCTGGTGGCGGCGGCGCGGGGTGTCGACCTGCTCGTTCATGAAGGATTGCAGCCGCGTCTGGTCAAGCTGACCACTGCCGCGCTCGATCGCCGCGGCATCGCGAACACGGCGCAGATCACGCGCGACATCCTGAGCTATCACGCCTCGCCCGAACTCGTCGCGAGCGAGGCACAGAAGGCAGGCGTCCGCATGTTGGTGTTCAGCCACGTCATTCCGCAATTGCCGTCGCGGACGATGTACCCCGCCTTCCTCGGCGACGCGCGGCGCTTCTATGCCGGACCGATTATCGTTGGCGAGGATGGTATGATGTTCAGCTTGGCGGCGGGGTCGGCCGGCATCGGGTTCGAGCGTCTGCCGATCGGCTGATCATCCCGCCAGCGGCTTGGTGCGGATGTTGAGCTGGCCCGCGAGTCCGGCGATGCGATGCTTCTCGATCGCCTGATAGTCCGGCGACTGGACCATGGCCATCATCGCCGCGCGCGACGGATATTGCGCCAGCGCGACCATGTCCCACAGATCCTCGACCTCGCCGATCATCAATTCGGTGACCGCACCGGCATAAAGCGCCTTGCCGCCGACCGCTTCCAGGCAGGCCCGAACGCCGGCGCCGTAACGGGCATAGGCTTCGCGGCCGCTCAGATCGGCGTCGCTGCCGTCGGGATATTCTGCCTGCTCCTTGAATCTCAGCAGGTTGATCATGACGAACGGCCCATCCTCGGCACTGCCAAAAAATGCCGCTGCCTGGTCCGCAGGCGGGAAGACCGCATTGGTGACCTTCACGCCGCCACCTCCGTCGTCGCGGTGATGAAATCGTGGATCAGCGCGCTCAGTTCTTCGGGAGCGTCTTCCTGCAGGAAATGCCCGCCACCCGCGATGATGCGATGCGGCTGGCCGCGGGCGCCGGGAATGCGCTCGATGAAGACGCGCTCGCCGCCCTTGGTAACCGCATCCTTGTCGCCGAACGCGGTCAGGACGGGGCGATCGAACCTCTCCAGTACCTGCCACGCGGCGCGGTTTTCGGCGACCGACGGGTGGTCGGGCGTGATCGGAACCAGGGTGGGGAACTGGCGTGCCCCTTCCTTATAGCTTTCGTCGGGATAGGGCGCGTCATAGGCGGCGATCTCTGCCGGGCTCAGCTCGCGCGTGGTCCCGCCATTGACGATGGCGCCGGTGGGAAACATCGGGACGTTCTGACTGAATGCCAGCCACGCGTCGAACCCCTCTGACGATCCCGTACCGACCGGCAGGCCGGTATTGGCGACGATGACGCGCGCGAAGCGATCGGGAAACGCAGCGACCAGCCGCAGTCCGATCAGGCCACCCCAATCCTGGCAGAACAGGGTGATGTCGGTCAGGTCTAGCGCGCGAAGCCAGTCGCTCATCCAGGCAACGTGCCGCTCATAGGTATAGTCGTTGCGCGCGGCCGGCTTGTCCGACTTGCCGAACCCGATCAGGTCCGGCGCGATCACGCGATGGCCGCGTGCGGCGAGATAGGGGATGAACTTGCGGTAGAGGAACGACCAGCTCGGTTCGCCGTGCATCAACAGGATCGGCGCTGCGTTTCGCGGGCCCTCGTCGACATGATGGATACGCAATTCGGTTCCGTCGGCATCCGTAACCATCTGGTAGTGTGGTGCGAATGGATAGTCGGGCAAGCCGACGAACCGCTCGTCCGGTGTCCGCAAGACCCGCATCGTCATCCTCCCGACAATTTATTGGCACGATGCGTGCCATAATATCGTCGAGGGGTCAACGCGGCGGGATCGGCCGATCGCTGACGAAACGGACGCCGATATGGTCGGTACCGAGCCCACGTTCCTCGAACTGGCGTGCCGCGGGGCGATAGCGGGCACAATAATTGGCCGCGCACAGATAGGACCCGCCCTTGATCACGCCGGTATCCTGCCGCTTGCCGACGGTGTCGCTGGTCCATTCCCAGACATTGCCGATCATGTCGTAGAGGCCGTAGCCGTTGGGCTTGAAGCACCCGACCGGCGCTCGGCCGCGATAGCCGTCGAGGCCGAGATCGCGGCGCGGGAAGACGCCCTGATAGTAGTTGGCCTGGGGAACCCCATGCGCATCGACCGGTTCGGGCAACGCCGTGCCGCCGCCCAACGCGGCATATTCCCATTCTGCCTCGGTCGGCAGCCTCTTGCCCGCCCAGCGCGCATAGGCTTCCGCATCGGCATAGGCGATCTGCACCACGGGTTCGCGATCATGCCCAACGATCGACTCCGACGGGCCCGACGGATGGCGCCATTGCGCGCCGACCGCCCAGCGCCACCAGCGCGGGTCGTTGTCGTCGGGCACCGCGAACACCGCCGAGCCGGGAAGGCGCATGTCGGACGGCGTTTGGGGAGTCACCGGCGGATTCCGCTCCGCGACGGTTCGATAGCCGGTGGCCTTCACGAACCGCGCGAACTCGGCGTTGGTCAGTTCGTGGCTGTCGATCCAGAACGTCCCGACGGTGACGCGACGCGGCGGCCCTTCCTCGGGATATTGGGGATCCGCGCCCATCATGAAGCTGCCGCCGGCGATCCTGACCATCGGCGCGGCGACCAGATTGGCGCAGGCGGGTCTGGTCTCGGTGGTCGGTGCGCGAGCGTCACGACGGTCGCAGGCCGATAGACCGAGCGACAGGGCGAGCGCCTGAACGACCGCGACGACACGGGTTGCTGCAGCATGACGGCCATTCGCCGACCGGGACATGAGGTACCACCAGTGCTGAGAGATCGATCCGGGCGGTATGGCTATGGCGCATGGGGCGCCAAGGCAATCCGCGTGGCGTGCCGCTACCGACCCGAATTGGTCGTTCAGCTACTGCCGCGGACGACCAGTTTCACCGGGACGAAGCCGTGGTCGATCGCATCGCCGGCATCGGCCGGGCCGAACAACGCCTCGACCAGCATTTCGCCCGCGCTGGCCACGTCCTGCTCGATCGTCGTCAGCGCGGGGGTGCATTGGCGCGCGCCGAAGCCGCCATCGAATCCGACGATTGCGATGTCGCCGGGAACGCGCACACCCGCCGCTTGCAACCCGCCCATGACACCCGACGCAAGCGTATCCGATGCCGCGAAGACGCCGTCGACCGGCAGATCGAACGCGAGGAGTTGCGCGGCCGCCGCTTCTCCCTGGGCATGCCGGTCGTCGATCGCCGGCACGGGCACTTCGATCGGCGTCAGGTCATGCCGGGCGAGCACGTCGAGATAGCCTTGCCGACGCAGACGGAACGCCTGATGGGTTTCCCAGCCCGGCCCGACGAACGCAATGCGGCGACGGCCGCCGGCGACCAGATGCTCCACCGCCAGCACGCCGGCGGCGTGATTGTCGGCGCGGACGATCGGAAGCGAATCGTCGGGCGCGCCCCAGGCAACCAGGTTGCTGCCGGCGCCCTTCGCGCGCGCAAAGAAATCCCACGCGGCGCGGTTGGCGGCGGTGCCGATGACGACCAGCCCGTCGGCTTCGCGCCGTTGCTCGAAATCGCTGCGGAGCGATTCGGCCGTACCTTGATAGGACAACAGAATGCCCATCGAGCGACGTGCGGCGGCCGCCTCGACCGCACCGAGAATGTCGAAATAAAACGGATTGAGCGCACGCCGCTCGAGATCGGGCGAGGTCAGCAGGACGACCGCGACGCTGCCGACCGACCCGCCCCGCAGCCGCACCGCGCGGCTGTCGGGCCGATAGCCGAGCTCGGCCGCCGCCTTCGCGACGCGATCGCGCGTTTCCGGGGTGATCGACGGATCGCCGCGCAAGGCGCGCGAGACGGTCGACTGCGATACCTGCGCCAGCAACGCCACGTCGAACGACGTCGGACGATGCGTCCGCGTGCTGCCCGTCGGCTGGTCGATCCCGGTATCCATTGCCGATGCCTATCGGCATTTGCGGCAAAATTCGAGGGCGGCGATTCGATCACTCTCCGGCGGCGAGGCGATAGCCGACGCCGGGCTCGTTGGTGATCAGCCGCGGACGTGCCGGGTCGGTTTCCAGTTTCTGGCGCAGATTGCGCACGACGATCCGCAAATAGTCGACATGATCCTCGTGCGCCGGGCCCCAGACGGTGCGCAGCAATTGCCGGTGACCGATGACGCGGTCGGGCTTTTTGGCGAGTTCGGCCAGGACGTCATATTCCTTTGGCGACAGATGCACGTCGTCGCCCGCGCGGCGGACGCGGCGCCGTTCGAGGTCGATCTCGACGTCGCCGGTCGCGACGAGCGTCCGGCCGGCATCGCCGGTAACGCGGTGGCGCAGCGCGGTACGGACGCGGGCGAGCAATTCCTCGGTATCGAACGGCTTGGTCAGATAATCGTCGGCGCCGAGATCGAGCGCGGCGACTTTTTCCGACGTGTCTTCGCGCGCCGACACCACGATTACCGCGGCGCCGACGCGGGCGCGCAGTAGCTGGATCAGCTCCAGCCCGTCGCGGTCGGGCAGGCCCAGATCGAGCAGGACCAGTTCGGGCTTGTCGATGTCGGCCAGCGACAGCGCTTCGCGCGCGGTCGCTGCCTCGCCCACCGCATAGCCCGCCCGCTCGATCGCCACGCGGAGCAGACGGCGGATATGCGGGTCGTCCTCGACGATCAGGATGCGGGGCGTGGCGACCATGAAGCCCGTGTTACGGCCGCGGCGCGATCCGGTCGAGCGCGAGGTTGAGCGCTAGCACGTTGACGCGCGGCTCGCCGATAAAACCGAGCAGGGGATGGGCGGTATTGTCGTCGACCAGTTGGTGGAGCTTGACCGGATCGATCCCGCGTGCCCTGGCGACACGCGATACCTGGAACAAGGCCGCCTCGGGGCTGATATCGGGGTCCAGCCCCGAGGCGGAGGCCGTCACCAGATCGGCGGGTACGGTGGAACCTGGTGCGGGAGTGGATGCCTCGGCCGATGCGAGATCGGTTTTGACGCGGTCGACAAGGGCCTGGCTGGTTGGGCCGTAATTGGAGCCCGAGGAAGCGGTGGCGTCGTAGCCGTTCTTGCCGGCCGCCGACGGGCGGCCATGGAAATAGCGGTCACTGGTGAAGCGCTGGCCGATCAGCGAGGACCCGATGACACTGCCCTTGGCGTCGCGAATCAGGCTGCCATTGGCGGCGGCCGGTGCGATCATCTGGCCGACACCGGTGATCGCGGCCGGGTAGGCGAGGCCGAGCAGGGCGGCGAACAGCAAGGTCAGCACGATGGCCGGGCGAAGAGCGGTGGTGAAGTCTTTGAACATGTCGGTCTTCCTTCCGCCGTTCGCCCTGAGCTTGTCGAAGGGCGTGTTCTGGGCACGTGCTTCGGCAAGCTCACCACGAACGGATTATTGCGTTTCCGGTCAGGCCAGCCCCAGGCCGCCTACGACCAGATCGATCAGCTTGATCCCGACGAACGGCGCCAGCAGCCCGCCGAGTCCGTAAACCGCCAGATTCCGCGCCAAGAGCGGCCCCGCCCCGATCGCCCGATATTTCACGCCCTTGAGTGCCAGCGGCACGAGACAGGGAATGATCAGCGCGTTGAAGATGATCGCCGACAGGATCGCCGATCGCGGACTGGCGAGACCCATCACGTTGAGGACGCCGAGCCCGGGGTAAAGCACGACGAACATCGCCGGGATGATCGCGAAATATTTGGCGACGTCGTTGGCGACCGAGAAGGTGGTGAGCGCTCCCCGCGTCATCAGCAATTGCTTCCCCAGCCCGACGATCTCGATCAGCTTGGTCGGGTCGCTGTCGAGGTCGACCATGTTGCCGGCCTCTCTCGCCGCTTGCGTCCCGGTGTTCATCGCCACGCCGACATCGGCCTGGGCGAGGGCGGGGGCGTCGTTGGTCCCGTCGCCGCACATCGCGACGAGCTTGCCGCCGGTCTGTTCGGTACGGATGAGCGCCAACTTGTCCTCGGGTGTCGCCTCGGCCAGGAAATCGTCGACCCCGGCCTCGGCGGCGATGGCCGCGGCGGTCAGCGGGTTGTCGCCGGTGATCATCACCGTGCGGATGCCCATCCGGCGCAATTCGGCGAAGCGCTCGCGGACCCCGGCCTTGACCACGTCCTTGAGCGCGACTGCGCCGAGCAGGCGACCGTTGCGCTCGACGGCGAGCGGCGTCATGCCGCCGCGCGCGATCTCATCGGTGATGCGCTTGAGCTCGCCGGCGCCGGCCGCGTCGGTGCCGATTGCCTTCAGGATCGAATCGACCGCGCCCTTGAGCCATTTGTCATCACCGATCCGGACGCCCGAGCTGCGCGTCTGCGCAGTGAACGGGATGATCTCGGCATCGGCCGCCAGCGTCGCGGCGAGCGCGAATTTCTCGCGCGCCAGCGTGACGATCGAGCGCCCCTCGGGCGTCTCGTCGGCCAGGCTCGCGATCATCGCCGCCTCGGCCAGTGCCTTCACGTCGACGCCCGTCAGCGGGCGGAAGTCGCTTGCCTGGCGGTCGCCGATCGTGATCGTGCCGGTCTTGTCGAGCAGCAGGGTGTCGACGTCGCCCGCCGCCTCGACCGCACGGCCGGACTTGGCGAGGACGTTGAAGCGGATCAGCCGGTCCATGCCCGCAATGCCGATCGCCGACAGCAAGGCGGCAATAGTGGTGGGGATGAGCGTGATCAGCAGCGCCGCGAGGATCGCGACCGGCACGCTGCCGCCGGCATAGCTCGCGAAGCCCGGGATCGTGCCGACCGCGATCAGGAAGATGATCGTCAGCCCGACGAGCAGGATGGTCAGCGCGATCTCGTTGGGCGTCTTCTGCCGCTCGGCGCCTTCGACCAGCGCGATCATGCGGTCGAGAAAGCCTTGGCCGGGCTCCTGCGTCACGCGCACCTTGATGCGGTCGGAGATGACGCGCGTGCCCGCCGTCACCGCCGAACGATCGCCGCCCGCCTCTCGGATGACCGGTGCGGATTCGCCGGTGATCGCGGCTTCGTTGACGCTCGCCACGCCCTCGACCACTTCGCCGTCGGCGGGAATGAGATCGCCGGTTTCGACCAGCACGAATTCGCCTTTCTGGAGGCGCCAGGCTTCGACCATTCCCCAGGTGTCGCCGACCCCGGTCAGGCGCTTGGCCTGGAGTTCGGATTTGGTCGCCCGCAGGCTTGCCGCCTGCGCACGACCGCGACCTTCGGCCAGCGCTTCGGCAAACGTGCCGAACAGCACGGTCAGCCACAGCCAGACGATCAGCTGAACCTGGAAACCGATCGGCAGATGCTCGCCGCCAAGCGCTAGCAGGACGGTCAGCAACAGGGCGATTACGGCGGTGGTGAACAGCACCGGGTTTTTCGCCAGTTGGCGCGGGTCGAGCTTCTTGAAGGAATCGCCGATCGCAGGGATGACCAGCTTCGTCGAGAACATGGAGGATGCGGTCGTCATTGCGTGTCTCGCTTCATTCCCTCTCCCATCGGGAGAGGGAGGGACCCGCCCGGTGAAGGCGAGCGGGAGGGTGAGGGTGACGAGGGGCGGGCGGTCAAGGGAAGACCTTCGCCCTCCCGCCGCTTCGCGGCTCCTCCCCTCTCCCAACGGGAGAGGGGCCGTTTTTCGCGCCAGATCATCAGAAAAGCTGGCCGTGGATCATCGCGAGGTGATCGGCGACCGGCCCGAGCGCGAGGCTGGGGAGGAACGTGAGGCCGCCCAGGATCAGGATGATCCCGACCAGCAGGCCGACCCAGAGGCCGCCGGTCGTAGGGAAGGACCCCGCACTCGGCGGTACGTGCTTCTTGGCCGCGAGGCTGCCGGCGATGGCCAGTACCGGGACGATCACGAAGAACCGCCCGATCCACATCGCGACGCCGAGCAGGCCGTTATACCAGGGTGTGCCCGCGCCGATCCCGGCAAAGGCGGAGCCATTGTTCCCGGTGGCCGAGCTGAAGGCGTAGAGGATCTCGGTGAAACCGTGCGGACCCTTGTTGAGCGGTCCGGCCAGGCCGTCGGGCATCACCGCCGACAACGCGGTAAAGCCCAGGATCGACAGCGGCAGCACCGCGATCGCCAGCACCGCAAGCTTGACTTCGCGCGCCTCGATCTTCTTGCCGACATATTCGGGGGTGCGGCCGACCATCAGCCCGGCGACGAACACCGCCAGGATGGCGAACAGCAGAAAGCCGTACATGCCCGACCCGACGCCGCCGACCACGATCTCGCCGAGCTGGATGTTGAACAGCGGGATCAGTCCCCCCAGGGCGGTGAAGCTGTCGTGCATCGCGTTGACCGCGCCGCACGACGCGGCGGTAGTGACCGCGGCGAACAGCGCGCTCGCGGCAGTTCCGAAGCGGACCTCCTTGCCCTCCATATTGGCACCGGCGACACCGAGTTGGTGCAGCACCGGATTGCCTGCGGCTTCCTGCCAATAAGCAACCGTTGCGCCCGCGACGAACAGGATGGTCATCGCCCCCAGGACTGCCCAGCCCTGACGCGTGTCGCCGACCGCCTTGCCGAACGTATAGGTCAGCCCGACACCGATCGCGAAGATCGAGATCATCTCGATCAGGTTGGTCAGTGCCGACGGGTTTTCGAACGGATGCGCCGAATTGGCGTTGAAGAACCCGCCGCCATTGGTGCCGAGCATCTTGATCGCTTCCTGGCTCGCGACCGGGCCGAGCGACAAGGTTTGCTTCGCGCCCTCGAGCGTAGTCGCATCGACCGACATGGCAAAGGTCTGGGGCACCCCGCTCAACAGCAGGTAGAGCGCGTAGATCACGCAGATCGGCAGCAGCAGATAGAGCGTGATCCGCGTGATGTCGGCCCAGAAATTGCCGATACCGGGCGATGCGGTGCCGCCCGGCGCCGGGTTGGGGGAGGGGCGCCGGGCGAACCCGCGGAACAGGGCGAAGGCGACCGCGATACCCGTCGCCGCGCTCAGGAAATTATGGATGGTCAGGCCCAGCATCTGGCTGAGGTTCGAGAGCGTCGATTCGCCCGCATACCATTGCCAGTTGGTGTTGGTGACAAAGGCGATCGCCGTGTTCATCGAGCCATCGGGGCCGACGCCGGGAAGGCCGCGCTGGTCGAGCGGCAGGAATCCCTGGCAACGCAGGATCAGGTAGGTGAACAGCGCGGTGGCGAGCTGGAATACCAGCATGTGCACGGCGTAACGTCGCCAGCTCTGATCGGCGGCGGGATCGATGCCGGCAAGGCGATAGAAGCCACGCTCGACCGGGCCCAGCACGACGTGGAACGGCGTGCGGCGGCCTTCGTAGAGTGCGAACAGCCACAGGCCGATCGGCTTCGCGAGCGCCGCCACGATGGCGACGAACAGCATGATCAATGCCCATCCCTGGAGAGTCATGGCGTGAACCTCAGAATCGTTCAGGCCGTACGAGGACGGCGACGAGGTAGATCAGGAGGCCTGCGGCGGTCAGACCGGCGATGGTAAGCGGCAGACTCATCTCATGCCTCGTCGCACAAGCGGACGAACGCGAGCGTCGCCAGGAACAGGCCGCCGAGCACGGCGAGCCAGGTAAGATCGGGCATGATGGCCTCCGACAGGATCGAGAGGCGAGATAGGAGAGCTCGGCATTAAGGTTCGCGGGCGAAACGAGGCCGGCGGCATTAAGAAGCCATTAGTTTTGGTGCCCAGACCTTGCCTTCCCCCCGGTTGGCTACAAACACACCGTTCGTGCTGAGCCTGTCGAAGCACGGTGAGTCGCATGCCCTTCGACAAGCTCAGGGCGAACGGAGTTTGGTAGTTTGTCCGACAACCGCCCATCCCCCGACGCGCTGCTGCGAGCCGCGAACGCGGAGGCGCGCGGGCGGCTCAAGATCTTTCTCGGCGCGGCGCCGGGCGTCGGCAAGACCTTCGAGATGCTGCAGCAGGGCGCCCAGCGGCAGCGCGACGGCGCCGACGTGGTGGTCGCCGTGGTCGAGACGCATGGCCGCGCCGAGACCGAGGCGCTGGTCGCGCCGCTCGAGGTCATCGCGCGCCGTCCGATCGATTATCAGGGCCACCAACTCGCCGAGATGGATCTCGATGCGGTCCTGGCGCGGCGGCCGCAACTCGCATTGGTCGACGAATTCGCCCACACCAACGCGCCCGGCAGCCGCCATCCCAAGAGATGGCAGGACGTAATGGAACTGCTCGACGCGGGGATCCACGTCTACACCACGCTCAACGTCCAGCATGTCGAGAGCCTCAACGACGTCGTCGCGAGCTTCACGCGGGTTCGGGTTCGCGAGACGGTGCCCGACAGTGTGTTCGACGGTGCCGAGGTCGAAGTGGTCGACCTGCCGCCGGACGAACTGATCGATCGCCTGAAGGCGGGCAAGGTCTACATCCCGGCGGAGGCGACGCGCGCGCTCGACCGCTTCTTTTCCAAGGCCAATTTGTCGGCGCTGCGCGAAATGGCGCTGCGGCGCGCGGCGTTGAGCGTCGATCAGGCACTGACCGAGCACCTCGATACCCATGCGGTAACGGGCACCTATGCCGGCGGCGAACGCGTGCTGGTGGCGGTGAGCGAATTGGCGGGCGCCGATACGCTGGTCCGGTCCGCCAAGCGGCTGGCCGACGCCCTGAAGGCGCCGTGGCAGGCGGTGTTCATCGAGACGCCGCGCGCCGCGACATTCGGTGAGGACCAGCGGCGTCAGGTCGCCGATACGCTCGGGCTTGCAGCCGGCCTCGGCGCGTCGATCGCCACCATCCCGGCCGAAAGCGTTACCGCCGGCCTTCGCGACCAGATCGCGGAAGCGCGTATCACCCAATTGGTCATCGGCAAGTCGAGCCGCAGCTGGTGGTTCGCGCTGCGCCACGGATCGGTTGTCGAGGCGATGCTGGCGGCCAGCGAGGGACTGGCGGTCCACGTCATCCCGGCCGGCGGTCCGACGGCGCCGGTTCGTACCGCCGTCGTCCGCAGCGACTGGAGCCTGGCGCTCAACGCGCTGGCCGCGGTCGTGCTGGTGGCAATGACGACGGTGCTGGCAGAAGGCGTGCAGCCGTTGATCGGTGGCGGCGGCATCGACCTCATCTACCTGCTGCCGGTGATCCTCGCATCGGCGCGGCTCGGGCTGTGGCCGGGCGTTGCGACGGGGTTGTTATCGGGGCTCGCCTACAATTTCTTCTTCCTGCCGCCGCTCTACACCTTCACGATCGCCGACCCGCAAAGCGTGCTGACCGTGTTTGTCCTGATCGGGATCGCGACCTTCACCGCCAATTTGACCGGCCGGTTGCGCGTCCGCGCGACGATCGGCGCACGCAGCGCGCAGGAAAACGCCGCCGTCGCGGGGTTTGGACAGGCGCTGGCGCGCGCGTCCGATTGGCGGAGCACGAGCCAGACTATTTGTACCGAAGCGGCGCGTCTGCTCGGCGTGACCGTCATCCTGCTCGACCAGCGCGACGGCGAACTCGACTGCGTCGCCGCAGCGCCAGGCGTGGCGCCCGATCTCGGGACGGTCGATCGCGCCGCGGCGGACTGGGCGTGGAGCCGGGGGGAAGCGACGGGAGTCGGCACGGCAACGCTCGTATCGGCCGATTGGCAGTTCCAGCCGCTCAAGACGTCGCTCGGCGTGCTCGGCGTGGTCGGGTTGCTCGCGGACGATGGCGGTAATCCCGTCGGCGCCGATCGCGCGGTGCTGTTGACGACGTTGCTGGGTCAGGCCGCGCTTGCCCAGGAGCGGCTCAAGCTGGAGGACCAACTGCGTGATGTCTCGGTCTTGCGCGAGCGCGATCGGCTACGCGCTGCCTTGCTGTCGTCGATCGGTCACGACCTCAGGACGCCGCTAACCTCGGTCGCGGCATCGGTAGATGCGCTGGCGCGGCAATATCCCGATGCCGCAGCGGTCCCGCTGGCGCGCGCCGACATCGCCCGGTTGCGGCGCTTTCTCGATAATCTGCTCGATATGGTGCGAATCGATTCGGGCGCGCTCGCCATCAGGCCGGAAGCCATCGACCTGACCGATGCGGTGGCGAGTGCCGTTCACGATCTCAAGGACTTGTTGCGCGGCGTGCATATCGACTTGCAGGTGCCCGTCGACCTGCCGCTGGTCCAGGCAGACCCGACACTGCTCCATCACGTGCTGATCAACCTTCTCGCCAATGCCGCCATTCACGGGGGGGCGGGACGCGTCGCGATCGTCGGTACGCGGATGCCGGATGCGGTCCAGCTCACGGTCCGCGACCACGGACCCGGCCTCGAACCGGGAACCGAAAGACGCGTCTTCGACACGTTCGCGCAAGGACGTGGCAGCGATCGCAGCGGCGGGAGTGGGCTCGGCCTTGCCATCGCCAAGGGGTTCGCCGATGCCATGCGGGTCGACATTGCGGCACGCAACCATCCCGACGGCGGCGCGGAGTTCTCGTTGAGCTTCGCAACCTGAACCGATTCATCCGGCCCGGCTCTGCGCCGCGTCGATTCGTCGCAAGTCGTTTGTACATCAAATCGGTCGGAATATTCTCGTGCTTCGGCGTCCCCGAATCGGGAGTGCCGACAAGAACAGAGACGACGCACCCCGGTTTGGGAGAGCTGTCATGGATCGCGACTTCGATACGTCGTTCGACAAGCCTGTTCCGATCATCGTTTCCGTCAAGGGCGACGCGCAGATCGCTGCCCGGCTGCAGCGGATCGAACTCGATCTTTCGCGTTTTCACAGCGGACGCTGGGCGCTGCAACTCGACGGCAGCATGGCCAGCCGCTCCGAACCGGTGATCCTGCTGGCGCAGGGCGTAGCGTGCCTGGCACTTGCCTGGTGGGCACAGCTTTCGCCGCCGGCGTATCTGCGCAACATTCGTGGGGCGGTGCTCCTCTCGCCGCTCAGCTATGGCTTCGGTCAATCGGCGATCGCGCGCAACGTCCGGCTGAGTCCGGGGACCAGATTGCCCTTCCCGTCGATCGTCGCGTGCGATCCCTCGCCGGCGATCGAACAGGTACTCGCGCTGGCTGACAGCTGGGGCAGCCGCTTCGTCGACGCGAGCGCCGTCGCCGCCGGACGCCCCAGCAACCGCAGCGCGATCGGGAACAACGCCGAACAGCGGCTGGTCGACCTGCTGGCAAGCCTCGGTCGTAACGCATTTGCCGGGCCGGTGTCCGCACATGGCGAAACGGAGCGACGGCTCGCGCTGACGGACTGACACCGGCGTCGCCGGGCGGTGACAGCGTCGCGCGTCGCCCCTAACAAGGCACGGTGACCGGGGGCACCAACACGACGCGCACCTTGCGCATGATGCTGGCGATCGCGCGCGCGCTTGCGGCGATGAGCCCGCGCCGGACGGTCGGTGCCTTGACCCTGGCGTTGGGCGGAGCGGCGGTCGAGGGCGCCGGGCTATTGCTACTCGTCCCCATTCTCGGCGTCCTGACCGGCAAGGGACCGGCCAGAATATATCGGCTGGCGGCGCAGTGGGGCGTGACCGATCCGGCGCATCTGGTCGGCTGGCTGATGAGCGGATTCATGGTGATGATGGTCGTGCGGGGAGGGGTGCTCTACGCACGCGATATCTCGGTGCAGTCGCTTCAGGCGCGATTCGTCGACGACCAGCGGCTTCGCGTTCTGCGGGCGCTGGCGGTGGCCCCGTGGCGAGAGATCGCGGCGCTCGACCATTCGCGGATTACGACGCTGATCGGAATCGACGTAATGCGCATCGGCGTCACCGCGCAGCAATTGATCCAGATGATTGTGGCGATCATTTCGTCGCTGGTCGCGCTTGCCGTGGTGGCGGCGCTGGCTCCGATCCTGGCGTTGGTGGCCGCCGTCGTCATGCTGTTGGGCGGTATCGCCATCGTCCTCAACCAGACGCGCAATCACCGCACCGGCGAGCAGGCGATGCGTGCCGGTCAGAACATGATGAGCAACGCCAGCAGCTTCCTGGGCGGTCTCAAGATCGCCGCGGCGCAACAGATGCGCGATCGCTTCGTCGGCGAGTTCGCGGCGTCGCAGTCGCTCGCGCGCCGCCGGCAATTATGGTTCCAGCGCGACCAGGCGCGGGCACGTTTATGGTTTTCGCTCGGGTCGGCCGTCGCCCTGGCGGCTGTGGTCCTGGCGGGGATCGATTTGATGCACGTCGCGCCGGCGCAATTGATCATCGTCGTCCTGGTTTTCGGACGGATGGTGGGGCCGGCCCAGTCGATCCAGCAGGCGATCCAGCAAGTCGCTTATGGCGTCCCCGCTTTCGAGGCGGTTCGCGAGGCGGAGCGGCATTTCGGCGCCTTCCGGGCGGCAGAAGCCGAGACGCCACCCCCGGGGCCGATACAATTGTCCCACGTGACGTACCGCCACCCGGGCGGCGGCGGGCTGGGCGATGCGACTTTGACGATCGGCGAGGGCTCGATCACGGGGCTGACCGGCGCGAGCGGCGGCGGGAAGACGACGCTGGTGGACGTGATTACCGGGCTGCTCGATCCCCAATCAGGCACGGTGACGGTCGGCGGACGGCCGCTCAGCGGCGGTTGGGGCGGGGCGATCGCCTATGTGCCGCAGGACGGTTTCCTGTTCCACGACACGGTGCGCCGCAATCTCGATTGGGGTGACGAAGGGATCACCGAGGCGATGATGCATGCGGCGATCGATGCGGTCGGTGCGGCCGCGATCGTTGCGCGCATGCCCAAGGGGATCGACAGCGTCGTGGGCGAACGTGGCGCGCTGCTGTCGGGCGGCGAGCGTCAGCGGCTCGCGATCGCGCGTGCCTTGCTTCGAAAACCGCGGTTGCTGATACTCGACGAGGCGACCAACGCGATCGATCAGGCGAGCGAAGGCGAGCTGCTGGCACGCCTGGCGGCGCTGGAGCCGCGGCCGACGATCCTCATCGTCGCACATCGCGAGTCGAGCTTGAAGCTGTGCGACGCGCTGGTGCACGTCGAGGACGGCGTGGCGAGGGTCGAGGGATAAAGACAATCGTCATGCCGGGCCCGTGCCGGGTTCGGGCGAGATCGCGTCTCCCGGAGGTCATCCTGACTTGCCGGAGGCACGCCATGGCTCGACCACCACAAAGCCGCAGGTCAAAGGCCCGGGGCGTGGCAGACCCGGGCACAGGGCCGGGGTGAAGCGAAGGACTCCATGGGCGCCTTCGGTCAAATTCCGGCCGAGAAGGTGTCGCACTGCTTGTAGTCGCCGGTATCGATCCCGCGCTTCAGCCAGGTCATGCGCTGTTGCGATGTCCCGTGCGTGAAGCTGTCGGGCATCACGCGGCCCTGCGTTTCCTTCTGCAATGTATCGTCGCCGATGGCGTTCGCCGCGGTCATCCCTTCCTGCAGATCGCCGGGATCCATACGGTCGCGATTCTGCGCCGCCCACACGCCGGCGAAGCAATCGGCCTGGAGTTCGAGCATCACCGACCAGCGATTGCCCTCGACCTCGCTCGATTGGCGCTGCATCCGGCTCACCTTGTCGGAAATGCCGAGCAGGTTCTGGATGTGATGGCCGAATTCGTGCGCAATGACATAATCCTGTGCGAAATCGCCGGGAGCGCCGAACCGCTGCGACAATTCCTGGAAGAAGCTGGTGTCGAGATAGATGCCCTGATCGTTCGGACAATAGAACGGACCCATTGCCGATTGCGCGGCACCGCAGCCCGATTGGCCATTGCCCGAATAGAAGACCAGCTTGGGCGCGATGAAACGCTGCCCCTGTTGCTGGAAGATCGCCGCCCAGGTCTTGTCCGCCGAGCTGAAGGCGTTGCACGCGACCTTTGACGATGCGTCGAGATTGCAGCTCGATGCGACGTCGGTGCCGCCGGCGGACCGGCTCGCGCTTGTCGGCGCGTAACTGCCGCCCGACCCGCCCGTGTCGACCAGGTGCAACCCGCCGCTCAGGAAGAAGAACAGCCCGAGCACCACAGCGACGCCCAGGCAGCCGAACCGGTTGAAGATGAAAGGCAGGAAGGCGAAGAGGAGCCCGCCGCCCCCGCCGCCGCCAAAGCCCCCGAAGCCGCCGCCCTGGCCGCGTTGATCCTCGACATTGATGTTGGGATCGTAGTCGTCGAGCCGCATCGGCTGCCCCTTTGCCGTTTTCCTTCCCGCCAAAATGCGCCGCAACGGCGCCGGTTGCAATCGCACGATTGATCGACTCGCCAGCATGGCCCATGCGGGCTCGCAATGGCCGATGTTCGTTCCCGCCGCCGCGCCAAGGCGCTTCCCTTGCCCGATCAAGTGGCGCTGGTGCTCCAGGGCGGCGGCGCGCTCGGCAGCTATCAGGCCGGCGTGATCGAGGGGCTGGAAGCGAACGGCATCGAGCTCGACTGGGTGGCGGGCATCTCGATCGGCGCGGTCAACGCCGCGATCGTCGCGGGCAATCCGCCCGAACGGCGCGTCGAGCGGCTGACGGCGTTCTGGGACAAGGTGACGAGCTCGCTGCCGAGCTTTCCGATCTTCCCCAACGACACCGTGCGCGAGGCGCTGCACGAATGGTCCGCGGGGTTCGTGATGCTGGCGGGCGTGCCGGGCTTCTTCACGCCGCGCGCGGTCCCGCCGGTGATGGCGGCGCCGGGCACGACCGCGGCGCTCAGTTTCTATGACAGTGCGCCGCTCGAGGACACGTTGGCCGACCTCGTCGACTGGGATCTGCTCAACGACGGGCCGGTCCGGCTGTCGGTCGGTGCGGTCGATGTCGAGAGCGGCAATTTCCGTTATTTCGACAATCGTCTCGAACGGATCGACGCGCGCCATATCATGGCCTCCGGGGCGTTGCCGCCGGGACTGCCGCCGGTCGAGATAGACGGTCGGCTGTGGTGGGACGGCGGGCTCGTTTCGAACACGCCGTTGAGCCACGTGCTCGATCATCAGGCAGAAGATCTGCTGGTGTTCCAGGTCGACCTGTTTCCCTCGGTCGCGGTACGGCCGCGCACGATCATGGACGTCATGGCGCGCGAGAAGGAGATACGCTTTTCGAGCCGCTCGCGCGAAATCTCGACTCAGTTGATGCGGCTGCGCAAGGATCGCGAAATCGCACGGCGCGTGCTGGCGAAATTGCCGCCTGACATGGGCAACGATCCCGACGTCCGCGCCTTGACCGAGCGTTCGGCGGAATATCCGGTCAACCTGGTCCATCTGATCTATCGCGCCAATGCCTGGGAAGGCGGCGCGCGCGATTTCGAATTCTCGGCGCGGACGATGCGCGAGCATTGGGAAGCTGGCAGCGCCGATGTCGCGGAGACAATGGCCAATGCCGAACTGGTCGCCGAGAACATCATCGACGGCAAGACCGCCGCCTTCGACCTCACCCCCCGCTAAGCAACGGAGAAAGTCATGTTCCTGAAGGGCAAGAGCGCGATCGTCACTGGGTCCACCTCGGGCATCGGGCTCGCTTATGCCAAGGCGTTCGCGGCCGAAGGCGCGAGCGTGATGATCAACGGTTTCGGCGACGCCGCAGCAATCGAGAAGGAGCGTGCCGCGCTGGAGGCGACGAGCGGCGCGAAGGCGCTCTACGACGCTGCCGACATGACCAAGCCCGATGCGATCGAGGCGATGGTCAACCGCTGCCATGACGAACTCGGCGGCCCCGACATCATCGTCAACAATGCCGGTATCCAGCATGTCGCGCCGGTCGACGAGTTCCCGATCGACAAATGGGACGCGATCATCGCGATCAACCTGACCAGCGCATTCCACATGATGCGCGCGTCGGTGCCCTATATGAAGGCGGCGAAATGGGGGCGGATCATCTCCACCGCCTCCGCGCACAGCCTCGTCGCCAGCCCTAACAAATCGGCTTACGTCGCCGCCAAGCACGGCATTGCCGGCCTCACCAAGACGGTGGCGCTCGAGGTCGCGACGCACGGCATCACCGTCAACGCGATCTCGCCGGGCTATGTCTGGACGCCGCTGGTCGAGAACCAGATTCCGGACACGATGAAAGCGCGGGGGTTGACGCGCGAGCAGGTAATGAATGACGTGCTGCTCGCCGCCCAGCCGACAAAGGAGTTCGTGACGCCGGATCAGGTCGCGGCGCTGGCGCTATTCCTGTGCCGTGACGAAGCGAAGTCGATTACCGGCGCGAACATGACCGTCGACGGCGGCTGGACTGCGGCCTGACCGGGCTGCGCGTCCCTATCATCGCGGCGGTGTCGGGTCAGCGGGCCGCCGCGCGGGCGGTGCCATAGAAGGCCGTCGCATTGCTTTCGACCCGGATCACCTGGGGATTGGCCGCCAGGACCGATTCGAGGAAGGCGTGGGGTTTCTTGACCAGCTTGGGTTGGATCGCGACGCGCAGGCCTGCGCGGCGGGCGGCCTCTGCGACGAAATGCACGCAATTGCGCTTGCTGGCATTGTAATGATGGTCGCCCCGATCGCCCCATTCATCGGTCAGATGGAGGATCGAATCATATTGCGCATCGGTGAGATAGACCGAGAAGTGCGCGAAGCTGCCCATGATGTAGCTCCGGGGCGTCAGGTCGATCCGGCCCGGGACATCGCCGAACAGCAATGCGGGCGAAATCACCTTGGCGGTGAAGCCGTACGAAATATTGACGGGCCGGCCGCCGCGATCGGGCGTGCCGTCGAGCGTGAAGAAGGCATGGGGGAACATCTGACCTTCCTCGCGCGACCAGAATGTAATGCGGACCTTGGCGGCGGCGGGTTGAGCGGCGACGGCGACCCAGACGAGCAGCAGCGCGAATGCGCTTCGGATACGGAGGTGCATGGGGGTGCTTTAACAAGCACGTAGCGTTCCGGGGAGGCGGTTTCTCACTGGCCGCGTCGAACGAAGCGGGCGCGCATAGAAAATGCCCGCCGGGACGGACCCGGCGGGCATCCTTTCCTCCCCAGGAAAGTGTGAAACCTTACAAATCTGCGCGGGATAACCCGGCTCTTGGCGGCCGAGTGGCGGAAATCGACGGATTGGGCGATATCTCCTGCAATGACGCGAAGGTGTTGATGTCGACCGGATATGGTCAAAAGCTGGTGAGTGTGTAAACTATTGACAGAATCGCCTTGTGGCGAGATCGCTGGCCGATCACTTGGCGAGCGGCGGGACGGGCATGGCGGAGCGGAAATTGCTGGCGGGACACGCGGTCAGGCGGCTCCGGCGGCGCGAGGGACTGACTCAGGCGGCGATGGCCGAGGCGCTGGCGATCTCGCCCAGCTATCTCAATCTGGTCGAGAAGAATCAGCGTCCGGTCTCGGCGGCGTTGCTGGTCAAGCTGGCCGAAGCGTTCGACTTCGATCCGCGCGCGCTGGCGGCGGGGGAGCCGGGCGGCGGCGCGGCGGCCATCCGGCGGCGGCTGGCCGATCCGATGTTCGCAGATCTGGAGATCGACCGTAACGAAGTCGAGGAGTGGTTGGCCGGCGCGCCCGGTGGCGCCGAGGCGTTCGCGCGGGTGTTCGACCGGCTGGGGCAGGGGGTGGCCGCGGGCGAGGCGGCCGGCGCGCCCGATGCGATCGCCGACCTCCGGCGCGAGATCGAGCGTTGGCGCGGCCACTATGCCGATCTCGACGCGGCGGCTGAGGCGCTGGCCGACGAATTGCGGATGGGCGCCGGCGATCTCTACGGCGCGATCGCCGAACGACTTCGGGTCAAACATCAGCTGACGATTCGTATCCTGCCGGTCGATGTGATGCCCGACCTGCTGCGGCGCACCGACCTGCATGCGCGGCAACTGCAATTGTCGGAGATGCTCGACGCCGCGAGCCGGACCTTCGCCGCCGCCTATCAGCTCGGCCAGATCGAGGCGCGCGCGATGATCGAGGCGCTGGTCCAGGGCGCCGGTTTCGCCGATCGCGCCGGCGAACGCCTTTATCGTCGCTATCTGACCAGCTATTTCGCCGCGGCAGTGATGATGCCCTATGCCCGCTTCCTGCGCGCGTGCGAGGCGACCGGCTACGACCTCGAACTGCTCCAGCGCCGCTTCGGTGCGGGGTTCGAACAGGTTGCGCATCGTCTGACCACCTTGCAGCGCGTCGGGGCGCGCGGGCTCCCGTTCTTCATGGTGCGGATCGATCGCGCGGGACAGGTGTCGAAGCGCTTTTCCGGTGCGAGCGGCTCGCCGCTGGTCGAGAGCGACCGGCGCTGTCCGTTGTGGCGCGTTCATTCGGCGTTCGACCGGCCGGGCGAGCTGGCCGTGCAGCTGGTCGAGCTGGAGGATGGCGGTCGCTGGCTGACCCTCTCGCGCACGGTTACGCCGCAAGGTCGCCGCTACGGTGCTGTGCAGGCCGAGTTCGCCGTCGGTCTGGGGGTGTCGGCGGACCTCGCGGGCAACATGGCCGCGGCGCGCGGGATCGACCTCAGGGGCGAAGCGACTCCGGTCGGTCTCGGCTGCCGCGCCTGCGGTCGCGCTTCCTGTCCGCAGCGCAGCGCCGCGCCGGTCGGGCGCGCGCTGCTGGTGAACGAACGCGAGCGCGGGGTCAGCCCGTTCACCTTTGGCGGCGACTGAGAGTGATCTGTAAATAAAATTACCGATTGACGATCTGTTATCGCCAGGCAGTCACTCATTGACTGCATATCTTAGAGCATGGCGGCTCCGTCGGTCTGTAAATTGGCATACATATCCTCGCATCACCACAAGCGAGGACGTACCGTGACCTACCAAGACTCGATCGCCGCCACCAACCAGCTGATTGCCAGCCACAACGGCACCTGGGACGGGATCAGCGCCGAGGCGGTAGCGCGGATGCGGCTGCAGAACCGGTTCCGCACCGGGCTCGATATCGCGCGCTACACCGCCGCGATCATGCGCCGCGACATGGCCGCCTATGACGCCGATCCGGCCAAGTACACGCAATCGCTCGGCTGCTGGCACGGGTTCATCGGGCAGCAGAAGATGATCAGCATCAAGAAGCATTTCGGCTCGACCGAGCGCCGTTACCTCTATCTGTCGGGCTGGATGATCGCCGCCCTGCGCAGCGAGTTCGGACCGCTGCCCGACCAGTCGATGCACGAAAAGACCAGCGTCCCGGCGCTCATCGAGGAACTCTACACCTTCCTCCGCCAGGCCGATGCCCGCGAGCTGGGCATGATGTTCCGCGATCTCGACAAGGCGCGCGACGCCGGCAACGAGGTCGAGGCGCAGCGCCTGCTCCAGGCGATCGAGAACCATCAGACGCACGTCGTGCCGATCATCGCCGATATCGACGCGGGCTTCGGCAATGCCGAGGCGACCTATCTGCTCGCCAAGAAAATGATCGAGGCCGGCGCCTGCGCGCTGCAGATCGAGAACCAGGTGTCGGATGAAAAGCAGTGCGGTCATCAGGACGGCAAGGTCACCGTGCCCCATGAGGACTTCCTGGCGAAGGTCCGCGCGTGCCGCTACGCATTCCTCGAACTCGGTGTCGAGGACGGCATCATCGTCACCCGTACCGACTCGCTCGGTGCCGGCCTGACCAAGCAGATCGCGATCAGCCACACGCCGGGCGATCTCGGCGACCAGTACAACTCGTTCCTCGATTGCGAGGAGATCGCGATCGGCGACCTCAAGGCGGGCGACGTCGTGATCGAACGCGACGGCAAGATCGTCCGCCCGAAGCGGCTGAAGTCGAACCTCTACCAGTTCCGCGAAGGAACCGGGGCCGATCGCTGCGTGATGGACTGCATCGCCTCGCTGCAGAACGGCGCCGACCTGTTGTGGATCGAAACCGAGAAGCCGCATATCGAGCAGATCGCGTCGATGGTCGACCGCATCCGCGAGGTTATCCCCAACGCCAAGCTGGTCTATAACAACTCGCCCAGCTTCAATTGGACGCTGAACTTCCGCCAGCAGGTGTTCGACGCCTGGGGCGAGGCTGGCCGCGACGTTTCGGCATACGACCGGGCGAAGCTGATGAGCGCCGATTATGATGGCACCGAACTGGCGGCCGAGGCCGACGAGCGGATCCGCACCTTCCAGGCGGATGCGGCGAAGCGGGCGGGGATCTTCCACCACCTAATCACGTTGCCGACCTATCACACGGCGGCGCTGTCGACGGACAACCTCGCCAGGGAATATTTCGGCGAGGCCGGGATGCTGGGCTACGTCAAGAACGTCCAGCGCCAGGAAATCCGCCAGGGTATCGCCGCGGTGAAGCACCAGAACATGTCGGGCAGCGACATCGGCGACGACCATAAGGAGTATTTCGCCGGCGAGGCCGCGCTGAAGGCGGGCGGCGTGCACAATACGATGAACCAGTTCGCCGCCTGACCCTGGCGAGCGACGTCCGCCGCTTCATCCCCCTTGCGGCGGACAATGAGCGGCCCGGAGAAGTAGCCTCTCCGGGCCGTTTCGTTTTGGCGTCATTTCCCTCACCCCTAGGGGAGAGGGATTTGATCGCGTCACTCCCGCGCGAGCAACGCCTGCGCCGCTCCTTCGGCGTCGCCTTGCTCGTCTTCGATCGTCACGACCACCTTCGCAAGTTCCCCGGTGAACGCGAACGGCGCCTCGTACTGCGACACCGGACTCGACCGGTCATGCCCGATATCCAGCCCCGACCAGCTGATGAAATTGACGAAGCCGAAGCGGATCGTGCCACTGCCGATCGATGTGCCGTCGCACCGCAATTCCGCCGCGGCGGGTGCGCCATGCGACACATGGACGGACAGGACATGCTCGCCCGCCGGCACCGGCGCGTCGGACGAGACGATCTGATGTTCGCCGACATTGACGTCGAAATGCAGCCGCCCATCCTGAAGGTAGAGGCTGTAGCCGCACGTCGCGTCGCCATGCGCGATGAGCACGCCTTCGTCGCCGGGTTCGACCCTCGCATGCGCCTCGATGCGATACGAACGCGCGCGCAGATCTGGCGCGATGTCGGTCGGGATGTGGCCCATGCCCTTGTGAAAGGTAAAGACGCGACGGTCGCCGAGCCGGCGCGCGGCATTCTCGGCGAAGCGCGGGCCGAACCGGTCGTCGAGCGGCAGTACTTGATGCGCCTCGGCCTGCTGCCACCACAAGTCGATCAGTTCGTCGAGCTTGTCGGGGCGCTCGGCCGCGAGATCATGCGTTTCGGCGAAATCGTTCGACAGATCGAACAACTCCCATTTGTCGGCATCGTAGGGTGTGCCGGGGGGGTGGAAGGCAACCGCTTTCCAGCCGCGATGGATGATGCCGCGATGGCCGAACATTTCGAAATATTGCGGCGTGCCGCGCGCCGCCGCGTCTGCGTCGGTCAGCGAGGCGGCGAAGCTGGTGCCTTCGAGCGGCATCTGCGCAACCCCGGCGATGCTGGCCGGCGCGTCGATTCCGATCAGGTCGAGCAGAGTGGGGACCAGATCGACCGCGTGCGCGAACTGGTGCCGCACTTCGCCGCGCGCGGGCAGGCGATTCGGCCAGCTAACGACCAGGGGATCGCGGATGCCGCCACCATGCGTGTTCTGCTTGTAGCGCCGGACTGGCGTGTTCGCCGCCATCGCCCAGCCGAGCGGGAAGTTCGAATGGGTGTCCGGCCCGCCGATATCGTCGATCCGCGCGATCTTTTCCTCGATCGTCTCGGGCCGCATGTTGTACGGGCCCATCGCGTTGATGAAGCCGTAGCCGAGCCCTTCCTGGCTGGCACCATTGTCCGACAGGACAAGGATCAACGTGTCGTCGGTCAGCCCGGCGGCGTCGAGGAAAGCGGTCAGCCGCGCTATATTCTGGTCGGCATGGTCGAGCATCGCCGCATAGGCACCTTGCAGCCGCGTGAAGAGCCGCTTGGCGTCGTCGTCGAGGCTGTCCCATGGCTGCACGAAGTCGTTGCGCGGGGGGAGCGTGGTGCCGGCTGGGACCAGCCCCATCCCGATCATTCGCGCCAGCCGCCGCTCGCGCTCGGCGTCGTAACCGTCGCGAAACAGCGCGTCGTATTTCAGGATCAGATCCTGCGGCGCCTGGTGCGGGGCATGGCAGGCGCCATAGGCCAGCCACAACAGGAACGGCTTGTCGGGACGCGAAGCGACATGATCGCCGACATAACGGATCGCCTCATCGGTAAGGTCGTCCGTCAGGTGATACCCAGTCTGGTACGTTCCTGGCGGTGTGACGGGTGTATTGTCGCGGACCAGCTCGGGCGCGTACTGGTCGGTTTCGGCATCCATGAAGCCGTAATAATGATCGAATCCGCGGCCCAACGGCCAGCCGTCATGCGGGCCGGTCGGTCCCGTCTCGTCGAGCGGCGTGACGTGCCACTTGCCGACCATGTAGCTGTTGTAGCCGTGGGGCTTGAGCATCTCGGGCAGGGTGCCGGCCTCGCGGGCGATCTTGCCGCGATAGCCGGGATAGCCGCTGTCGAAATTGGCGAGGCAGCCCATGCCGACCGAATGGTGATTGCGTCCGGTCAGCAGCGCCGCGCGCGTGGTCGAGCACATCGCGGTGGTGTGGAAGCCCGAATAGCGCAGTCCCCGCGCGGCAACGGCGTCGATCGCCGGGGTCTCGATCGGCGATCCGTAGCAGCCGAAATCGGACAGACCGACATCGTCGAACAGGATGACGACGATGTTCGGTGCGCCCGCCGGTGGCTTGGGTCCCGACGGCCAGAACGGCGCGTGCGGGGCAGCGAGCGGGTCGCGGTTGAGCATCTGGACTCTCCTGATTGTCCGCGTCTTCCGCGCGGGGGTCGGATGGAGCTTAAGGAGCGGGGAAGGGACGCGACAAGGCCCGGCTTACGCGCATTGGGAGGGAGGGACCGGTTCAATAGGCCCCATCCGTCATGCCGGGCTTGTCCCGGCCTCCACCGGGAGGCGAGGCTAGAAGTGGAGCTTCCGGTCTTGCGCACGCGGCACGCTGAACCCCCGCAAGACGCCGGGAGGACGACCGAGAGAAGGTTCAACGCGTAACGGTCCTACGCCGCGACCCGCAACCACAAGGCGGTGGCGTCATCGCCCTGTTTGAAGCGCGGCCAGCGGGCGCAATCGGCATCTTCGGCCTCGGCGGCGCGCAGTTGCGCGGCGATGCCGGGCAAGCCGCCCGCTGCAAGCAGGCCGGGCAGCGCCTGTTCGTCGACCAGGCGGTAGAGGTCGGTGATTGCGGCGAAGCCATCGCTCATCAACAGCAGTTCGTCGCCCGCGACGCAGGGCTGGCTGGAGTAATAGACCTGCTCGGCCCCGGCGGGATCGACGCCGAGCACCTTGCGATCTGGCCGGCTGCGCGCGGCCTGCAACACTTCCAGTATGGGCGAGGCGCGCTTCACCTTGCCGAGCCCGTGATGCGCGACGCTGCGCGCCAGATCGGCCTCGTCATCACGAATGTCGCGCTGTGGTCCGATCCGCGTCGCCCGACCGTTGCGAACGAGCAGCGCGGCGCAATCGCCCAGCCAGGCGCAGTCGAGGACATTGTCGGCCACCGCCACCGCGAGAAACGAGGCGGAGGGCAATTCCCAGTTTTCTGGCTCACGCGTGCGCTGCTCGGCAAAGGCTGTGGCGCAGCGCGCGAACACCTGACGGCAGGTCTGCTCGATCGACTGGCCTTCGGGGGCGGCAGCAAAGGCACGATCGGCCTCCGCCGCGATCCAGGCCGCGCCGCCGCGGCCGCCGAGCAGACCTGGCGGGCCGAGGTCGGTCGCGCCGTCGATCACCCAGCCATGGGCATGGCCCGCGCCGGTGCGGTCGTCATTGGCGGTCGCTGCATCGCCGGCGATCGACAGCGACTGGATCACGTCGAGGTGCATCGCGCCCTCCGGGCTTTGGGAGGAGTCAGGCGCCGGCGGCGTCGAGCTTGGTCAGTTGGTCGGCGCTCAGCTCCAGGTCCATCGCCGGTAACAATTCCTCGAGCTGCCGGACGCTGGTTGCACTGGCGATCGGTGCGGTGACGCCCGGCTGGGCGGCGAGCCATGCCAGCGCGATCTGCGCCAAGGTCGCGCCGGTTTCCGCGGCCACCTCGTCCATCGCCTTCAGCACCGCGGCGCCCTTGCCCTGCAGCAATTCAGTCATCCGCCCGCCGCGCACGCTTTTCCCGAGATCGTCGGCCGACCGATACTTGCCGGTCAGGAAGCCCGAGGCCAGGCCGTAATAGGGCAGCACACCGATATTATGCTCGACGCAATAATCCTGCAGCTCGCCCTCGAACTTGTGGCGGCTGACGAGATTGTACTCGGGCTGCAGCACCTGGAAATGCGGCTGGCCGGCGGCGCGCGCCACGTCGTTGGCGGACTTCAGCCGCGCCGCATGGAAGTTGGACGCGCCCAGCACCGCGACCTTGCCGGCCTGAACCAGCTTTGCGAAGGCCTCCATATAGACATCCTGCGGCGTGGTCTCGTCGTCCTGGTGCGCGTAATAGAGCGCGATCTGTTCGATCCCGAGCCGCCGCAGCGACGCGTCGCACGCCTCGGCAATGCGCGCCGGGTTGAGCTTCTCGCCCGCCGCGCTCGGCAGCATGCCGACCTTGGTCGCGACGCCGACGGTCTTGCCGCTCGATTTCAGCCATTCGCCGATCACCGTCTCGGATTCGCCGCCTTTGTGCCCGGGAACCCAGGCCGAATAGACATCGGCGGTGTCGACCAGCGTGCCGCCGGCCTCGACGAACGCGTCAAGCACGGCGAAACTGGTTGCCTTGTCGGCGGTCCAGCCGAAGACGTTGCCGCCGAGGCAGAGCTTGGGGGTGTGGAGGCTGCTGGCGCCGAGACGGCGGAGGTCGGTCACTGACTGTTCCCCTGGTCGGAGGGTTGGGCAGGCACGGCATTGTTGGCGTCGAGCATCGCCGCCGCGTCGTTCAATGCACGCTGATCGTCGGCCGATACGCCGCCGGTATCGTCATGGCGCGAACATGCGCTCAGGCCGGCGATCAATGCCAGGCCGGCCAGCATGGCACGGGCGCGCATCAATCCTCGATCTCGTTGCCGGCGTCCTTGAGTGCCTGACCGGCATCCTTTTTCGCGTCGCTGGTCGCCTTGTCCATCTTGTTCGACGCGGCATCCATCTTGTTCTCGGCGGCACCGAGCGCGCTGTCGACCGCGGCGTCGGTGGTGTTGACCGCCCGTGCCATCGTCGCATTGGCGTCGCCGGCCATCGTATTGGCGGCCTCGGCGGCTTCGTTCTGCGCCTTCTGGCTGCACGCGGCGATGCCGAATGCAGCGACGAGGACGAGCGAGATCGCCAGCGTCTTGGGGGCTTTGGTCATCGGGAAATCTCCTGCGGAAGAGGGGCGATAACCAAGCTACCGCCCGGCTGTTCCGCGTGCAACGCGTTGACGTCATATAAAGATATCTTTATATCTCTAATCGACATGCCGAATGCCCTCGACATCTTCCGTGCCCTTGCCGATTCGACGCGCCTGCGCATCGTCGCGCTCGTACGCTCGATGGAGCTGTCGGTCGGCGAATTGGCACAGGTGCTCGGGCAAAGCCAGCCGCGCGTCAGCCGCCATGTCAAGATCCTCTCCGACGCCGGGATCGTCGAGCGGCGCAAGGAAGGCAGCTGGGTGTTTGTCGCGATGGGCGCGCGCGACGTCGTCGTGCCGCTCTGCGCAGCGCTCGATGCCTGGGAAGGCGATCGCGGCCTTGCCCGGGCGGAGGCCGATGCCGCGCGGCTCGCGGCGGTTCGCGCCGATCGTGCTGCGCACGCTGCCGGCTGGTTCGAGAGCAATGCCGGCGAGTGGGATGCGATCCGCTCGCTCCATGTCGCGGAGGAGCAGGTTGAGGCCGCGATGGCCGACGTGCTCGGCGATGCCCGGGTCGAGCAGCTGGTCGATATCGGCACCGGCACCGGCCGCATGCTCGAATTGTTCGCGGGTCAGGCCGATCATGCGCTCGGTATCGACCGCAGCTCCGAAATGCTGCGGCTAGCGCGCGCCAAGCTGACCGAGCGCGGGCTCGACAATGCCGAATTGCGCCAGGCCGATCTCTACGCGCTGCCGCTCGGCGGTGGTACGGCCGATCTCGCGATCCTGCACCATGTCCTCCATTTCGCGCAGACGCCCGATGCGGCGATCGCCGAAGCCGGGCGGGTTCTGGGTCCCGGCGGGCGGTTGCTGATCGTCGATTTCGCGCCGCATGGCCGGGAAGAGCTGCGGACGCGCGATGCGCATGCGCGCCTTGGCTTCTCCGATGAACAGATGCTCGGATGGTTCGATCATGTGGGGCTGGCCCCCGTGCGGATCGAGACGCTCGAGGGTGGCGAACTGACGGTGAAATTGTGGCTTGCGCGCAAGGCGGGCGGGCCGGCCAAGATAGCGGAGGCAGCGTAAATGGTTTCGGTGAAGGAGATGTCCGAGGCACGGCGTGCGCTGGCGAGCCCGCTGTTCGCGGACCTCGCGGGCGATGCGCAGGTCAGCTTCGAATTCTTCCCGCCCAAGACCGAGAAGATGGAAGAGACGCTGTGGGAGTCGGTCCAGACGCTGAGCCCGCTCGCACCGCGTTTCGTGTCGGTGACGTATGGCGCCGGCGGCTCGACCCGCGAGCGCACGCACGCGACGGTCGCGCGGATCGCGCGCGAGACCGACATTCCGGCGGCCGCGCACCTGACCTGCGTCGAGGCGACCAGGGAAGAGATCGATCAGGTCGCCAATGATTATTGGGATGCCGGCGTGCGCCACATCGTCGCGCTGCGTGGCGACCCGCCGCGCGCTGGCGAGAAATATGCGACGCATCCCGGCGGCTATGAGAATGCCGCCGATCTAGTCGCCGGGCTGCGCAAGCTGCACCCCTTCGAAATCTCGGTCGCCGCCTATCCCGAATGCCATCCGGATTCGCCCAATGCGACCGCCGACATCGACAATCTCAAGCGCAAGCTCGATGCCGGCGCGACGCGGGCGATCACTCAGTTCTTCCATGAGGCGGAAGTGTTCTTCCGCTATCGTGACGCCGTCGCCGCTGCCGGGATCGATGCGGAGATCGTGCCGGGCATCATGCCGGTGATGAACTTTGCCAGCGTTCAGCGCATGTCGGCGATGTGCGGCACCGCGGTGCCGAGCTGGATGGGCCGCCTGTTCGAGGGGCTCGACGATCATCCCGCCGCGCGCCAGTTGGTGTCGGCGACGATCGCCGCGGAATTGTGCCGTCGGCTCTATGCGGGCGGCGTGCGCAATTTCCACTTCTACACGCTCAACCGCGCCGAGCTGAGCTACGCGATCTGCCACCTGCTGGGCTTGCGGCCGAAAGGCGCAGCAAAGGCGGAAGCGGCGTGATTCTCGTCACCCCAGCGAAAGCTGGGGTCTCGTGCCTCAACGGGCACGCATGATAACTGGGAGATCCCAGCTTTCGCTGGGATGACGGATAAAGATGACACCACGTGAAAAACTGCTCGCCGAGGCCGGCAAGCGCATCCTCATCACCGACGGGGCGTTCGGCACCGAAATCCAGAACTGGAAGCTGTCGGAAGCCGATTATGCCGGTAACCTCGGCCTGGGCCACGACCAGAAGGGTAACAACGACATTCTCGCGCTGACCAAGCCCGAGGTGCCGGAGTCGATCCACCGCGCCTATTTCGAGGCGGGCGCGGACATCGCCGAGACCAACACCTTCTCGGCCAACCGCATCAGCCAGGCCGATTACGGCGCCGAGCATCTGGTTCGCGACATCAATGTCGAGAGCGCCAAGCTTGCGCGCCGCATCGCCGACGAGTTCCAGGCGAAGGATGGCCGCCCGCGCTTCGTCGCCGGTGCGATCGGCCCGACCAACAAGACGCTGTCGCTGTCGCCCGACGTCAACGATCCGGGCTATCGCGAAATCGATTTCGACTATCTGAAGGACGTCTATCGCGAGCAGATCGACGCGCTGGTCGAAGGCGGGATCGACTTCGTCCTGATCGAGACGGTGTTCGACACGCTCAACGCCAAGGCGGGGATCATGGCGGCGATCGAAGCGGGCGAGGCGCTCGGCCGCGACCTGCCGATCATGCTGTCGATGACCCTGACCGACTTGTCGGGCCGCAACCTGTCGGGCCACACGGTCGAGGCGTTCTGGCACGCGGTGCGCCACGCAAAGCCGGTGACGATCGGCCTCAATTGTTCGTTCGGCGCCGAGCAACTGCGCCCACACGTCAAGACGCTTGCCGACATCGCCGATACGTTGATCATGGTCTATCCCAATGCCGGGCTGCCCAACGAGCTCGGCGCCTATGACGAGGAACCGATGACGACGGCCGGCCTGGTCGGCGAATGGGCCCAGGCCGGGCAGGTCAACATCCTCGGCGGCTGCTGCGGGTCGACGCCCGCGCACATCAAGGCGATCGCCGACGGGGTGAATGGGCTACCGCCACGCAAGATCGTGACGCCGGAAGTCCGGACGCGGTTGGCGGGGCTCGAGCCGATGATCATGGCGGCGTAACTAAGTCCTCCCCGTTTACGGGGAGGGGGACCATGCGAAGCATGGTGGAGGGGGCTCTCCACCACGTACCGAACCAGATGGAGAGCCCCCTCCACCGCTCTGACGAGCGGTCCCCCTCCCCGTAAACGGGGAGGATTGAAGAGTACGACATGACCGCTTCCGCTTCCTCGACCAATTTCGTCAATATCGGCGAGCGCACCAACGTCACCGGCTCTGCGCGCTTCAAGAAGCTGATCATGGCGGGCGACTACACCGCCGCGATCGAGGTCGCGCGCCAGCAGGTGGAATCGGGTGCGCAGGTGCTCGACGTCAACATGGACGAGGGTCTGCTCGACGCGCATGAGGCAATGACCACCTTCCTCAAGCTGATCGCCGCCGAGCCCGATATCGCGCGCATCCCGGTGATGGTCGACAGCTCGAAATGGGACGTGATCGAGGCTGGCCTGAAATGCGTCTCGGGCAAACCGATCGTCAATTCGATCAGCATGAAGGAAGGCGAGGAGAAGTTCCTGGCCGAGGCGCGCAAGTGCATGGCCTATGGCGCCGCGGTGGTCGTCATGGCGTTCGACGAGGTTGGTCAGGCCGATACCCAGCAGCGCAAGATCGAGATCTGCGAACGCGCCTACAAATTGCTCACGGGGATCGGCTTCCCGCCCGAGGACATCATCTTCGACGCCAACGTGTTCGCGGTCGCGACCGGCATCGAGGAGCACAACAATTACGCGGTCGATTTCATCGAGGCGGTGAAGGTTATCAAGGCGCGCTGCCCGCACGTCCATTTCTCGGGCGGCCTGTCGAACCTGAGCTTCTCGTTCCGCGGCAACGAGCCGGTGCGCCGCGCGATGCACTCGGTGTTCCTCTATCATGCGATCCCCGCCGGGCTCGACATGGCGATCGTCAATGCCGGCCAGCTCGACGTGTACGATACGATCGATCCCGAGCTGCGCACCGCGTGCGAGGACGTCATCCTCAACAAGGATCCGGATGCCGGCGAGCGGTTGGTCGCGCTGGCCGAGAAGTTTCGCGGCACCGATGCGGCGGCCGAGGAGGCGGCCGAGGAGTGGCGCGGCTGGGCGGTCGAGAAGCGGCTGGAGCATGCGCTGGTCAAGGGCCTCGACCAATATGTCGTCGAGGATACCGAGGAATGCCGCCTGAAGACGGCGCGACCGATCGAGGTGATCGAAGGGCCGCTGATGGACGGCATGAACGTCGTCGGCGACCTGTTCGGGTCGGGCAAGATGTTCCTGCCCCAGGTAGTGAAGTCGGCTCGCGTGATGAAGAAGGCCGTGGCGCATCTGCTGCCCTTCATCGAGGCGGCGAAGGAGCCGGGCGCCAAGGGCAAGGGCAAGGTCGTGATGGCGACCGTCAAGGGTGACGTCCACGATATCGGCAAGAACATCGTCGGCGTGGTGCTGCAGTGCAACGGCTTCGAGGTGGTCGACCTCGGGGTGATGGTGCCCTGGTCGAAAATCCTCGAGGCGGCGAACGAAAACGATGCCGACATGATCGGCCTGTCCGGCCTGATCACCCCGAGCCTCGACGAGATGGTCACCGTCGCCGAGGAGATGAAGCGCGCCAGGATGTCGATGCCGCTGCTGATCGGTGGTGCGACGACGTCGAAGGTCCATACCGCCTTGCGCATCGCGCCGGCCTATGACGGCCCGGTCGTCCACGTGCTCGACGCCAGCCGCGCGGTGGGCGTCGCGACCACGCTCGTCTCCGACACGCAGCGCGACGATTACGTCACCAAGGTCGCAGACGAGTACGAGGCGGTGCGCCGGGCACGCGAGGGCAAGGGACAGAACGAATTACTGCCGATCAAGGTGGCGCGTGAGAACGGCTTCAAGGCCGACATGGCGCTCAAGCCGCCTGCGCCGAAGCAGCCGGGCAAGCACGTCTTTACCGATTGGGATCTCAGCGACCTGCGCGAATGCATCGACTGGACGCCGTTCTTCCGCGCCTGGGAACTCGCCGGCACCTATCCCAAGATCCTCGACGACGAGGTGGTCGGAGAAAGCGCGCGCTCGCTGTTGGCCGATGCCAACAAGATGCTCGACCGCATCATCGGCGAGAAGTGGCTGACGGCACGCGCAGTGGTCGGGCTATGGCCGTGCGTTCGGCACGGTGACGATATTTTCGTCGATCCCGAGAATGTCTGGAGCCCGGCCGAACTGGGCGGGTTCGAATATCTCGGCCTGTCGGAGAATAGCGATCTCGAACGCCTGCCGATGCTGCGGCAGCAGATCGCCAAGCGCGAGGGCCGGCCCAACATGTGCCTGGCCGATTTCGTCGACCCGGCGGGCGACTGGATCGGCGGCTTCGCGGTCTCGATCCACGGGATCGAGCCGCATCTCGCGCGGTTCAAGGCGGCGATCGACGATTATTCGGACATCCTGCTGAAGGCACTGGCCGACCGCTTCGCCGAGGCGCTGGCCGAGCGGCTCCATCAGCATGTTCGCACCAATTTGTGGGGCTATGCCGAAGGCGAGCAACTGACCAACGAGGCGTTGATCAAGGAAGAATATCGCGGCATCCGTCCCGCACCCGGCTATCCTGCCTGCCCTGATCACAGCCTGAAGCCGACATTGTTCAAGCTGCTCGACGCGCATCATGCGACCGGGATCAGCCTGACCGAGAGCTTCGCGATGCTGCCGACCGCGGCGGTCAGCGGCTTCTATTTCGGGCACCCGCAAAGCGAGTATTTCGGGGTTGCGCGGATCGGGCGCGACCAGCTCGAGGAATATGCCACGCGCCGCGGCATCGACCTCGCCCAGGCAGAGCGCTGGCTGCGGCCGAACCTAGACTAAAATCCACCGTCATGCCGGCACAAGGCCGGCATGACGAAGTAGATTTGTCCCTCGTTGGGGCACACTCGCGACACGTTCATATCCGAGCTCGCGGTTCGCGACGAGTTCTGGCGATTAACTGTCATTCCAGCTACCCCCAGCCACCCCGAGCATCCGATAGCCCGGCGCAAAGGAGTCCCCTCATGCGCCGCGCCTTCTTCGCCCTGCTTCCGCTGCTCGCCACCGCGCCGCTGCACGCCGAACCCGCAGCCGCCCCCTTCACGGTGCAGGAAACCGGGCAGGGCTTCGCCACTCTCGACGATGCGGTTCAGTCGATCCGCATGGGCACGGCGACGATCTTGATCGCGCCGGGTGTCTATCATCAATGCACCGTCCAGGCGGGCGGCAACATCACTTTCAAGGCCGTACAACCCGGTACCGCCATCTTCGATGGTGAGACCTGCGAAGGGAAAGCGGCGTTCGTGCTGCGCGGGCTGTCGTCGGTGGTCGACGGCATCGTATTCCGGAACATGCGCGTGTCGGACGGCAACGGCGCGGGCATCCGGACCGAGATGGGCAATTTGACCGTGCGCAACTCGATGTTCCTCGACAGCCAGGAAGGGATATTGGGCGGCCAACCGAGCGACCAGCAGATCGTGATCGATCGGTCGACCTTTGCCGGGCTCGGCCAATGTGACGAGACGGTCGATTGCTCGCACTCGATCTACCTCGCCAACAAAGGGTCGGTAACGATCACGCGGTCGCGTTTCGAGCGCGGCACCGGGGGGCATTACGTCAAGCTGCGCGTGCCCAACCTGACCATCACCGACAACAGCTTCGACGACAGCCAGGGCCGCAAGACCAATTACATGATCGACCTGTCGGAAGGCGGGACCGGTCTGATCGCCCGCAACACCTTTGCGGATGGTCCCAACAAGGAGAATTGGACCGGATTCATCGTCGTCGCCGCAGAAGGGCGAACCTATTCGTCGGCCGGGCTCAAAGTCGTCGACAACACCGCAACGCTGGCGCCCAATTTCGGCAAGAGCCCCGCCTTCGTGGCCAATGTCGGTCGCGATCCGATCGAGATCGGCGACAACCGGCTCGCTTCCGGTATCCGCAAGTACGAAGAGCGGTGACGGGGGCGGTGCAGCACCGGAATCCCAAATCGGCCTCTTGCCATATCGACAAGAAAGGCCGGTATGCTCGCGATTCCGTCATCTTGGTGATGAAGAGTACTTTAAGCATTTCGTCGTGACGATCGGCGGCTTTATCCCCATTTCGGTGGTATTTTGATTACTATTCTATTTGGTTCTAAAATAGCTTGATTTGGAGAGCAAAGAGGAATTCCCTCCCGTTGCACGAACGCTTTTCGCAATGGGGGTAATCATGAACCGCTTGCTGAACGGCATTGCTTTCGGCGCGACCACCGTGGCTACGGCGCTGATCATCGCTCATCCTGGACATGGGCAGACACTTCCGACCGACGCGCAACCGGTTTGCGCGGTGTCACCATCGTCCTTCGCCGGGATGTTCGAGAGCGGATCGGTCACGCTCAATGGCGCGGTCAAACCCGCCAACAGTCAGGCCCTATTGACGCCCAACTGCCCGTTCTTCGCGTGGAGCGAGCAGATGTTCCTGTGGATGACCTCGCCCGCGCCGCAGCGTTATGGCGGCAATTCGATCATCATGTTCTCGCCGGCTTTCTATACGGTCAGCCCGCCATTCGAGGAAAACGGCCAGACGCGCCGCAAATTCCTGTCCAATACGCCCGGTCTGCCGATCCGCATGTTCCTGCGCGCAACCGAGCTTGGTCCGCATATGCTGCCCGCGACGCTCACCAAGAGCGGCCAGTTGGTCGAGGTGCAGCGGCCCGATCCGCGCAAGCCAATTCCCCCCGTGGTCCGGCTGCAGAGCGGCAAGCTGGTCAGGCTATCGACCGTCAGGCGGGCGCCGTCGGGCGAACTGCAATTCTTCTCCGCCGGTAGGGCGGTGCAGGTGCGCAAGCTCAACACCCCGCTCATCAAGCGTCCGATGATCAAGATGCCGTCGGGCGAGCGGATCGCGGTGGTTCCTCGCGCCGAAGCCTCCAAGGCGATCATGGCGCGCAAATTCGTCATCAATGGCATTCCCGTGCTGATCGACCCGGCGAACAACGTGATCGACGTCGAATCGGGGCAGGCGGGCGGCGGCGGCGTGCTGTTCTCGCAGAACGGCTCGCTGATCTATTACATCACTGCGGTGAACGACGTGTTCGCCTATTCGCGGACGATGCGCGGGCCCGCCGTCATTCCCGACACCACCTCGCTGACCATGCCGACGACCGCGGCCGATGCGGCGTCGATCGTCTCGTTCGCCTCGGCGCACGGCAAGACGATCGTCGATCCCGAAGCGTTGGCGATCGAGGCGAAGAGCAGCTGGGTCGAGGCGAGTTCGGTACCCGACCCGCAGAACTACGTTTCGGTCAAGGCGACGATCCCGACGTTCAGCGTGTCGACGGTCAACGGCAACACGGTGTGGACACCGAACGGCGAGAAGACGGTGACGTTGGTCATGGTCGGGATGCACGTCGTGGGCAGCACCCAGGGCCATGGTGAGATGGTCTGGGGATCGTTCGAACATTTCGGCAATGCCCCCAATGCCGCCTATTCGTACAATTCGACCGGCGGCCTGGTTAACGTCCCGCAGAATACGGCTGGAACCTGGCTGTTCACGCCCAACGGGTCGGCGGGTCCGTTCAATGTCGCCACCGGTAGCTGGGACGATACCAACGGCACGATCACCGGAACGCCAACGCTCGGGCCCAATGCCGTGCTCCGCATGCATGCCTGGGGGTCGTTAGGCAGCAACGCGTCGATGAATACCCAGGTGATCTCGGCGACGGCCAGCGTGCGCAACATGCTGATCGCGGGCGATATCCGGCGCAACTATTACCAGATCGGCACGACCTGGACCGCCGGCGGTGGCGCGCCCAATGGCGGTAACGAAGTCGGTACCAGCCTGCTGGCCAACTCGACGCTCGAAACCTACATGCAGGCGTCGGGCGCGGATAACGGCACCAATTGCTTCTCGTGCCACGTGACCAACAAGACGACGGTCAGCCATTCGTACAATGTGCTGAAGCCGCTCTTCTAGGAATCCTGCCCCGGGATCGAACCGGGTCTTACGCCCGGTTCGATACCTGGAAGCGATTGCCGTCGGGGTCGCTTCCGTCGCATAGATGGAGGTCGCCGAACACCTTGACCGGTTCCATCCGCGCTCCGCGCGAAATCAGGTCCGCGCGGGCGGCGGCTACGTCGTCGGCGTGAAAGACCACTTTGTGCGGTCCTTCGAAATCGGGCCCGATCTCGACATCCGGACCCGCCGCGTGGATCGCGATGTTGCACGCGCCCGCCGCCATGTCGGCCCAGCCCCTGTCTTCCTCGACGATCTCGAGCCCGAACATGTCGCGATAGAAATCGCGCATCGCCGCGAAATTGTGCGTGAAGATGATCACGCGGCGCATTGCGTAGCTCATGGGCATGTGCTGCCCGGGCCGCCGTCGAGGTCGAGGCAGCGGCCGTCCATCTCGCCCGGCTTGATCGGGAAACCGAGCACGCCGGCGAGCGTCGGGGCGATGTCGATCGTCTCGATCGAGAAGGGCTGTTCGAATCCCTTCATGCCCTTGCGCCAGAACAGGATCGGCACGCGGCGGTCATAGTCCCAGGGCGACCCGTGCGTCGCCACCGCGCCGGGATAGCCACCCGGCGGTATCGCGGTGATGCGCGGCTTCAGGAACACCACGAAATCGCCCGAGCGCGACGGGTCGAACGACTCGCGTTCGCGCTGCAACAGCGTCCAGGTTTCCGGCGGACCCTCGGGCAACGCCGCCGCCTCGATCTCGGCCTGGGTATAGACCGCCGCGACCTGCGGATCGGCGCTGTAGCGAGCAACCGCCGCGTCGAGCACCTTGGTACGCTGATCGCCGGTGATCGTCGGATCGATCCAGACATCGCCATTGGTCACCCCGTACAGGACGCGGCCGGTCAGCCCCATGTCCTTGGCGATCGCGTCGCCGACGACCCTGGGCGACAATGCAGCTGCGACGCGGTTCGCCATCGGCATCGCGCGTTCGCGTTCGCGCTCCGGAATGTCGTTGCCGCCATGGTCGGCAGTCAGCGCGACGACATAATCGACTCCGGTCTTGTCGAGCGCGGCGAACAGCTTGCCCAGCGTCTGGTCGAGCGTGGCGAGCTGGATGCACATTTCGGCGCCTTCGGTGCCATAGGTATGGCCGACATAATCGGTCGCCGAGGCGCCTATCGTCAGCACGTCGGTCGACTTGCCCTGGCCGAGCTTCATGTCGCGGATCAGCGCGGTCGCCAGCCCGACGACCGAGCTGTCGAACGCCGGGGAGGCTTTCCATTTGGCTTCGCTACCCGCAGGCCGTTCGAACTTGCCCGCGCCGACGGTCTGGCCATTGGCAACGATCGCGCGGTCGATCGGCTTGCACCAATCGGGTTCGGCATAGGGCGCACCCGGCTTCGCGATCTCCGCCTTGGCGGCGGCGTTGGCGGCGGTGACGTCGGCCGGTTCCGCCCGGCCGGCATAGGAGACGAATCCCTTGCCGTCGCGCCAGAACCAGAGCTGATCGATCTTGTGCCCGCCCATCATGATCGCCGCGCGGTCCTTGCCTGCGACCGAAATGGTCCGGACATTGGGGTCGGCGTCCTTCATTCGCTCGCCGAGCGTCGGCACGCGCAGGTGGATGTCGGAGGGGACGTAATCCTTTTCCGGCCCCTTCGATTCATCCTCGGCGCAATAGACCGATCCGGGGCGTGCGCTTTTCCAATCGTACCAGTCGTTGGCGATGATCCCGGTGCGCGACGGGTGGTCACCGGTCATGATCGTCGAGTGACCCGGGCAGGTTTCGGTGGCGGCGTGGCTCTGGAATCCGGCGGGAAAGACCGCACCGTCAAGCAGCCGCTTGAACCCGCCGGTGAACCGGTTGCGATATTCCGCGAACAGATCGGCGGAGAATTGGTCGACCGAAATCACCACGACCAGTTTCGGTGGCGGCGCCTTGACCGGCGCGGCGGCCGGGGTGGGATCATTCTGCGCCGCCAGTGGCGAGGCGAACAGGGCGAAAGCGATCGGGGCAAGGGCGATCGGGGCGAATTTGGCTAGGCGCATCCGGGACAAACTCCGCTGGGCGAGGCGATAAGGGACCGCTAAGGGGCGGAAAAGGAAGGTTCAAGGCCGCATGCGCGCGTTTCGTGTCTCCCCTGTGACAATGATGGTGACGATGCTGTTGGCGCTGGTCGCCTGGGCGATGCCCGCGGCGGCGCAGGTCGATCCGATGAGCGAGCCGCCGCCGCATTTGAAAATCGGTCTGGTCGCCGAGTCGATTCAGCCCAAGGCCGGGAGCACGATCAACCTGGCGCTCGACACACAGCCACAACCGGGTTGGCACGGCTATTGGCAGAATCCCGGCGACGCCGGTTTTCCGGCCAAGTTCCAGTGGACGCTGCCCAAGGGGCTGGCCGCGGGCGATCCGCGCTATCCCGCGCCGCAGCGGCTCGTCGTCGCCGGGCTGATGAATTACGTGTTCGAGCGGCCTTACGCGGTCATCGTGCCGCTGACCGTGCCGGCGGATCTGGCGGTCGGGACCAAGCTGCCGATCAAGTTGCACCTGCAATATCTCGTCTGCACCCAGACATTGTGCGTGCCCGAACAAGCCGATCTTTCTATCGATCTGACCGTGGGCGACGGCCGGCCCGACGGTTTGCTGACCGGGCAGTTCGCGTCGTGGCTGCGCGCGTTGCCGCAACCGCTCGGCGCCAAGGCAGTCTGGCAGGCGCAGGGCGATGCGTTGCGGCTCTCGATTCCCTATCCGGCCACCGCAGCGGGGAAAGACGCCTATTTTTATCCAATCACGCCCGAAGCAATGGACTATGCCGCTCCGCAGACGGTGGCGCGCGACGGCGATCGGTTGATCATCACCACCAAAGGCAAGGGTACGCCCGGCCCGATCGATGGCGTGCTGCGCGTCGATGGCCATGCGCTGGCGTTGAGCGCCGGGCCCGGTATCGTCCCCGTGCCTGCGACGGCAGCAAGCGCCGGCGGGGGCGCATTGCCGACGGCCTTGATCGCCTTTCTCGGTGCGGTGCTCGGTGGTCTGATCCTCAATGTGATGCCGTGCGTCTTTCCGATCCTGAGCCTCAAGGCATTGAGCCTGGCGCGCGCCGGAGGCGAGGAACGGGCGGCACGGCACGAGGCGCTGGCCTATACCGGTGGCGCGGTGGCGGTCTGCCTGGCGCTGGGCGTGGCGATCCTTGCGCTTCGTGCCGGGGGCAGCGCGATCGGCTGGGCGTTCCAGCTTCAGGATCCGCGAGTCGTGATGCTGCTGTTGCTGCTGACCGTGGCGATCGCGCTGAATCTCGCTGGCGTGTTCGAGGTACCGGTTCCGGCCTTCGTCAATCGCGCAGGCAGCGCAAGCGGGGCGTTCGTCACCGGTGCGCTGGCCGCGTTCGTTGCGACGCCGTGCACGGGGCCTTTCATGGCGGCGTCGCTGGGCGCGGCGTTGATCCTTCCCTGGCCTGCTGCTCTGGCGGTGTTCGCGGGGCTCGGTTTCGGGCTCGCCTTGCCGTTCCTGCTGCTGGGATTCGTGCCCGCCTTGCGCAAGCGGTTGCCGCGGCCGGGCGCGTGGATGGACACGCTGCGCCGGGTCCTGTCGATCCCGATGTGGCTTACCGCCGTGGCGCTCGCCTGGGTGTTGGGCAGGCAGGCCGGGGTGAACGGCATGGCGCTCGCGTTGCTGGTGTCGCTCGGTGCCGCAATCGTATTGTGGGCGGCCGGGCGCCGGCAGGCACGAGGCATGGGCTTCGGTGCCGTCGCCATCGTGATGCTTCTGGCCGCCGCGGCCACCGGCGTCTGGTTGGTCCGCGACCGTCCGGCGCAGGCAGCCGTTGTCGGCGCAGGCGAGGAGTCGTTCAGCGAGGCGAAGCTGGCCCGGTTGCGCGCGCAGGGCCGCCCGGTCTTCGCCTATTTCACGGCTGATTGGTGCCTGACCTGCAAAGTCAACGAGCGCGTCGCGATCGACACCAATGCTGTACGGACGGCGTTCAAGGCAAAGAACGTCGCCGTGCTGGTCGGCGACTGGACCAACGGCGACCCTGTGCTCGGCCGCTTCATCGAAGCGCACAACCGAGCGGGCGTCCCGCTCTATCTCTATTACCCCGCGGGCAGCGGCGAGCCGCAAGTCCTGCCGCAGGTGCTGACCCCTTCGCTGCTGGAGAATTTGCCATGATCGCCCGCATGGTCGGGGCCGCGGCCGCGCTTGCCGCCCTGTTGCTTGCCGCGCCGGCGTCGGCCGACAATCCATCTGCGTGGACCCAGCCGACCGCTCCGTTCCGAATTGCCGGCAACATCTATTATGTCGGGACACAGGGCCTGGCGTCCTATCTGATCGCGACGCCCAGGGGACTCATCCTGCTCGATGCGACGATGGAGGAGAACGTCCCCGCGATCGAACGGAACATCCGCACGCTCGGCTTCAGGCTGAGCGACGTGAAGATCCTGCTCAACAGTCACGCGCATTTCGACCACGCTGGCGGGTTGGCGAAGATGAAGCGCGACACCAGGGCCGAGCTCGATGCGATGGACGGTGATGTCTGGGCGCTCGAGAACGGCAAGCATTTCGGCGACCAGAATTATGTCGGCACGTTCGCGCCGGTGAAGGTCGATCGTCGCCTGAAGGATGGCGATACGGTCAGCCTCGGCGGGGTGACGATGACGGCGATGCTCACCGCCGGACACACGCGCGGCTGCACGACCTGGACGACCAACGTGCGGTTCAGGGGCCGCATGCGGAACGTCGTGTTCCCGTGCAGTCTGTCGGTTGCGGGCAACAAGCTCTATGGCAACAGGACCTATCCGGGGATCGTCGCCGACTATCGCGAGAGCTTCAGGCGGATGGCGGCGATCAAGGCCGACATCGTGCTCCCGGCGCATCCCGAATTCGCCGACGTGATGGGACGACATCGGAGCGGAAAATGGCTCGCCCCGGGACTGCTGCCCGACATGGTGGTGAAGGCGCAGGTCGAATTCGAGAAGGAATTGCGGAAACAGCAGGCCATAGCGCAATAGAGGCGACCCTTCCTCTCGCGCCCAAGGTCGAGGGTTTCCGATTCAGGAGTTCCCCGACTCGCTTTCTCGCTGATCGCGGCCGGAAAGCGTGCCTTGCGCGGATTTCTTTTCCGGCAACGCTTGTGCGCCGCAGCAAAGCATTGCAGCATGCACGCCAGGCACCAGAAAGGGCTTTGGCATTTGGTGGGTATCGGGCCGGCGTTCGACGAGATCATGGGAAAAGCGGGCGCGTCGCATGCCCGGCCGGAACTCGCCGCTTTGGGCGAGTGGCTCGACATTACCGACGCCGCCGAACTCAAGCGCCGCCAGCAATCCGCCGAAGCGACCTTTCGTCAGCTCGGCATCACCTTCGCGGTCTATGGCGACGAGGATGCCAGCGAACGCATCATTCCGTTCGACATCGTGCCGCGCGTCTTCCTTGCCGATGAATGGGCGCGCCTGTCGAAGGGGCTGGTGCAGCGGGTCGAGGCAATCAACGCCTTTCTAGACGATATCTATGGCGAGCGGCGCATCCTGAAGGATGGCGTGCTGCCGCCCGACCTGATTTTCGGCAATCCCCAGTTCCGGCCCGAGATCGCCGGGATGCGGCCGCCGCATGGCATCTGGGCGCACATTTGCGGCATCGATCTGGTCCGCACCGGCCCCGACGACTTCTTCGTGCTCGAGGACAATGCGCGGACGCCGTCGGGCGTCAGCTACATGCTCGAAAATCGCGAGGCGATGCTGCGCCTCTGCCCCGAATTGTTTCGCCAGTTCCGCGTGGCCGCGGTCGATTCCTATCCCGACCGCCTGCTCCAGACGATGAAGTCGGTCGCGCCCGAAGGCACTGGCAGCAACCCGGTCTGCGTCGTGCTGACGCCGGGCCATTTCAACTCAGCTTATTACGAGCACAGCTTCCTGGCCGACTCGATGGGCGTGGAACTCGTCGAGGCGGCCGATCTGGTCGTCGATAACGATGTGGTGTGGATGCGCACCATCGCCGGACGCGTGAAGGTCGACGTGATCTATCGCCGCATCGACGACGATTTCCTCGATCCGCTGGTCTTCCGTCCGGATTCGATGCTTGGCGTCCCAGGCTTGATTGCCGCCTACGCCGCGGGCAACGTCGCGCTGATCAACGCGCCCGGCAACGGCATCGCCGACGACAAGGCGATCTATTCGTACATGCCGGAGATCGTGCGCTACTATACCGGTGCCGACGCCAGCCTCCCCAATGTCGAGACATGGCGCTGCCGCGAGCCCGACGCGCTGAAATATGTGCTCGACCATCTCGACGATTTGGTGGTGAAGCTGGTCGACGGATCGGGCGGATACGGCATGCTGGTCGGGCCGACCGCGTCGCGCGACGAGATCGACAAGTTCCGTGCCGCGCTCGTCGCCGAGCCGCAGCGTTATATCGCGCAACCGACGCTCGCGCTCTCGACGGTACCGACTCTCGTCGATCGGGGACTGGCCCCGCGCCATGTCGATTTCCGGCCGTTCGTGCTGACGGGATCGAAGGGCGTTCAGGTCGTGCCGGGTGGGCTGACGCGCGTGGCGTTGCGCGAGGGCTCGCTGGTGGTCAACTCGTCGCAGGGCGGAGGAACCAAGGACAGTTTCGTGCTGATGGACAACGGTCCCGCGCACTTCCAGGCGCAGGGGCAAGGATGATGCGCGCGGTCGCTCCCAAATTCCTCCCCGGGACGGGGAGGGGGACCGCCGGCGTAGCCGGTGGTGGAGGGGGCTCGCCCAATCTACGTCGCTTGGGGCGGCGCCCCCTCCACCATTGCTGCGCAATGGTCCCCCTCCCCGTAAACGGGGAGGAATTCTGATGCTGTCGCGCACCGCCTCGTCGCTCTACTGGCTCGGCCGCTATGTCGAGCGTGCCGATTTCATTGCCCGGCTGGTCGAGGCGACCGTTCGCCTCGACGTGCTCTCGCCAAGACCGGCAGGCGAGGTGGCTTGGGCCAGCGCGCTTGCGGTGATCGACGCGCAGGAAGCCTTCGCCGCGAGCGGCGCGGCGATCGGCCAGCAAGCGGTGGCGCGCTTCCTGACGCTCGACACCTGCCATCCGGGCTCGATCATCCAGTGCCTAGACAAGGCAAGGACCAATGCCCGCGCGGTCCGGACCGCGCTGACGCGCGATGCCTGGACGGGGATCAACCGCGCCTGGCTGCTGTTCGACAGCCGTTCGTCGCCCGGCGGCGCCACCGCGACGATGAATCTGGTCGAAGCAGTGAAGTCCGAGACGCGCGGGTTCGAGGGCGCGATCCACCGCATGCTGCGCAACCAGACGACCTGGTTCATCCGGCTCGGCCAGGCGATCGAGCGCGCGGACAACACCGCGCGCCTGCTTGACGTCAAATATCATATCCTGCTGCCGGAAGACGAAAGCGTCGGCGGCGTGGTCGACCGCGACCAATGGACCACCATCCTTCAGACCGTGTCGGCGGTGACCGCCTATCGCTGGCTCTATTCCGACGGCCTGGTTCCCGCCAACGTCATCGACCTGCTGATCGCACGCCACGAATTGCCGCGCAGCCTGGCCGCGTCGGTCGAGGAGACGGTCGAGCTTCTTTCGCAACTTGCCAAGCGGACCGGCCAGCATGGCGAGGCGGATCGCATGGCGCGCGGGCGCCACAGCCGCATGATGAAGACGCGCTCGGCGGACGTGATCGTCGGCGGATTGCACCAATATCTTGAAGCCTTCATCGAGGAGAATGCGCAACTGCACTTCGCGATCGGGCGGCAGTTCAAGTTCGGCTGATGCGGATTTCCGTCGATCACGTCATCGCCGTCGAGTTCCCGGTCACCTTGCCGCGGGCGACGCTGGCATTGCGGGTCACGCCGGAGGACAGCGGCGATCAGACCGTGGCCGGATGGCGGATCGGGCCTGATTGCGATGCGCGGATGACGGCAGGCCGTGACGGGTTCGGCAATGTTCTGACGATGTTGTACGCCGACGGCCCGCTCGATCGGATAGAAGTGCATGTCTGGGGCGAGATCTTCACCGGTCCGTCGAACGGCATCCTTAGCGCGGCCCATGCCGAGCCGTTACCGCCAGACCTCTTCCTGCGCGCCGCGCCGGCCCAAGGCGAGGCGCCCGACCTCGCCGCGCAGGCGATCGAGGCGACCGACGGCGCGAGCGACGCGATCGATCGTATGCATTTGCTCAATGTCGCGCTTCATCGTGCCGCGCAGAGCACCGGCACCGGCGACCTCGTCACGATGTTCGTCGCGGCGGCGCGGCGATTGCATCATCCGGCGCGATGCGTGTCGGGATATCTCGCCCGCGATTTCGGGTCGATCCCGCATCTCTGGGCAGAGGTCTATGTGGCGGATATCGGCTGGGTCGGTTTCGACCCCGCGATCGGCCTGTCGGCCGGCGAGGACCATGCCCGCGTAGCCAGCGCACTCGATCTCGCCGGTGTCGCGGCGGTGGTCGGCGGACCGGTTTAGGGGGCAGCGCTCGATCGATCTTCGATCGCGACGCAATGGCGTCGTTTCAGGCCAATTCGTCGGACATGGCCAATGCCTGTTCCGCCGGATGGGTCGGCGGGGCGTAATTCGCGTCCTCGTCCTCGAGCAGCGACCAGCCGGTCGGGCCCAACACTTCGATCGGCCGATAGCGGGTCTTGTACGCCATCCGGGCCGAACCCTTCACCCAATAGCCGAGATAGACGAACGGCAGACCTGCGGCGCGGGCGCGCAGGATATGGTCCATGATGATGAAATTGCCGAGGCCGGGACGGTTTTCCTCATCGGCGAGGAAGAAGCTGTAGATCATCGACAGGCCGTCGGCCTGCTGATCGGTCAGGCAGGCGCCGACGAGCTGGCCGCGTTCGCCGTGCAGGCTGGGTTCGCGATATTCCACCACGACCGAATTGACCGGCGATTGCTCGACCATGTCGGCATAATCGCCATCGTCCATCATCGTCATGCCGCCGCCGGGGTGGCGCGCGCTCAGGTAACGGCGGAGCAACTGAAACTGCTCGTCCGTCGCCCAGGGATTGCAGGCGGTGATCTCGAGGTCCGAATGCCGCCGCAGCAATTTGCGCTGGGTGGCGTTGGGCCGGAATTCGGGGGCGACGACGCGGACCGAGACGCAGGCCGAACAGCCCGCACAGCTGGGGCGGTAGGCGACCGACTGGCTGCGGCGGAAACCGATCCGACCGAGCGCGTCGTTGAGTTCGCTGGCGTGAGGACCGTTGAGTTCGGTGAAGACCTTACGCTCCTGCCGGCCGGGCAGATAAGGGCATGGCGACGGCGACGTCACGAAAAAGCGCGGAAAACGAAATGGCGCGGTCACCGGTCTGCTTGTCCCCTGGGCTACCGGTTCATCCGGCCCCCTGGAGACATACTATGAATCGACCCGCGCGTGATGAAAAGCGGCTTTACCAAGAAAGGTAGTTAACGATTCACCAGAAATGCGACGAAACGTTCGCCAGTGGCAGAATACGGCCACGCGAGTCGCGGGCGCAAGGCGGCTCGTCGCCGCTCCGATTCGTTTTGTCGCAAGCTTGGGTTCAGGCGCGCGCTGCTAGCCGGTCGCGCGAAGGAGATAATGATGCGCCGCTGGTTGTTTGCCGCTCTGATCGTTCCTCTTGCCGTTCCCGCCGCCGCGCAGCGCGCGCAACCGGTGCTGCCGTTCGCACCGCGCGGGGTCGACTATGTCGAAAGCGTCTGCACTGGCGGGTTCGACGGGCGCTACGAACAGACGCGCATTCTGGCGAACGGGCAGATCATGAAGGTGACGCGGCGCTCGGGCGGCGTGCTGCGCGCTCGCGCAACGAGAGCGGAAGTATTGAAAATCTGGCGCGAACTCGATCTTGCGCGTTTCGAGCGCCGGATGGTGCCACCCGAAAAGCCCTATGTCATGGACGGGATCGATTGCGCGCTGACCCGCCGGCTGAACGGCCGCGTGCACACCGTGACGCTGATGCAGCAATCGCGCAGCAATCCGCGCTATCGCGACCTCGTCCAGGCGCTGGACGACATCAACCAGGTCGGTAATCGGGCGACCGGGCCGGTCCTGCGCCCGGCGGCGGAATAGGGCATTCGTTATCGAGCGGCACCGCATAATCCCGGCCGGGGTGGTGCCGGGGCGACAGCCGCTCTACGTCCACGGTGATGCATCTTCGCGCCGAAGCCCTGGTCCTGTCGGTTCGCCAGCATGGCGAACATAACGCCATCGTGCGGTGCCTGACGCGCGAAGCGGGAATGATCGCCGGCTATGTGCGCGGCGGCCGGTCGCGGGCGATGCGGCCGGTGCTCCAGCCTGCCAATCAGGTGATGGGCGAATGGCGGGCGCGAACCGAGGATCAGCTTGCCGGGTTGACCGCCGAGCTGATCCACAGCCGCGCACCGCTTTACAGCGAGCCACTCGCGACCGCCGCGCTCGAATGGGTTACCGCGTTGACCGCCGTCTCGCTGCCCGAGAGCCAGCCTTATCCACATCTGTATCGCGCACTGGAGGCGATGATCGCGGCGATCGAGGCGGCACCGGCGGCGCGCGGTTGGGCGCTCGCGCTCGTCCGCTACGAGGATCTGTTGCTCGCCGAATTGGGATATGGGCCGGACCAGCCGCCGGCGCTCCTGCCGGAGGACGGCTGGCCGGAGATCATCGCGGCGCTGGCGCTGACGGGGCGCGAGATCGAGGCGCATTTGCTGACCGACCGGCGGGCCGAAGCGTTGGCCGCCCGGGCTCGGCTGGTCGAGCGCCTGAAGCGCGCGGTTGCGTGACGGCTTTTCCCTCGGCAAAGGCGTGCGCGTCGAACGAAAAGGAAATCGCGTGCCGTTGATCGCCTTGCTGCCCGGAGATGGGATCGGACCCGAAGTCGTCGCGGAGGCGCGGCGCGTGCTCGACGCGCTCGATCTCGGCCTGACGTTCGAGGAAGCGCCGGTCGGCGGGCAGGCCTATCTCCAGATGGGCAATCCCTTGCCGGCATCGACGCTCGACCTCGCCAAGCGCGCCGACGCGATCCTGTTCGGTGCGGTCGGCGATCCGCAGTTCGACGCGCTCGAACGCCGGCTGCGGCCCGAAGCGGCGATCCTGGGCCTGCGCCGCGAACTCGGCCTGTTCGCCAATCTCCGCCCGGCGACTTTGATGCCGGGATTGGAGGATGCTTCGCCCCTCAAGCCCGAGATCGCCCGCGCGATCGACATGGTGATCGTCCGCGAGCTGACCGGCGACGTGTATTTCGGCGAGAAAGGGCGCCGCGTCGGGCTCGGTGGCGTGCGCGAGGGGCATGACCTGATGCGCTACGACGAGACCGAGGTCGAGCGCATCGCGCGGGTCGGGTTCGAGACGGCGCGGCGGCGCAAACGCAAGCTGTGCTCGGTCGACAAGGCCAACGTGCTCGAAACCTCGCAATTGTGGCGCGATATCGTCAACGAGGTCGCGGGCGATTACGAGGATGTCGATATCACGCACATGTATGTCGACAATGCCGCGATGCAGCTGGTGCGCAATCCGGGCCAGTTCGACGTCATCGTGACGGGCAATCTGTTCGGCGACATCCTGTCCGACCAGGCGAGCATGTGTGCCGGGTCGATCGGCATGTTGCCCTCCGCCTCGCTGTCGAGCTGGCGGTCGAGCCTCGGTATGTACGAGCCGATCCACGGCTCGGCGCCGGACATTGCGGGGCAGGGCAAGGCCAATCCCAGCGCGACGATCCTGTCCGCGGCGATGATGTTGCGTCACTCGCTCGATCTGGCCGAGGCCGCGGATCGCGTCGAGGCGGCGGTTGCCAGGGCGATCGCCGGCGGGGCGCGAACCGCCGACCTGGGCGGTTCGCTGTCGACGACGGCGATGGGCGACGCGGTTCTCGCGGGCTTATGAGCCCGCTGCTCGACCTCGCGGTCGTGGTTCCTACCTTCAACGAGCGCCGCAACGTGCCGGTGCTCGTCGCCAGGCTCGATCAGGCGCTGAAGGGTTTGAACTGGGAAGCGATCTTCGTCGACGACGACAGCCCCGACGGCACCGCCGACGCCGCGCGCGAGTTGGCGCGGGTCGACCGCCGCGTACGGGTGATCCAGCGTATCGGCCGGCGCGGCCTTTCCTCCGCCTGCATCGAGGGAATGTTGGCGACCGCGGCGCCCCTGGTCGCGGTGATCGACGGCGACCTGCAGCATGACGAGACGATCCTGCCCGACATGGCCCAGGCGCTGCAGGACGATTCGACGCTCGATGTGGTGATCGGATCGCGCTTCGTCGATGGCGGCGGCACCGGCGAGTGGGACAAGGATCGCGTCGCCAAGTCGGCCTTTGCGACCAGGCTGGCGCGTCATGTGCTGGAGGCCGATCTCAGCGACCCGATGAGCGGCTTCTTCATGATCCGCACCGCTATCGTCCGAGACCTGGCGCCGCGGCTGGCGGCAATCGGCTTCAAGATCCTGCTCGACATCATGACCGGCTCGCCGCGCCCGCTCCATTTCCGCGAACTGCCCTACACCTTTCGGGTCCGGACCGAGGGCGAGAGCAAGCTCGATCACGTCGTCGCGATGGAATATCTGATCGCGCTCTACGACCGCATGTTCGGACGCGTCGTGCCGGTCCGGTTCGCGATGTTTTCGGCGATCGGGGCGATCGGCGTCGGCGTGCACATGGCGGTGCTGACCTTTTCGATGTTCGTGCTGAACATCCACTTCCTGACCAGTCAGGTGATCGCCGCCGTCGCGGCGATGACGGGCAATTTCTTCCTCAACAACGCGCTCACCTATCGCGACCGGCGATTGAAGGGCATGCGCCAGTTGATCGACGGCTGGGTGTCGTTCTGCGCCGTGTGCGCGGTCGGGCTGATCGCCAATATCGGCATTGCCGGCTTCCTCCACGACTTCCGCGACAGTGGCTGGGCGGTGTCCGCGATGGCCGGCGTGCTGATCGGCGCGGTGTGGAACTACGCGCTGTCGAGCAAATTCGTCTGGGGTCGATACTAGGATCGGATTGGGCGTTGCCGGACCGGATTCGCGGCGAGCCGCCGGGCGTTACGGCCAGGTCGAAAACCACATCCAGTGGAGGAAAGCCTGCTCCCCCGGCAGCGCCGCCGCGGAGATGATCGGGAAGAAATAGACCGCGATCCCGAACGCCAGGATTGCATAACCCTCGTCCCAATGTTCCAACCTGCCCTTGCCGAAATGATCGAACGCCGCGGCCAGCGCGATGCACAGGAAGATCGAGGGCAGATAATAGTAATAATAGAAACCCAGCGATTTGGGGATGATCGCCCAGACCAGATAGCTCGCGAGCCACAGGCCGGCGGCAAACAGCAGGCGTGGATCGCGCGCGCGCAGCCAGCCCCATAAACAGCCGATCACGGCAACCAGGCCGCCCCACATGATCACCGGATTGCCGATCATCAGGATGCCACGCATCGCCCCGTCCGACGGCTCGTAGAAATACCAGATCGGCCGGATGATCAGTGGCCAGCTCCACCACGACGATTGGTAGGTGTGATGGGGCAACACCTGGGTCTGCTCGGCGTACATGGTGGCCTGGAACGGCAGCAGGCCGGCAAGCGTCATCGGCTGATCGTGATAGAAGAAGGCGGGCGCGAAGGTCAGGAAATAGACCGCGATCGATACCAGCCCGAAAACGAGCAGGGCGGGGATGGCGGGCAGGCCCGGCCAATGCGGCTGGTCGCGTCCCGACCAGATCGTCGCGAGCGGCCGCCGCGCACGGCGGGCATCGCGCCAGCGTACCGCCAGGAAGCCGAGTCCGGCCCAGGCGACATATGGGACCGCCGCCCATTTTGCCGCCACCGCGAGCCCGAACAAGACCGCCGACAGCAGCCATCGCGGCCAGGCTTTCCCGGCAGGCGACCGCATCGCCCACAAGGCGGCGGCGATCGCCCAGATCGTGAAGGCGGCCAGGAACGGATCGATCATCGCGATCCGCGCCTCGATATAGATCGTGAAATTGAGCGACGCGAAGATCGCACCCATCACCGCCGGCCGCAGGCGGCGATAGAGCAGCCACAGGATCGCGAACACGCCGGAGACCGTCGCCGCGCCGGCTAGGGTCGAGAAGAAGCGCCACCCCAACGCGTTGTCGCCGAACAGCGCGATGCCCGCCGCGATGAACTCCTTGGAAAGCAGGGGGTGCTCGATATTGATCGGCCCCGACAGGGCGAGAAGCGCGCGGGCTGCCGGCACGTAATGGATTTCGTCGAACACGATCTTCGACGGGATGGTGACGCCCCACAGGAACAGGGCTTCTGCCGCGAGCCCGATCAGGATCGCGACGAGAAACGGGCGGGGACGAGCAGCCATCCCCGCCCGCTTAGCGTATCGTGTTGAAAAGTGGATACCGGTTTTGGGCGGCGCCTCCCGATGCGGTTACCAGTTTCCGTCCCGCATCCGCGCCTGCCGCGCCTGCTCGCGCGGGCTGCTGCTCGGTTCGGGGAACGACCCGTCCGCCGGGATGGCGCCGTTCGGTTCGTAGATCGCGATGACGGTGCCCTTGGCGGTGACCTTGTGGTCGGTCATCCTCAGCGCTTGCGTGGGCGTGCCGTCGCCGAACAGCCTTTTGCCCTTACCGAGCGTCAGCGGGAAGGTCATCAGCACGAGACGATCGATCAGCCCAGCGGCGAGCAGCCCTGGATAGATCGTGCTCGATCCCTGGATGATCAGGTCGGGGCCGTCGCGGCGCTTGAGTGCCGCGACGTCCTCGATGCTTTTCAGGCGATGGCTGTTCTCCCAGTCGAGCGGCTGGTCGCCATGGGTCAGGACATGCTTGCCGGCGCGTGTGAACGCCTGTCCCATCTCGGCTTCGGGGCCGTCGACATAGGGCCAGTAGGAAGCGAAGATGTCGTAGGTCCGGCGGCCGAGCAACAGGTCGTACTCCCCGGCGAACAGCGAGCCGATCGTGTCGAAGATCCCGTCGTCGCCGAACCGGAACAGCCATCCGCCTTCGTCGAACCCGCCGGTATAATCCTCGCTCGGCCCGCCGGGCGCCTGCATGACCCCGTCGAGCGACAGGAAGACGCCGCCGGTGATCCTACGCATCGGCCGGCTCGCCGGCGCGAGCGCGCTCGATCTTCGCGATGTCGATCTTTTGCATTTCCATCATCGCCTGCATCGCGCGCTTGGCCGCCGCGCGATCGGGATCGGTCATCGCCGCCATCAGCGCGCGCGGTACTATCTGCCAGGAAAAGCCCCAGCGATCCTTGCACCAGCCGCACTGGCTTTCCGCCCCGCCATTGCCGACGATCGCGTTCCAATAGCGGTCGGTCTCTTCCTGGTCGTCGGTGAAGACCTGGAAGCTGACCGCCTCGTTGGGTGTGAACATCGAGCCGCCGTTCAGCCCGACGAACGATTGGCCGAGGACGGTGAACTCGACCGTCAGCTCGTCGCCCTGTTTGCCGCTGGGGAAATCGGCCGCGGCGGCATGTGGGTTGCCGACCTGGCTGTCGGGAAAGGTCGCGGCATAGAATTCGGCTGCTTCGCGTGCCTTGCCGTGATCGAACCACAAGCAGGTGGTGATCTTGTTCATTGCCGTTCTCCCGACACGAATCCGACCGATGCCCCCTGCGGATCGACCGCGATGATGATGCGCTGGCCGCCGGGCACGTCCATCGGCCCCATGATGACGGTGCCGCCATGCGCCTTCACCTTGTCGACCGCGGCATCGACATCCGGAATGTGGAAATAGAACGTCCATTTGAGCGGCTGCTCGGGCGCGGCGCGGTTCATCATCGCGCCAAGTCGCACGTCGCCGCAATCGATGAAGGTATAGTCGCCCATCTCTCCCATCGACATCACCTCGGTCGATGACCAGCCGAGCAGCGAGCAGTAGAAGGGAAGGGCGGCAATCTGGTCGCTGGTCACCAGTTCGTTCCAGCTGCAGCGTCCCGGCAGGTTGGCCGAAAAGGCGGTACTCTCCTGATCGCCCATCGCGGGATCCGGCGCCATCAGATAGAACAGCACGCCCTGTGGATCGCCGACCAAGGCGATGCGGCCCACGCCGGGCAAGTCGGTCGCCGGCATGTGCGTCTTTCCGCCGGCCTGCTCGACCTCGGCGACCTTGGCATCGACGTCGGAGACGTGGAAATACGCCAGCCAGGCCGGCCCTCCGGTCGGCGACCCCTGGGGCATCGCCGCGAGCCCGCCCACGCCGACATCGCCGACGTTGAAGATATTGTAGGGCATGCCGCCCTCGGGCGACGGAAAGGCGGTCACCGTCCAGCCGACTATATCGCTATAAAAGGCTTTGGCGCCGTCGACGTCGCTGGTCAGCAATTCATACCAGATCGGTATACCGGTCGTGGCCATCATCTCTCTCCTATCGATGGTCGATTATGCGTGGTCGCTGTCGAGGATCGGCACGAAACCGCCGAAGATCGCACGTTGCATGTCGAACGCGGGCGGTGCCGCCTGGACGTCGGGGTCGTCCATCATGCCGGCGAAGGCGGCGTCGCGCGTGGCTTTGTCGGGCCATTCGACCCAGCCGAAGATTACCGTCTCGCCGTCGTCGGCCGCGACCGCGCGCCTGAAGTCGGTGACCTTGCCGTCGGGCACGTCGGTTCCCCAGCCGTCGACGATCCGGCTGGCGCCCTTCTTCAGGAAATAGGCCGAGAGCCGTCGTGCGTGGTCGACGAACGCGGCCCTGCCAGACGATGTCGGTGCGACGATGCCGTCGACATAGCCGAAGCGGCCGCCGTCGCCGCCTTCATAGGCTGGTTCGTAGCCGCCATAGATCATGCGTTGCGGATTGAACGGCAGTGCGCCGTCGGGCTGCATGCGCTCGTCGGCCATCAACTTCTCGGCCGCCGCGTCGCAGGTCGCTTTGTCCGGCCAGCGGATCCACGAAAAGACGATATGCTCGCCGGGTTCGGCCTCCACCGCGCGCTTCATGTCGGTCCGCTTGCCGTCGGGGACGTCGTCGCCCCAGCATTCGACGACGCCGACGGCGCCATATTCGGCGAAGACCGATGCGGCCTTTTTCGCCATGGCGAGATAGGCATGCTTGTCGCCTTCCCTCACCGGAATGATGAAGCCCTGAAAATAGCTCATCGTGCGCCTCCTCTCTCGTGTCGGTCGGGAGCCGTAGCAGGCAGACCGCGATCGCGTAGCCCACTGACGGTCTATAGCATGATCCCGGGATCGAAGCCGATCCCCAGGGCGCCGATCGCCGGGCTGTCGGGCCCGCGAACGGCTCGTCATGGCGCCCGTCAGGCGCCAATCGGAACCCCGGCGAGCGCCGGATAGTCGAGGATCACGATGCCGGTCACGGCGAACCAGAACAGGCCGGCGATCCAGGGGCGGAAACGTTCGGGCATTGTCTTTCTCCCAAGGGGAGGGGGAGCGGCGCCTCAGGCCGCGGCGCCCTCGTGCTGCTCGGACATCGCGGCGGCCGCCGCCTCCATGTCCATGTACATCGGCTCGAACGTGTGGCCGTCCAGGTCCTCGAACGCGCGGCTGTACATGAAGCCCATGTCCTGCGTGTCGCGCGTCTGGCGCCCACCGGCGGCGATCGCGGCATCGGCGATGGCGTCGACCTCCGCGCGGCTGTCGCGCGACAGCGCGATCAAGGCGGCGCTGACCGTGTGCGTGTCGGCGATCTCCTTCGCGGTGAAGGTCGCGTAGAAGGCCTTGTCGAGCACCATCACATGGATCGCGTCGGACCACACCATGCACGACGCCTGCTCGTTGCTGAACTGCGGGTTCTTCTCGAAGCCGATCGCTTCGTAGAAAGCGGTAGCCTCGGCGACGTCGGCGACAGGCAGGTTCACGAAAATCATCCTGGTCATCTGGTCTCTCCCTGAAGCCGGGCCGCCAACGGGGCTGGCGAATCGGCTGACTTGATTTGAATGCCCGACTCGGTTATCAAAAGCAACTACTAAGTTATAAAAAGTGACTAAAGCCGATAAAATGGTGGAAAAACGATGGTATGACGATGCCTGCGGCACGGCGATGGCGCTCGAACTGGTAGGCGAGCGCTGGTCGCTGCTCATCGTTCGCGAGCTGATGTTCGGTGGCCGGCGCTTCGGTGAGCTGAAGGCGGCGCTTAACGGGATCAGCGCCAACGTGCTGACGCAACGGCTCGAGGGGCTGGAGGCCGCCGGAATCCTCAAGAAGCGCAAATTGCCGCCGCCCGCGTCGGTCCAGGTCTACGAACTCACGCCCTGGGGCTACGAGAGCGAGACGGCGATCCAGGAGCTTGGCCGCTGGGCGACGCGCTCGCCGGCGCACGATCCCTCGCTTCCCTTGTCGGCGGCGTCGCTGATGCTGTCGTTCCGCACGATGCTGTCGCCGGATCGATCGGCGGGGCTGGTCGCGACTATCGGCTTCCGACTCGGCGACGAGACGTTCGCCACGCAACTCGCTAACGGTACGTTCGAGGTGACGCGGGCCGATCCGGCAGGCGCCGACGTCGTCTTCACCGCAACCCCGCGCGGGATCGCGGCATTGACCTATGGTGGCGTCCCGCTCGCCGAAGGCGAAAAAATGGGGTTGGTCGCGGTGGAGGGCGATCGCGCGTTAGCCGAGCGCTTCGTGACCTTGTTCCCGCTGCCGCCCAAATGGACCGAGGGCTGACCTTGGCGGGGCGGATCGACATCGCCAGCCGTCTGATCCGCGCCTCGCCGAGGGCGATCTACGATGCGTTCGTCGATCCCGAAGCGCAGGCGCGCTGGCTGCCGCCCGACGGCATGACCGGCCGGTTCGAACGCTTCGAGCCCTGGCCGGGCGGGCGGTTCAGGATGGTCCTGACCTATGTCGGCGAGCACGCCAATGCCGGCAAAAGCGCGGCCGATGCCGATATCGTCGAGGGCCGGTTTGTCGCGCTGGTTCCCGCCGAGCGCATCGTCCAGGCGGCCGATTTCGAGTCGGACGACCCGGCCTTTGCCGGCACGATGACGATGACCTGGGCACTGCGCGGCGTGCCCGACGGGACCGACGTGACGATCACAGCCGCCGACGTGCCGCGCGGCATTTCGGCCGAGGATCATGCCGCCGGACTGGCCTCGACGCTCGCGCATCTGGCGGCTTTCGTCGAATAACGGTCCGGCGATACGCTGCGCCGAAGCGGATTTTCGAACATCGGGTCGGCAAATCGCGTCTCGACTTCGCCGCATGGCCGCGTCTAGGGAGGGCGCGCGAAGGAATAGCCATGACCGATATCCCCAACATCCAGCCCGACAGCCGGGAAACCACGCTTCTCGACGCACCCGACCAGATCAAGAAGGTGCGCGACCTGTTCGGCATCGACAGCGACATGGAAGTGCCGGCGTTCAGCGAGGCGGACGAGCGCGTGCCGGATCTCGACCCTGCCTATGTGTTCGACCCCGATACGACGCTAGCGATCCTGGCGGGCTTCGCGCACAATCGCCGCGTCATGGTGCAGGGCTATCACGGCACCGGCAAGTCGACCCATATCGAGCAGGTTGCGGCGCGCCTCAACTGGCCGTGCATCCGCATCAACCTCGACGCGCATATCAGCCGCATCGACCTGATCGGACGCGACGCGATCGTGCTCAAGGACGGCCAGCAGGTCACCGAATTCCGCGAGGGCCTGCTGCCCTGGGCGTTGCAGACGCCGACCGCCCTGGTGTTCGACGAATATGACGCCGGCCGCCCCGACGTGATGTTCGTGATCCAGCGCGTGCTCGAAACCGAGGGCAAGCTCACCCTGCTCGACCAGAATCGCGTGATCCGCCCGAATCCCTATTTCCGGCTGTTCGCCACCGCCAACACGGTCGGTCTCGGCGACACCAGCGGGCTCTATCACGGCACGCAGCAGATCAACCAGGGTCAGATGGACCGCTGGAACATCGTCGTGACGCTCAACTATTTGCCCGCCGCGACCGAGGCGCAGATCGTGCTCGCCAAGTCGGGCGAATATGACAAGCCCGACGGCAAGCAGGTCGTCGACAACATGGTCCGCGTCGCCGACCTGACGCGCCGCGGCTTCATCAATGGCGACATCTCGACCGTGATGAGCCCGCGTACCGTGATCACCTGGGCACAGAACGCGCTGATCTTCGGCGACATCGGCTTCGCTTTCCGCCTGTCGTTCCTCAACAAGTGCGACGAAGCGGAGCGCGCGCTGGTGGCGGAATATTATCAGCGCGTGTTCGGCAATGATTTGCCCGAGAGCGTGGTGGCGAAGGCGTGAAACGGCCGGCCTTGTTGATCGCAATGACTGCGACCGCGACGGTCGCCGCTGCGGCAACGCAAGACAAGCCGAAGGATCGCGAGCAGTCGCCGCAGGTCTACCTGCCCAACTCCATGCCGCGCGGCGAGCAGACCGTTAAGGTGGGCGACGAAATCGCTGTTCTGCCGTTGGTTTACACACGAGCCGCAACGATCGACCGGACGATCGAAGTGAGTGCCGGCGGCCGTCGTCAGGTGATCGCTGCCGGTACGGTGCTTCCCGCGGAGTTCCTGCTCGACAGCCAAAACGGGACTGACGGCGTCGTTGCCTATTGCACTCCGCGCAAAGCGTCTGAGCGCAAGGTCGACAAGGGGATGGGGGCCGCGCTGTTCGGCGGCTCGCTGATCCGCGGCATCATCCGGTCGGCAACCGACGCGCAATTCTGCCTGGCGGATCGCGACCATGACGGTCGTGCGGAAGTGAGCATGCTGGTCGGCAATGGCTGGGGACCAGAGCGCGCGCCCAAGGCGATCGATCCTGTCCCGATGACCGTCGCCAATGACGTGCGCGTGTCGGCCAATGACGACGCCGTTCGCATCGTTTTCACTGGTGGCGGCAAGTCCGGGCCATCGTTCAAGTTCGCCGTCATTCAACAGGGCAGCAGTCGTGGATTCACGACTTTCGGCGGTGAGCGTGCGGTCAGCAGCGTATCGGGCAAGCATGGCTGGCCGCAGCGCGCTTCGATCGCATCCGCAGTGTTCGTCGTGACGGGATATGATCCGGTCGCCCGCACCGTGACGATCAAATGGCCCGATGACGTGCAGGCGGACGAACGGATCGAGGTCGAAGACGGCCTGCACTACGTGGTTCGCTACGGCTATTATTGACGGTGGCGCAGGAGACTCCTCTCGATCGCTTCAAGGCAGTGCTCGGCGGCGCGTCGCGTGCGCTTGCCGACGAGCCCGAGGTCGAGCTTGCCTTCACCGCCGACGCGCCGGCGCAGTCGGGCAAACATATCAAGGTGCCGATGCCGGCGCGGACCCTGCCGGCCGATCAGGTCGCCGAGGCGCGGGGTTTCGCCGACTCGTTCGCGCTCCGGCTCAAGCATCATAACGCCGCGCTCCATCTGAAGAACGCGCCGCACGACGCCGTGGCGCGCGCGGTGTTCGATGCGGCGGAGACGGCGCGGGTCGAGGCATTGGGGTCGCGCGGCTATGCCGGGATCTCGGCGAACCTGGAGCACGCGCTCGACCAGCGGCTGCGGTCCGATCCGATCACGCGGGCGCGCAGCCGCGACGAAGTGCCGCTGTCGACCGCGATCCAGCTGCTGGTGCGCGAGCGCCTCACTGGCCAGCCTGCGCCCGGCGTCGCGCGCGAGGGGCTGGAACTGGTCCGCGACTGGATCGAGGAGAAGGCCGGGGGCGATCTCGACGCCTTGCGGCTCGCGCTCGACGATCAGCGCGCCTTCGCGGATCTCGCGACCAAGCTGCTCGAGGATCTCGAACTGGTCGAAGGCGACCAGATTCCCGAGGACAGCGATGATGGCGGCTCGGACGACGAAGGTACCGACGAGGAGCAGGACCAGGGCGAGGAAGGCGACGACCAGGGCGAGCAGGGCCAGGGCGAGGTCGATGCGCGCGGCGAACAGTCCGAAGCCGAGAGCGATGACGGCGAGGGCAGCGAGGCCGGCGACGAATCGTTCGAGGATGCCGAGGGCGAGGCAGGGGACGAGGGCGAGGAAGGGATGCTGCCCGTCCGGCCCAATCGTCCCTTCTCCGACCTGTCGCCGCAATTCGATTACAAGGCGTGGACCACGCAATATGACGAGGTGATCGCGGCCACCGAGCTGTGCGATGCCGAGGAGCTGAACCGGCTGCGCTCCTATCTCGACCAGCAGCTCGTCCATCTCCAGGGCGCGGTGACCAAGCTCGCCAACCGGCTGCAGCGGCGGCTGATGGCGCAGCAGAACCGCTCGTGGGACTTCGATCAGGAAGAGGGATTGCTCGACGCCGCGCGGCTGGCGCGGGTCGTGATCAATCCGATGCAGTCGCTGTCGTACAAGATCGAGCGCGATACCGAGTTCAAGGATACCGTCGTCACGCTGCTGATCGACAATTCGGGTTCGATGCGCGGGCGGCCGATTTCGATCGCGGCGATCAGTGCCGACATCCTGGCGCGCACGCTCGAACGCTGCGGGGTCAAGACCGAGATCCTCGGCTTCACCACGCGCGCGTGGAAAGGCGGGCAGGCGCGCGAGAGCTGGCTCGCCGCCGGCCGGCCGCCGCAGCCGGGACGGCTCAACGACATTCGTCACATCGTCTACAAGCAGGCCGACGAACCATGGCGCCGCGCCAAGCCCAGCCTCGGGCTGATGATGCGCGAAGGGCTGCTCAAGGAGAATATCGACGGCGAGGCGTTGCTCTGGGCGCACAACCGGCTGATCGGGCGGCCCGAGGAGCGCAAGATCATGATGGTCATCTCCGACGGCGCGCCGGTCGACGATTCGACCCTGTCGGTGAACAGCGGTTCGTATCTCGAACGCCATTTGCGCCAGGTGATCCACTGGATCGAAAATCGTTCGCCGGTCGAACTGGTCGCGATTGGTATCGGCCACGACGTGACGCGTTACTACCAGCGCGCGGTGACGATCATGGATGCGGATCAATTGGGGGGTGCGATCATCGAGCAGCTCGCGGCGCTGTTCGACAAGCCTTGAGCGAGCGTCTGAATTTTCAACCGTCACCCCGGACTTGGTCCGGGGTCCAACCCTCCTCAACGGAATCCTTCCGCTGTTGCGCGTTGGATGCCGGAACAAGTCCGGCATGACGACGAATGATATTGCTCCCCCGGTGGGCGGCTTTGCGGGCCCGGTCAAACGCTCGATCACCATCGCCGGTCATGAGACCTCCATCACGCTCGAACCCATATTCTGGCGAGTACTCGAAGAGGCGGCGAAGGTTCGTACCCTGCCACTCTCCGCCCTGGTCGCGGAGATTGACGCATTGCGCATCCAGGCCAGCGATCCCCCCAATCTCGCCAGCGCGCTCCGTACCTGGGCATTGTCGGAGGTCCGCCAGATCAGATAATTGAGAATTTGTCGCAATAGCGTTGACTCTGCGAACGACTCTCAATAGCGAGTCTCTCAGCAAGGGAGATAAGAGTGACTCGCAACAATCCTGCGCGCCGCGTCGCGCAGCCCGCCTTTCTCGCGCTTTCCTGTGTGGGCGCCTTTGCCACGCATCCCGCACTCGCCGCGGGCGGGCCGGACCCCAAGCCCGCAAATGACGACGGCGATAGCGATGCCGATCGCGGCCGCGACATCATCGTCAACGGTCACCGGGTCAAGGACGATGCCGAACCCAATGGTCCCAAGGACGTCGCGCGTGTCGTCGATACGCCGAAGTCGATCGTCGTCATCCCGAGCCGGGTGATCGAGGAAACCGGATCGGCCTCGCTTCAGGATGCCTTGCGCACCGTTCCCGGCATCACCTTCGGCGCGGCCGAAGGCGGCAATCCGATCGGCGATCGTCCGTTCATCCGCGGCTTCGACAGCCAGGGCTCGATCTATGTCGACGGGGTCCGCGATCTGTCGGCGCAGACGCGCGAAACCTTCGCGGTCGACTCGGTCCAGATCGTGCGCGGATCGGATTCCACGCTGGGCGGACGCGGTTCGGCCGGGGGCACGATCAACATCATCTCGAAGCTGCCCAGAGAGGGGACTTTCGGCAGCGTCTCGGCCAGTTACGGCGAAGCCGATTACAAGCGCATCACCGGCGACCTCAACATTGCGATCACGCCGACGGTCGCCTTTCGCATCCAGGGCCTGTGGCACGATCAGGACGTTGCGGGCCGCGATGCGATCTGGGCGAGGCGCTGGGGATTCGCCCCGTCGCTGACGGTCGGACTGGGCACGTCGACGCGCCTCACGGCGAGCTATTACAGGCTGGAGAGCCACGAACTCCCCGATAGCGGCATTCCGTACCTCTACACGATCGCGAATGCACCGGGCGCGGGGACGATTTACACCGAGCCGGCACTGGGGCGGATCACGACGCTCGACGGCAAGACCGGCTATGTCGATCGCAGCACCTTTTACGGGCTGATCGATCGCGATTTTCGCGACGCGACCACCGATCAGGCGACGATCCGCGTCGAGCACGATCTGTCATCGTCGGTCACGATCCGGAATACCGCGCGCTGGTCGCACTCGACGCAGGCGTATATTTTCCTCCTCCCCGACGACAGCCAGGGGAACGTCTATGGCAGCGGTTACGTCTGGCGCCGCGGCAATACGCGCTACGGCTATTCGGACGCGCTCACCGATCAGATCGACCTTTACGGCACGGCCGATACCGGGAGCGTCAAGCACAGCTTCGCGATCGGCGCCGAATTCTCCTGGGAAAAGGCGCGCCGTGGTACGTTCGTATCCGCCAGCGGATCGACCATCTCCCCGCGCTGCAATGCGGCGACGATCGCGCGCTATTATTGCACCAGCCTGTTCGATCCCGATCCGGCGGATCCCTGGGTGAATTATGCCAGCGACACCTCGACCGTCGCCACGCCGATCGTGAAGGGCGCCGCCAATGCGGAGACGCAAAACGACGCCAACACGCAATCCTTCTACGGATTCGATTCGATCACGCTGCTGCCACAACTGATCCTCAACCTCGGCGCCCGGGTCGACCGTTTCCAGTCGACGATCACGCCACCCTTCGCCGCGGGTGCCGCCGCCGTCCGGCTCGGCCGCACCGATACCCTGTTCAATTGGCAGGCGGGGCTGGTGTTCAAGCCGACCGCCGAAACAAGTCTCTACGCGAGCTACGCGACCGCGGCGACGCCGCCGAACACGTTGCTGGGGGAGGGGCGCGAGGACAATGCCTTGCCGACCACGGCCACCGGCGCGAACCTGGCAATCCTCGACAGCCTGAAGGTCCAGAGGACGAAGTCGTACGAGATCGGCGCCAAGGCCAGCCTGTTCGGGGACCGGCTCGGCCTCGGCCTCGCCATCTTCCAGACCGACATCGCCAATGCTCGGGTGACGGGCGACGATGGCTTGCCGGCCTTTCTCGGACGGACGCGAATCCGGGGCGTCGAGTTCACCGTCAACGGTACGATCCTGCCCGGGTGGACGGTGTTCGGCGGCTATACCTGGCTCGACCCGAAAATCCTCGACGGCGGCTTCACCTCGTTGGCGGTGGCGGCCAATGGTGCGGCCCCCGCGACGACCGTGCTGGTACCATCGGTCAACAACGGCAAGCAGGTGCCTCAGACGGCACGGAATTCGCTGACCGCCTGGACCACGGTCGCGGTGACCAAACGCTTCTCTGTCAGCGGCGGCGCGCTTTACATGGACCGGCAGTTCGGCGGCTATGCCGACAATCGCGCCGCGTCGCAGACCAGCGCCGGGGTGATCACGGTGACGCCGGCGACCAGGACGCTCTACCGCATGGCGCCGGCCTATTGGCGGTTCGATGCGCGCGCTTCATTCGCCGTGACGAAAAATATCGCGCTCAGCGTCAACGCGCAGAACCTGACCGACAAGGTCTATTTCAGTCAGGTTTATACCAGTCACTACGCGTCGATCGCTCCGGGGCGGACGATCTTCGGTACGGTAGAATTCAAGTTCTGACGATGGCCGAGGATTCCATCATCGCTGGTCTCCCCGGCGATCCAGCCGAGCGCGCTGCGATGCTGCTCGCTTGCGCGCGGGCCGGGGAAGCCGACGCCCAGGCATTGCTGGGACAAGTGCTGCTCGACGGCAATGGCATCGCGAAGGATGAGGCGGCGGGGTTCGCCTGGTTCAATCGCGCTGCGGCTAAGGGACATCTGATGGCGCTCAACATGGTCGGACGGTGTTACGATCTCGGCTGGGGCGTGGCCATCGACAAGGCACGCGCCGCCGATTGCTACCGCGTCGCGGCCGAACGCGGTCTCGATTGCGCGATGTACAATTACGCGACCTCGCTCGCGCTGGGACAGGGGCTGGCCGAGGACAAGGAAGCGGCGCTCGCCTGGTTCGAGAAAGCGGCGAAGCTCGGCTCCACTCTCATTGGCGCCAAGGCAGCCAATTTCGTGGGCAGTTTCCACGAGGACGGCTGGGTGGTCGCGCGCGACCTGGCCAAGGCCGGGCGGTTATACCGGCGCGCGGCGCAGGGCGGAGATTTCCGTGGCATGTTCAATCACGCGCGCATGCTCGGCGACAAGGGCCACGCCGAGGAGGCGCTGGGCTGGATCGAGCGCGCGGGACGCGCTGCGACGCCCGCCTTCGTTGCCAAGGCCGCGGCGTTTCTCGACGCTTCCCCCATTCCGGCTTTCCGCGTGCGTGGCCGCGCCGCGATCGAGCGGGGGGCGGCGCAATGCTGATCGCGATTCCCGACATGCTCGATGCCGCCGCGGTCGCCCGGGTCCGCGCGATCATCGATGCGGCGCAATGGGTCGACGGCAACGCGACGTCTGGCCACCAGTCCGCTCTCGCCAAGCGGAACACCCAGTTGCCGGAAGGGTCAGCGGCAGCGAGGGAGGCGGGAACGATCGTCCTAGATGCGCTGTCGGCCTCGCCGCTGTTCGTCGCGGCCGTCTTGCCGCTCAAGGTCTATCCGCCGTTGTTCAATCGCTATGCCGGCGGCGATACGTTCGGCGCGCATGTCGACAGTGCGATCCGCATTCGTCGCGGCAGCGATTTCCGCATCCGCAGCGACGTATCGGCGACGCTCTTCCTGTCCGATCCCGACAGCTATGACGGCGGCGAACTGGTGGTCGAGGGCGCGTTCGGCGAACAACGAGTCAAGCTGCCGGCGGGGCATATGGTGCTCTATCCCGCCTCCAGCGTGCATCGCGTCGAGCCGGTCACGCACGGCGCGCGTGTCGCATCCTTCTTCTGGATTCAGTCGATGATCCGCGATGACGGCGCACGGCGCATCCTCTTCGAGCTCGACCAGTCGGTTCAGGACGTCGCCGCTCGGCTGGGCCAGGGCGATCACGCGGCGGTGCGGTTGACCGGCACCTATCATAACCTGCTCCGCTGTTGGGCCGACGCATAGGAACGATGATGACGAAGATCGGACTGCGCAACTTCTGGTTCCAGGTGCACAAATGGATCGGGCTGATTCTCGCGATCGTGATCATTCCCCTGTCTGCGACCGGCGCGGCCCTGGTGTGGGATGACGCGCTCGATCACGGTCTCAATCCGCAGCGCTACGCGGTCAGCGGCGACCAGATTCTCGATCCACAGCGTTATGTCGACGCGGCGAAAAGCGCGTTGATGCCGGGGGATCGCATCCAGTCGATTACCCTGCCCCATGGCGATGGCCCGGTGATCGTCGCGGCGAGCCCGGCCGCCAAGACCGGGCCGCAGGCCGGACCGCCGGGGCGGATCAATGTCTGGCTCGATCCGCCGACCGCGCACGTGCTCGATCGGGCGCGCAGCAATTCGGGGCTGATCCGCGCGATGCACATGATCCATGGCAGTATGATGATTCCGGTCTGGGGCCGGACGATCGTCGGCTGGCTGGGCATCTTCATGCTGTTCTCGTGCTTTACCGGCATCTGGCTGTGGTGGCCGACCGTCGGCAAGTGGGTGCGCGGACTGCGGTGGAAGCGGCATCGCAATCTCGACAGCAACCTCCATCATCTGTTCGGATTTTGGATCGCGCTACCTCTGTTCGTACTGTCGCTGACGGGCGCGTGGATCAGTTTCCCGCAAGTGTTCGGCGGCGGCCAGCAGCGTGGCGCCGGTCCAGACCGAGCGGCGATAGCGAGAGCCAGGCCGCTCGATGTGCCGAAGACCGGTCTCGACGCCGCGATCGCCAGCGCACGAGCGGCGTTACCGGGCGACGTCTCGACCATCACCTGGCCGACCGACCTCAAACCCGAATGGACGGTGACGATTGGTGAGGACCCTGGGCGTCAGGTGAAGGTCGACGATGCGACCAGCTCGGCCAAGGCGTCAGCGATGCCGAGCGAGGATACCGCCCGGCTGATGCGCCGGATCCATGACGGCACGCGGATGGGGTGGTTGTGGCAGACGATTATCTTCCTCGGCGGCCTGCTGCCGGCGATCCTGGCGATCACCGGGGTGATCATGTGGTGGCGCGCGCGGGGCTGGAAGGCCGAGTTGAAGGCGAAGCAGCGGGCGAAAGTGGCGGCCTGACAAATCCTCCCCGTTTACGGGGAGGGGGACCGAGCGGCGGAGCGGCTTGGTGGAGGGGCGGTGCGGCAAGCGAATCCGAGGAGGCGAACCCCCTCCACTACGCGACTGTGTCGCGCGGTCCCCCCTCCCCACAGAGTGGGGAGGGATTCTTTTTCGTTTACCGCCCCAGCAGCACCCGCGCTTGCCCCGCGATCTGTGCCAGCATCGCCGCGTTCGGTGCCGCGGCAGTGCGGGCGCGGTCGACCACGCCCTTGAACTGCGCCACGCGGCCGGCATTGGCGGCGAGCCACGCATCGACCGCGCCCTCCGGGTCTTTCCCGGCATGCTTTTCCAGGAACTCGAGCCGCAATTGCTGGAAGTCGCGGGCGAGACCGGCGATCAGCAAGCGTTCCCAGGGATCGCTCGACACGATCCGCGCCGCATTGGCCTGCGCCCAGTCGAGACCGAGCGCCTGACCGAGATGCGTGAACGCCCGCGTCAGCACGGTTTCGTCCATGCCCAGTTCGGCGCCGAGATCGGCCAGCCCGATCGCGCCGTCGAGCTCGAACAGCCGCACGACCTTCTTCGCCAGCGCCGCCGGCGCGCCGGCCGCTTCGAGATTGGTCGAGATACGCACCGAGTGGGCGCTCGCCTCTTCGAGCAGCAATTCGCGGGTCTTACGGTCGAGTGCCGCGACGCCCTTGCCGATCCGCGCCAGCACCGTCGCGGGACTCGTCCCGGGCGCCGTCACGCGCAGCAGGTCGGCGATCTGGCTGCGAACAGCGACGGCAACCTCGTCGAACAACGCGAGGCGGCCGCCCTCGGGCATTGCTGCGCGCTCGATCTCTCCCCACAGCTTGTCCAGATCGAACAACCGCTCGACGACGACGAACATCGCCGCGATGTCGGCCATCGCCGCACCTTCCTCTTCCGCCAGCTCGAACGGGTGCAGGACGCCCATCCGGTTGACGAGGCGATTGGCCAGCTTGGTGGCGACGATCTCCCCGCGCAGGCGGTGCTCGTCGATCGCTGCGCCGAACTTCTTGCGCATCGCGGGCGGGAAGGCGGCATGGAGATCGGACAACATCTCCGCATCGGTGCCGAGATTGGAGCGCTCGATCGCGTCCTGCAGCGCGAGCTTGGCGGTCGCCAGCAATACGGCCAGTTCGGGCCGGGTGAGCCCGCGCCCTTCGGTCGAGCGACGCAGCAACGTGCCGTTGTCCGCCAGCCCCTCGACGACGCGGTCGAGCCGCCCGGCGCCTTCGAAAATCTCGATCAGGCGAACGAAGCTCGGCAATGCCTGCGCGCCGTCCCGTTCCATGATCGAGAGCGCCAGCGTCTGGAGGCGGTTATCTTCGAGCACCAGGTGCGCGACGTCGTCGGTCATCTGGACCAGCAGCTTGTTGCGCGCGTCGAACTTCAACCGGCCCTCGATCATCTCGCGGTTGAGCGCGATCTTGATGTTGACCTCATTGTCCGAACAATCGACGCCCGCCGAATTGTCGATGAAGTCGGTGTTGATCCGACCCCCGCGCGACGCGAAGGCGATGCGCCCGGCCTGGGTCACGCCGAGATTGGCGCCTTCGCCGATCGCGGTCGCCCGCAGGTCCTCGGCATTGACGCGGAGGCGGTCGTTGGCGGGATCACCCACCTCGATATGGTTCTCGGACGCGGCCTTCACATAGGTGCCGATGCCGCCGAACCAGATCAGGTCGGCGGGCGATTTCAGGATCGCCGAGATCAGCGCCGCGGGTTCGAGCTCGTCGGCCTGGATGTCGAGCGCCGCCTTGATCTGTTTCGACAACGGGATCGTCTTGGCAGTGCGCGGGAACACACCGCCGCCCTTCGAGATCAGTTTGGGATCATAGTCCGCCCAACTCGATCGCGGCAGCTTGAACATGCGATCGCGCTCGGCCCAGCTGGCCGCCGGATCGGGATCGGGATCGAGGAAGATGTGGCGATGGTCGAACGCCGCGACCAATTTGATTGCCTGACTGAGCAGCATGCCGTTGCCGAACACGTCGCCCGACATGTCGCCGCAGCCGACGACGCGGATCGACTGAGTCTGCACGTCGACCCCGCGCTCGGCGAAGTGGCGCTGGACCGAGACCCAGGCGCCGCGTGCCGTGATCGCCATTGCCTTGTGATCATAGCCGTAGCTGCCGCCCGAGGCGAAGGCATCCCCGAGCCAGAAGCCGCGATCGATCGCGATCGTGTTGGCGACGTCGGAGAAAGTCGCCGTGCCCTTGTCGGCGGCGACGACGAAATAGGGATCGTCCCCGTCATGGATGACGACGCCCTTGGGGTGCACTACCTTGCCCTCGACGATGTTGTCGGTGACCGACAGCAAGGTACGGATGAAGATGCGGTAGCTCTCGGTGCCTTCCGCGAACCATGCGTCGCGGTCGACCGCCGGATTGGGCAGTTGCTTGGGATAGAAACCGCCCTTGGCGCCGGTCGGCACGATCACCGCGTTCTTGACGCGCTGCGCCTTCATCAGGCCGAGAATCTCGGTGCGGAAGTCGTCGCGCCGGTCGGACCAGCGGAGACCGCCGCGCGCGACCGGGCCGGCACGCAGATGGATGCCCTCGACCCGCGGCGAATAGACCCAGATTTCGCGCCAGGGCAGCGGGGCGGGGAGGCCGGGCACCTTGTGGCTGTCGAGCTTGAACGCCAGCGCTTCATTGGCGGCCGGCGTGAAGGCGTTGGTGCGCAACGTCGCGGCGATAACGCCATGGATCGCGCGCAGGATGCGGTCGTCGTCGATCGCGGAAACGGCGTTGAGGCCGGCCTTGATCGCCTCGTCCGCCGCCAGCACGCCGGCATCGCCCTTGCCACCGGGGGCATGGGCGGCATTGAAGCGCTCGATCAACGCCGCGGCGACTGTCGGCGCTCGGCGTAGCGAGTCGACCACGGTGGTCAGGCCATAAGTCAGACCGCCCTGGCGCAGATAGCGGAACCACGCCCGGAACAGCACAGCGGCAGAGGGCGCCATGTTGAGGTCGACGATCAATCGGTTGAACGCGTCATTCTCCGCCGTGCCTTCCAGCACCGCGGCCACGGCATCCTCCAGTGTACGCGTATCGCCGTCGAAAACGTTGTCGACGCCGCCGACCGCCTCGATCAGGAATTCGTGGATGAAGCCCTGATTCTCGTCAGCCAGCGCAGTCGGCACTTCCTCGATCACCCGGAACCCGAAATTCTCGAGCACGGGCACCGCATCGGACAGGGCGATCGCGCCCCCCAGCCGGTAGAGCTTGAGCCGTGCCTCGCCGCGCGCGTCGCGATAGATGCGCACCGCACGCTGTTCCGGCGTCTCGAGCCCGGAGAGGCTGAGGATATCGCGTGCCGCTTCGTCGGCCGCGTTGACGGTGCGATAGCTCTGCGGAAAGCAATTCGCCCAACGTAGCGCAAGGCGCGTGGCGCGCGTCGCGTCGGTTTCGGCGAGCGCGGCCTCGACCGCGGGCGCCCAGCCGCGCATCATGCGTTCGAGCCGGGTGTCCAGCGCGGCAATGTCGGGGGTCCGACTGTCGCCGCGCAAGTCGACCGTGTAGCGGATGAGTGCCACCAGATCGTCCATCGCGATCGCCCAGTTCAGCACCGTTCCGCCGGCGGCATCCCCCAGCATGTCGCCGATCGCGATCCGCCGTGCGGTGGTGAACTCGTCGCGGGGCAACCAGACGAAGCAAAACAGATGACGGCCGAGGATCGATTTCGCCATCACCAGCTTCGGGCGCGGCCGGTCGGCCAGGCTCATCGCACTCAACGCGACATCCTCGAGCGCATCGGGCGTGAACGCGATCAGCAGGTCGTGGGGCAGGGTGGTCAATGCGTGTTCGAGCGCTTTGCCGGCATGTCCCTTGGGATCGAAGCCGAACTTCTTCTGCAGGTCTCCCAGCCGGGTGCGGAGCAGGGGGACGTCGTCCGGGGGCGAATTGAGCGCGGACGAGGTCCACAAGCCGGCATGAATCGAAAGGCCGGTGACCTTCTTGCCGGTGCGGATCGGCACCACGACCAGGTCGAGCGGAATGTGGCGATGTACGCTGGAAATGAAGTTCGATTTGAGGAGCAGCGGCGCCTCGTTGCCTTCCTCGAACCACTCGATCGCCAGCGTTCGCGACGTCTCCGCCAGAATCGGTGTTTCGTGCTTGTTGCGGCAGATGCCGAGCGGCGCCGAAATACTACCGTCCGCGGCGAACTTGCCGTGGCCAAGCAAGGTAAAGTGCCGGTCGAGAAACCAGCGGAGCAATTCGGCGCCGTCGCCGGCCAGCGTCGCGGCATCGGCGGCCATCGCGTCCTGCAGCGGGAGCCAGTCGTCGACCGCAGCGCGGACGTCCTTCAAATTGGCTTCGAGCGCTGTGACGAGAGAACGGCGCTCGCGCGCGTCGGCGCGTTCCATCTCGATATAGATCATCGACTCGGCAGCGCCGTCGCCGACCCCCATCAGGCCGCCCGAAGGATCCCGCGTGACCGGGATGACGGGGTGGATGATGCGATCGACCGCTATCCCCTGGGCGGCGATCGTTGCCGCCACCGAGTCGACCAGGAAGGGCATGTCGTCATTGACGATCGCGACACGCATCCGGCGGCGCGGATCGTTGGCCGCGATCGGTTCGATCACCATCGTCGGGCCGCCGGGCGGACGATTATAGGCGGCGGTGGCGACGAAGTTTGCGGCTTCCGCGCGCTCCGCCTTTCCGAACCCCTGCAACTCTCCCGGCAAAGCGCCCTTGGTCAGCCGATCCGCAAGCGCGTCCGACAGCGATTTCAGCGTGGTCTTGGCCATGAGCGCCCTATGCTCCCGCCAAACGAAAGGCTCAAGGATAGTTTCGAGTGCAACTTTATTTGGGCGGGGTTCGGGAAACAGCGGCGAGTTGGGCTAGCCCGGTAAGGCGGCGGGCATGCTACCCGCAATCGTCATCCAGCCTCGTGCCGGACCCACTGTGTCGCAATCCTGGGACTTGAGCGTCTTGCTCCCCAGCAAGCCTCCCGGTGGTCCCGGCACAAGGCCGGGACGGCGGGAGTTGTGGAGAGCACTGGTTCCCTGCCGCATGGGCAGGTGTTGAGCGGCGTTATGTCGCTGCCTTCAGCGTGCGCGCGGCAAGGCTGCGGTCGTTGGCGACCGAGGCGACGATATCGACGGTGCCTTCACCCGTCGCGCGACCAAGCATCACCACCAGTTCGCCCGGTTCGAGCCCGGTGGCGAACTCGATGCTGGCGAGTACCAGCCGTTCGGCGATGTCGGCGAGCGGATCGCGCGCCTCTTCCCGGGCAGGGTTGCGAGCGGCGCGTTCGGCGGCGACGACGGCCTTGATCCCGCCGTCGACAGTTTCGAGCACCTGGGTAAGATGACCGGACGGGATTGCATGGCGGCGGGCATGCGCGAGCACGGCGGCGAATTCGGTCAGGCGCGCCTTGTCGTAGTCGGCGCCGAAGACCAGCTTGGCGACCGCGGTCATCGGCGCGCGGTCCTGAACCGTCACGCCCGCGTCGGCGAGCAGTTCCTGATAGAGATCGGGTTCGGCTTCGGCGGCGAGGCCGAAATCGTGCGCGCGGCCGAGCGCGCGGTAGAGGGCGGAGCGGCTGCGCGTGTCGGCGGCAGTCGCGGCATGCGCCGTCTCGCGTGCCTGGGCGAGCTTGCCGGGGAGATCCTCCGGCTCCGGGCCGGTGGCCTCGGCCGCGGGACCATCCGCCCATACCGGTGCCGTCGCCTGATGCTTCGGTGCGCTGCGAAGCGCCGAATTCACTTCCGCGGTCAACGTCGCCTGGGTGGCGGCGTCGACCATCTCCTTCCAGTTGATCACGCCGTAGATGAAATCGATGGTGTCGTCGTTGCTCGAAAACGGCATCAGGATGCCGCGATACATGGTGTTGTGTCCGCGCGTGCCGACGAATTCGGCTTCGAATCCGATCGGGGCGCGATTGGCGATGATCTGGAGATAATGATCGGTCAGGCGCGACAGCAGGGAACGGCTCGGAACTTCGGAGATATGCGTGATCGACTGGTCCAGCCCGGTTTCGTCGCGCAGCGCGCGCCCGAGAAAGGCGATGGCGGGATCGTCGATACCCTTGGTGAAGTCGAGCAATACCGAATGGGCACCGAAATCGGCGATGTTGGCGGGGTCGAGGTCCTCGATCGACGGATAGGCGCGGCCGCGCAGCAACGATACCCAATGATTGTAGGCGCGCACGTGCATGCGGCGTTCGTCGGTTCCGATCGCCGGCGCCGCGTCCTCGATGCCCTGGTCGGCGGCACCGTGATCGGCGTCCGACCGGTCCTCCTCGTAACCGCGCTGCGAATCCATAAACGTCCCCCGGGCGCACATCGCCCTACACGCCCGCGTTGTGCCCCGGCCGTGGTAAATGAAGCGTAAAGCGTGTTGTCGCCGGCACTTCCGCGGCTGAGTCCGATGGTATCGCGATCGGCGCTTGGGGCGTTTCGGCCAATCACGACGGCGGCCCGGAAAGGGCTGCTTGGTGAAGGTGTATTGTGTCGCCAAATCACCTTCGCCGGAAGATAAGGGATTGAAGATATGAAGCCTTTCGCCATGGCCACGGTCATTGGTGATGGTGGAGAGGCGAATTGGCGATGGGCGGGCCTGGCGGTCATCGGGCTTGGCTTTGTCCTGCTTGCCACGGCGAGCGCCGCGCCGGACCGCAGCCGTCCCCAGGTCGTCGCCGACCTCGCGCGGATCGAGTTGTGGAACAATGGAAACAGCAACGTCTGGACCTTGCCGCTGCCCAATGCGGCGCGAATGCAATCGGCATCGCGTCGCGGCTGATCGTCCAGGGATAACGGGTCGATCATCCGGCCGGCGCGGGCTGCTTAACAATGATGCGCCGATCGCCCGGTGCGTGCAGGAGGTCCCTCCATGAAGATCCACCCGTTCGCCATTCTGTTTCTTGCCGTTCCCGGCATCGCCCATTCCGCCCCGGGCGACCGGTCGGCCGGCTATCTGAATCCGCAGGTCAAGGTCGGCGACCGTCTCGATTCGATCTTCTCCAAGGCGACCGCAATCACCGGCGATGGATTTGCCCCCATCGTGAGGCGCGTCAGCGGAACGGCGTCGGACCGCATCGCCGCCGTGTCGACGGCGTCGATCATCGAGGAAGAGCAGTATCTCTATGACGGGCGACCTGGCGGAAGCGACCGGATCGATGTCCGCGACCACGGCCATACCAACTGCGTTGACGGCAAATGCCTGACCAACGACCAGACCAGCGCGCCGTTGTTCAACTCGTATTTGTGGGGAGTCATCCCCGACCGGATCGCGTTGGGCAGCACGTGGCGGGCCAAGATCGCCAAGCCGTGGGAAATCGGTCCGGCGGGCGAGGAGCGCGTCACGGTAACCCGATTGGATCGCGTCGCCGGATTGATCACCCTGGTGCGCGAAGGGGAGGGCGCCGGGCCGTCGTCCGACGACGCGGCGCGACCGGCGCCAATTCCCGTGCTTGCCAATGGCAAGCAGTTCATGTGCCGGATCGTTCCAGGCCGCAGCCATTGGATCGGCACCGCGACCGTGGTGCGCGGGATCACGATAGCCGACGAGATCATGGTCGAGCGGCCGGTCGACCTGATTGCCGACAGCGGCGAGCATTTTGCCGCGACCGAGCGTGTCTACACGATCTTCATGCGTTCGCCGGTCCCGCAACAGACCTGAACTGGCGGTGGCGCCCGATCAGCGCGGATCGGTCGCCATCACCCATTTCGGCCCGGGATCAGACCGTACTCGACGTTGAGGTCGAGCAGCCGGTGGCCGTGAACGGCATTCTTCCGCACATCGACCACCACGACCAGAAAGATGTCGGGTCGGTCGGTCTCGATCAGGATCTGGTCGTAACGGCCGCGCGCGTCCTGATAGACGCGGTCGACGTCTTCGAACCGGGCGACGCCGTATTTGGCGGGGTCGAGCGCATCGACATAGGGCCAGATGTCGACGTCCGCCTCGCTTCCGTCATCGGTCACGTCGGTCATCGGCTCATCGAAGCAGGCGGCGAACTCGGCCGCGCTCAGGTCGCGTGCGGCGGTCAATCGAACCCGTTCTCGAGGAAGCGTTCGGCATAAGCGCAGTGCATCGCGATGCCCTTGGCCATCACCGATTCCTCGATCGTCATCTTGGTGTTGTGAAGCGGCGGATTCTTTGCCGGATCCGATCCGTCCGGCGCGACGCCGATGAACGCCATCGCCCCGGGCACTTCGCGCAGAACGTAGCTGAAATCCTCACCGCCCATGATCGGCGCCGGCATCGGCTGCCACTGGCCGGGCTCGAGATCGTCGGAAATCTGCTTGAGCAGCCCGACCGCGCGCGGATCGCATACCGTTACCGGATAGCCGTCGTCGATCCTGACCTCGGCGGTGCAGCCATGCGCGGTGGCGATATTTTCCGCGATGCGCTTCAACCCGGCGCGAGCCTTCTCGCGCGTCTTCGGGCTCAGCGTGCGCAGCGTACCGATCATCTGCACTTCGTCCGGAATGATGTTGTAGGCGCTGCCTCCCTCGATCTTGGTGATCGATAGCACCGCTGGGTCGGTCGCCGGAATCTGGCGAGCGATGAATACCGACAGCGCGGTGACGATCTCGGCGGCGACCGGGATCGGGTCCATCGCGTCGTGCGGCATCGCGGCATGGCCGCCCGCGCCGCGAATGGTGAAGTTGAGTGCGTCGGTCGAGGCGAGCAGGGCGCCCGGCCGCGTCTGCACCGCGCCGGCCCGGGCATTGGGGTAGATGTGGAGGGCGAAGGCGCTGTCGGGCCGCTGGATATCGAGCAACCCGTCCTCGATCATGAAGCGCGCGCCGTGATGGCCCTCTTCGCCCGGCTGGAACATGAAGACGACGGTGCCCGGCAGGCTGTCCTTGCGCGCCGACAGCGCCCGCGCGGCGCCGACCAGCATCGAGCAATGGCTGTCGTGGCCGCAGGCATGCATCGCGTTCGGCACCTGACTGGCGAAATCGAGCCCGGTTTCCTCCGGCATCGGCAGCGCATCCATGTCGCCGCGCAAGAGGACGGTGCGACCATTGTCGCCGCCGCCGCGCAGGATAGCGATGAAGCCGGTGGTCGAGGTCGATTCATGAATCTCGAGCGGAAGGCCGTCGAGCGCGGCGCGCAGCTTGGCGGTAGTGCGCGGGCATTGGTTGCCGATCTCCGGATCGGCATGAATGGCCCGTCGCAGCGCGACCACGTCGGCGAGTTCCGCCTCGCCCGCGGCGATCCAGTCGGTGGTGAAGTCGTTCATGAAAGTCGTCCTCGAGTCTTTGGTTCACGCTAGACCAATTATGCCGCGCTGGCACCTGCGGCATCCAGCGCATCGCGCGCATGGTGTGCGATGTTGCTGGCGAGCCCCGGCATGGTCACCAGATCGCGCAATTCGGGCAAGGTGGCGCCGCCGCGATTGATGATGGTGACCAGACGAGGGAAACCGAAGCCGGGATTGGGGCGCTCGGCCAATGCGATCGCGTCACCGGCGGCGATCGGCCCCTCGCGCAGGACGCGATAATACCAGCCCGAATGCCCCGTCCTCACCATGTGGCGGCCGAGCCGGGGTTCGCCAAACGCCAGTGCGAGCTTGAAGCACGGTTGGCGCGGCTGGCAGACCTGCAACAGCGCACCGCCGATCGCATGCACGTCGCCGATGCAGAGATCGTCCTCGACCATGCCGTCGACGGTCAAATTCTCGCCCATCGCGCCCGCGACGAAGCGCGGCGCGAGGTCGGGAAAGGCCGTCGCCCAGCCAGGATAGCGCGCCGACGGATACGCATAGACCGCTTTCTCCGGCCCACCATGGACCGAGAGGTCGGCCTGCTGGTCACCGTCGAGCCCGAGCATGCCCGTCATCACCGGTCCGTCGACCGCGCTCTTGCGAAACGCGCTGGCGACACGTTCGGGACCGAGCGTTGCGATCCGGCCGACCTGGATCGAGGCGAGGCGCGCGGTCATCTGCGGCCCGCCAACCACGCACCGATGCCGATGCCGGGCACGGCAATCGTGGCAACCGCTATCCAGTGCCAAAGGGCTGTCGGCATATGCCATCGCTGGATGATGCCGGTGACGACCACGATCGTGAGTATGATCGCCAGGACCCCGGCGATTTCCGCGAAGGGGCGCTTATCGAGCCGCGATATGGCCCACCCGGCAATCACGAAAAACACGCCGTCACAGGCGAGTTCGACAGCCAGCCCCGCGCCATTGGCGTTGCCACTGTCGGGCGCGATACCCATGGAATACGAGATCACCGCCGGGATCGCCGACAGCATCAGCAACGCTGCGACGACCAGTACGCCATAAGTGATGACGCGAAGAGCGGTCATCGGCCCTTGAACAACCCGCCCAGCACTCCACGGACCAGGCTGCCGACGATGCCGCCGCTCGAACTGCGAGACGAGGTGCCGAAGACGGCCTTCGTCACTTCATTGGCGACTGCCCGGCCGACCGCCGAACTGGCTGAGCGGGTGGCGGACGTCATTGCCTTGTTCCACGGATTGTTGGCGGCGGCGCGTGCTTCGGCGGCGGCCTGGCGCTGCGCGGCCAATTGCGCCTGGGCGTCGGCCTTGGCCTGTGCGGCGGCGGCTTTCGCATCGGCCGCGGCCTGCTTGTCGGCTTCGCTCTTGGCTTGCGCCTCGGCGGCGGCCGCGGCGGCCTCGTCCGATTTCGCCTTCAGGATTTCCTCGGCGGATTCACGGTCGACCACCGCATCGTATTTGTCGCCGATCGCGTCGGTCTCGATCATGGTTTTGCGCTCGTCGGGCGTGACCGGGCCGACTCGTGACGAGGGCGGCTTGATGAGCGTGCGCTGGACCGGGGCAGGGGCGCCGTCCGGCTGGAGCAGCGAAACCAGCGCCTCGCCCACTTTCAACTCGGTGATCACGGTGGCGACATCGACGCCGGGATTGGCGCGAAAGGTCGTCGCCGCCGCCCTGACTGCCTGCTGGTCGCGCGGGGTGAAGGCATTGAGCTTGTGTTGGACGCGATTGTTGAGCTGCCCCGCGACCGTGTCGGGGATGTCGATCGGGTTCTGGGTGATGAAATAGATGCCGACGCCTTTCGACCGGATCAACCGGACGACCTGTTCGATCTTGTCCTCCAGCGCCTTGGGAATGTCGTCGAACAGCAGATGCGCTTCGTCGAAGAAGAAGCACAGGGTGGGCTTGTCGGGGTCGCCGATCTCAGGGAGCGATTCGAACAATTCGCTCAGCAGCCAGAGCAGGAAGGTCGAGTAGAGCCGCGGGCTCTGCATGAGCTTGTCGGCGGCGAGGATGTTGACGATCCCGCGACCCTTGTCGTCGACGGCGATGAAGTCCTTCATCGTCAGCGCCGGCTCGCCAAAGAAATGGTCGCCGCCCTGGCTCCTGAGCTGGAGCAAAGAGCGCTGGATCGTGCCGACGCTCTGTTTCGACACGTTGCCATAGGTGGTGGTCAGTTCATCCGCGCGTTCGGCGCAATTGACCAGCATCGCCTGAAGGTCGTCGAGGTCGAGCAGGAGCAGGCCGTCCTTGTCGGCCACGGTGAACGCAATCGTCAGCACGCCTTCCTGGACGTCGTTGAGGTCCATCAGCCGCGACAGCAGCAACGGCCCCATCTCGCTGACGGTGGTACGGATCGGATGGCCCTGTTCACCGAACAGGTCCCAGAACTGGACCGGATTGTCGCTGTACGACCAGTCGCTGTCGGCGATTTCCTTGGCGCGCGCGGCGAAGACGTCGGCGTTCTTGGCGGTGGGCGATCCGGCCATCGCCAGGCCCGACAAATCGCCTTTTACGTCAGCGACGAAGCAGGGGACGCCCGCCTGACTCAGGCCGTCGATGATACCCTGGATGGTCACGGTCTTGCCCGTGCCGGTCGCGCCGGCGATCAGGCCGTGGCGATTGGCGCGCTTCAGCTCGAGCGCTTGCGGGTCAGCCCCGCCTTCGCCCGCGCCGATGAAGATCGTGGTCGTGTCGGCCATGCAAAAACTCCCTCGCCCCGATGTGGGGGCGGGGGAGTTCTAGCTGTGCAGCTACGGCGCTGCCAAGGGCCGGCGGCCCGGAATCAGTCCTTCAGCTTGATCGCGACGTACAGGCTGCCCTGGCGCGCGCGGGTGAAGTAGACGAGGACACTCTTCTTGCCCGCTGCCTTGGCGGCGCGAATCTGCGCGTCGAATTCGGCCGGCGTGCGAACTTGCGTCCGGTTGATCGACGAGATGATGTCGCCGCGCTGCAGGCCCTTGGCCGCCGCGTCGCTGGCCATGCTAACGCCGGTCACGACCACGCCGCTGACCTGGCCTGGATTGACGCCCAGGCTGTTGGCGATGCTCGGCGTCAGCGCGGTCACCTGGATGCCCAGCAACTCGGCGCCGGCGTGAAGTTCGGGGGCGCCGTCGCCGCCCTGCGTGCCGCCATCGTCGTCGCCGTCATCCCCGCCGGTGATCGAATTGGCCAGTTCCTCTTCGCTCGGCCGATTGCCGAGCACCGCGGTGACCGTAATCGGCTTGCCGTCACGGATGACGCTGAGCTTCGTGGATTGGCCCGGCGCGATATTCGCGACGAGATATGGCAGCGTCTGTTCGGGATTCACTTCCTTGCCGTCCACGGCGACGATGACATCGCCCTGCTTCAGCCCGGCCTTCTCACCAGGGCCGCCCGGTTCGACCCGGTTGACGATTTCGCCACGGTCCTTCGGCAGGCCGAGATTGGCGGCGATGTCCTCGTCGACCGGCTGACGGCCGATGCCGAGATAGCCGCGCTGGACCTTGCCGCCCTTGATCATCGTCTCGATGATCGGCTTGGCCGATGCGGCCGGGATCGCGAAGCCGATGCCCACCGATCCTTCCGACGGCGAATAGATTTGCGAGTTGATGCCGATGACGTTGCCGTTCAGGTCGAACATCGGGCCGCCCGAATTGCCCTTGTTGATCGCGGCGTCGGTCTGGATGAAGCGGTCATAGGCACCGCCCTGACCGGTGACGCGGTTGAGCGCCGAGATGATCCCGGCGGTGACCGTGCCGCCCAGGCCGAACGGCTCGCCGATCGCGATCACCCAGTCGCCGACCCGCGCCTTGCCGGAATCGCCGAACTTCACATAGGGCAGGTTGGTCGCATCGACCTTGAGCACCGCCAGGTCGGAGGCGGTATCGCTGCCGATCACCTTGGCGACATATTCCTTGCGGTTGAACAACGTGACGGTGATCGATTCGACCTTGGCGCCCTTGGCGCCGGCAGTGATCACGTGCGCGTTGGTGACGATATAGCCGTCCGGCGAGATGATGAAACCCGATCCCAGGCTCTGCCCCTCGCGCGTGATCGGCTGGCCGTCATCCTGGCCGCCGCCCAGCATGCCCCCGAACAGGTCTCCGAACGGATTGCCGCCGGACGAGATCTGCACCTTCTGCTTGGTCGAGATATTCACCACGGCCGGCTGCAGCTTGGCGACCATGTCGGCGAAGCTCATCGGGGCGCCGGCCTTGGGCGCCGCGGCGGAAATCGCGCCAGGCTCGTTTTGGGCATTCTGCGCGTAGGACGGCGACAGCACGGTGGTGGCGGCGCCACCGAGTAGGAGGGCGGTGGTAATGGCGTAGGCGTAGCGCACTTGGGCAGATCCTCTTCGTCTCGATAAACCCCAGTCTGGCATTATCTGGCGACCGGAGCCTGAACGGCGTTTGAATATGAACGAACTGCAAGAATCGTGATTGGTAAAACCCGTCACGTCCGGTTCAGTTCAGCGGCTCATTTCGTATTGCCCTCGAATTCCTTCAGGTACGAATTGTCCGGCGTCAGGACCATGGTCGTCGATCCCGACGGCAGCTTTCCGTTCGCGTCCGGCCCGAACGTCAGCCGGTAGGACTGCATCGCGCGATAGAAATTGTAGAAGGCGGGGTCCTTGTTGAACGCGTCGGCGTAGATCTTGGCGGCCTGCGCATCGGCCTGGGCGCGGATGATCTGCGCATCGCGCTGGCCTTCCGACCGGATCGTCTGCGCCTGTTGCTCGCGGGTATTCTTCATCCGGTCGAGGGCCGATTGCAGCGGCGACCCTTCCGGGTAATCGGCGTGCTTGATCCGCACGTCGATGATCTGGACGCCGTAATTGCGGGCATAACGCTGCAGCGCGATCTGGATATTATCCATCACCTGCCCGCGTTCGGGACTGAGCAACGCGTCGAAATCGACCTTGCCGAGCTCCGAGCGGATCGCAGAGCCGAACAATTGCGTCAGTTGCGCCCGGACGCGATCCTCGGCGCCCGAGGTCAGGCCCATCGACTGGACCAGGCGGAGCGGATCGACGATCCGGAATCGCGCGAACGCATCGACCTCGAGCCGTTGCTGATCGGTCGACAGCACCGGCTGATTGTCGAGATCGAGGTTCAGGTCGCGCTTGTCGATCCAGATCAGCCGGTCGAGCAAGGGCACGCGCACCATGATCCCGGCGCCGGTCTGGCCGAGCCGCTGATTGGGCTTCCAGCGGTTGACCGTGCCGATCGGAGTTTCCGCACGGACCACCACTACCTGTTTCGTCTCCGGAACGATTGCGACGGTGCTGGCAAGCAGGATGACGGCCAGCAGAGCGATGACGCCGAGCGAGATGGGATTGCGGAGCAGGTTCATCAGCGTGCCTCCGCCTGCGGGGCGTCGGGCAGCTTCTTGGTTCCCGGCAATGGCAGGAACGGCGCGATGTTGCGCGGCTCGACGATCACCTTGTCGTTCTTGGCCAGGACTGCTTCCATCGTTTCATAATACATCCGTCGGCGGGTCACGTCGGGCGCGAGCTTGTATTGGGCGTAAACGGCGTCGAACGCCGCTGCCTGGCCCTGTGCGATCGCCACCACCTGCTGCGCATAGCCGCGCGCCTGGGTCAGGTTCGACTGGCGTTCGTTCTGCGCGGCGGTGACGCTCTTGAAGGCGTCGCTGACCTGCTGCGGCGCCGCGGCGTTATTCAGTGCGACGTTCACGATGTGGATGCCCGATTGATAGTCGTCGAGAATCTTCTGCATCGATTCCGCGACGTGATCCTGAATCGTCAGCTTGCCAGCACCGAGCACGTCGTCGAGCGTCGAATTGGCGATCGCGGCGCGTACCGCGGTTTCCGCAGTCGCCTTCACGGCGTCGTCGGGCCGATCGAGCTCGAAAACATATTTCTCCGGATCGATGATGTTCCACTGTACCGAATAGCTGAGGTCGACCAGATTGCCGTCGCGCGTCAGCACGAGATTGGGACTGCCGCCGCCATTGTCGGTATCGGGGAAGGTGAAAGTCTGAATTCCGGTGACATTGATCACCTTGACCGAAGCGATCGGCGCCGGGAGCGTCCAGTTCCAGCCCGGCCCGATCGTCCCCGAATAGCGGCCGAAATAGGTCACGACGCCGCGTTCCTGCGGGCCGATCGCATGGAAGCTGGTGAACAGCATCCACAGCACCAGCAGGAGGCCGGCGCCGCCGAACCACAAGGAAGGTGTGCCGCCGCCACCGGGCAGGCGGAAATTGCCGCCGCCACCGCCACCACCGCGCGCGCGTTTCAGCAAATCCTCGATGCCGCCCCCCGCGCGCGGCGTGCGGCCACGCGGGCCGGGCGGCTGCGCCCAGGGGTTGCGCGGACCGGCGTCGTCATCGCCATTCCCGCCATTGTTCGAACCGTCGGCGTCACCGCCGCCGGTTCCGCCCCAGGGGCTCTTGGGCTTGTCGGACATGTGCAGGGAAGGGCGGCGCCGCCAGGGCAAGGCAATCGTCATATCGGCCTTTATAAGTGCCGTTGCGCGGAAAAACAGTGGCAAGCGGCGGTTGCGGCCCTATCTGGCCGGGATGAACGACACAACAGGGCCGGCGGCGCGCATCGCCACAGTGGCGGGCAACCGGGCAACGGTGAGACTGGACGGCGACCGCGCGAGCATCGTCCTCGACGTAACGGGCCTCGACGGTCCGGCGCGAGACGCGCTCGAAGCCGAAGTGCGGGCCGCGGCGTCGGCGGGACCGGACGTGCGCGAGGTGCGAATCGTCCAGACCAGCGAGCGGATCGGCCGCAAGCTGATCGCCGTCGCCAGCGGCAAGGGTGGCGTCGGCAAGTCGACCGTCGCCGCGAACCTGGCGATCGCGCTGGCAAAGGCGGGGCGCAAGGTCGGCCTAGTCGATGCCGACATATACGGCCCGTCGCAGCCGACGCTGATGGGCGTGGAGGGATCGAAGCCGCAGGCGCGCGAGAAGACGATGATTCCGGTGGCGACGCCGTTTGGCGTGCCGATCCTGTCGATGGGGCAATTGGTGGCGCCGGGCCAGGCGATCGCGTGGCGTGGCCCGATGGCGGCGAGCGCGCTCGGCCAGTTGATCGAGGGCGATTGGGGATTGGCGGACACGCTGGTGGTCGACATGCCCCCGGGCACCGGCGATGTGCAATTGACGATGATCCAGAAATACAAGCCGGCGGGCGCCGTCATCGTCTCGACGCCGCAGGATCTCGCGCTGATCGATGCGCGCCGGGCGGTCGACCTGTTCGGCAAGGCTGGCGTCCCGGTGATCGGCGTGGTCGAGAATATGGCCGGCTATCAATGCCCGCATTGTGGCGAAATGTCCGATCCGTTCGGCCAGGGCGGCGCCGAAGCCGCGGCGCGCGAGCTGGGCGTGCCGTTTCTCGGCCGGGTGCCGCTGGCGATGGCGATCCGCGCGGCGTCGGATGCGGGCTTGCCGCCGGCAGCGGGGAACGCGCCGGAGGCGGCCGCGTTCGGAGATATTGCCGGGAAGGTCGGGGACTGGCTTCGCGCCAGCCGTTGAATTACCGCTATCCTCTCACCCTGACGGGAGAGGATGTTGTCATGATTGGGATACGGACATGCCGCTCACCAGCGACGACGACATCCGCGAGTTGCTGACCAAAGCCCGCACCGTTGCGATGGTGGGCGCCTCCGATCGCCCCGACCGGCCGAGCTACGGCGTCATGGCGATGCTGCAGCGGCACGGATACCGCGTGATCCCGGTCAATCCGCAAATTGCCGGCGAACATGTCCATGGCGAATATGTCTTCCACGATCTTGGCCAGATCGGCGTGCCGATCGATATCGTCGACATCTTTCGCCGTCCGCAGGCGGCGGGTGAGGCGGTCGATGCAGCGATCGCCTCCGGCGCGACCGCCGTCTGGATGCAGCTCGGCGTGGTCAACGAGGAAGCGGCCGCGCGCGCCGAGGCCGCCGGTCTCAAGGTCGTGATGGACCGCTGCCCCGCCATCGAAATTCCTCGCCTGGACGTGCCGCGGGTCGTGGCCGACTGACGCGAAATCGCCGCAATCGTAGATCATTACGACTCCGTAGCGTCGAGGGGGTGGGATCATGCTGTGGCTGATGATCATGATGCAGGCGACCCCGCTCGACCAGGCGATGGATCGCTACCGCAACGCCACGCGTGCCACGATCGAATGTCATGACAACCGGCCGGACGATATCGTCATCTGCGGGCGGCGTGAGGCCGATCGGTATCGCGCGCCGCTGACGGTGATCGATCCCAACGATCCGCGCAACGAGGCCGTGCCCGCCGAACGCGAGCGGCTGCTCGCCAGGACGAACAATTGTCAGGAAAAATCGACGTTCCTGGTCGGCTGCGGCGCTGCCGGCGTGTCGGTCAGCACGCGGTCGGGCGTCTCTCTCATCGGCGAACGACCGATCGCTCCATAAATAGGGCGAATCGTCGATCGAACGGCGCCGTTCCGGAGTCGCCGTCTGGCGTCGTGGAACGGCTTGTGCCCTCATGGGTTTGCGCTCTGGGTGCTCGCGACAGGGGTCGGTCCGATGCTCACGCCGTTGTTGTTCGTCATGCTCGCCGCGGCATCGCCGCATGCATCATGGAAGAAGCTGCGCTTCGAGCTGAAGCCGCCGCCGCAGCCGACGCGTTGCAGCGGTGCCTGTGCCGAACGGTATCGCATTCCGGCGTCGGCCGACGACAGCGAGCCGCTGAAGGATCGCGCGCTGGCGAATGACGGATCGAAATGCGACGTGATCGGCGCTGCGCGTTGCCTCAGCCGGCGCCGTGTCGTGCTGAGATCGACCGAAAATCCGATGGAGACCCTGCGCGAGAATCTGCCGCAATAAAGCCCGGATCGTTAGCTAGAGCCGCGATTGTCCGGCTTGCACCGTCGGAACATAAGGGACGCACCATGCCGGGTTTGCTGCTCTTCCTCGCTTTCCAGGCCGCGGCGACACCGCAGGCTTCGGCGGTCGATGCCGACACGCCCGCGCGTTTCTCCATCCTGGTGCCCGTTGCCAACGAGCCCTGCGTGCGCCGTGTCGACGGCAAAGGTGCCGACGGCAAGGACATCGTCGTTTGCGGCAATCCGCTGCCCTCGCAGACTTTGCCCTATCCCGACGAAATACCGCCCGATGGTCCGGTGCCGTCCAATCCCTATGCGAGCGGTTCCGGCGCGCTGGCTGCGGAGAGCACGCCATGCCCCATCAGCCGCAGCTGCGTGGTCGGGTTCGGACCGCCGCTGATGCCCCTGATCAAGGGAGCTGCCGATCTCGCCAGAAAGGCCTTTGCCAAGAAACCCGACAAGGCCGGCCGCGTGCCGATCCCGCTCGATGATCCGCCGCCATCGACCGAAGGCAAACTACTACCGTAAAGGCGGCTCGGGCAGGCGGGCGGTACGGGGCGGTACCGCTCCAGCCAAGCTCAAGCCAGGATGTGCATCCAGAGCGGTTCGCCTGCCAGGCTCGGCGATCCGCGCAGTTTCTCGAGCGCTTGCGCGACGGCGCGTTCGGGGCCTTCATGGGTGACGATCGCCACGAACACGTTGCCGTCGGTATTGGCGCCGCGCTGCATCAGGCTCTCGATCGACACCCCGGCATCGCGCATCGCGGCGGCGATTTCAGCGAGTACGCCGACGCGATCGGCGACGGTGAAGCGCAGATAGGCGCGCCCGCGGCGATCGCCGCTGTCGGCCGGCGCCAGTGCGGACAGGCTTGCAGCCGGCATCGCATATGGCGGTCCGAATTCGTTGCGCGCGATGTCGATCAGGTCGGCGACCACGGCGGAAGCGGTTGGGCCATCGCCCGCGCCGGCGCCCTGGAAGAACAGGCGGCCGACGAAATTGCCCTCGGCCACGACGGCGTTGAGCGCACCCGAGACGTGCGCGAGCGGGTGGTTGAGGGGCACCAGATGCGCATGGACGCGCTGGAACAGTCCATTGCTTCCCGCTTCGGCAATCCCGACCAGCCGCACGCGATATCCAAGCGCGGCGGCTTCGGCGATGTCCGCCGCCAGAACATGGCGAATACCGCCGGTTGCGACGTCGGCGAAGGCCGGGCGCGTGCCGAACGCGAGGCTGGCGAGGATGGCGAGCTTGTGCGAGGCGTCGACGCCGTCGATGTCGAAGCTGGGATCGGCTTCGGCGAAGCCCAGCGCCTGCGCCTCGGCAAGCACGTCGGCGAAGTCGCGTCCTTCGGCCTCCATCTTGGACAGGATGAAATTGCAGGTGCCGTTGAGGATGCCATAGACGCGCGCGATCTCGTTCGCCGCGGCGCCCTCGCGCAGGCCTTTGATGACCGGCACGCCGCCAGCGACCGCGGCTTCGAACTTGAGCGCGGCGCCGGTCTTCTCGGCGGCTTCGGCAAGTTCGAGCCCGTGATGTGCCATCATCGCCTTGTTGGCGGTGACAAGCCCCTTGCCACCGGCAAGGGTGGCGCGCGCCAGGGTCAGCGCCGGACCGTCCGATCCGCCGATGAGTTCGACCACGACATCGGCGTCGTCGCGGTGGGCGAGTGCCGCGGTGTCGTCCACCCAATCGAATCGCGCGATATCGACGCCGCGGTCCTTGGCGCGATCGCGCGCGGACACGGCGACGATCTCGATCGGCCGCCCGGCGCGGCGCGCGATGAGCTCGCCATTGGCGTCGAGGAGTTTGATCACGCCGGCACCCACGGTGCCGAGCCCGGCTAGCGCGACGCGCAGGGGATTGGTCGAATTCATCGCAGCGCGCGTAGAGGAACTTGCCGTCTCACGGCAAGCGGCGAGCGCTTTTGCCGACTAAAGATCGATCAGATCCGTGCCCTGGTAATGCCGAGCGCGTTGGCAAGCGCCGCGCGGCGCAGCACCACGCTGGAGGGGCCGGGTACGCGCGATCCGGCGAGGCAGCCCGCAAAGACCGGATCGAGACGGCGTGCCGCCTCCATCGACAGGTCGGATCCGAGCGGCGCGCGGACGAAAGTCATCGCAGCGGTGCGGTCGCGCTGGACGACGCAGCGCCCAACCGTCGACCACAGCCGCAGCAGCCCGTCCTGGGCGGCAGTGCGCTCGACCCGCGGCGCCTCGTCGCGCTCCGCGGCGAACAGGTCGACTCCGGGCCGCGCCGCCGCCGCCGACGCGAGCAACAGCCCGCTCGTCAGGATATAGGTCGAAAGCACTGCGCGACGCATGTCACCCTCCCGTTACGCAACCATCGTAGCACGAAACGGTCAGGCTTTCACGAGACCAATTTCGACCAATCGTTCGTGCAGATAATCGTGCGCCGTGATCGGGGCAGGATAACGGTTCGGATTGTCCGCGCTGATACAACCCGGGAGCGTCTCGATCAGGAATTCCGGATTGGGATGCAGGAAGAACGGCATCGAATAGCGCGAGAAACCGCGGCGCTCCGGCGGTGGGTTGACGACGCGGTGCGTGGTCGACGGCAGGACATGATTGGTCAGCCGCTGCAGCATATCCCCGACATTGACCACCATCGCGCCCTCGGGTGGCCGGATCGCCAGCCACTTGCCGTCGCGGTCGAGCAGTTCGAGCCCCGCTTCCTCGGCGCCGAGCAGCAGGGTGATGAGGTTGATGTCCTCATGGGCGCCGGCGCGGACGCCCTCGGCATCCGCCGGAATCGGCGGATAATGCAGCAGGCGCAGGATCGAATTGCCGTGATCCACCACGGTCTCGAAATAATCGGACGGCAGTTTCAGATGCCGGGCGATCGCCGACAACAGGCGCAAGCCGGCGCGGTCGAATGCGTTCCACAGGTCGGTCAGCGCTTCCTGGAACTCGGCGGGGCGCGATGGCCAGACATTGGGCATCATCGTGTCGGCTGAGGGATGGCCTTCGGGAAGATCGCGGCCGACGTGCCAGAATTCCTTCAGGTCGACATGCTTGGCGTCCTTGGCGATTTCGGTCTTGAACGGCGTGTAGCCGCGCTGACCGCCCCATGCCTTGTCGTAATAGCCGCGCTTTTCGTCCTCCGGCAGGGCGAAGAACTCTTCGGTCAGTTTCCACGCACGTTCGATCAGCGGTTGCGAAATGCCGTGATCCGCGACGATCGCGAAACCGAAGCGTTCGAACGAACCGCCAAAGGCGGCGGCAAAGGCGTGGGGATCGCGCGCCTCGTCGGCGAGGCTGAGCGTCGGGACCTGGGCGGCGGGCGTGTCTAGCATTGTCTGTGTCGTCCGGAATTTCGAAAGTAGCGATGATAGACCGTCGCTTTGACCATCGCCAGTCCGTGAATGAACGGACGCCTCCCAACGAAGGCCGGGGTGCAGTTTCATCGTAGTTCGCGATTGCGTTTCGACGTTTCGACAATACCGATCTTCGGCCCAGCGAAGCGTGCGGGGTCAGCCGCCCATGTCGATCGTGCCGCTGGCCTTGTTCGTGCCCTGGTCGGTCAGCTTGAGCGCGAACGGCTTGCCGTCATCGGTCTTGCCGGTCAGGCCGGTCCCGTCGACCGACAGAGTGAAGCCGGCCTTGGTCAGGCGCTCCTGGAGCCAGTCGCGTACCGTCGCGGCAGTGGCGGGGCTGGTGAAGGCCACATGGACCTTGCCGGCGTCCTTGTTGGAATCGTCGCCGTTGACGTTGATCGCGCTGATCGAGGACCCCGGATAAAGGTGGACCCCGTTCATGTCGAAATCGTCCGCCTTGAGCGAGAATTTGGGCAGCTTCAGGTCGGCCTTGAAGCCGTTGGTGTCGATCTTTAGATTGCCCGAACTGTCGATGCCACCCGACACCGCGCCATCCGAACCGTTGCCGCTGAAGCTGATCGAGGTGCTGTTGCCGTCGCTGCCATCGCAAGCGGCGAGCGCCAGGACGGCGGCGGCAATGGGTATCAGGCGAAGCATGGCGAGCTCCCGTGGTGATCTATAAGAACAATACACCAAGGTGCCCGCCACGCAAGTCGAAACGGCGGCCTCAGCCGTTCATCAGTTTGTCCATCGTCTTTTGATGGAGCCAGATGTTCATCGTCGCGGTATCGTTCTCGTCGCCGGTATAGCCGAGCTCGGTGGCGAGCTGCTTGCGCGCGTCGAGGCTCGAATCCTGCCCGAGCGCCTTCATCAGGTCGACGATCGATTCCTTGTAGTTGAGCTGCTCGCCGCGCGCTTGCGCATGCTGTTCGAGCACGGCGTAGATCTGATCCTCGCTCAACGTCGCCGGCGGCGGGGGAGGGGGGGGCGGTGCCGCTGCCTCTGTCGGGGCAGGAGCGGGCGCGGGCGCCGGCGCGGCCGAGCCAAAAATGGCGTCCTTGATCGTACCGAAGATGCTCATGCGATTCTCCTCACTCACTACCCCCGTTGGGGCAGGCCTAGCCCTATTCCGGTTGCGTGACAAAAATTTTTCGGGGCTGATTTGTTGGGCGGGGTAGGGCATGGGGGCCGGATGCCGCAGCCCGGAGATACCTATCGCGACGAGCCCTCGTCGCCGATCCACTTCGTGGAGTTCGTCGCGCTCATCGCGGCGTTGATGGCGCTGGGCGCGCTCGGCATCGATACGATGTTGCCGGCGCTGCCGCACATCGGCCGGGACCTCAATACTGCGGCGCGCGATCTGCCGCTCGTCATCGTGATGTATTCGGGTGGCTTCGGCGCGGCGCAGCTGATCCACGGCCCGCTTGCAGACCGCTATGGCCGCAGACCGGTGCTGATCGGGTCGATGCTGCTCTACATCGCCATGAATCTCGTTTGCGCCATGGCGCGCAGTTTCGACCTGTTGCTGGTCTCGCGAGTGTGCGCCGGGCTCGCGATCGCCGCGACGCGCGTGGTGACGATCGCCCTGATCCGCGACTGCTATTCGGGGCGCGCGATGGCGCGCGTCAGCAGCCTCGCGGTGATGACCTTCATGATTTTCCCGATCATTGCGCCGAGCATCGGTCAATTCATCCTGCTGATGGGATCCTGGCGGCTGATCTTCCATGTAATCGCGGCGGTCAGCGTCGTGGTCGCGATCTGGTTCGCGCTGCGGATGCCGGAGACGTTGCCCGTCGAACGGCGCGTCCCGCTGGAGCCGCGCCTGTTGGCGGCCAACTGGCGGCGAACGCTCTCCGACCGCCTGTCGGTGGGCTATGCCGCCGCGGTGATCGGGTTGCAGGGCGCCTTGTTCGGCTACATCACCTCGATCCAGCCGATCGTCGAGAAGGTGTTCCACCAGCCGCAGCGACTGGGGCTGATCTTCGCCTGCTGCGCGGTGACCATGGCGTGCGGAAACCTGCTCAATTCGCGGATCGTGATGTGGCTGGGCATGCGGCGCATCTCGCACGGCGCGATGCTCGTGCTGATCGCGGCTGCTTCGGCCAGTCTGCTGATCAGTCATCTGGGTCTCGAGAACATCTGGACGTTCGTTGCGCTGCAGGCGGTGACGATGGCGTGCTTCGGCCTCGCCGCGTCGAATTGCTCGGCGATGGCGATGCTCAACATGGGAGAGATCGCCGGGACCGCGTCGAGCCTTCAGGGATTCGTGGTGACGACCGGCGGTGCGGCGATCGGCGGCCTGATCGGCATGGCGTTCGATGGTACCACCACGCCGCTCCATCTTGGCTTCCTGGCCGCCGGTCTGGTAGCATTGGGACTGGCGGCGATCGTCGAGCGCGGCCGCTTGTTTCGTCCCGCCTGACGGAACCCCAAGCCCGCGCCGCCGTTCGCAGCCTGGTGTTGTTTCGGCAAGCTGAAACGGTTGCGGCACCGCATTCAGCCGAGCTGAGCAGCTCTGCCAGTCATGGAGACGGATATGGGCGGTTATCAGGTATCGGGCCAGAATCCCGGCGACGACGGTTATGACGAGGACGGCTATGACGAAAGCCAGCGCGCCGAGATCCTCGAGGCGACGCGCGACGGCCCGACCGACGGTACGGTCCTGACCGACCTCGATCCGGATCTCGGCGATGAGCCGGATGACGACGATATCGAGATGTCCGACGACGATATCGGCGAGGAAGACGACGATGCCGATATGGACGAGGAGGATACCGACGAGGACGAGGTCCAGGACGAATTCGACGACGGCGATACCGACGATGATGAAGACCTGTCCGACGCCGATGAGGAGGCGCTCAATTCCTGACGCCGGTCCGCCGGCGTTGACCGCCGGACCGGCGCCATCCTAGATTCCCGTCACGACGAGGCGAAAGGAATCGCGATGCCCAGAGATCCGCGTGTCGACGCCTATATCGCCGGCAGGAACGGCTTCGCCGGGCCGATCCTGGCGCACCTGCGCGACCTGATCCACGGCCATGTTCCCGCGGTCGAGGAAACCATCAAATGGAGCATGCCCTTCTTCACCTATAAGGGTCAGCTGCTCGCCAACATGGCGGCGTTCAAGGAACATGCCGCGTTCGGTTTCTGGGACCGGCTGGGGCTGGCGACCGGAAAGGAAGGCGATGCCATGGGCCAATATGGCCGCCTGACCGACGTCGCGACCTTGCCGCCCGACTCGGTGCTGCTCGCCCGGCTCGACCAGGCGATCGCCAAGATCGATGCCGGCGAAAAGCCCAAGCGCCCCGCGCGGGGCACTCGGCCCGAGGCGGAGGTGCCGCCGGCGCTGGCCGAAGCGCTGGCGAAGGATCCGGCGGCGGTGGCGAACTGGAACGCCTTCTCGCCATCGTGCCGGCGCGAATATTGCGAATGGGTCGCCGAGGCGAAGCGCGACGAGACGCGCGCGAAGCGCATCGCCCAGACGATCGAGCAGACCCGCACGGGCAAGAAGCTCAACTGGAAATACGAGAATTGCTGACGCGATAGGTGTGGATTGCCCCCGGCGGACGCTTGCCTGATCGCAAATATATGTTACGTTATTACGTAACTAAGAAGGAGGGATGACCATGGCCAGCCGTACCGCCGATGCCCAGCCGATCGCGGCGATCAACATTACCCCGTTGATCGACGTGCTGCTCGTGCTGCTGATCATGATGATCCTGACCCTGCCCGTCGCCACTCACATGGTTGCGGTCGATCTGCCCAACGGGCCGCCGCGGGCGCTCGCCGACCAGAAGACGCATCGCCTCGATATTTCCGCAGCGGGCGCGATCAGCCTGGACGGCGTGCCCATCGCCGAAAGCGCGCTGCCCGACCAGCTCGTCGCGATCACCGCCGACAAGGATGCGTTGCTGACGATGCGCGCCGATGCCGGCACGCGCTACGCGACGTTCGATCGCGTGCTGGCGACGGTCAAACGCGCGGGCATCACCCGGCTCGGCTTCGTCGGCAACGACCAGTTCGGCGCGGCATTTTGATCCCGCCGGGAACGCGGCGCCCGCTCGAACGTTGTTCGCCTCCACTAGCCGTTCTGCCCCGGGGGTTACGTCTTGCGCGCCGCTTTCCTGATCCCGTTCCTGTGCCTTGCGGCCTGTGCCAAGGCACCGACTACCGGGAATACCGAGGTCGATATCAACGGCGCCGCCGACCGCGCGCAGGGGGATATCGCGACCTATAACGCCGTCGATGCAGGCAATGCGGTCGGCCCCGGCAATGCCGTCGATACCGGATCGGCCACCAACGGTGCCGTCGCAGCGGTGGAAAACGGCGAGGCACCGCTCGCCCCGGCCGAGCCGGGCCAGCCGGGCGGCCTGCCCGACGACCGCACACCGGTTGCCGAGGGCAAGATCATGCCCGACAGCGCGCAAGGCGCGGCCAATGTCGTCCAGATCTATTATGCCAGCATCGAGGGCGGTAAATATGCCGCCGCCCGCGCGCTCTGGGGCAATGGCGGCGCCGACAGCAAGATGGGCCCGGCGGCGTTCGCCGCGAGCTTTGCCAAATACAGCGAATATCACGCCAATATCGGCGGTCCTGGCGAGATCGAGGGCGCGGCGGGCAGCCGCTACGTCACCGTACCGGTCCAGGTCTACGCGCGGTTGAAGAGCGGCCGGCCCGATTACCAGACCGGCAATGTCGTGCTGCGCCGGACCGTGGTCGACGGATCGACCCCCGAGCAGCGCAAATGGCACATTTATTCGATCGACCTGAAGCCGGCGCCGGGCAAGGACCAGCCCGGGCCCGGAAAGGCCGGCGGCCGTGACGGCGCTGCCGGGGCCAACCTGCCCCCCGTCGTCAGCGCGCGCTATCGCTGCATGGACGGCACGAAGGTCGCGGTGCGTTTCGACAATCGCGCCGACACCGCGCACGTCAACCGCAACGGCAAGCCGCTGGCGACGCTTGACGGGCAGAAGCCAGGCTCGGGCATCTGGTACAGGAAAGGCGGGTACGAATTGCGCGGCAAGGGCGACGCCGCGACCTTGACCACGCCGGGCCAGCCCCCCATCGCCTGCACGGTCATTCGTTAGAGTCGTTTTCAGCTTTACTGAATCGGTGCGGGCCCGCGGTGCCGGCGATGCGCAGCATCGTTGGAATGACTGCGGAGGGCGGCACCGCAACCGTTTCAGCTTCGCTGAAACAATCTCGAGGGCGATCCGCCCGCGATCGGAAGGAAAGACCGGCATGTGGACGGTGGCGCTGCTTGGCCTGTCCAACTGTTTCATGACCGCCGCCTGGTATTGGCATCTCAAGGGCGGGATGACGAAACCGCTATGGATGGTCATCGCGATCAGCTGGAGCATCGCGCTGTTCGAATATTGCCTGGCGGTGCCCGCCAACCGGATCGGCTATGCCTCGGGCTGGTCGGGCGGCCAGCTCAAGGTCACGCAGGAAGTCATCACGCTGACCGTGTTCGGCGTGTTCATGGTGACCGTGCTCGGCGAACCGCTCGGCTGGCGGCATCTCGGCGCGTTTCTCTGTCTGGTCGGTGCCGTCGCGTTCCTGTTCGCGGGGAAATAAGCGGGCCGGCGTGACGCAGGCTGGCGGAATGTCGCGCCAGGTATCTGTCGGAGCATCGCTTGTTGCGGAAAACCGGCGCCCACTTTTCCGGGCGATGCTCTAATTCCCCATCGCGTTGGCGAGGATCGCGAGATCGCCATTGTCGACCGGCACGCCGGTCGCGTCGGTCGGCGCGGCCGCGGCGGCGCTGTTGTTCGTGACCGGATCGGGTGTGTTGGCGCTCGCCACGTCATAGGCGGTCCAGATGATTCCACCCGCCCATAACAGCGCCGCCCAGCGGCTACGGAAGATTTTGGACGAGACCATAACGTCACCATGGAATCTGTTCGGCGTCGCCGACGCGGCACCGGGCCGGGGCCGCAACCGGATCACCGTTGCTGATCCGACTCTAGGCGCGGTTCGGTTAACACCCGGCCCTCGAATGCGGTTAACGACCCCATTGCCGCGGCCGCGCTCCGGCCATAGCCTCGGCACAACCCGATCGAAGGAGAGTCGCGCATGAACAGGACGATGTCGGCCTTGATATTGGTGGCGGCGGCGAGCGTGCTGACCGCAGCGGCGGCCGCGCGACGCGACGACGCCGACCGGCTGATCGCGGCGCGCCAGGCGGCGTTCAAGCTGTCGGGTGCCGATTTCGGCGGCATGAAAGCGGTGATCGACGCCAAGGGCGACGTGAAGACGCAGGCGTTCGCGGCGTCGGCACTGGCCGGCTGGGCACGCGCCTTGCCCGGGCTGTTCCCGGCCGGAAGCGATGGCGGCACGACCGAGGCGTTACCGACGGTGTGGAGCGATCGGGCCGGGTTCGAGAAGGCGGCGGCGACCCTCGATGCCGAAGCGAGCAAGCTCGCGGCGCTGGCCAAGGCCGGCGACCAGCCGGGCTTCGCCGCGCAATGGCTCGTGGTGCGCAAGGCGTGTTCGGCCTGCCACGACGCCTATCGCGTTCCCGAAAAGCCCAGGGGGTAGGCGGCATTGCCCCTCCCCCCGAAGGGGAGAAGGGGCCATACTCATCGTGCACGCGAATGTCGTAAATTTACAAGCAATTGCGCTTCGTTCACGTCAGTGTTAGCGTTCAGCATGCCGATCCGTCCTGCCAGCGGGGCGGGGAACGGCGCGGCGCGGGGGGCTTGCAAAAGGGGGAAGCCGCCCGCGCCCCACTTTTTTGAGAGAGACGGAACGTCGGATCCCGGCCGGCCGGGCAGCGCGTCCGTATCCTCAGTCCGGCATCACCTTGCCGCTGATTTCCCCATTGGGGAATTTGTCGGTGTGGATGTTGAGCACGATCTTGCCCGCGTTCATCGCGTCGACGAAATCCTCGAACGTGTCGCTGTTGTTCAGCAGTTTCGCCCCGTCGGCATAGCGATAGTCGCGCATCGACACGCGGAAGCCGTCCTTGGTCGCGCGATAATCGGCGCCATAGGGCACCGGCAGCACCGGATCGACATCGTCGGCGGAGCGGTATTGGTGGAAATGGACCGGGCCGATCGGCTTGGCGACCAGCGCCTTGTCGAGCTGGTCGAGCGTGATGCCGCTGACGTCGATATCGACCGACACGGTCTGCGCCTTGAGGTCGAGCTTGATCACCGCCTTGGCGCGCGCGGGCGAGCCGGTCGGGCTGGTCGAGGCGGTACCGTCGAGCGTCGCGCGAAAGCTGAGCGTCTTCGCGGCGGCGGGGGACGCCGCCACGACGGCGAGCGCGGGCAGGACGGCGAAAACGGCCAGGGAAGAGAAACGCATCGAAATCCTCGGTTGGTGGACAGCGGGCGCAAGCACCCATCGGACCGGTCGTAGCGCGACCAAGCTTGCTCCAGCATGAAAGCCGGGCTCGCGGCACGACGCAATGGGGAAGTGCCCGGCGCGCGTCAGGCGGCGCCCGTCACTCGCGCGACGGCCAGGGTATCGGCATATTGCTGGAACCGCACCGCCTTGCCCCCGGCGACGCGCCAGACATGTGCCATCTGGGTGTTCTGCGCCGTGCCGGTCGCCTTGTACGTGCCGAGATAGCGGCCGAACGCGATCACCGTGTCGCCGGCATCGACGATCTCGTCGACCTGGACCGCGAACCCGTCCCATTCGGTCGCGCAGCGCAGGAACACGCCCCCGGCGACCGCTTCCGGCCCGACATAGGGATTGCCATCGGCATAGGGGAAATTCTCCGCCTCGTTCCATTCGATCGCCGCGTCCATCCGGCCCAGCACACCCGGCACGTCACCCGCGGCGAAGGCGTCGTAGATGCCGCGGATCAGGTCGACATTGGCCTGTGACATGGTGCTTCTCCCCTCCAGATTGCGGGCGGGACGATAGGATGGGTTCGACCAGAGCGATAGGACAGACTCGGCACAAAAGTCCCTCTCCCGTTGGGAGAGGGAGGGAGGCGCGCAGCGCCGGGAGGGTGAGGGCAGGGGCCGATTGCTGCCCTCACCCCTCGCCGCTACGCGGCTCGACCCTCTCCCAACGGGAGAGGGTTAAGATCACCGATTGTCCAGCTGGCTCCGCACCGCCGCAAGCCCGAGCCGGCTGATCCGGTACGGCTGGCCGCCCGAGCTGTAGATCAGCTTGCGCCGCTTCAGCTTGCGGAACAGCGCCAGCGTTCCGTCCGCCAGCACATGGCCTTCGCGCGTGAAGCAGACCGCCTCGACGATCCGCCCTTGCGTGTCGCGGCGGTGATGGATCGCGCCGCCCTGCGCGAGCGCGTGCAGCACGCGCTGTTCGTATCTGGAAATGTTCACGTGGATTGTGCCCGTCAGTCGAGAAACGACCGCGCCGCCCGACCGGGACATCCCGGCGGGTCGAGCGCATGACGACGGCGCCTCCGGCAAGGCCGGGGCCGTCAGGTCAGCGGGCGACAATTTCCTTCATACTTCCCTCAGGGGCGGTGAACGCCGCCGATGTGCCTTTGGGCGGCGGGTTCGTCAAGATTTGGGCTGGGGAGCGGCGCCGGGGGCGGTCGTCGCATCGATCGCGCGGTGCGAATAGCTCAGCACGCGTGCCAGCTTCCAGCCGCTCGGCGTCAGCTGCCACAGCTGGACGAAATGCGCGCGGCCCACCAGCTTCTCGGGGCCGTCGCCCTTGCGCTCGTAGAAGACATGGTCGCCTTCCTCGATCGCGCCGAAGCCTGGCACCGGCTCGACATTGAGCGAGCCCGCCACCAGCTCGCGGCGGTGCCGCCAGGCGTCGGGCGCCTTCGCCGCGGTGCAGGTCTTGTCATAGAGCGCGACGAAGCTCTTGCTGTCGCGCGCCACCACGCCGTCGCGGTCATGGTACATCTCGAAATCGGGGGTCAGCATCGTATCGAGCTTGGCCGGCTCGCATTCCTCGAAGAAGGTCTTGAACAACGCCGCGTCGGCTGCGGCGACCGCGCTGCGCAGATCGTCGCCGGTCGGGATCGTGACGGCGGGGGCAGGGGCGGCCTGCAAGGCGAGCGCGAGAAGCAGCGGCATCGGGACACCCTTTGTGTATTGTTTATATAATACACCTAGAGGGCGAAGCGGCGAGCGTCAAGCGAAGCCCGCACCCGCCTCGCGCGGTTCGCAGCGGATCAGCCGGCTGGTCGCGACCGCCGCCTGGCGATGGACGACCGCGAGGCGATAGGCGGGGTCGGTCACCATCTCGAGGAACGCGTGTGCCGAGGGGTAGAGCGCGACGAACGCGGTATCCCACGCCTCGTCCGCCGGCCCGGTCAGCACCAGTTGCGGCGCGCCCGACCAGATCACGCTGCCGCCGACGCGGCGGAAGATCGGCCCGCTTTCCGCGCCGTAGCGCGCATAGGCCTCGGCGCCGGTCAGCCCGAGCGCGGCGCAGTCATGGCCGTCGGGATAGGCGGCGCGCTCGCGATACCGGACCAGGTTGAGCATCGCGATCGGCGCGTCGCGCGGAAGCGCCTTGAAAGCGTCGAACTGCTCGCGGGTGGGGTCGATATGGGCTTCGGTCATGGGGCTCTCCGGCAAGCAGTCTGCGCCTGTTTCGGGATTTTAATAACCCGGCACCGCAATTCCGATGCCGTAGCCATTAAATCTCGTTGTTGGGCGGGTCATCCGCGGTCTTCATCACGTCCGCCGCGACCAAAAATGTTATGAGGGCCTGATATATGTTCCATATGAACGACTTGAGCCGCAATATGGCTATGGCCGATAAATCCACGACGAAAACAAATACAATAGAATTGATAGATACTAATGCTATATCGGTAGACCGGCCATCGACGTATTCCGGAATAGAAATTGCCGAAGAAGACGACAGCAATTTAACTGCGGATGATAGTCCCAATGTAAGAACATATACATAAAATACAGATAGGAAACTAAAGAATATATACTTGAAAACCGACAATTTTGTGTCGTCCATCTCCGCTTGTGCTAGGCGTATCATCAAATTGGGATCTGACACAGTGGCGAAGATGGCAAAGCCGCCTATTAAGAATCCGAGAATTTGAGCTGAAAGATTAAAGGCGATATCCGCTGCCGATAGAGCTGCGGCAGCCGAGTGCGCGACGTCGCTGCGAGACAACCAGAGTGCGCAGATCGATAGCGATATCGCGGTGCATAGCCAGAATACGGTTCGATTAAAGGTAGATTTTGGGAGAGCTCTGCTCGCGTGAAACACCGCAGAGAGGTTTTTTTCCTGTAAAAGGTCGTCCTTCCAGTCGATGATCATAGGAGGCCGGCGAGGCGAGCTATTTTTTCAACGACGTTCGCCGGCGTGGGAAGCTTCTTAACTTTTCCGGCAGCGACCAAATCCTTGTAAGTTTGAACGAGTTTCGCCGCCAAACCGGCGTCGCTAGCGGGCGGGTCTTCGATTGGTACGCTTAAGGCGAATTCATCATTGTCCGCTTTCAGCTTAAGGCCCGCGTGATCCACGCCATCGACGATGATTTCGGTGTTGTGACCCTCGCTAGCTTCACCGATCGCCCGAGCTGTCTCTGCCTTATCTAGGCCTTTCGGATCGCCTGCCAAGATTTCCAAGCGCCTTGGTTGCATAGGGCGAAAAGCTTTTTCAATCGCCGCAACCGCCTTTGATGCGTCGATTTCGTCGTTCGGTTCGACGAGTTTGAAGCGAACTTGCTTAATCAGCTTAAATCGCTGAATAGTCTCTGTAATTAAATCTTGGCCTGCAACCGGCACGACAGCAAGACGAGGAGGAGGAATCTGCCGACGCAGTTGATCTAAAGTGAGCCGATCGACGCCGCGGCGCGTAACATTGGCATGATCTTGGCGGCGCCTTAAATAGTTTCTATATTCCAATTTAATAAAATAGAGAGCAGTAGTCTCAAATGCCTCTAGCGGTGGAGCTGAAGCTGTTTCAGCAAAATATAATAACCGATGATTGTTGAGTATTAGAACAAAAAAACTTGATGGGGCGGACTCTATCTCAGCCTCATCCTCCACCAAGCCCCGATCTCTACGAAATATCTGTTGCCGGCGAAGAACGGTATCTTTCACAAAATGTCCGGACAGTGCCAATGTCGGGACGCCGTCTTCTTCATCTATTTTCCTGAAGTGGACATCATAGAATCGGAAATTTGTATCCCCATATGAGCGGACGTTAGCGTTGTTTGTGAATGCCGGAATTAAAATGTCCTCGGCATGATCGAGCAGAACCTCTTCCAATCCAAAGCGTAGGATGAAGTTCGCAAATGAAAGGTCATTTTGTCGCACGTTAGTCCTCCCCAGTCCGAGGTCTAACGCCTGCCCATCTGCTTGGCGAAATCAAATTGGGTTCAAAACGAACACTCTTTGACATCGCCAAGCTCGCCCGGCGCGCCTTACTCCGCCGCAATCCCCGCCTTGTCGAACATATCCCCTTCGCCGTTCCCGGCGTCCTCGTTCGCCGCCGGCCCGGCCTTCGCCTTTTGCCGCTTGTCGAACGAATCCCAAACGTCGTTCCACTGCCCGCGCGTCGCGGCTTTCGAGTACTCGGTCGCGCGGGTCTCGAAGAAATTGGCGTGCTCGACTCCGTTGAGCAGCGGGGTGAGCCAGGGCAGGGGGTGCTCGTCGATCATGTAGATCGGCTTCAGCCCGAGCTGGCCCAGGCGCCAGTCGGCGATGTAGCGGATGTACTTCTTGATCTCCTTGGGCGCCATGCCGTTGACCGGGCCCTGTTCGAACGCCAGGTCGATGAACGCATCCTCCAGCCGGATCGTCGTCTGGCACTGGTCGGCAATGTCGTCGCGCACCGCCTTGGTCAGGCACTCGCGCTCCTTCACGAAGGCGTGGAACAGGCGGATGATGCCTTCGCAATGCAGGCTCTCGTCGCGGACCGACCAGGACACGATCTGGCCCATGCCCTTCATCTTGTTGAAGCGCGGGAAGTTCATCAGCATCGCGAAGCTGGCGAACAGCTGCACGCCCTCGGTGAAGCCGCCGAACATCGCCAGCGTGCGCGCGATATCCTCATCGGTATCGACGCCGAACTTCTGCAAATAATCGTGCTTGTCCTTCATCTCGGCATATTCGAGGAACATGCCGTATTCGCTCTCGGGCATGCCGATCGTGTCGAGCAGGTGGCTGTACGCCGCGATATGCACCGTCTCCATGTTGCTGAACGCGGTCAGCATCATCTTGATCTCGGTCGGCTTGAACACGCGACCGTATTTCTCATGATAGCAATCCTGCACCTCGACGTCCGCCTGGGTGAAGAAGCGGAAGATCTGGGTCAGCAGGTTGCGCTCGTGATCGGTCAGCTTCTGCGCCCAGTCGCGGCAATCCTCGCCCAGCGGCACTTCCTCGGGCAGCCAGTGGAGCTGCTGCTGGCGCTTCCAATATTCGTATGCCCAGGGATATTCGAAGGGCTTGTAGGTCTTGCGGGCGTCGAGAAGCGGCATGTAGTGACCTTTCGGACTTAGAATTTGATGGGAGTGATGTTGCCGACCGGGCCCAACAGGCCGAAGGTCAGCGCGACGAAGAAGAGCCACATCAGTGGCGCGACGATGAACATGATGCGCGCGAACTGGCGCAGCGCGGCGGGATCGCTACCGTTCCCGCGCGGCGCGGCACCCACGCCGCTTTCGACCCGGTCGGCCTTGCGCAGGAAGCGCAACGCGATCAGCAGATCGGCCACGCAGATCAGCGAGACGATGGCGAGGAGGACGGCGCCGCTCATGTCCCCGCGCTCCAGCTCGCCATCGCGGTCGCGAAGACGGTCAGGATGAGCGCGAGCGCGACCAGCATCGTTCCGACGATGCGGCGGGCATAGACCGCGCCCTCGCTCGCCGCGCGGCGCGTGAAGGCGAACACCCCGCCCGCGGCCGCGGCGCCGGCCACCGTGTACATGATCATCGGCGCGCGGGTCATGCCGCTTTCCTTGCGCCCGCGCCGGCGCATCCGGGCATGCGGGAAATCCCGGATGCCGCACGCCGCACGCGCGGCCTAGGCCGGGGATCGATCGAAACCCGATTGAAGGAGACAGGAACATGACCCGATTGAACGACGTCCGCGCCGACATGGCCGTGATCGGCGCCGATGGCATCGCCGTCGGTGTGGTCGAGGCGGTCACCCACCACAGCATCAGGCTGCGCCCGACCGGCGTGCGGGGCGAGGACGGCGAGCGTCCGCACTTCATCCCCGCCGGGTTGATCGCCGACATCGAGGGCGACACCGTCCGGCTGAGCGCGAACGCCGATGTCGCGGTGACGTTCGAGGAAGAGGTGTAAGACCCGTCCCGAGGCGATCGGGGTCATGCCACCAACGCGGCGGTCGCGCGTTGTGACCGCATCACCAACCGAGGAGCATGACCCATGGCCGATCTCAGCCAGATCAAGGAACATATGACCGTCATCGGCGCCGATGGCGTCCATGTCGGCACCGTCGACCATGTCGAGGGCGACCGCATCAAGCTGACCAAGCAGGATTCGGGCGCCGATGTCGAAGGCGGGCAGGGCCGCCATGCCGGGCACCACCATTACATCTCGAAAGGCCTGATCGCCGACATCGAAGGCGACACTGTCCGCCTTAGCGCCAATGCCGACGTCGCGGTGACGTTCGAGGAGGAAGAGAAGGCGTGAGTCGATAACTCCCTCTCCCCTTGGGAGAGGGAAGGGGCCCGTCGCGGAAGCGACGGGAAGGGTGAGGGTGGCTTGGTTCATGACCGCTGGTCACCCTCACCCTTCCGCGCCTTCGGCGCTCCCTCCCTCTCCCAATGGGAGAGGGAATTCTTGACCCTTTCGATCACGCCATCCGTGTTCGACAGCACATCATTGTTCCAGAAGCGCAGCACGCGATAGCCTTCGCTTTCGATGAAGCGCGTGCGGCGAGCGTCATATTCACTGGCCTCGGCATGCTGACCGCCATCGACCTCGATTACGACCTTGCGCGAGAAGCACAGGAAATCTGCCGCATAAGGACCGACCGGTGCCTGGAATCGCCACTTCGTTCCGGGCAATCCTTCCTTCAACGCACGCGCCAACCTCTTCTCCGCTTCGGTCGCGTTGCGACGGAGCGCGCGGAGTCGGTTCACGGTTCCCGACGGCTGGTCTGCGTAAAGGCGCACTGCCCTCACCCTTCCGGCGCTTCGCGCCTCCCTCCCTCTCCCAAGGGGAGAGGGAATCTTGTTACCTCACTGACACGCCAGGCATTCGTCGTAATCCGTCGTCTCGGCGAGTTCGAACTTGGGCGCCTCGATCGTGTTGTCGGCTTCGACCCCGCCCGCGAAGCCGGCGCGCTGCACCGACTTGGAACGGAGGTAATAAAGCGACTTGATGCCCAGTTCCCACGCGCGGAAGTGGAGCATCAGCAGGTCCCATTTCTCGACATCGGCCGGGATGAACAGGTTGAGGCTGGTCGACTGGTCGATGAACGGCGTGCGATCGGCCTGGAGCTCGATCAGCCAGCGCTGGTCGATCTCGAAGCTGGTCTTGTAGCAGTCCTTTTCCTCCTGGGTCAGGAAGTCGAGATGCTGGACCGAGCCGCCGCGCTCGAGGATCGAATTCCACACCGCGTCGCTGTTCTTCGACTTCTCGATGAAGATCTTTTCCAGATACGGATTCTTGACCGAGAACGATCCCGACAGCGTCTTGTGCGTGTAGATGTTGGCCGGGATCGGCTCGATGCAGGCGCTGGTGCCGCCGCAGATGATCGAGATCGACGCGGTCGGCGCGATCGCCATCTTGCAGCTGAAGCGTTCCATCACGCCCATGTCGGCGGCGTCGGGGCAAGGGCCGCGTTCGACCGCCAGCGCCATCGACGCGGCATCGACCTGCGCGCGGACGTGCTTGAACATCTTGAGGTTCCACGACTTCGCCATCGCGCCTTCGAACGGCAGGCCGCGCGCCTGGAGGAACGAGTGGAAGCCCATCACGCCCAGCCCGACCGAGCGCTCGCGCATCGCCGAATAAGCGGCGCGCTCCATCCCCGGTTCGGCGCGGTCGATATAATCCTGCAGCACGTTGTCGAGGAAGCGCATCACGTCCTCGATGAAACGCTCTTCCTTGTTCCACTGGTCCCAGGTCTCGAGGTTGAGCGAGCTGAGGCAGCAGACCGCGGTGCGATCGTTGCCGAGGTGATCCTTGCCGGTCGGCAGCGTGATTTCCGAGCACAGGTTCGAGGTCGAGACCTTGAGGCCCAGATCGCGATGATGCTTGGGCATCGTCGAGTTCACATGGTCGGCGAAGATGATGTACGGCTCGCCGGTCGCGAGACGGGTCTCGACCAGCTTCTGGAACAGCGCGCGAGCATCGACCTTGCCGCGCTCGCTGCCGTCCTTGGGCGACTTCAGCGTCCATTCGGCGCCGTCGCGCACCGCCTCCATGAAGGCGTCGGGGATCAGCACGCCATGATGCAGGTTGAGCGCCTTGCGATTGAAGTCGCCCGATGGTTTGCGGATCTCGAGGAACTCCTCGATCTCGGGATGCGAGATGTCGAGATAGCAGGCGGCCGAACCGCGGCGCAGCGAGCCCTGGCTGATCGCCAGCGTCAGCGAATCCATCACGCGGACGAACGGGATGATGCCGCTGGTCTTGCCGTTCAGGCCGACCGGCTCGCCGATGCCGCGGACATTGCCCCAATAGGTGCCGATGCCGCCGCCGCGCGAGGCGAGCCAGACATTCTCGTTCCAGGTGTCGACGATGCCGTTCAGGCTGTCGGGGACCGAGTTGAGGAAGCAGGAGATGGGCAGACCGCGGCCGGTGCCGCCGTTCGACAGCACGGGCGTCGCCGGCATGAACCACAGGCGCGAGATATAGTCGTAGATGCGCTGGGCATGCGCACCGTCATCGGCATAGGCCGAGGCCACGCGGACGAAGAGATCCTGGTACGATTCGCCCGGGAGCAGGTAACGGTCCTGCAGCGTGTCCTTGCCGAAATCGGTCAGCAGCGCGTCGCGCGAATGGTCGACCTCGACCGGATAGGGCTTCGCCACCGATTTCGAATCGCGCTTCTTCGTCTTGGATGCCGCGCCGGCCTGGGTGGCCGCCGCCTGCACCGCCGCTGCAGCTGCCTCGATCGCGTCGGTCGCCATATTCTCGCCCGTTCCTTCGGTGTCTCTGAAGTCCATTTCTCGCCCCTGCTTTCCAGCTCATCCGCATCGACTCGGGGGACGAACCCCCATGCTATCATCCAGGTCCGGCGCCGCGGAACAAAAATAGTCCACAGCCTGTTCAAAAGGCACGAGCGGGCTCATGCCGTGATATGGGATCACAGCCGGCATTCCACCAGTGCTTGGGTTCCCCCTGAACCGAACCCCTACAGATTGTGCCTATTGGAGCCAGGACGCAATACGGTAAATGACGAATTAAAGACTCCGTTCGTCGCTATTTTGACTCAGTTCGTCAAAGGTCCGGATCGGCCCATTCGCCGCGACGCACGGGTTTCTGCGGGGTTCGGGGAAGGCAAGGGAACGAACGCGGAACGGACAAAAATATTGTGCCGGGCCGCTGGACCGGATCAACCGGTTGTGGTCGGGTCGAGTCATGACCGATCCGATCGTTCCGTATGACGAGATTCGCGGGCTTCGCGCCTTATGGGCGATGGCGACCCGGCACGAATCTCCCAGCGATTCGAACGCGGTGCCGATTCGCACCTTGCTCGACACGCTCGGCCTCGGGCTCGAACAGACGATGGCGATGCTGGGGCGCGAGCGGCCCGACTGGACTGGCTTCACCGGCTGGATCGCGGCGACCGTCGGGCCGCCCGACCCCGCACGGATCGCGCGCTATCACGCTTGGTACGATGGCGGCGCGATGCCTGCCGGGGAGGTGGCGCGCCAGGCGGACGTGATGGCCACGCCGCGCGTGTTCGACGATACCGAGCGGGCGCAATGGGACCGCGACGGCGTGGTCGTGCTCCGCAACGCGATTTCGCGCGACGCGGCGGCGGCGATCGCCGATCACCTCTGGACGTTGCTCGGTGCCGATCCGGCCGATCCGGCGAGCTGGTACGGGCCGCGCACCAACGGCATCATGATCCAGCATTTCCAGCATCCGTCGATGGACGTGCCGCGACGGTCGCCGCGAATGGCGAAGGCGTTCGCCGAGTTGTACGGCCATGCCGACCTGATCGTCTCGACCGACCGGCTGAGCTTCAATCCACCCGAGCGGCCGGGCTATCAGTTTCCCGGTCCGCATCTGCATTGGGACGGCAGCCTGACGCCGCCGATCGCGCTGGAGACGCAGGCGATCCTCTATCTGACCGACACCGCCGCCGATCAGGGCGCACTCCAGGTCGTGCCGGGGTTCCATCATCGGCTGGCGGAGGGCTGGATCGAGCGGCTGAAGGGCGTCGATCCGCGCACGATCGACTTGTCCGGCGAAGCGGTGACGGTCCCGGCCGGCGCGGGCGACCTGGTGATCTGGCGCCACGAAATCCCGCACGGCGCCAGCGCCAACCGCAGCGATCGGCCAAGGCTGGCGCAATACGTCAACTGGTATCCGATGCACTGGCCCGATACCCGGCCATGGCTGTAATGGGCCGTCAGCCGCGTGCGATCGGGAGCGAGAGCGTCGCACTCAACCCGCCGTCCGGCGCGTCCTCGAGCACGAGCGCGCCGCCATAGAGTTCGGCCAGCTCGCGCACGATCGCGAGCCCGAAGCCGTGCCCATCGCCGCGTTCGTCGAGCCGCATGCCCTGGGCGAGCGCCAGTTCCCGCTCCTCGGCCGGAATGCCGGGGCCGTCATCAATGACTGCGACGACCGCGCGGTCCGCCTGCCTGTCGCCGGCGATCCGGACGCGCGACGAGGCCCAACGCATCGCATTGTCGGCCAAATTGCCGATCATCTCTTCGAGATCGGTGCGATCGATCGCCACCGCGAGGCCCGCCGAAATGTCACAGGCAATCGTTACGCCGGACTCGGCATGGACATGGCGCAGCACGTCCGCGATCTCACGGGCGACGTCATCGACCGGCGTCGTTGCGCGCCCGCCGCCGGCGATACCGGCGCGAGCGCGGCCCAGGTGATGGCGCACCGTCGCGTCGAGGCGGGCGATCGCAGCCGCAAGCTTGCCGTCCGGGTCACGGCCCGGCTCGCTCGCGGTCAGCGTGAGCGTCGCGAGCGGAGTCTTGAGGCCGTGCGCGAGATTGGCGGCGCTCGATCGCGCGGCGCTCAACGCTGCTTCATTGTCGGCCAGCAACGCGTCGAGCTCGTCGGTCAGCGGGGCGAGTTCGGCGGGCTGGTTGCCGGGCAGGCGATTGGCGCTTCCTGAACGGATCGCGGCGACATCGCCGCGTAACCGGGTCAGCGGGCGCAACCCCAGGCGGAGTTGCACCACCGCCGCCAGCGCGAGCGCGATGCCAAGGGCGAGCAGCGACATGGCGAGCGGGACCAAGGCGGCGCGGATCGGGCGATCGATGGCGCCGCGCGGGACCGCCACGATCAGCGTCGCATCGCCGGCGCCGGTGGTTATGGTCGAGACCAGCCCATGGATGCGCGATCCGCTCCGCAATTGCGCGTCGAACGGGCGGACGCCGTCCGGCAGGGGATCGGGCGGCAGGCGGCGCGGCGGCGGTACGGCCTGGTTGCGCATCGCGTCGCGAAAATGCGGATCGTCCTTGATCGCGAGGACCAGGTCGCCGTTGCCGCTGTGTGTGCCGACCGAACCGCCGGGCGTATCGATCCGCCATGGTTCGCGCCCGGGAATGCGCGCCTCGACGCGGCCGAGCGCAGCGGGGTCGATCGTCCCGTCGCCGCGGATCGCGGTGCCGAGCGCGAGCGCGCGATCGGCCAGCCGAACATCGGTCGTCGCGGTCACGAAATGTTCGAGGACTCCGCCGATCGCCACGCCGGCCGCCGCCAGGGCCGCCAGCGTCGCGGCGAGCGACAGCGTGAGCAACCGCCCGAACAAGGAGCGCGGCAACAATTTCACGTCCTGCTCGCCAGCAGCTCGGCGGTGAGCCGATAACCGCGCCCGCGTACCGTCTCGATCAGGTCGGTGCCGATCTTGCGCCGCAACCGCCCGACGATCACTTCGAGCGAGTTCGAGTCCGGATCGGCATCGTTTTCATAGACGCGATCGAGCAGGTCCAACCGGTCGATCACACTCTCCTTGCGCAGAATCAGCGTCGACAGGACGCGCCATTCGAGCGCCGTCAGGCGCAGCGGCAAACCGTCGAGCTCGAATTGTCCGGTCTGCGCATCGAAGCTTAGCGGTCCGCACGCGACGCGCGGCGCCGCATGGCCGGCGGCGCGCCGGCCCAGCGCCCGCAGCCGCATCACCAGTTCCTCGATGCGAAACGGCTTGGTCAGATAATCGTCTGCGCCGGCGCGGAATCCTTCGACCTTGTCCGACCAGCTCTCGCGCGCGGTCAGGATCAGCACCGGCAACGACCGGTCGGCGTTGCGCCATTCGGTGAGGACCGCGATCCCCGACTTCAGCGGCAGGCCCAGGTCGAGCACCGCCGCATCGTACTGGCCGATATCGCCGAGATGGGCGCCGTCCTCGCCATTGGCGGCATGGTCGACGGCGAAATTCTCCGCACGCAGCGCGCGCAGGATCGCGGCGGCCAGATCGGCGTCGTCCTCGATCAACAGAATGCGCATCGCGGCTCCCTTCGCCGTCTCGGCTACGCCCGGGTCTTAAACCCAACCTGAACCACTGGGTTCAGCGGAGCGTGTCGGGCGATCGCTATTACTCGTGTCATCGGAAGCATGAAGGAAATCAGGCAATGGTCGACATGAATAATCTGCTGCGCCAGCCAGCGGCCTTATGGGTTGCCGGCGCGGCGCTGCTTGCTGCCGGCGCCGCCGGTGGCGCAGGGGCCGTCGGCATGACGCGCCCGGGCATTGAAGTGGCGCCGATCCGTCCCGTCGCGGTGGTATCGCTCGCGCAGCGCGACGACGCGCTGGTCACGGTTCGCGGCAAGGTCGCCGAAGTCTATGGGAACAGCTTTACGCTGACCGACGGCAGCGGGAAGGCGTTGGTCGACATCGGTCGCGACGAAATAGGCACGGACATCGCCAGGGGACAGGACCTGCTGGTGCAGGGCCGTTACCGCGATGGCCAATTGCGCGCGTCCTTCCTGGTCGACGCCAGCGGAAAGGTGCGGGCGGTCGGGCCGATCCGCCCGATGGGCCATCGCGGCCCGCCGAAGCCGGGTGGACCGCGCGGAGAGGGACCCGGTGGAATGCGTCCGGGCCCCGACGCCCCGCCGCCGCCGGGATGCCTGCCGCCGCCGCCGGAAGGTACGGCACCGTCGCCCCAGCCACGCCAGTGAAACCGGGCCCGCCGGTCCGGCCGTAACGGCCGGCCGGCGTCAGCTCGCCTTGCGGATCTTGTTCTTGGGCGGAGTCGGGGCGTTCAGCCTTTCCAGATTGAAATTCTGGGTGAATTCGAGCCCCGCCTTGCCGTCCTTGGCCCAGCGCACGGTCGCCGGGAACATCTGGCCTTCGAGCAACTCGATCTGGACGTCGACGCCCGACGGGTCGATCGGGAATTCGATGCCGTCGATCAGCGCGCCGGTGGACGAGATGTTGCGGATGCGGACTTCGCCCTTGGCGACGCCGAGGTCGAGGATCGCCGAGCGCAGCATCGTCGAGCGCGGGCTGCGGCTGACCTTGTAGCCCTGGGCGGTGGCGTGTCCGCCGGCGGCCTGGAGCTGGCGGATCACTTCCTCGCTGCGCGCGGGCTTGCCGTAGACATAGCCCTGGATGTGGCTGCAGCCGAGTTCCTGGATCAACTCGACTTCGTCCTGATGCTCGACCCCCTCGGCGGTGGTTTCCATGTAGAGCGTGTTGGCCAGCGTCACGATCGCCTTGATGATGGCGGCGTTGCGGCTTCCCGGGACGGCCGCGCCGCGCACGAAGCTCTGGTCGATCTTGATCTTGTCGAACGGCGCCTTTTTCAAATAGCCGAGCGACGAATAGCCCGTGCCGAAGTCGTCGAGCGCGAGGCGCACGCCGATCCCCTTCAGCGACTTGAACATCTGCTCGGAGCTCGACGTCTCGTTGACGAACACGCCTTCGGTGATTTCCAGCTCGAGCCGGTGTGGGGCGAGTCCCGAATTGGCGAGGGCGGAAGTGACGATCGCGGGCAGCGCCGGGTTGGCGAACTGGATCGGCGAGACGTTGACCGCGACGCGGACGTGATTGGGCCAGGTTGCCGCCTCGCGGCACGCCGTCCTCAGCACCCATTCGCCGATCGTTTCGATCATCCCGCATTCCTCGGCGATCGGGATGAACTCGGCCGGGCTGATCGCGCCGCGGGTCGGATGCTCCCAGCGGATCAACGCCTCGTAGCCGACGATCTGCGCACCATGTGTCGACACCACCGGCTGATAGGCGACATAGAATTGGTTGCCGATCAGGGCATGGCGCAGATCGTCCTCGAGCTGCTTCTTGGTCTTGGCGCCGGCGAGCAATTCCTCGCGGAAGAAGCGATACACGCCTCGCCCGTCGCCCTTCGCCTCGTACAAAGCGAGGTCGGCATTGCGGATCAGCGTCTCTGAATCGTTGCCGTCCTCGGGCGAGATGGCGATACCGATCGAGCAGCCGATGGTGATCGACGATCCGTCGATGAAATAGGGCTGCGACAACGATTCGATGATTCCCCGCGCGAGATGGCCCAGCCGGTCGCGATTGCCTTCGCCCGGCAGCACTACCTGGAATTCGTCGCCGCCCAACCGGCCGACCAGGCCGGCCTCGCCGACCGCGCGCTGGAGCCGTTGCGCAACCTGCTTCAACAATGCGTCGCCCATCTGATGGCCGAGCGTGTCGTTGACGGCCTTGAAACGGTCGAGGTCGAGCAGGAACAGCGACGTGATGGCATGGCCGGATTGCGGTGCCAGCGTCTTGTCGAGCGAGGCGCGCATGCGCTGGCGATTGGCGAGTCCGGTGAGCCCGTCGAACAGGGCAAGCCGCGTGATCTCGGCTTCGGACCGGCGCTTCTCGGTCAGATCGCGGCCCGAGCCGACAAAGCCCTGGAAGCGGCCGAGCTCGTCGATCATCGGACGGCCCGAGATCGACCACCAGCGTTCGCTGTCCTCGTCCGCCGACGGGCAGACCGAATAATCGGAGAAGCTGGTGCGCGACGACAGATGGAAGCTCAAGGTGCGTTCGGTGTCGCCCGCTTCGGTGTCCATGCGGAAGATGTCGTTGAGGCGGCCGCCGATCGGCTCGACGCCGAGCCGTGCGAATTCGCGCCCGACCTTGGCCGACAGATAGGTTATCAAGCCGTGGCGGTCGGTCTGCCAGAACCAGCCGTCGCCATGGTCCTCGACCTCGCGGACGAGCTGGGCGGCAAGGCGCCCCGAACTGTTCTCCACCTCGTCGAGCCGGTCGCGTTCGAGATCGTGGCGCGCGAGCCGGACGGTGGAGATCGCCAGGCTGGCGAGTGCCAGGCAGGCAATCGCGGCCGGTAAGCCGAGCCCGGCATGGATCAGCACCATCCCCGCCAGGGCGGCGGCGTAGCTCAAGGTGGCGGCGCGCAAGGGGTGGATGGCGATCGCGGTGATCGTCACGGCGGCGAATACGGCGATGAAGCCGGCCAGATGGAATTCGCCGATCGGGAAAACGGCGACCAGCGGCAGCAGCGAGAGCAATCCGACGCCCATCGCCGCGGCACAGATCGTCAGCGTCCGAATCTGGAGGTGCGTCGGCCAGACCCGGGCGAATTTCAGCTTGAGTTGGGCGAATGCCGCAAGCGACGCCGCCGCCACCACGACGCCGCGCAGAACGACCAGATGGATCAGCTCTTCGTGTCCGGTCTGGCGAGCGATCAGACCGACCAGGAGGGGCGCCAGCAGCTGCGCGAAGATCACGAACGGCCACACCGATGCGAGCTGCGCGATGCGCTCCAGCCGCGCCTCCGTCGTCTCCGGCGTCGCATCGGCGTCGAGTGCCAGCGCACTCCAGGTGGAGCGCGTTGTATCGGCCAGGAATCGACGCGGACGGACGGACATGAGTCTGCCCGTAGCGCGAACTCGTTAGGAAGAGCTTTCCAAGCACGAATATTTGTTCGTCGCGCGATGTTGGCGTTCGCGCGATGCGAGGCCGGGATCGATCGTCAGTTCGGCCGGCGGGGTTGTCGGGCTTGGCGGAAAAAGGCCGGTCTGGATGAAAGCGCGGCCAATCCAGTTTCGATTACGGCCGATACCCTTCCCATTCCGCGGGAAGCCCGACCGGCCCCAGCAACTGGTTGATCAGTGGCACGAAGATCGCCGTGGCCCGGTTGTCGTTGGCCAGCAGCAGGACACAGGATTGGCGCGTGTCGACACACATCGCGTAATTGTCGGTGCCGTCGTCATGCCCTTCCTTGAAATAGGCATGGCCGAAACGGCTTTGGAAGGTGCCCCAGCCGACACCATAGCCGAGCTTCATCCCTTTCCATCGGCCGGTCCGCGCGTCGGTCAAGGTTGGAAATTGCGTGGGGCTGTCGATGAACACCGAGGGGCGCGTCATGGTCAAATGTGCCGCGCTGCTCATGCCGTCGCCGCGCGACACCGCCGCCAGGAACCGCGCCCAGTCGGCCAGCGTGGTCGTCATCGACCCGGCGACGTCGGGCTTGCGGCGTTTCACGAAGGGCTGGCGAGCCCCGTCGGGGGCGTAGCCATAGGCCAGCCGTCCCTCGTAGCTGTCTCGCCACGTCATCGACGTATCGCCCATCCGGAAACGGTCGAACACGCGCGTCTGCATTTCCTGATCGACATCGATGCCCAGGCCCTGTTCGAGCACGAACTGGGCAAGATGCACGCCTTCTCCCGAATAGCCGTATCGCGTGCCGGGATCGCGATGGAAGCGCAGCTTCTTGTCGTCTTCGAAAAAGCGGAAATTGGCGAAGCCGCTGGTATGGTTCATCAGGATACGCAACGTCAGCTTGCGCCAGCGTTCGTCACCCTTGAGATCGGCGTAAGCGGCATAGTCCGGCAGCGGCTTGGGCAAATAGGCGCCGATCGGCTTGTCGAGATCGACCTTTCCTTCGTCGACCAGTTGCATCAGCATCCAGGCGAACGTCGCCTTGGTCAGCGACGCGCCGTCCATCACTGTCGCGGGAGTCATCGGCGTCTTGTTCTCGGCGACGGCGTAGCCATAGCCCTTGATGAACACGACCTTGCCCTTGCGGATGACCGCTACCCCCAGGCCAGTAACGTGGTTGGCGGCCATCATCCGGGTGACGAGCCGATCGACCGCGTTCTCGGACAGGCGGCGGTTGTCGAGCGTGTCATAGACGCGCTGCGGCCGGTCGGTACTGGGCGGGGTAGCGGCATTCGCAACCGTGGCCAGCGCCAGCGCCGCACCCATCATCCGCAACTGTTTGCCGACCGGCATGCGAGTCTCCAAGGTCATCCGGCGCGCTGTATCGCCGCTCAAGCGCGATTAGCCAATTCCTCGTATGCGGCGGTCAGCCGTTCGAGCACCGGCTCATGGCCGGATGGCAACGGCGTGCCGAGATGCTGGTGGCGCAATTCGTCCATGAATGCCCCCCACAACGGCCATCCGCCTTCCTCGAGCAATTGCGCGCGGATCGCGAGTTCGGGCGTAGTCGGCAGGTGCCGCCGTCCCCAGGCGCCGATCTGCGCAAGCACGGGGAGCAATTGGATCGCCGGCTCGGTCAGGCTGTAGATCGCCTTTTGCTTGTGGCTGGGGTCGTCGCGCCTGGTCAGCAACCCGCGGCTCACGAGCTTCTTCAGCCGATCGGCCAGGATGTTCGAGGCAATGCGTTCCTGAGAATGCGCCAGCAGGTCGCGGAAGTGATGGCGGTTGCCGAACATGATGTCGCGGATGACGATCAGGCTCCAGCGATCGCCCAGCACTTCCATCGACAGGTTGATCGGACAGCCCGATCGCATCGCCTCGATCATAGGGAATAGGTAGCAAAACCGCTTGCAAACTGCAACTGCTTAATTTCGCCGATGCACAAACCGCTTGTGAAATGCAATCGGTGTTGCGAGGAGGGCGGGGTGGAGCCGATCGAGGCGGAACCGATCGGCCTCGTCGAACCATCCTGGAGAGGAGAAGATAATGGGCAAGGTACGCGTCGGTGCATTCTCGGTGTCGGTCGACGGGTTCGGCGCAGGTCCCGAGCAGAGCCTGGACGATCCGCTCGGCAAGAACGGGCGCGAGGTTCACGGCTGGTTCTTTCCGACCAACTTCTTCCAGACGATGATCGGTAGAGGTGACGGTGAAATCGGCATCGACAATGATTTCGGCGAGCGCGCCATGACCGGCTTCGGCGCGTTCATCCTGGGCCGCAACATGTATGGCCCGATCCGCGGCGACTGGAATGGCACCGATTGGAAGGGCTGGTGGGGCGACAACCCACCGTACCACGCGCCGACCTTCATCCTGACCCATTACCCGCATCCGCCGATCGAGATGGAAGGGGGCACCACCTTTCATTTCGTGACCGACGGGATCGAGAGCGCGTTGGAGCAGGCGCGGGCGGCGGCGGGCAATCTCGACGTCAAGATCGGCGGCGGGGTGTCGACGGTGCGCCAATATCTGCAGGCCGGACTGATCGACGAGCTTCATTACGCGGTGTCGCCGGTGGTTCTGGGGCAGGGCGAGGCGATGTTTGAGGGGATCGATTTGCGCGCGCTCGGTTACGTCCCGACCGAGCAGGTGATGGGGGAGCGCGCTCTCCATATCGTGCTGGCCAAAGGGGCGGCGCAGTGACCCTGACGCTCTACGCCCATCCGCTATCCTCTTACTGCCAGAAGGCCAAGACGGCCTTTTACGAGAAGGGCGCAGCGTTCGAGGAGGTGATGCTCGACGGCAGCGAACCCGTGGCGAGCGAGTTTGCGGCCTTGTGGCCGATCGGGCGGTTTCCGGTGTTGACCGATGCCGCCAACGAAAACGACAGGCGGTTGATCTTCGATGCCACCACGATCATCGAATATCTCGACGTCAAATCCTCCAGTAAGCCTCTGATTCCAAAAGATCCCGAAACCGCAGTCGAGGTCCGCATGTGGGACCGCTTCTTCGACAATTACGTGATGTATCCGCAGCAGCGGCTCGTCTACATCGCGATCGGTCGCGAGCATGACGATGGCGGCGACAAGTGGCGAGCGCAACTCGATACGGCTTACGGCCATCTCGACCGGCATCTCGCCGGACGGGAATGGGCTGCGAGCGACGACTTCAGCCTTGCAGACTGTGCGGCCGCGCCGGCGTTGCTCTACGCCGACTGGAGCTACGCCATCCCGAAGCATTTCGAGAACCTGTGGGCCTATCGGGATCGCCTGCTGGCCCGTCCAAGCTATGCGCGTGCGCTCGACGAGGCGCGGCCTTACCGGCACTATTTTCCCTTGGGCGCGCCCGAGGGCAGGGACTGAGCCGATGGCCTTCTCGCTCTACGATCTCAGCGTCCCGACCTTCCTGCAGACGCTGCGTGCGGTCGGCGGTTTCCTTGATCGCGCCGCCCGGCATTGCGCCGAGACCGGCGCCGATCCGGACGATTTCGCGGACGCACGGCTATACCCGGACATGGCGCCGTTCCATTTCCAGATCGAAGCGCTGTCGCATCATGCGGCCTGGGGCGTGGAGACGCTGAAGACCGGCGTGTTCGATCCGCCAGGGCTGATCGGATCGATGCCGTTCGCCGACCTGCAGGCAATGGTAGCCCGCGCGGAAGCCATGTTGCGGGCCTTCACCCCGGAAGAGATCGACGCCTGCGCGGGCAGGGAACTCGATCTCCAGATCGGCCCGCGCCGGCTTGCCTTCACCGCGGAGACCTTCATCCTCTCCTTCTCGCTGCCCAATTTCCACTTCCACGCGGTCACCGCCTACGACATCCTGCGCATGCGCGGCGTGCCGATCGGCAAGCGCGATTACGAGGGGCGACTGCGGACGACGGCGATGTAAGGCTTCGTGCAGGCCGTCTATGATGCTTGCCGGCCACTTGCATCGGTCGCGGTGAGTGTGATGGGGGCGCGGTGCGACAAATCCTGGCATTCTTCCTGGCCCCTGTGCCGACAGTCATTCTCATGGCGCTGTTCAACTATCAGCGGGTGATCTTGAGCGGGGTCATGGGTTTCCTTGGCGCGCTTTGGATCCTGCAATTGGTTTTCGGCGTGTTCATTCGCATCGAGTTGCGCCGGCGTGGCAAGATGTCGATTGGCTGGCATGCTCTTGGGGGTGCGCTCATGTTCGCCATCCCGGGGATTCCCTTGCTCTTGCTTCCGCCGCACGGGCAGCTTGGTCCGACGGCATGGGTCTTCGTCATACTAATCGTGCTCGCAATGGGCGCGCTGACTGGAGTGACCTATGCCTTGGTTGCGGGTCGACAAGTCCCCCGCGCCGACGCGCTCGACGATCTGACCGCGCGTTTCGATTGAGCATCAGGCGTCGAGCGCGTCTGCCAGGTCTGTTAGACTCTCGGCGCTCCACTCCCAATCCTGTGCGAAATGGCGATCGGGCGCCGGACGGCCGCCATATTCCATCGGGCGATCGACATAGGCGGTCATCAGGCCACAGGCGCGCGCTGCGGCGAGGTCGCTGTGATGTGCGGCAACCAGACAAAGTTCTCCGGGCTCGATCGCGAGCGTTCGCGCAGTGGCGAGATAGGCTTCCGGGTCCGGCTTGTAATGCCCGCTCACTTCCGCGCCGAGGATCGCGTCCCAGGGCAGGCCGGCGCGGCGTGCCATATCCAGCATCAGTGCAATATTGCCGTTGGACAGGGTGACGATCGGGAATCTCGCCTTGAGCCGCGTCAGTCCGGCAACGGCATCCGGCCAGGGATCCAGCCGGTGCCAGGCTTTTGTAAGGTCGATCAATCCTTCTTCGCCAATGGCCTGCGGGTCGATGCCGAGGCTCTCAAGCAGGTCCTCCAGCATTTCCCGGTGCAGTATGTCGAGCACGACGAACCCGCGTTCGCCATCGCGGACGCGCGCCATCGCCGGTTGGTATCGCGCCCGCCAGCCGTCGGCGAACGCGGTCGGATCGATATCGCTGCGGCCCAGTCGCGTGAGCACCAGCGCCGCCTCACGGGCGATGCTCGTCCGCCAGTCGACGACCGTACCGAAAACGTCGAAAGCAAGGGCTTTGGGCAACGTCATGCCGTCATTTCTGTAGCATTGTCGCGCGGGGCGCCAGAGCGTGCCGACTTCCTGTGAAAACGCCTGGACAATGAATGCCGGATGCGGCGGCGATATTGGGGGCGTTCTGTCCGCCCCGACGGATTCGAAGGGCTTACGCGCGTCCGATCAGGCGACCGGCGCGGATGGTCGCTTCGCGCGTGTCTCCGGCCAGCTTTTTGACTTCGTTGGCGACAACGGCAAAGCCGCGGCCCGCCTCGCCGGCACGTGACGCTTCTATGCTCGCGTTGAGCGCCAGAAGATTGGTCTGGCTCGCGATCTTGCCGATGGAATCGACAATCGACGACACGCTGACAATCGTCTCTTGAAGCTCGAGGCGTCGTGCGTCGGCTTCGGCGCGAAGGCGTTCGACCTCATCCAGACGCTGCCGTACCTCCCGCTCAAGGGTAACTTGAGCGGTGACGTCGCTTGCGAACTTGACGACCTTTCGAGGTCGCCCGCTATCGTCGAAAATTGGGTTGTAGGTCGCTTGGATCCAGACTTCGCGGCCGTCTTTTGCAAGACGGCAATAGCGCCCCGCATCATATTCCCCGCGTGCGAGTTTATGCCAGAAGTCCTTGTATTCAATCGAATCTGCATAATTGGGCAGACAGAAAATGCGGTGATGAACGCCAACGATCTCAGCCACCCGGTAACCGAACAGGCGACAGAAATTGTCGTTCGCGCCCAGGATAGTGCCGGCCAGATCAAATTCGACCACCGCTTGCGACCTTTCGATCGCCGCGATACGGCCGGTGATGTCGGCCTGATCCGTCAGATCGCCCATCGTCGGCACACCTTTCGGATAGTCACTCATCTTATCTTCTTCTCCGCGGAGAAAAGTTCATATCTGACCAAATTTCAACGCAGGGTTAATGGGAGATTGACCAACGGAGTGCAGCCGTTGCGGAGGCTCGCTGCGGAAGCTAGGGCGCGGCGTTATGACCACCACCACCATCCGCGCAGCCGATCTGATCGAGAGCGTCGCCGACGCGCTCCAGTTCATCTCCTACTACCATCCGATGGATTATATCCGCGCGCTCGGGACGGCGTATGAGGCGGAGCAGTCGCCCGCGGCCAAGGATGCGATCGCGCAGATCCTGACCAACAGCCGGATGTGCGCCGAGGGGCATCGCCCGATCTGCCAGGACACCGGCATCGTCAACGTGTTCGTCAAATGGGGCATGGACTGCCGTCTCGACGACACCTCCCGCTCGATGCAGGACGTCGTCGACGAGGGCGTGCGCCGCGCCTATCTCAATCCCGAGAACAAGCTGCGCGCCTCGGTTCTGACCGATCCCGCTTTCACGCGCCGCAACACCAAGGACAACACGCCGTCGGTGCTCCATGTCGAGCTGGTGCCGGGCGACAAGGTTCACGTCGATGTCGCAGCCAAGGGCGGCGGCAGCGAGAACAAGTCCAAGTTCAAGATGATGAACCCGTCCGACTCGATCGTCGACTGGGTGCTCGAGATGCTGCCGCAAATGGGCGCCGGCTGGTGCCCGCCGGGCATGCTCGGCATCGGCATCGGCGGCACGGCCGAGCATTGCGTGCTGCTCGCCAAGAAGTCGCTGATGGAACAGATCGACATGGCGACGCTGAAGGAACGCGGGCCGAAGACCGATATCGAGGTGCTGCGCATCGAGATCTTCGACAAGGTCAACGCACTCGGCATCGGCGCGCAGGGGCTGGGCGGCCTCGCCACGATCCTCGACGTCAAGATCATGGACGCGCCGTGTCATGCCGCGGGTAAGCCGGTGGCGATGATCCCGAACTGCGCGGCGACACGCCACGCCCATTTCACGCTCGACGGTTCGGGCCCGGCCTATCTCGAGGCGCCCAAGCTCGACGAATGGCCCGACGTCAACTGGACGCCCGACAAGGCGGCGATCCGCGTCGATCTCGACACGTTGACCCCCGAGGTCGTGCAATCGTGGAAGCAGGGCGATCGCCTGCTGCTCAACGGCAAGATGCTGACCGGCCGCGATGCCGCGCACAAGCGCATCGCCGACATGCTCGCCAAGGGCGAGGAACTGCCGGTCGAGTTCAAGGGCAGGGTGATCTACTATGTCGGACCGGTCGATCCGGTCGGCGAGGAGATTGTCGGTCCGGCGGGTCCGACCACCGCGACCCGTATGGACAAGTTCATGCGCATGATGCTCGACCAGGGCCTGCTCGCCTGCGTCGGCAAGGCCGAACGCGGCCCCGCCGCGACCGAAGCGATAAAGGAGGCCAAGTCGGCCTATTTGATGGCGGTCGGTGGCGCGGCCTATCTCGTCGCGCGGGCGATCAAGGGATCCAGGGTCGTCGGGTTCGAGGATCTCGGCATGGAAGCGATCTACGAGTTCGAGGTAGTGGATTTCCCGGTGACGGTCGCGGTGGATAGCGAGGGCAACAACGTCCACCAACTGGCGCCGTTGGCGTGGCGCGAGAAGATCGCCAAAGAGAAGTTGTTGGCGGGGGTTTGACTGCTGGCGGATTTTATTCCGTCGCCCCGGCGAAGGCCGGGGCCGCCGCGTTTGACGCGAGGCGCGAGCCAGGCAACGTAACGGCCCCGGCCTTCGCCGGGGCGACGGGGGAATATGCGCGGCGGTTACACCTACATCACGACGAACAAGCCGTTCGGTGTGCTGTATGTCGGTGTGACGTCGAGCCTCGCGCGGATCGAGGCGCATCGTGAGAAGCGCGGGTCAGCCTTTGCCGCGAAATGGGATTGCACGCGGTTGGTGCTGATCGAGGTGCACGACACGATCGAGGACGCGATCCTTCGCGAGAAACGGTTGAAGAACTGGAACCGGGTGTGGAAGTGCCGGCTGATTGCGGAGCAGAATCCGAATTGGGATGATCTTTGGGATCGGTTGAATGGTGGGGCGTTGGTTGGCGTGGCGCCCGATAACGCGGCGGCCCCGGCCTTCGCCGGGGCGACGGTCAGAGCCCCGGCGCGGCCCGAATGACCGTCCCGCTCTGGCTCCCCGCAACTCTCCTCGCCGGCGCGCTCCAGGCGTGGCGGACGGCGGTGCAGCGGCGCATGTCGCGGACGCTGTCGGTAAATGCGGCGGGGCTGGTGCGGTATCTCTACGGCCTGCCGGTCGCGGTCTCGATGTTGCTGGCCTATCAATTCGTCATCGCGCCGGCTGCTTTCCCGGCGCTTGGCCGCTGGTTCGTGCTGTTCTGCGCGCTGGGCGGGCTCGCGCAGATCGTCGCCACCAACCTGCTACTGATGGCGTTCGGCGAGCGCAATTTCGTCGTCGGCACCGCCTATTCGAAGACCGAGGCGGTGCAGAGCGCGGTCCTGTCGGTCGTGCTGCTCGGCGACCATCTGAGCGTTCTCACGTGGCTCGGGATCGGTTTCGGTGTGGCCGGGGTGATGGTCTTGTCGGGGGGTGGCAGGCGGATGGGGCCGATGGAACTGGTCCGCGCATTGGGTCAGCCGGCAGCGCGCTACGGCATCGCTTCCGGCTTCGTCTTCGCGCTGACCACGATCGCGATCCGTGTCGCGACCCAGGAAGTCGCGACTGCCGACCATGTTCGTGCCGCGCTGATCGTGCTGGCGGTGACGGTCGTGCTCCAAACATTGATGCAGGGCGGATACCTGTTCTGGCGCGAGCGCAATGAGGTCGCCAAGGTGTTTGCCGAATGGCGCGTCGCGGGCCAGGTGGGGCTGATGTCGTCGGTCGCGTCAGCCTGCTGGTTCACCGGCTTCGCCTCGGCGCCGGTCGCCCTGGTGCGGATCGTCGGACAGGTGGAAGTCGCGTTCACCATGGGCTTCGCGCATTTCTATCTGGGCGAGAGGACGGCGAAGAGCGAAGTCGCAGGATTGCTGCTGGTGGCGATCGGGGTAGTGCTCGCGCTCGCGGGTGCGTGGTAGGGAGACGGACATGGCCTTCGAGATCGAACAGATTGCCCATGTCCGCGGCGGCCGCGCGGAAGCGATGGACGACGATTGGGATCGCGAGACCGCGGTGATCGAGCTCGAACCGCGTTTCGCGCCCGAGGCATTCGCCGGATTGGGCGCGTTCAGCCATGCCGAGATAGCGTTCGTGTTCGATCAGGTCCCGCCGGAGAAGATCGAGACCGGCGCACGCCATCCGCGCAACCGGACCGACTGGCCCCTGGTGGGTATTTTCGCGCAACGGGGCAAGAACCGCCCCAACCGCATCGGCATCACCATCTGCGCGATCGAGAAGGTCGAGGGCACGCGGCTCCATGTCCGCGGGCTCGATGCGATCGACGGGACGCCGGTGATCGACATCAAGCCGGTATTGCGGGAATTCCTGCCGCGCGGCGAGCTTCGTCAGCCCGATTGGGCGAGCGAATTGATGGCGGAATATTGGAACAAGTAGCCGATCACACGCCCGGTGGCGGCGGTGCGGGCGCTTTATGGGCGACCGTACTCGGGTCGAGCGTCGCGATGATCGATGGGTCGGTGGTCAACGTCGCGCTGCCCGCAATGGCGCACGCACTCGACGCGGATGCGGCGGGAATCCAGTGGATCGTCAACGGCTACATGCTGCCTTTGTCGGCCCTCGTGCTGATCGGCGGTGCGCTGGCGGATTCGCTCGGCCGCAAACGCGTGTTCCTCGCGGGTCTGGCGATCTTCGCGCTGGCCTCGCTCGGCTGCATGGCGGCGCCTGATCTCGGTTGGCTGATCGCCGCGCGGGTGGCCCAAGGTGTCGGCGCGGCGCTGCTGACACCCGCCAGCCTGGCGATCCTGGGGGCGGATTTCGAGGGCGAGGCGCGGGCGAAGGCGATTGGTACCTGGGCGGCGGCGGGCGCGATCGGCGCCGCGATCGGCCCGATCATCGGCGGCTGGCTGGTCGACGCGGTCGGCTGGCGCTGGGTGTTCGGGCTCATCGTCCCGGTGGCCGCCGCCGCCGGGGCATTGGCGGTGGTCGCGGTCGAGGGCGGCCACGATCCCGATGCCGCGGCGCCCGACTGGACCGGCGGCGCGTTCGCGACGCTCGGGCTCGGCCTGCTCGTCTGGGGATTGACGATAGCGACGTCGGGCGGGCGGCACGCTGCGATCATCGTGGCTGGGGGCGTTGCCGCATCGGCCGCGTTTCTATGGTGGGAAAGGCGTTGCGGGGAGCGGGCGATGGTGCCGCTCGGCCTGTTCGGGACGCGCAGTTTCAGCGCGATCACCGCGCTGACCTTCCTGCTCTACGCGGCGTTGAGCGGCGTCCTGTTGCTGCTTCCCTATCTGCTGATCTCGACCGGCTGGCGCGCGACCGCGGCGGGAGCGGCGATCCTGCCCTTGCCGTTGATCATGGGTGTGGGATCGCGCAGGTCGGGCGCGCTCGCCGAACGGATCGGGGCGCGCTGGATGCTGGCGATCGGCCCGATTGTCGTAGGGCTGGGCTTCGCCGCCCTGTGTCTCGTCCCCGGCAGCGGAATCGCGTTCGGTCGCGATATCCTGCCATCCATGCTGTTGATCGGGATGGGCATGACGATGGCGGTGGCCCCCTTGACCAATGCCGTCATGGCGGCGGTCGATCATCGTCACACCGGGGCTGCCTCGGGCGTCAACAACGCCACCGCACGGATCGGCGGTATGGTGGCGATCGCGCTGATCGGGCTCGTCCTGACCGGCGGCGGCAAAAGCGTGTCGATCGGGGCGTTCCACATTGCCGTCCTCGCCGCCGCGGGAATCGCGGCAATGGCAGGGCTCGCCGGCTGGTTCTCGATCTCCGGCAAACAAGCCTAAAGCTTCCTTAACTCCGGTCGTTTAGCCGTTGAAACGGGGGAAATCGGGGGGCTTTGCGGTTGGACATCGCAACGACGGTCAGGAAGGCGGCGAAGATGTCGGGGGAACTCGGCATCCGGACGCTCGATCTTCAGGCGGACATTACCGAACTGGCCGAGCGGGTGACCGCGCAGGCGGCGACGATCGAAGCGATCGGCGGCGACGCCGTGCGCTTGGCCGATGACGGCACCGATGTCGTGCACGCGGCCGAGGAAGCGCGCCGCAATAGCGCGGCGGCGCGGCTGGTGATCGAGGATTCGTCGCGCCAACTGTCGGATGCCTCGACCAACGTCGTCGATCTGATCGATCAAGTCAGCCGCATCCATGCCAGCCTGGGCGCGTTCAACGAGGCGCTCGCCTCGGTCAGCCACGTCACCCAGGTGATTAGCGGGATCGCCGGGCAGACCAACCTGCTCGCGCTCAATGCCACGATCGAGGCGGCACGCGCTGGCGACGCCGGCCGTGGCTTCGCCGTCGTCGCGGGCGAGGTCAAGAAACTGGCGCAGGAAACTGCGGCCGCGACGCAGACGATCGAACGCTCGATCGGCGCGCTGGCCGGCGAGGCCGCCGGCATGCTCGACCGCGTCGCGCATGGCGTCGAAACCGCGAAGACAGCGCATCAGGGCAGCAAGGACATCGAGGAACTGGTCGAACGGCTCGGCGCGCTGATGCGCGACCTGTCGGATTCGAGCGAGCGGGTCAGCGATCGGGTCGGCTCGATGGTCGACTCGGTCGGCAACATCCGCACCGGGCTGGGCGCGCTGTCGACCACGTCGGGCGCCAATGCCGATGGCCTGCAGCGCCTGTCCGGGCGCGTGGCGACGGTCAGCGACGATACCAATACGCTGCTCCAGCATTTCGCCGAGAGTGGTGTGGAGACGGTCGACTCGCCCTATATCGCCTTCGGGCTCGACGCCGCCAAACAGGTGTCGGAGGCGCTGACCCGAGCGGTCGCCGAGGGCAGGATTTCAATAACCGACCTGTTCCGGGAGACCTACGATCAGATCCCCGGTACCAACCCGCCTCTATATGCTCACCCGATCCAGCCGTTCATCATTCCTGCCGCGCGCCCGCAGCAGGAACGGGCTCGGTCCTTCAAGGGCTTTTTCGGGATGAGCTTCACCGACCGCAATTGCTTCGGCGCGGTGGCGATGCCCGAACGTTCGCATCCGCAGCGACCGGGCGACGACGCCTGGAATTCGGAACATGCCCGTTGCGGCATGATCTTCGACACGCCCGACACGCAGCAGCAATGCAAGATCACCGATCCGTTCTGCCTCAAGGCCTATCGCCGCCAGGTCGCGGGCGGCGGGGTGGTGCTGCTCAAGCAGGTCATCGCCTCGATCGCGGTCGAGGGCCGCCATTGGGGCATCCTGCAATTCGCGTATGAGGATCAGGGCTGATCCAGGCGGTAGACGCTTGGAGGGGATGGTCGGCGAACGACCCAATTGCAGGCATTGCACAACCGATGCATTCTGTGCGCATGCCAAACAGGAACCGCACCCCGCAGGAGAAGAAGGCGCTCAGCTTGAAGAAGGATTGTCGCCAGTCCTACTTTGCGAGCGGTCAGAAGGGTGCGCGGAAAGCAATACCGCTGCGGAAGCGGCTGGAAAACCGGCGCAACCGACACAAGAACGATCAGGCGATTGCGATTGCCATCGATGGCGAGGAACTGGCGCTCGATTTAGCGGAGAGTTCGGCTCGCAACGATGTCTATCGTGCGGGAGGATGGAAGAAGGGCGCCGACCGACCATTGGGTGAAGCTATCGAGCTGCAGCAGGCGAAGCGCGAATACAGAGTTGGCCGTAAAAACCGCGTGAGAGCGACGCGCGCCTAGCGTCAGCTTTCCACCCTATTGTGTTGAAAAACTCCGCCAGCGCCAGCCATGGCCGGCGTGCCGGTAATGACGTTTCAGCTAATTCACCTTCGCTGAACGATTACGAAAAAAATGAATGGAAGCGCGACTGATCATTACTCGCGCCGCGCGTTCAACGCGCCCCCCGGGAGTTTTTCAACACAATACACCCAAAACTTGCCCTTTATCCCCCTTGGCGATAGCGCCCTTTTTCCCCGTGTCCCGGCCTAGTCCTCGATGTCCTCGACCGTTAGGCGCCCCCAGCTCGCATGGAGCGTCGGGACTGCGTTCCACAGGATCAGCAGATACATCGCGGCGAACCCGCCCAGGGCCACCATTTCCGCCGGCGGACGCTGTTGGACCCAGGCGAGTATCGGTAACCCGACCAGCCCGCACACGGCGCACAACAGGATCACAGGCAGCGCGGTCAGATAGGCCTTGGCGCGGATTTGCGCGTCCAGTTCATCGACGCGTTCGGTGAACGACATCCAGGGCTTGATCGGCCCCATGATCGGCAGCCAGCCCGACAGCACGAAGCCGGCCAGCAATATTCCGTCGCCGAGCAACAGGATGCGGCCGCCGAACAGGGCGATCGCCATCCCCGCCGTGCCTAGCGTCAAGGCAAGTATCGCCAGCCCACGCAACGGTCGACGCCGTGGCGGTCGCTTCGCCAGGGACGGAATGCCCGTGAGATTGGCGATATCGTCGAGGCGCTCGGTGAGCGGTTTGGTCGTCATGCGGCGTCTCCCGCCCGGCGCAGGACGGCGGCCACGGGCTCGAAGGGTTTGAACGAAAACAGATGCTCGATCGCGACGTCGAACTCGGCGGCGATCTTCATCGCGAGTTCGAGGCTCGGCTTGTAGTCGCCGCGCTCGAGATAGCCGATCGTCTGCGGGTTGACCCCGACCGCCTCGGCCAGCGCCTTGCGCGAGATGCCCCGTTCGGCGCGGAACAATGCTATGCGATTGTAGAGCATCTAGATGCTATATTCACTATCATATATTGTGTAAACACAACAATTAAAAAAAATTGTCAATATGCCTTGTTCGCGCCGCGGCTTCGGCTAGAGGGCCCGGATGCGGTGGGCAAAACGGATCGGTGCCGGGTTGTTGTGGCTGGTCGTGGCGCTGTGCCTGGCGATTGCGATCGCCCCCGATTTCCTCGACGCGCGTTATTATCGCGGACCCGTCAGCGATCATTTCGACGGCGAGCATTTCTTCAATCCCGACGGCGGCGACGAGACGCTGTCGCCGCCGGGCGGGACGGGCACGATCCTGCGTTTCGTGACGGCGCGCGACCATCGCCCGCCCTGGCCCGATCACGTCGCCGTGATGCCGGCCAGACCGATGGCACGAGTGGAAGGCGATCGGATGGTGGCGACCTGGGTCGGGCATTCGACGGTCCTGGTCCAGACGCAGGGGCTCAACATCCTGACCGATCCGGTATGGAGCCGCAGCGCTGGCCCGTTCGGGATCGGGCCGACGCGCGTGGCCGAACCCGGCATCCGGTTCGAGGATCTGCCGCGGATCGACCTCGTCCTCGTCAGCCATGATCATTACGACCATATGGACCTGGCGACGCTTCGCCGGTTGTGGGATCGCGACCACCCGCTGATCGTCACCAGCCTGGGCAATGACAGTGTGATCGGGCAAGCCGGAATACCGGCTCGCGCGCTCGATTGGGGCGGCGAGGTCAGGGTGCGTCCCGGAATCAGCGTGATCGTCAATCGCAGCCATCATTGGGACAGCCGCTGGTTCGCCGACCGCAATCGGGCGCTCTGGTCGGGCTTCGTCGTAACGCTCCCGGGCGGCAATCTGTTCTTCGCGGGCGATACCGGCGCCGGCGACCTGAAATGGGCGGACAAGGCCGCGTCCTATGGCTCGATCCGCCTGGCGCTGATCCCGATCGGCGCGTTCCGCTTCACCGCCGGCCAGATGGCGGCGGGCAGTCATATCGGACCAATCGACGCGGTCGAGGTCTATCGCCGACTGGGCGCCGCACGCGCCATTGCGGTGCATTGGGGGACGTTCCGCCTGTCCTACGAAGCGCGCGACACCCCACCGCGGCTGCTCGCGGCGGCCGAGACATGCACGGGCCAGACCGGGTTCGACGCGGTACCGATCGGGGCCGAGGTGGATGTGCCCGCTTACGTGCCGCCGCCGGCGCGGCCCGCGATGCCGCGGGCGGCATTGGTCGATTGTCTCGATACGCCCGCCGTCGGGGCGCTGCGCTGATGTCCCACCCTCGCGCCTGGCGGCGCTTGGGGTCCGGCCGTCCGGATGCTATGAGCGCGGCAAGGGGGAGGGGTCGCAATGTCCCGAAACGTGGCGCAACGTCGCCGTTATGAAACTACGCTCGACCGGGTCGGGCTGGCGATCGGCGCCGGTGGCCTGATGGGCGGCCTGATCGCCGCATTGATGATGGCCTTTGGCGGCGCGCTCGATTTGGGCACGCTGGCCATGGCGCTGGTGGTCGGTTCGCTCCTCACCGCGTTGGCAATCACTGCCCTGGCGGCGTTTCCCTGGATGCTGCTTCACGCGGCGGGCCGGCGTGGGCCGGCGAGCGCCGCGGCACTCGGCGCCGCGATCGGCTTCCTGGTCTTCCTGGGCGGCCAGACCTGGATTTTCGGGATCATGGAAATCCCGGCGATGGACGCGCGCACCTTGCTGTTCCGTTGGGCGAGCGGGATCGCCACCAGCCTGGTGATGGCGGCGATGTCCGCCGGCATAGCGGTCGTGATGTGGCGTGTCGCCTACCGGCGGACCGACTGATCCGCCGATAGACGCGACAGGGTGTGAGGTCAGGCCGGCCCGACCCGGAATGCACAGAGTTTGTTGCCGTCCGGGTCACGGAAATAGGCGCCGTAAAATGCCTGCGGCCCGTCCTCCCCGCGCAGCCCCGGAGCGCCTTCGCACGTGCCGCCGAGGGCGAGCGCCCTGGCGTGGAGCGCATCGACCTGGCTCCGCTCCTTCAGCGGGATGGCGATCATGTTGCCGTTACCGGCGGTGGCCGGTTCGCCGTTATAGGGCCGGGTCACCGCAAGCGCCGGGTGGCCGAACGACGCGCCGTACATGGTGAAGCCCGAGTCCATCACCATCAGGCGGCCGATGCCGATCGACCCGAGCAGATCGTCGTAAAATCCCCGTGCCTTTTCCAGGTCGTTGGTGCCGATCGTGGCGTACCCGATCATCGCGATTCCTCCTTAATCTTTCTCTTCCGTCCCGGTGCATTCGCCGACCCGGTGCGCTTCGCTATGGGTCTTCTGGGTCATCGACATCTTGCCGGTCATGGAGACTTCGGAGTCCGATACCATCGACGTGGGCGTATAGGTGCCGTCGGTCTTCATCGCCATCGTCATGCCGGTCGGCAGCTTGCAATTCATGTCGACGGCGATCTTGCCGCCGGCATAGGTGCTGCTGTTGACGGTGCAATCGGCATTGGCTTGCTTGAGCAGATCGCCGGGTCCCTTGGCCGCTTGCTCCGGCGTCATGCAGGTGGTCACGGTGATCGGCTCGGCCTTGGGCAGCGTCACGCCGGCAGGCATGCCGCTCATCTTGCGGTCGAGGACTACCATCTTGGTTTCCCACCGGCCGGGTTGCAGCCCAAGTGCTGCGGCGGAAAGCGGTGCGTCGCCTTTGGTGGTCACCGTGCCGGTCGCGGCGTTGGTTGTGATGGTGGTAGAGCTGGTCTTCTGTCCGCAGCCGGCAAGGGCCAACACGACGGCAGTGCCTACGATCAGGGGGGTGGTACGCATCGCTTTCTCTCCCGGTATCGATTCGGTGCGGCCCGTTCCCGCTTTGTTGCGGGTTGCGCCGACAGTCACCATATTCGCGCACTATGGCAATCCAGATTCGCACCAGCCTGGCAGAACCCGAAACTGGCCAGTCCTTCATCCCGCATCGGCCGGAGCGGCCGGAAAAGGTGGAGGGCGGCAAGCCGTTCAAACTGGTCAGCGATTACGCACCGTCGGGCGATCAGCCAACTGCGATCAAGGAACTGACGGAGGCAGCGCTGGCCGGCGAGCGCGATCAGGTGCTGCTCGGCGTGACTGGCTCGGGCAAGACCTTCACCATGGCCAAGGTGATCGAAACCTTGCAGCGTCCGGCGCTGGTGCTCGCGCCGAACAAGATCCTCGCCGCGCAGCTCTATGGCGAGTTCAAAAGCTTCTTTCCCGAGAACGCGGTCGAATATTTCGTCAGCTATTACGATTATTACCAGCCCGAGGCGTACGTGCCGCGGTCGGACACCTATATCGAGAAGGAAAGCTCGGTGAACGAGGCGATCGACCGCATGCGCCATTCGGCGACGCGGTCGCTGCTCGAACGCGACGACGTGCTGATCGTCGCCTCGGTCAGCTGCCTCTACGGCATCGGTTCGGTCGAAACCTATTCGGCGATGATCTTCGACCTCAAGAAAGGCCAGACCGTCGACCAGCGCGAGATCGTGCGCAAGCTCGTCGCGCTCCAGTACAAGCGCAACGACGCCGCGTTCCAGCGCGGCAATTTCCGGGTCAAGGGCGACAATCTCGAGATATTCCCGTCGCACTATGAGGATACCGCCTGGCGCGTGTCGTTCTTCGGCGACGACATCGAGGACATCGTCGAGTTCGACCCGCTGACCGGCAAGAAGATCGCCAGTCTCAATTACGTCCGCGTGTTCGCCAACTCGCACTATGTGACGCCCGGCCCGACGCTCAAGCAGGCGATGGAGGCGATCAAGCACGAACTCGCCGAGCGGCTCAAGGAATTGCAGGCGGAAGGCAAATTGCTCGAGGCGCAGCGGCTCGAACAACGTACGAACTTCGACCTGGAAATGATTGCAGCGACGGGATCTTGTGCGGGGATCGAGAATTACTCGCGCTTCCTGACCGGCCGCCTCCCCGGTGAGCCGCCGCCCACCTTGTTCGAATATCTGCCCGAGAATGCCTTGCTGTTCGTCGACGAGAGTCACCAGACGATCGGGCAGATCAATGGCATGGCGCGAGGGGATCATCGGCGGAAGATCACGCTCGCCGAATATGGCTTCCGCTTGCCGTCGTGCATCGACAACCGCCCGCTCCGCTTCAACGAATGGGACGCGATGCGCCCGCAGACCACCTATGTCTCGGCGACGCCGGGCGGGTGGGAAATGGAGCAGACCGGCGGCGTGTTCGCCGAGCAGGTCATCCGGCCCACCGGGCTGATCGATCCGCCGGTCGAGATCCGCCCGGTCGAGGAGCAGGTCCAGGACGTCATCCAGGAATGCAACAAGACCACGGCGATGGGCTATCGCACGCTGATCACCACGCTGACCAAGCGCATGGCCGAGGATTTGACCGAATATATGCACGAGGCGGGGATCAAGGTCCGCTACATGCATTCGGACGTCGAGACGCTCGAGAGAATCGAGCTGATCCGTGATCTTAGGCTCGGTGTCTATGACGTGCTGGTAGGCATCAACCTGCTCCGCGAAGGGCTCGACATTCCCGAATGCGGGCTGGTCGCGATCCTCGATGCCGACAAGGAAGGCTTCCTGCGATCGGAGACCTCGCTGATCCAGACGATCGGCCGTGCCGCGCGCAACGTCGAGGGAAGGGTGATCCTCTACGCCGACCGCATGACCGGCAGCATGGAGCGCGCGCTCAACGAGACCAACCGCCGCCGCGAGAAGCAGGAGCAGTACAACCGCGAGCACGGCATCACGCCGACCACGATCAAGCGCAATATCGGCGACATTATCGCGCATGTCGCGTCGAAGGACCAGGTCACGGTCGAGATCGACGAGGCCCGCCCCCACATGGTCGGGCACAATCTGCGCGCCTATATCGAGGAGCTCGAGAAGAAGATGCGCAAGGCGGCCGCGGACCTGGAGTTCGAGGAAGCCGGGCGGTTGCGCGACGAAATCCGCGCGCTGGAAGCCGAGGAACTCGGGCTGCCGAGCGAAGACCGCGTCATCCCACCGCCGATGGGCCGATCGAACGAAGGCAAGCCGGGAACGCGCAAGACGCGCTACGGCAAGGTGCAGAAGAAGTTCGGGGGCGGGAGCCGGCGGTAGGCGTCGACGCGTCCGGTGTTGAAGTCTGGCGAGTGCCACCACTCGCTCGTCACGCTGACCCGAGCCGGGCTCGACCGCGCCTCAGGACGATACGTTCACGCTGCCGAGGGTGCCGGCACAGGGCCGACATGATGGACGAGAGCTACCGGTCGGTGGCGCGAGATCCGCGATCAGCCGACCGTCAGGTCCTGCTTGTCCGCGCCGTAATAGCTCGCCAGCCGGTCGGCATAGGCCTGGTCGAAATCGGGTGCGGCGCCTGACCAATTGGGGCCACCTTCCAGCGTCCTGGGCTCGACGCTCGCGACATAAGCGTCGGCGGCAAGGTCGTAAGCGAGCAACTGGATCGGCACGGGATAATAGGTTCGCCCGACCCCCAGGAACCCGCCCAGACTGAGCACCGCATACATCGCGCGTCCCGAGCGCTTGTGCACCATGAAGGCATGGAGCGCACCGATCGTCTTGCCGCCGTCGCGGCTCCGGACCTTCATCGTTTCCGCCAGGTTCGCCGTAACCAATGGCTGGATGCTCGTTTCTGCCACGTCTGCCCTTTCGTCATTGACCCGAAACGATCGTAGCGCGACGTATATCGCCTATCCAAGCCCGAATACCGCTTTCGGGTTGAGGCGCGCGCGCGACGCGGCCATGGTCGGGCGATGCGCTACAAACTTGCCGCCGCCGCGTCGATTGCCTTGTTGCTCGCGGGTTGCGTTCCGCCGCCCAAGCCCGCCCCCGTCGTGGCGCCCGCGCCTCCACCGGTCGTGCGCCCGAGTCCGCCGCCTGTGGTGACGCCGCCTCTCCCGGCCAATTGGAACGACTGGCCCTTCACGCCGGGCGACTGGGTGTATCGCAAGGACGGCGTCGGTTCGATCGCCTTGTTCGGGCCGCCTGGTGGAGACGCGATGCTGACGTTGCGCTGCGATCGCACCCGCGGCGCGATATATTTGTCGGTCCATGGCCCGGGTGATGCGGCGACGATCCGGACGACCAGCCTGACGCGGTCGATTTCGCTCCGACCGACTGGCGGCGATGCCGGCTATGTCGCCAGCCAGTTAACGCCTGGCGATGCGATGCTCGATGCCATGGTCTTCAGCCGGGGCAGATTCGTCGTCGAGCGCGAGGGCGTCGCGCCGCTGGTGGTGCCGCCCTATGCCGAGATCGGGCGGGTGATCGAGGATTGCCGCTGAAAACCAGATTCGCTCGCCCGCCCAGATTCGCTTGCCTGCATCGCCGGCGGTGACCGGCATTGTGTGCCGATCGCATTCCATGGCGCCCCCCGCGCGTTGATGGCGGGAGGAGAATGGAGATGATCCGCAAGCTGAAGTCGGGCGAGTATCGGCTTTATTCGCGCAAGCCCGATCCCAAGACGCACAAGCGCCGCAATCTCGGCACGTTCGATACCCGCGCGGCCGCCGAAAAACACGAGCGCGAGGTACAGTATTTCAAGCATCATTGAGGGGGCGAAACGGTCGCCGTGCCGATCCTGAAAGATGCCGATTGCGAGGGCCGAGGAAAACCGTCGGATCGCGGTCGCTCGCCGATCCGGGCAGGCGAAAGAGATTCGTCGATTTTACGTATAATTACAAGACTTGAATTGCGGACTCTGCCGATTCACATTGTTTCCGTGACCAGCAACGGTCACGTTGTTTCAACAAGCGAAAGGAGGTGATCCGATGTCTCATGGTTCAGCAATGGGGTCGGTTCAGTTCGTTCGGGGGACGCACCGCTAAGTCCGCCGACCCTTTGCGGGGGGTATCCTCCCCCAAGCAACGCTCAGGGTCACAGGAATAGCGGTCCGCATGGTCCTCCGGGCTGGAGCTTCCGGCCGCTGACCATGTCAGGAGGTTGCCGGGGAGGGATCCCCGGCAGCCTCTTTTCATTTTCGCCGCCTCTTGTCGGTTTCGTAACAAGATCGTTTCGTCGGCGTTTTGACACAGTCCGGCTATTGCTGCGCTTGCACACGAGTCCTAGGACGCCCGGGTGAATGCCCCTCAGATTCCCTATCGCGCCCTGACACCGATCGCCTGGGTCAGGCGACGGTTCCGTGCCAGCGAATTGTGGTTCATCGCGCTCGCCATCGGCGTGGGCGCCACCGCCGGGCTGTTGACCGTCATCCTGGGGGAGTCGGCGCGATTCCTCCAGCGCCACTTGTTCAACCTCCCCACCCACGTCCGCTTGAGCGCGGTCCATGCGCTGACGCCGCTCCAACTCGCGATGCTGCCGGTCGGCGGCATCGTGCTGGGGCTGTTTTCGCTGGCGGTGCGCGCGCGCAGGCGGACATTGGTCGACGCCGTCGAGGCGAATGCGCTCCATGGCGGGCGCATGTCGGTCGTCGACAGTCTGATCATCGCGGTCCAGACCGCCATTTCCAACGGCTTCGGCGCGTCGGTCGGCCTCGAGGCGGGCTATGCCCAGCTCGGCGCCGCCGCCGGCTCGTCGGCCGGGCTGGCTTTGGGTACACGACGCGCCGACCTGCGCATCCTGGTCGGTGCCGGCGCGGGCGCGTCGATCGCGGCCGCATTCGGGGCGCCGTTGGCTGGCGCGTTCTACGCGTTCGAGATCGTGATCGGTGCCTATACGCCGTCGGCGATCGCACCAGTGGCCGCCGCGGCGCTCGCGGGCGGGCTCGTGGCGCATACGATCGGCGCGACGCCCTACGCGGTCGAGGCCGTCAATTCGTCGATCGCCGTGCCCGGGGATCACTACATCCTCTACAGCCTGCTGGGTGCGGTCTGCGCCGGCCTCGCCATCGCGCTGATGCGCGCGGTAGCGCTGGTCGAGGCAGGCTCGCGCCGGGCGAAGCTGCCCGGTTGGGCGCGCCCCGCCGTTGGCGGTGTGCTGATGGTCCCGATTGCGGCCTGGTCGCCACAGGTTTTGTCGGCGGGGCATGGCGCGCTCGGCGCGGACCTGGCGATCGGGGCGTCGCTCAGCTTCATCGCGATCGTGCTGCTCGCCAAGTCGCTGGCCTCGATCGTGTCGCTCGGTTTCGGGTTCAGGGGCGGACTGTTCTTCGCGTCGCTGTTTCTCGGCACGCTGGTCGGCCATCTCTTCGCGGGTATCGTCGAGATCATCGCGGGCTATCAGGTACTGCCATCGGGCGATGCGTCGCTGGTCGGCATGGCGGCGATGGCGGTGGCGGTGATCGGTGCGCCGCTGACCATGGCGATGCTGGTGTTCGAAACGACGAAGAGCTTCCTGCTGACCGGGGCGGTCGTCGCCGCCTCGCTGATCGCATCGACCATCGTGCGCGAGACGTTCGGCTACAGCTTCTCGACCTGGCGTCTCCATCTGCGCGGCGAAACGATCAAGAGCGCGCGCGACGTCGGCTGGGTGCGACTGCTGACCGCAGGCAGGATGATGCGGCGGGAAGTCCAGGCCATGCCCGCCGCGTCGACGGCGGCGGAATTCCGCCATCGCTTCCCGCTCGGCGCCGTGAGCCGCGTGGTGATGACCGACCAGACCGGCGACTATGCCGGCATCATCGCGCCGGCACTGGTCTATGCCGAGGGCGTGGTCGACGACACGGTCATCGGCGGCCTGGTGAAAGGAGTGCTCCCGCCGCTCGCGCCGGAAGACAATATCGTCGAGATCATGGCCCGGTTCGATGCGGTTCAGGCCGACGAACTGGCGGTGGTCGATCATGACGGCGTCGTACTGGGCACGTTGTCGGAGAAATTCGTCCGCAAGCGCTATGCCGAGGAACTGGAGAAATCGCAGCGCGAGTTGTTCGGCGAATAGCCGCGAGATTCAAAGCCTAGGCGATCTCGTACGCCTCGGGGTCGAAGCGCTTCATCATCCTGGCGAATTCGGCGGTATTGCCTGCCCAATTGTTGGGCATCACGCCGTCCGCGGTCTTGTACCAGCTGCCGCAGCCGGCCGCCCAGGCGGTGCTTGCCAGCCGCTCCTGCAGCCGCTGGTTGTAGGCGCGATGCGCTTCCGGCTTCACCGTGATGGATCGCGCCTGACCACGCGCAACCTTCAGGATCGCCGGCAGGGCATATTCCATCTGCCGTTCGACCATGAAGATGATCGAATTGTGCCCCAGATTGGTGTTGGGACCGTAGAGCAGGAACAGGTTGGGGAAACCGGCAACCGTGGTTCCGCGATATGCGCTCGCGCCACTCGCCCAGGCACCGGCCAGGCTGCCATCGGGCCCGTTGACCGCCATCGGGGCGACGAAACCGTGCGTCTCGAACCCCGTCGCCCAGACGATCGTGTCGAGCGCGATCGAGTCGCCGTTCGCCAGCCGCACGCCCTCGGCCTCGATGCGATCAATCGCGCGCGTTTCCAGCGTCACGTTGTCGCGCCGCAGCGCCGGGTAATAGTCGTCGGATACCAGCGTTCGCTTGCAGCCGATCGGAAAGTCGGGGGTAAGCTTGGCGCGAAGATCGGCGTCGGGGATGGCGGCGGCGAGATAGTCGCGCGCCAATGCCTCCATCTCGCGCGCCTTGGGTCCGCCCGGCGCGGCGATCGCCGGATGCGTCGCCTCCAGCCGGCGCCAGATGAGCGCGCGAAACGCCTTGCGCAGCAGCGGCGCGCGACGGAACAGGCGCCGCGTCCCTTCCTTGATCGGAGCGTCCTCACGCGGGATCACCCAATGTGGCGACCGCTGGAACACGGTCAGCCGGTCAGCGACCTTGGCGATTTCGGGAACGATCTGGATCGCGCTGGCCCCGGTGCCGATCACCCCGATCCGCTTGCCGTCGATCGGCGCGTCGAGGTGCCAGCGCGCGGTGTGGATCTGTGGCCCGGCAAAATCCGCGCGGCCCGGTATGTCGGGCGTCCGCGGCCGATTGAGCTGGCCGGTGGCGACGATCAATGCCGGTGCGCACCAGCGATGGCCGTCGGTCGACGTCACGGTCCATCGGGCGCGCGTCGCGTCCCAATCGGTGCTCGCAATCTCGACGCCCAGGCAAAGGTGCGGGCGCAGGCCGAACCGGTTGGCCTGATCGTTGAAATAAGACAGGATTTCGGGCTGGCGCGCGAACAGCCGCGACCAATCGGGATTGCCCGCGAAACTGTAGCTGTAGAGATGGCTGGGAACATCGCATCCCGATCCCGGATAGGCATTGTCGAGCCATGTCCCGCCGACTTCCAGGCTCTTCTCGAGCACGACGAAATCCACACCGGCCTGTTTCATCCGGATTCCCGCCAGCAGTCCCGACATACCGGCGCCGACGACGATCACCTGAGTTTCTAGGGGAGCGCTCATGCCCGCACCATAACGCACGCATCCGGCTTGTCGAACGCCTGGCTTTGAGTGATGAAGGCGCACCGACAACAGGGGGATCGCCATGCGCCGCTTCGCCGCTCTGCTTCTGCTCGCCACGCCGTTGCCCGCCATTGCGCAAAGCGCGCCGGCCGTCGTCACCGAGCAATCGATCGACCAGTTGCGGACGGGTATGGCGAACGGCACAACGACGAGCGAAGCGATCACCCGCGCCTATCTCGATCGCATCGCGGCGATGGACCGCAAGGGGCCGACGCTGCGCGCCGTCATCGCGATCAATCCCGACGCCCTCGCTCAGGCCAAAGCGAGCGACGCCCGGCGCAAGGCGAAGAAGTTGCTCGGCCCGCTCGACGGCGTTCCGATCCTGGTCAAGGACAATATCGAAACCAGCGACCCGGTGGCGACGACGGCGGGGAGTCTCGCGCTCAAGGATAACGTCACGCATCGCGACGCGCCGGTCATCGCGCTGCTCCGCGCGCAAGGCGCCGTGATCCTGGGTAAGACCAACCTGAGCGAATGGGCCAATATCCGCTCGACCAAGGCGATGAGCGGGTGGAGCGGGGTCGGCGGGCTGGTGCGCAATCCTTATGGCCTCGACCGCACGGCGTGCGGATCGTCGAGCGGGACCGGCGCCGCGGTGGCCGCGAGCTTCGCCGCTGCGGGTCTGGGTACCGAGACCGATGGATCAGTGGTCTGCCCGTCCTCGATCAACGGCCTGGTCGGGCTCAAGCCGACGCTGGGCATGGTCAGCCGGACCTATGTCGTGCCGATCAGCCACAGCCAGGACACGCCGGGTCCGATGGGGCGCAGCGTCCGCGACGTGGCGACCTTGTTCTCGGCGATGGTCGGCAGCGATCCGGCCGACCCCGCGACAGCGGACGCGAGCGCGCATCGCCAGGACTTCGCGGCCGGGCTGGCCGGCGCATCGCTGAAGGGCGTACGCGTTGCCGTCTTTCGGCCCGACATGCCGCCGCTGGTGGCGGCCAGTTTCGACCGGGCGCTCGCCACGCTGAAGGCGCAGGGCGCGGTGCTGGTCGACGTGCAACGCCCGAAGACCGACGGCATGGGCGATGCCGAGTTCGACGTCCTGAAGTTCGAACTCAAGACCGACCTGGATAAATATCTCGCCTCCACGCCGCCGAGCGTGAAGACGCGAACGATCGACGACGTGATCGCGTTCGATACCGCCAATGCCGACGCCGAAATGCCGTATTTCGCGCAGGAGATCTTCGACATGGCGGCGAAGTCGAAAGGCGTCGACGAACCGACCTACAAGGCGCAACGCGAAAAATCGCTGACGCTCGCCAAGGCGGCGATCGACGGCATGTTGAAACAGGCCGACGCCGCCATCCTGGTCCAGCCGACTTATGGCCCGGCATGGTTGAGCGACCCGATCTATGGCGATCAGTATAACGGTCCGAGCTCGTCCGAGCTGCCGGCAATTTCCGGTTACCCCAACCTGACCGTGCCGATGGGACTGGTGCGCGGGTTGCCGGTCGGCCTGTCGTTCATCGGCCCGGCCTATAGCGACGGCAAATTGCTCGAGGCGGGCTATGTCTACGAACAAGCGTCGAAGGCGCGCGTGGCGCCGAGCTATGCGCCGACGGCCGATGCCGGTGGGGAAATCGACGGCAAGCGCTGATCCGCGCCGGCTCCGTAGCGGCGTGACCGATTTCCGGATCCGGTCGCGCCGCTGCTGTTCTTGGTGACAGCATCGCTGTTTGCGGAAAACCGGTATTCACTTTGCCGCGCGACGCTCTATCGCCGGTCGAGCAATTCCTCGCGCACGGTAACGGCGCGGAGCGAGGTGCGCACTTCGATCGTGAAGCTGACCAACGCGGCGATCAGCAATATCATCGCCGTGGTGAAGGTGAGCGCGACCATGGTGGCGATCTTGAGTCCGATCAGCTCGGCGACGAACAATTGTGCGACGACCAGGCAGGTCATCACCGCGCTCGATACTGCCAGGAACAGGCCGGCATTGATGACCTTGATGCGCCGGTCGAGGATGCGCAATTCCCACACGTAGCGGTCGCGTTCGGGGCCGCTGGCAGCAGGGTGGAGCCGCTCGAGTTCCCGGACGCGGTCGACCACGCGCGCCATCCGTCCGACCAGGACGTTGAGCAACGCGCCAATACCGGTCAGCATGAACACCGGCGACAACGACAGCTGGATCGTCTGGGCGATGGTGGAGACGGTATTGGCCTGCATCGCGGACATCATGGCGGCGTCCGGGCGTTATGGAAAGCGGAAGGAGAGCGACGATGTTGAGCTACACGGTCGACGACGAGGCGGGAGTGCTCGAATTGATCGTCGACGGCGCGATCACCCGCGCGGATTTCGAGGTGATCATACCGGCGCTGGAAGCGCAGATCGCGAAGCACGGCAAGCTGCGCGTCATCGAGACGATCCGTAAACTGGGACCGATCGACTGGTCGTTGTGGCTGGAGGACGTGAAGTGGGTGGTTGCCCATCGCGACAAGCTGGCGCGCGCGGCGGTGATCACCGACCATGGCTGGATCGGCCCGATCACCCGCGCCTCTGCGATGCTGCTTTCGGGCGACATGCGGGTCTTTCCGGAAAGCCGCGCCGACGAAGCCCGGGCATGGGTGCGCGAAGGCTGAAGCTGCCCGATCGGGGAGGTTCCACACGGGTTGGTAACGGCTGGCGGCTATAGCCCGCCAGCGATGACCAAGCCGATGCTCCTGAGCGACTTCACGCGCCTGCCCCCGATCATGCGGGCGACGGCGTTCGACGGGCTGTCGGCGTTGATCGATACGGTTGCCGATGAGGCTGTCGCGAGCCATCGGTTCCTGCGCTATCAATGGTTCGCCGCTGCTCTGGCCGCCTATGGCGGTCGCGCCCGTACGTTGATCGTCGAACGCGACGGACAGCCGGTGATCGCGCTTCCGCTAGTCGGCTTCGGGCCGGGACTCGCAAAGCTCGCCAGCGTCCCAGGCTGCTATTGGCCGTTCCGCGGCTTCCCTGCGACCATCGATGCCCCGAGCGCCGCGTTCGACGTCTTGATCGACCGGCTTGCGCAAGAGATCAATGGCCTCAGAGTCGGTCCGTCCTATGACGGCGACCCCAGCGTCACGGCGCTGGTAGCGGCGGCGCGGCGGCGCGGTTGGCGCGTGCTTGACCGGTTCGTGGCCGATTCCTACCTGCTCGACATGGCTGCCGCGCGCGCCGACGGCGGCTGGCCACGCGCATCGACGCTCAAGAAGAACCGCTTCCACGAAAAGCATCTCGCCGACCATGGCGCGCTCGACTGGCGCTTCCTCGACGGCGCTGCCCTGCTTGCGGGCGGCTTCGACCAACTTGCCGCGGTCGAGGAGAAGAGCTGGATCGCGACGCGTACCGATGGCGGCGATGCCAAGTTCACGCGCAAGGGGCATGGCGCGTTCTGGCGGCAAGCGGCGGCCGACCCGGTGATCGCCGACATGATGTGGGCGGCGCTGTTGACCGTCGATGGCGCCCCCGCGGCATTCTCGTTCGACCTCAACCTCGGCACCTTCAAATATGCCATCGCCAACAGCTACGATCCGGCCTTTGCCAAGCAGTCGCCGGGAAAGCTGCTCTATTACCGAAACCTCGTCCGCGCGCTGGACGACGGCATGACGCAGGTAGATTGGGGCGCCGGCGACAGCGGCTACAAGGAAACGATCGGGGCGCAACAGGGGCCGGCGATCCGCGACTGGCTGCTGCTCAAGCCCGGTGCGCCGGCGATACTGGGCCACGCGCTGAAAGGATTTTGGAAGAACAGCGGGCGGGGTTGAAGAGGCGAGCGCCCCTCAACACCTTCCAGTTCGACAAGCGGGGCTTGTCCCGGCATCCACCGGGCGTCGGGGCCCGGTCACGGGGGTTCCCGTCCCGAGCGGGCGATCCGGCGGATCCCGGCGCAAGCCCGAGGTGACGACAGGAGCCGGAAAATGCGACGCGCCCCGTGGGCCCTGGTCCCGCCGTCGCAGATTTGAAAAGCCGATCGGCCCTAGTCGGTATCCTCATCGCCGGGCCGCGCGGCCAGGCCGAGGGAGAAACCCTTGCTTTCCGCCGCATCGAGGGCGGCGCGAACCGCGTCGGTGATCGCCTTGCGCGTCACGCCCGATCCGGCATGGAGCTTGAGCGTCAGCGTGTTCTTGTTGGCGTTGGCCGTCATCGCCAGTCGGCCGGTCGGCCCGCGTAGCTCCGCCGCCTCTTCCGGCGATGGGTTGGCCGCGTCGTTGAGCTGCCGCAGCACTTCGGCGGCAGGGTAGGGGGCGAGGCTGTCCGCCCGCCGCGCCGCCTGGGCGCGGGCGATCTGCGCGGCGGTCGCCATGATCACCGGGCCAGCCGGGCCGTCGAGTTTCTGCGACAAGGTGTAGGCCGGTTTGAGATGGAGCTCCCCCGGCGATCCGAACGCCGCCAGCAACTGGTCGGGCAGGGTCGATACGCGGATCATCTTGGACAGCCAGGATTTGGACAAAGCGAGCCGCTCGGCCATGCGCGTCAGGTGGCCGTCATAATGGTCACGCAGCGCCGCGGCATAATTGCGGGCGCGTTCGATATCCGACACGTCCTTTCGAGCGCGATTCTCGAGGTCGGCGAGCCGGAAAGCGGCCTCGTCGTCGAGAATCTCGACCTGGATGAGGAAGCGCAGCGACGGCATGCTCGTCGCGCGCAGATGGGAAACGGCGAAATGCCGGCGCGTGCCGGCAATGACCTCGTATTCGTAGAGCGCGTCGTCGAACACCGGTCGGACGATCGCCGCGACCTTCTGCATCCCTTCGGTCGCGATCGACTGGATGAGGTCGCGGCAATTTGCCGGGGTCAGGTCCGAATAGATGCGGGCATTGCCGGGCCATATCCGGACGCGTGCCGGATCGACCAGGAACTGCATCGCCTCATACGCCCATTCGTCGCGCGGCCGGGGCTGCGGTGTGGGTGCCATCGTCACCGCCGGGGCCGCGACCGCCTCGGCCGACTGCGGGGGCGGCGCGGGCTCTTCCCCTTCCGCGTCGGCGCGCGCGCGGTTGAAGAGGCTGGCGAAGCTTGGCTTGTCGCGGCGCTCGGTCATCATCGGCTACGATAGGACGGGAGGCGGCCGTGGGGTAGCGGGAAATGCGTAAGCGCCGTCCGCGCCGCTTATTCCGTCATGTAGGCGGCAAAGCGATCCGCCCAGTCGGGATGCCAGCGCGACAGAGCGGGCCGGTTCTCGATCACGTCCTCCATCGCCCACGCCATGCGCTTTTCGTCTATCGCGCGCGGCACGTCATTGTCTGGGCACAGAATGTAGAAATCGCCCGCGGCAAGCTTTTCCATCATGAACTCGACTACCTGTTCGGGCGACCAGGCGCCCGCCGGCTTCTCGCGCGCGCCGCTCATGCCGGTGAACGTGAAGCCGGGAATCAGCAGATGCGCGGTGATGCTGCCGCCGGCCAGGTCGAGCAGCGAATGGGCAAGCCCTTCGGTCAGCGCTTTCACGCCGGACTTGCTGACATTGTAGGCGGTGTTGCCGGGCGGCTGGGTGATGCCCTGCTTCGATCCGGTGTTGATGACCATTCCAGGCGCGCCGTCGGCGATCATCGCGGGTACGAAGGCCTGCACGCCGTGCAATACGCCCATCAGGTTGACGCCGATCACCCGGTCCCAGATGTCGGGTCCGGAGAGCGCATCGGCGCCGCCATGGATGCCGGCATTGTTCATCAGCATCGATACCGGGCCGAAGCGCGCGCGAACATCGGTCGCGAGTCGATCCATCGCGGCGCGATCCGAGACGTCGACGACGAATGCGACGGCATCGCCGCCGATGGCGGTTGCCGCTTCCGTGACCGCTGGAGCGGCATCGACCAGTACGACGCGCATTCCGGCCGCAGCGAAACGCCGCGCCGCCGCGCGCCCGATCCCGCTCGCCGCGCCGGTGACGACGGCCAGCTTGCCCGGGGCGATCACGTGTCCGAGGTTGGTCATTGTCGATCCTTTGCTCGGCATCACTGCCGGATGTAGCGGAAGTACCACACCTCATGCCCCTGACGGCGCGCCTTGCGCTCGTAGCGCGTCTCCGGCCAGTCGACGGGCCGGGTGAGGAAATCATGTGGCGTTTCGGCGGTCCAAACGAAGTCGCGTCTCCGGTTCATCACCATCATCGACCAGCGGCAATAAGTCGGATCGTCCGTGCCTAGCCGGAACTCGCAGCCGGGCTTCAGCTTGGCGGCGATCAGGTCGAGTGGGCCGTCATTGACCATGCGGCGCTTGGCATGCCGGGCCTTGGGCCAGGGGTCGGGGTGGAGCAGATAGACGCGGTCGAGGCTGGCGTCGGGCAGGCGCTCGACAACCTCCAACGCGTCGCCCATGTGCAGACGGACGTTGGCGAGTCCGCCATCGCGGATGTGGTTGAGCGCGCCAACCACGCCGTTCAGGAAAGGCTCGCAGCCGATGAAGCCGTGATCGGGGCGCATCGCGGCCTGTCCCGCGAGATGCTCGCCGGCGCCGAAGCCGATTTCGAGTTCCAGTGGGCGGTCATCGCCGAACAGGGTGCGGGCATCGAGCGGGCCGGTCGCAGGGACTTCGACCCGGGGCAGCAATTCCTCGACCAGGGCGCTCTGGCCCTGGCGCAATTTATGTCCCTGGCGTCGGCCGTAGAGGCGCCGGATGGTGGTCGGATCGTTCATCGTGCGACCGCCTAGAGCGAGATGCGTCGAAAGCCAATCGCGCGCGATCGCGCCCTACTTCGCCTTCAGCCCTCCGGCTTCGATCGTAATGTTCTTGCTGCCCCGCGCCGCCGACGACAGCGGGCGGTTCTTCATCACCGCGTCGACCGCGACGTCTGGTGCGGGCAGCTTGTCGAACGACGGATAGACCAGGGTCTGGTCGAGCAGGCCCAAGCTCACCTGATAGTCGGGATTCTTCGAATCGAGCGCAAGACCGGGAAAGACGTTGATGACGCGGCCCGCGTCGCCCATCGCGATTGTGTAGCCCGTGTCGTTGCCGACCGCGCGATAGACGCCATATTCCTGCTTCGGCGCGCCTTCGCGGCACCAGGTGACCGGAACCGCCTTGGCTTTCTCCTCATCGGTCGGCTTCATCGTGGCGAGTGTGGCGCCGAGCAATGCGTCCATCATGCTTGGCGGTTTGATCTTGGCCCGCTTCGCATAGGTGAGCGGCGTCGCGCACGGGGCGACGGGGACGGCGGCATCGGCGTCGGCAACTCCGCCCGGCCAGCCGAGCGCCTTGATCACTTCGTCCAGCTTGGCGTCGAGTGCCGTTGCGTCGAATTCCTGCGAACTGATCCGCACCGCGACCAGCCATTCGCCCATTGGCATGATCGCCAGTCCGGTCGACTTATAGGGCCCCTTGCCGGGGATATAGATGCGGCGCAGCGCCGAGGTCGCTTTGCTGTCCGGGGGAGCGAACGCCGCCGTCGCCGCCGCCGGCGTGGGATTGCCATAGACGTCGCGCATCAAGATCTGCACCTCGGACCGATCGAACCACATCGGCACGCTCGTAAGCGCGGGACGGAACACGTAGAGCGTGATGACGGTCGCCTGCCCGTCGCCATATTCGGCGAACACGTCGATCTCGCTGTCGCTATTGTCACCGATCGAGCCGCGGGAGATTCCGAGCAGGCTCGACGGGAGCGTGATCCCGGTCTGGACGTGTTTCCAGGGCGCGCCGGTGGGCGCTTCGATCTGTTTTCTGGGTGCGGCCTGAACCGGCATGGCGATCGCCGCCGCCAGCAGTCCCGCGACGGCCAAGGACCTTATACGCATCGAAACTTCCCCCCGCTTTCCCGGGAGCGGAGGGTGCCAATATTGTCGCCGCGCCGCCAGCGAAAAAGGGCCGGGGATCGCTCCCCGGCCCTCGCAATTGCAACCGATCCGGTGGGATCAGGCCAGCGCCGCCTTGAGGTCGTCGACCAGGTCGGTGCGCTCCCACGGGAAGAAGTCGCCCTCGGCCTTGCGGCCGAAGTGACCATAGGCCGCGGTCTTGGCGTAGATCGGCTTGTTGAGGCCGAGATGCGTGCGGATACCGCGCGGGGTCAGGCCGCCGAGCTTCTCGATCTTGCCGATCGCTTCCTCGATCTTCGCATCGTCGACCGTGCCGGTGCCGTGCGTGTCGACATAGAGTGACAGCGGCTTCGAGACGCCGATCGCATAGGCCAGCTGGATCGTGCAGCGCTTGGCGAGGCCGGCCGCGACGATGTTCTTGGCGAGGTAGCGGGTGATGTACGCCGCCGAGCGATCGACCTTGGTCGGGTCCTTGCCCGAGAAGGCGCCGCCGCCGTGCGGAGCCGCGCCGCCATAGGTGTCGACGATGATCTTGCGGCCGGTCAGGCCGGCATCGCCGTCGGGGCCGCCGATCTCGAACGAGCCGGTCGGGTTGATGTGATAGACGGTCTCATCGCTGAGCAGGTTGGCGGGCAGGATGTCCGCCACCACCGACTTCACGTAGGTGTGGAGCTCGGCTTCCTTCTCGCCTTCGTCATAGCCCTTGCCGTGCTGGGTCGAGACGACGATCGCGGTCGCCGCGACCGGCTTGCCGCCGTCGAACTTCAGCGTGACCTGGCTTTTGGTGTCGGGCTCCAGGAACGGTGCCTTGCCCGAATGACGGTCGGCGGCCATGCGCTCGAGGATCTTGTGGCTGTAGTCGAGCGTCGCCGGCATCAAATCGGGCGTCTCGTCGCAGGCGAACCCGAACATGATGCCCTGGTCGCCGGCGCCCTCGTCCTTGTTGCCGCTCGCATCCACGCCCTGCGCGATATGCGCCGATTGCGGGTGCAGGTTGTTCTCGAAGCGCAGCGTCTCCCAGTGGAAGCCCGATTGCTCGTAGCCGATGCGCTTGACGGTATCGCGGACGGCTTTCTCGACCTCGGCCTCGACGCCCGGGGCCCAATTGCCGTCAGCGTCCATGATGCCCTTGCCGCGGATTTCACCGGCGAGAACGACCAGCTGCGTCGTCGTCAACGTCTCACACGCGATGCGCGCTTCGGGATCCTTGGACAGGAACAGGTCGACGATGGCGTCGGAAATCTGGTCGGAGACCTTGTCGGGGTGGCCTTCGGAGACCGATTCGGACGTGAAGAGATAATTGGAACGCATTGAGTTTCCTCTGGGGTTTGGGGAAAGCCGGGCCGTTGCCATGCCCATATAAAGCTTTCCTTATATGACGCCGGGGGTCCTAGCGGGCGAGGCGCCGGATGGCAATCGCGCAAATCAGCAGAATCGCCGAGACGATCAGCGCCATCCAGTTGCCGAGGCGTGAGAAGAGGGTGGGGGCGCCCCGTTTCACCATGCCCTCGATGGCCCCGGCCTGCCCCATCGGGATGCTCTGGCGGACCGACCCGTCGGGATCGATGATCGCCGAGATGCCGGTAGGGGTCGCCCTGACGATCGACAATCCCTCCTCGATCGCGCGCAATCGCGCCTGCGCGAGATGCGCGGGCGGGCCGAGCGTTCCGAACCACGCGTCGTTCGACGGATTGAAGATGAAATCGGGCCGGTCGTGCGGATCGACCACCCGACCGGAGAAAATCACTTCGTAGCAGATCAGCATGCCGACCTTGCCGAAACCGGGTATTGCCATGGTGCGGGGGCCGGGCCCGGGAATGAAATCGACATCGCCTGGGACGAGCCGCGACAGACCGATCGCTTCGAGCAACGGCCGCATCGGCAGATATTCGCCATAAGGAACGAGGTGCGCCTTGTCGTAGCGGCCGTGGAGCCTGGCATCGGCGCCGATCACCGCGATCGAATTGGTTGCGGCGGTCATGTCGCCGGTCGTCCTGTCGAAATACATGCCTTGCGTGCCGGTCAGAATCGCGTCCCGATCGCCGAGCAGCGAGGCCATGCGGATGCGGGCGGTCTGTGCGCTGCCCAGTACCTGATAGACATAGGCGGGATAGCCGTCCTCGACCGGAAAGCGGATAGCGCCTTCGGGCCAGAGGATCAGGCGGGGGTGATCCGGGTCGGGCTTGCCGGACAGGCGGGCGAGCGCCTGGAAATTCGCTTCGGCATAATCGTCGGTCGGCCTGGCTTCCTCGGCAAGGTTGGGCTGGACCACCCGAACCCTCATGGGGTCGAGGAATTCTTGCAAGGCGCCGCCGACCGGCGCCGTCGAAAATCCAACCATCGCGATGAGGATCAGGACGGGCAGGTATGCGCGTCGATCGACGATGGCGACCAGCAGGCAGCCGCTTGCCAGGACGACGATACCCGACAGGGCATAGGTGCCGACATAGGCGGCCAATTGCGCCATGTGGTCGGTCGCCAGCCAGACGACCGACAACGGATCCCAGGGATAGCCGGTGAACAACATGCCGCGCAGATACTCGCTTCCGATCCAGGCAGCGCTCGCGGCCAGGACGAACGCGGTGTCGATCCTTGGAGCGGGGTCCCGCCTGGCCGCCGGACTGGCGAAACGCCAGGCAAGCCCCGCGGTCAGCATCGGAAAGAGCGCCAGATAAACCGCGACCAGCACCACGGCGACATAGCCGAGCTGCGGCGGCATCTTGTCCTGGAACTCGAACGGCTGCTGGATCCAGAGGTTGGCGATGATGAAGTGCCCGAGTCCGAACAGCCAGCCAATCCGCAACGCGTGGGGCAGCGACCTGGCTTCGTGGATGAGAAGCAGCCAGGCGGCGAAGCCAGCGATTGTCAGCGGCCACCAATCCCAAGGTGCGAATCCGAGCGCGGTGATCGCGCCGAGCGCGAGCGGGAGAAGGCGACGCAACCAGATCACGACGAGTGTACCGTTCCTCTCAATCGTCATGCCGGGCTTGTCCCGGCATCCACCGTGCAGCAGGCGCCGCGCCCGGTGCGTATGCGGAACAGTGGACCCCGGAACAAGTCCGGGGTGACGTTTGGGTTCCAGGGCGGTAGCTAGGCGGCATGCTTCGCCCTTTCCACCTCGCATTCCCGGTCCACGACCTCGATGCAGCGCGCACATTTTACGGCGTCATACTGGGTTGTCCGGAAGGGCGTAGCGCCGCGACATGGATCGACTTCGATCTGTTCGGGCATCAGATCGTCGCGCATCTCGATCCCGCCGCGAAGCCAGTCGTGGTGGAGAATGCAGTCGACGGGCACGACGTGCCGGTACCGCATTTCGGCGTGGTGTTGACCATGCCGGCGTGGCAGGCGTTCGCCGAGCGAGTGAAGGCGGCCGGCATACCGTTCGGGATCGAGCCGCATATCCGGTTCGTCGGTCAGCCCGGCGAGCAGGCGACGATGTTCTTCCGCGATCCCTCCGGGAACGCGCTCGAATTCAAGGCGTTCGCCGACGACGCGCAATTGTTTGCGACGTGACCGTGGCAGGGTCATTCGCGAGATGAGCGATCCGGTGGTCGTGGAAGTATCCCACAAGCTCGGCCTGGCCGAGGCGCGCCGACGCGTCGATGCCGGCATCGGCAAATTGTCGGGCTGGTTTCCCGGCGGCGCCGAGGTCGAGCATCATTGGGCGGGCGATGTGCTTCACTTCACCGTGGCGGCGATGAGCCAACGCGTCGCTGCCACGCTCGACGTCCGCGCCGATCGCGTGATCGCGACCGTGGACCTGCCGCCGTTTCTGGCCCTGTTTGCCGAGCGAATACGGACGAAGCTCGCAAAGGAGGCGCCGAAGCTCCTCGAATAGCAGGCGGACGGCCTTAGCTGGAGGTGACCTCGATCACGCCGGCGCGCAGCAAGGCCTCGGCCGTGCGCGAGAATTCGGTGATCAGTGCTTCGAGCAGCGGTTCGAGCGCGCGATCCTGGATAGCGCCCGGCACGACGGTGACGCCGCCGCGCGGATCCTCCGTCAGCAAGCCCGAGTCTATCATCTGGGCGACGTGGCGGCGAACCGTTTCGCGCGGCAGGCCGGTGGCTGCGGCGATCGCGCTACGTGACATCGGTACCACCCATTCGCGCGGCAGCACCGCGGTCGCGGTGAAGTCGCTGGGGACGCTGCGCTCGCGCATCAGCTTCTGGATGTTGCCGACCGAGACGGTGCAGTAGATCAGCACCACCGACGGACTATTTCCTTCGTGCCCGGTAAAGGTCCGGTGCATCGAAAGAAACAGGTTGGTGAGTGCGAACATGGCGATCCGCCAGTGATCGCCCATGCGCTCGGGAACAGTAGCGACGCGGTCGCCAGCAGCCATCGGACTCACTCCCGCTCCCAAAGTGACCCATTTTGGGCAGTTTGGATGAAATCGTCAACGCATGAATGGGGCAAGTTGGTGTAAAGCAAGGGAATCGAGGGCAAGAACGCGCGATCACGCGCGGACCCTTCGGTGTCGTACGGGGTGTGCGGGCTGCACGGTCGGGGGGCCGGCTGCAGCCCGCCCCTTCCTCCTTACTTGGCTGGGGCGGCAGAAGCCGATGACGGCGCGGGCTCCGGCGTCGTCGAGCTTACGCGCCAGATCGCGTTGCCGACATCGTCCGCGACCAGCAACGATCCGGTCGCGTCGAGGATGACGCCGACCGGCCGCCCGCGGGCATTGCCTTTGGCGTCGAGGAAGCCCGATAGCACCTCTACCGCCTTGGCGCCTTTTGCGGGAAATCCGTTGTCGCCGAACGGCACGTAGATGACGTGATAGCCCGACACGGGGCGGCGGTTCCACGACCCATGCTCGCCGATAAAGGCGCCGTCGGCGAATTGCGGCCCCAGCCGCGCACCGTCGGCGAAGGTAAGGCCCAACGCAGCGACGTGCGGTCCCAGCGCATAATCGGGGCGCTTCACATATTCCTGAAGGCCAGGGTTTTCGGGCTTCACGCGATGGTCGGGATAGCCGCCCCAATAGAACCAGGGCCAACCAAAATTGTCGCCTGCCTCTACCGCGCTCAGATAATCGGGCGGGGTATCGGACCCGAGCATGTCGCGTTCGTTGACGACGGTCCACAACGACTTGGTTTTGGGCTCGATCGCCATGCCGTTGGGATTGCGCGTACCGGCGGCGAAGATGCGGAAGGTCTTGGTATCGGGAAAGACCTGGAGGATGTTGGCGCGGAATTTCTCGGCATCGAGCCCGTTTTCGGCGATGTTAGTCGACGAACCGACGGAAACATAAAGCGTCTTGCCGTCCTCCGCGACGATCACGTTGCGCGCCCAATGGTTGCCGCCACCGGGATACTTGATCACGATTTCGGGCTTGGCGTCGATCCGGGTCTGGCCCGGCGTGAACGGGACGCGAACCAGGGCATCGGTATCGGCGACGTAGAGATAGCCATCCAGCAACGCCATGCCATATGGCGAATTCAGCCCGGTCAGCAGCGTCTGCTTCACATCCGCGACCCCGTCGCCGTTCGTGTCGCGCAGGAGCGTGATTCGATTGGCCGACGGGACGCCGGCGCCCCCTTTATCGAGCAGATAGCTCATCACCCAGCCGGCGATTCCGCCGCCCTTGCGCGGTGGCGAATTGGTCTCCGCAACCAGTACGTCGCCATTGGGCAGGCGGTACAGCCAGCGCGGATGATCGAGCCCAGTCGCGAAAGCATTGACCTTGAGGCCTGGCGCGGCCGTCGGCATCTGCCCCTGCTTCCAGCCGACGGCGTCCGCGACCTTGATCGTGGGCCAGATCTGCTCGCGCGGTGCGGTGATGTCTGGCCGGTTGCCGCTTACCGCCGCCACGCTGAGCCGCGCTTCGTCGGGCTGGGCGAAATAGAGATAGAGACCACCCACCATGACGAGGACGAGGGCAAGACCGATCAGGATTCGCTGGCGCATGGCATCAGGATAGTAGCGGGGCGAGGCCGGGGCAACGTTATCCCATCACCTCGCCTCGATCTTCCACACCGACGGGCGGACGGGAACGGGTGCCAGCCAGCCCCCGGGCACATCGTGGGCAACATTCACGGGCCCGGAACGGGCCGGCGAGGTCCGCACAAAAAACCGCCGGCGCCCGGGGGGAGGGGGAGCGCCGGCGGTTCTGCCGGCCGGCCGATGGGCCGGCGGGAGGCGGTCAGGCCAGGTCGTAGCGGTCGGCGTTCATCACCTTCGCCCAGGCGCCGACGAAATCGGCAACGAACTGGTCACCGGCATCCGACGACGCATAGACCTCGCTGAGCGCGCGAAGCTGCGAATTGGAGCCGAACACCAGATCGGTCCGCGTTCCGGTCCATTTGCGCTTGCCGGTCGCACGGTCGTTGCCCTCGAATTCCTCGTCGGCGCTGTCGTCGAGCTGTCGCCACGCGGTCGACATGTCGAGCAGGTTGACGAAGAAGTCGTTGGTCAGCTGGCCCGGACGGTCGGTGAACACGCCATGCGGGGAGCCGGCGTAATTGGCGCCGAGCACCCGCAGGCCGCCGACCAGCACTGTCATTTCAGGTGCCGACAGGCCGAGCAACTGGGCGCGGTCGACCAGCAATTCCTCGGTCGGGACGTTGAACCTGACCTGCAGATAGTTGCGGAAGCCGTCTGCGCGGGGCTCGAGCACCGCGAAGCCTTCGGCATCGGTCTGCTCGGCGGTCGCGTCGCCGCGGCCGCTGGTGAACGGTACCGTGACGTCGTGGCCTGCGGCCTTGGCCGCCTGCTCAACGCCGACATTGCCGCCCAGCACGATCAGGTCGGCGATGCTCACCTTGCCGGCGCCACCGAAATCGGCCTGGATGCCCTCATAGACCTTGAGCACCTTGGCGAGCTCGGCCGGCTCGTTGACGTCCCAATCCTTTTGCGGTGCCAGGCGGATGCGCGCGCCATTGGCGCCGCCGCGATGGTCCGACCCGCGATAGGTCGCGGCCGAGGCCCAGGCCGTCTTCACTAATTGCGCGACGGTCAGGCCCGAGGCGGCGATCTTGCCCTTCAGCGTCGCGACATCGCCGTCGCTTAGCGTCGGGCCGGCCGGAATCGGGTCCTGCCAGATCAGGTCCTCGGCGGGCACGTCGGCGCCGAGGTACCGCGCCTTGGGCCCCATGTCGCGATGGCAGAGCTTGAACCATGCCCGGGCGAACGCATCGGCGAAATAGGCCGGGTCCGCGCGGAACTTCTCCATCACCTTGCGGTAATCGGGGTCCATCTTGAACGCCATGTCGGCGGTGGTCATCATCGTCGGCACGCGCACGCCGGGCGTGTGTGCCTTGGGCGCCAGCGTATCGTCGGGATTGCCGACCGGTTGCCATTGCTTGGCGCCGGCGGGGCTCTTCACCAGTTCGTAGTCGTGATCGAGCAGCATGTCGAAATAGAGCATGGACCACTCGGTCGGCTTCGGCGTCCACGAACCTTCGATGCCGGAGGTGATGGTATGGTCGCCCATCCCGCTCTCGTGACCCGACTGCCAGCCAAAGCCTTGTTGCGCGATGTCGGCGCCTTCGGGCTCGGCACCGACCAGACTCGCGTCGCCGGCGCCATGCGCCTTGCCGAAGGTGTGGCCGCCGGCGGTCAGCGCCGCGGTCTCCTCATCGTTCATGCCCATCCGATAGAAGGTTTCGCGTATGTCGCGCGCCGACTTGAGTGGATCGGGCACGCCGCCCGGGCCTTCCGGATTGACGTAGATCAGGCCCATCTGGATCGCGGCGAGCGGGCTTTCGAGCGCCCGTCCCGACTCGTCGTCGATGCGGGTCTTGCTGTTCGGACTGCCGACCCATTCCTGTTCGGTGCCCCAATAGATGTCGCGTTCGGGCTCCCACACGTCCTCGCGGCCGCCGCCGAACCCGAACACCGGGCCGCCCATCGACTCGATCGCGACGTTGCCGGCCAGGATCATCAGGTCCGCCCAGCTGAGCTTTCGGCCATATTTCTGCTTGATCGGCCAGAGCAGGCGGCGCGCCTTGTCGAGATTGCCGTTATCCGGCCACGAATTGAGCGGGGCGAAGCGCTGCTGCCCTGCATTGGCGCCGCCGCGGCCGTCACCCGTGCGATAGGTGCCCGCCGAATGCCAGGCCATGCGGATGAAGAACGGGCCATAATGCCCGTAATCGGCCGGCCACCACGGCTGGCTATCGGTCATCAACGCGGTCAGGTCCTTCTTGACCGCGGCGAGATCGAGCGACTTGAATTCCTTCGCATAATCGAAGTCGTCGCCCATCGGGTTGCCGCTGATCCCCTTCTGATGGAGGATGTCGAGCGACAGGTGATTGGGCCACCAGTCGCGATTGGTCCGGCCGAGCAGCGTGCGCAGCGCAGTGGATTCCTTTTTCGGATCGTTCAGCGGGTCGCTGGTGACAGCATCCATCTCGTCTTTCCTCTCGTTCGCGTCACGGCGGTACGCCGGTGCATGGGCTATGTCGCTGGGGCGCGCGACGAAGGTCGTGGCCCGCTTCCCGGTTGTGACCGGTGCGGCCCGAGCCTGCAATCATTTATGCGATGAGTTAATCTGATCTCCGCGAGCGGAAAAATCGATCAGTGTACATTTCGGTCGCGCAAGCATGTCGCTCTTTCCGTGCACCAGCGAAAGCTGGGGCCTCAAGAGGCGACGCGATGGGTTTGAGATCCCAGCTTTCGCCGGGATGACGATCTTGGGCCAACTTCACCTCAACTTTCGCTGCGGTAACGACGGATGAGCTTATCCGTCCACGCCTTCGGGCAGCGGTTTTGGCGGGTGCAATCGCAATTTCTCGATCCGCCGCGAATCCGCTTCGATCACTTCGAGCGTCCAGCCCGACGGCGTCTCCAGGCACTCACCCTTGGTCGGCACGCGGCCGGCGAGCACCGCGGCCAGGCCGCCCAGCGTATCGACATCCTCGTCATGCTCGGCAAGCTTGGGGTCGATCGTCTCGGCCACATCCTCCAGCTCGACGCGGGCATCGGCATCCCAGGCACCACCGTCGAGCGGCACGAGCAATGCCTCCGGCGCATCATCATGTTCGTCCTCGATATCGCCGACGATCTCCTCGACCAGGTCCTCGATCGTGACCAGGCCCTCGGTGCCCGAATATTCGTCGAGCACGATCGCCAGGTGGACGCGTTTGGATTGCATGTCGGCGAGCAGGTCGAGCGTGCCGCGCGACATCGGCACGTAGAGCGGCTGGCGGATGAGCCCCGCAATGTCGGTGGGATGGGAAGCGCCGGTCGCCAGGATCGCGAACACGTCCTTGACGTGGATCATGCCGATCACCTCGTCCAGCGTCTCACGATAGACGGGCAGACGGCTGTGCCCCGCTTCGGCGAACAAGGTAACCAGATCGGCGAAGCTGGTTTTTTCCTCGACCGCGATGATATCCGCGCGCGGCACACCGACATCGCCCGCGTCGCGCTCGCCGAAATGGAGCAGGTTGCGCACCATCTGGCGTTCGAGTTGAGACAGGTCGCCTTCGGCCTCCGGGGCCGGGTCATGCTCGTGCTGCTCGATCGCTTCCTCGAGCTGGTCGCGCAGCGTGGGTTCGTTTTCGCCGAACAGCGATTTCAGCTTGCGCCAGATACTGTCACCGGCGTCGGTACTGGGGCCCTCGGGCATTGCGGTCGGTCAGTCCTCTTCAATCAGATAGGGATCGTCGATCCCGAGCGAGGCGAGCGCGTCGGTCTCGATCGCTTCCATCGCCTCGGCCTCGCGGTCGTCGATATGGTCGTAGCCTAGCAGATGCAGCACGCCGTGCACGATCAAATGAGTCGCATGCGTATCGAGTGCAATCCCGCGCTCTGCCGCCTCGGTCGCGCACACCCCGTGCGCCAGGACGATGTCGCCGAGCAGCACTTCGCCATCGTCCGAATTCTGCGTCACCGTTTCGAGCAGGTCGGACTGCACCATCGGGAAGCTCAGGACGTTGGTCGGCTTGTCCTTGTGGCGGTACTGGCGATTGAGTGTGTGGACCTCATCGTCCGAGGTCAGACGCAGTGAGATCTCAACTGCGGCAGCGATCGTCAGCAATTCGCCGTGCGGCGTACGGTCGATCGCCGCGCGCGCGGCGCGATCGGCGAGCGCGTCCCAGTCGTGTTCGGGCCAGGGGGAGTCGGCGGTGAGGGCGATCTCAAGCATGCCGGTGCTCCTGCGAAAGCAGGAGCCCAGGATCGCATGCGACGCCGATGCTCGCTCTGGGTTCCTGCTTTCGCAGGAACGCGGGGATGAGGATTCTCACGCCCGCGGCCCCTCATAAGCCTCGACGATGCGCCCGACGATCGGGTGGCGCACGACATCGGCAGCGGTGAAGCGGCTCATTGCGATGCCCTCGATTCCCTCCAGTCGCGTCACCGCGTCGCGCAGCCCCGACGCATCGACGCCGCCCGGCAAGTCGACCTGGTTGGGGTCACCGCAGACCACCATGCGGCTACGCTCGCCGAAGCGGGTCAGAAACATCTTCATCTGTGCAGGCGTGGTGTTCTGCGCCTCGTCCAGGATGATGAACGCATCGGCCAGGGTGCGGCCGCGCATGAACGCGATCGGCGCGATCTCGATCTCGCCCGAGCTGATTCGCCGCTCGACCTGCTCGGCCGGCAGGCAGTCGTTGAGCGCATCGTACAAGGGACGGAGATAGGGATCGACCTTCTCCTTCATGTCGCCGGGCAGGAAGCCGAGCTTCTCGCCCGCCTCGACCGCTGGGCGCGACAGGATCAGGCGCTGGACGCTGCCGGTGATCAACTGCGACACCGCCTGCGCGACCGCCAGATAGGTCTTGCCGGTACCTGCAGGGCCCAGCGCGAAGATCATGTCGTTGGTGGTCAGCTCGCGCATGTAATGCGCCTGGGCCGGGGTGCGCGGGACGATCGTCTTCTTGCGCGTGCGGATCATGATCGGCGGGACCGCGCTCGCTTCCGCGCTGATGATGCCGTCGAGCACCGGTTCCGACGCCATCGCGATCGAGGCGTCGACCAGCCCGGTATCGATCTCCTCGCCGCGCTGCAGCCGCTTGTAGAGGTCATAGAGCACGTCGCGGCCCATCGCGACCTGCTCGGCCGATCCCTCAAGTCCGACGCGATTGCCGCGCGCGGTGATGTAGATGCCCAGGCGATGTTCGAGCGCGACCAGATTCTGGTCATATTGCCCGAAGAGTTGCGCGAGCAGCTGCGGCTTGTCGAAGGTCAGCTCGACCCGGCTGCGATCACCGGATTGGGCGGGGACAGGCTTGCGGCTCATGCGGTCCTTTCGGGGCTCGGAGGGTGGCGGCGGAACGAGTAGCGCGCTTTCATGACACCGCCGAACGAGGCCGTGCGGAACCGGGTTCCGTCAGGCGCTGGGGCGGGAAAGGTGTCGCTCATCCACGGATGAGGATGGCAGATCGGGCAGCGGGTGGACAGTGCTAATCACCCAGCGAGCGCGATTGATTGGCTGCTGTTGCGTAATCACCTCGTACCGAAATGAGAGCGCCCGATAGGATCATCAATATCAGCGTGAATAATGCATATCGCTAATCGCGCCGGTGCATTTGTCGATCCGCATGGTCAGCCCCCCGCCACCGCGCTGGACGGATCCGTCCGGCGGCGAAGACAAGGCTTCCGCCAAAAGCCACGTTCTACCTTCGTCTTCCGATAGAAGGGCATATTGGCTTTTTGCGCGACGGGGGGCGATGGCGGACGACACGATCGAAAAGATCGCCTTTGCATCTTTGGCAGTCGGTACCACGGGTCCGTCGATGAAGCCTGCGCGATGCGGGCACGCGATCGCCACACGCGCTGGACTGGCGTCGAAGCTAATAGGCAGAGCGAACGCGGCGACAAGTAGATACATCGACTTCCCCAGTTAGGCGGCGGCGCGGATCCGCTCGACGCCGATGACCGAATTGGGCGCTGCCTTGGCGATGTCGACCTCGACCATCGAACCGATTGACGCGTCGGTCTCGATGATCACCGATTGCAGCCAGGGCGATTTGCCGAGCATCTGGCCGGGGAGCTTGCCCTTACGCTCGATCAGCACCTGGCAAATGCGGCCGACCGTTGCGGCATTGAACGCGGCCTGATCGCGGTTGAGCGCGGACTGGAGGCGCTGGAGGCGCTCGTCCATGATCTCGGGAGCGATCTGTCCGTCCATCTCGGCGGCGGGGGTGCCGGGGCGTGGGCTGTACTTGAAGCTGAACGCCTGGGCATAGCCGACCGCGTCGATGAGGCTCAGTGTCTCCTCGAACTCGGCATCGGACTCGCCTGGGAAGCCCACGATGAAGTCGCCCGACAGCGCAATATCGGGCCGCGCCGCGCGGACGCGGTCGAGGATGCGCAGGTAGGAATCGCGGCTATGGCTGCGATTCATCGCTTTGAGGATGCGGTCGCTCCCCGCCTGCACGGGAAGATGCAGGAACGGCATGAGTTTCTCGACGTCGCGATGCGCGGCGATCAGGCCGTCGGTCATGTCGTTGGGGTGACTGGTGGTATAGCGGATGCGCGCAAGGCCGGCGATGCGATCGAGCTCGCGGATCAGGGCGCCCAGGCCGCGGTCCCCGTCGCTCCAGGCATTCACGTTCTGGCCGAGCAACGTGATTTCGCGCGCGCCGGCGTCGACGAGCGCCTTTGCTTCGTCGACCAGCGCGTCCCATGGCCGGCTGATCTCGGCGCCGCGCGTGTAGGGCACGACGCAATAGGTGCAGAACTTGTCGCACCCTTCCTGCACGGTCAGGAAGGCGGTCGGCCCGACTTTTCGCCGCGCCGGCAAGGCGCCGAATTTCGACAGGACCGGCATGTCGGTGTCGAGGCCGAATTGCCCTTCCGCCGCCTTCGCCACCAGGTCGGGCAAATTGTGATAGGCCTGCGGGCCGACGACGATATCGACCTTGGCGCGATGCGCGATCTCCGCCCCCTCGGCCTGCGCGACGCAGCCGGCGACCGCGATCATCGGGTCGTTGCCGTGTTTCCTCAGGCGCCCGATGTCCGAATAGACTTTCTCGGTCGCCTTTTCGCGGATGTGGCACGTGTTGAGCACCACCAGGTCCGCGGCATTGGCGTCGTCCGTCGCGGTCAGGCCCTGCGCGGCCATCAATTCGGCCATGCGCTCGCCGTCATAGACGTTCATCTGGCAACCGAACGACTTGACATGGAAGGTCTGGGGAGTGGTGGGCTTGTTCATGGGGCGGCGCCTATAGCAGGTCCTCCCCGGAACGGGGAGGGGGGCCGCACGGCGCCAGCCGCGTGGTGGAGGGGGCTCACCAATCAGGTGTCGCTAGAGGTGGCCCCCCCCTCCACCAAGCCGCTTCGTGTCTTGGTCCCCCTCCCCGTCCAGGGGAGGAACTTTTCCCGCCCATACATCGTGTCCGATGAAGGTAGGGACGTCGTGCCCGACGACCTCGGCGAGCGCGTCGCGGATGCGGCGAAGGCTTTCGGCGGCGATCGCCTTGCGGCCGGGAAAGTCGCGTGGATCGAACGGGTCGAGGAACGTGATGCGCAGCGGAAAGCTGCCCTTGCGGGCGAGCACGCGCAGCGCATTGTCCTTGCCATGCTCGTCGCCGATCCAGCCGATATCGGGGCCGACCTCACCGTAATCGAGCAGCACCGGCTGAACGAGCACGCCCGCGGGCGGCGGTTCTAGTACCTTGAGCAGTGGAGACTTGAACGGCAGCAGCGATCGCCCGTCGGTCGTGGTGCCTTCCGGGAAAACGGTGACCGACCAGTTTTCGGCCAAGGCGTCGCGCAGCCGGTTGATCTGCTCGGCCACGCCGAGCCGGTCCTCGCGCGAAACGAACACGGTGCGGTTGAGCGTCGACAGCCAGCCGACCACCGGTGCCTTGCGCAACTCGGCCTTGGCGACGAACGCCGTGCCGCTGGCGCCGGCGATCGCCAAGATGTCGATCCAGCTGCAATGGTTGGAGATGTAAAAGACGTCGCGCCTGAGCGGGGTGCCGATCCGCTCCACCCGCGCGCCCGAGCAATAACCGGCCCAGGCGAGAAACATGCGCGGCCAGGGCGACCCAAGCCTGAGCAACCGCCAAAGATAGTGCAGGGGCACGAACACGAGCAGCCCGGCGACCATGCCGCCACCGCGCCGCCAGATGCGCAAGCGACCGTTGAGCGGGATCGGTTGCGGGTTTCCCCGGGCCGCCTGCAGGCGAGCCTCAATCCTTGCGGGCGAGGCTGACTCCATAGAGCTCCATCCGGTGATCGACGAGGCGGAAGCCGAGCTTCTCCGCGATCTGTTTCTGGAGCTGTTCGAGCTCGGGGTCGACGAATTCGATGACCTTGCCGGTCTCGACGTCGATCAGATGGTCGTGATGCGCTTCGGGCGCGGGTTCGTACCGCGCGCGTCCGTCGCCGAAATCGTGGCGGTCGAGGATACCGGCTTCCTCGAACAGGCGGACGGTGCGGTACACGGTCGCGATCGAGATACCCGGATCGATCGCCGAGGCGCGGGCATAGACCTTCTCGACATCGGGATGATCCTCGGCCTCGCTCAGCACGCGGGCGATGACTCGGCGCTGCTCGGTAATGCGCAGACCCTTTTCGTGACAGAGAGCTTCGAGATCGATCTTGCGCGCCATGATGGCGATATAGGCGGATAGCCCTTGTTGCGAAAGAAGAGAGTTATTCGCAATTAGCAACAGAGTTGACGGGTGGAGGCCCATAGGGATCGCGCGGGGCGTGACCCGTCCAATTGCCCCGAGCGGTACGCGCGGCTCGAAAACAAGAAAGGCCGGGATGTCTCCCGGCCTTTCCCAATTACTTGCGGCTTGGCCGCAGCGGTCTCGGCCCGGAGACCTACTTGCTCTTGCGGCGCTTGGTGCCGAGACCGATCTTCTTCGCCAGGCTGCGGCGCTGCTCGGCATAATTCGGCGCGACCATCGGATAGTCGGCGGGCAGGTTCCACTTGGCGCGATACTGTTCGGGCGTCATCTGATAGTGCGTCATCAGGTGGCGCTTGAGCATCTTGAGCTTCTTACCGTCCTCGAGGCAGACGATATAGTCCGGCTTGATCGAGGCGCGGATCGACACCGCGGGCTCCTGCTTCGGCTCGGGCGCCGGCGCCTGCGGCGTCAGACGCGACAGCCCGCGATAGATGTTCTGGATAACCAGTTCGATATCCGAAACGGCGACGCTGTTGTTGCCGAGATATTCAGCCGCAATATCCGCAGTCAGCGTAACCAAGGTTTCCTGCATATCGTTGGCGTTTTCCATCGTGATTCCTTCGACCCTGAATGTGAGCGATCCCCCCAACGCGGCGCGGGCTTTGATCCATTTTGGGTAGAAGCGCAAGGACTAACGCAGATCAAGCGCGGTTATTTCAGATAATCTTGCGATGAAGCGTTAGTGCCGAATAACTCCGGCCATCGGAGCCACGATAATAGTCCCGGCGCTCACCGACCTTGGAAAAGCCGGAATTACTGTACAATTTTATCGCATCGTTGCCCGCACGGACTTCCAGATGGAGGGTTGAAATCTTGCGCGCGGCGCAGTCGGCTACCACCGACCGCAACAATGCCGCGCCGACGCCACGCCGCCGCGCCTCGGGGACGACGGCGAGCAGCAGCAACTCGGCCTCGTCGATTACGCCGCGCGTCATCGCGAAACCGACCGCTCGTCCGTTGAGTTCGGCGATCGTGAGCCAGACCCCCGGAACGGCGAGGATTCCGATGACCTGGTTGCGCGTCCAGGCTTCGCCCCAGCGGGGATCGAACGCATCGGCCATGATCCGGTCGACGCGGTCGAGGTCGCGGACGTCGCCGTCGCGCAGGTCGATCGCGGCGGTGCTCATGCTGCCCCCATCGGCTTTGCATCGGGCGCGCGGCCATAAATGGGGCGAGGCGGCAGTCGGGTCAGGTCGGGCGGCAGGAGGATGATAGCCGCGGCGTCCGGCAAGGCATCCCTGCCTTCCACGTCGAGGAAACGGACCCCGCTGCCGATCGGACAGGCCCCAGCCAGCCGGGCGGTTGCTTCGGCGGGAGGTAACGACACGGCGTCGGCGCTGGCGCTGAAGGGATCGCGTACGAACGGCTGCATGAAGACCTCGCCATGCCCGCCTTCCAGCACGACGGCAAGCCGGTCGAGCATCGGGTCGGCGGCAAAAGCGGCGGCGGCGACGAGGGGAAGCGACGAAAAGCCATGGACCGGCGCCTGCCAGCCGAGCCCCAATCCACGCGCCGCCGCGATGCCGACGCGGATGCCGGTGAAGCTGCCCGGACCGCAATCGACCAGGATCGCGTCCGCGCGCCCGCCGTCGGGCAATTGCGCGATCATCGGCAACAGCCGTTCGGCATGGCCGCGCCCGACGACCTCGTGGGCGGACGCGACCGTCCGTCCGTCCTCGATCAGCGCGACCGAGCAGGCAGCTGTGGCGGTTTCGATGACGAGCGTGCGGGCCATGTCAGCCCGCTAGCGCAATTTTGCGGTCAGAGAACAGTGTTGAACTTCTCGAACGCGGGGCGGGGCAGGCGGCCGAAGATGCTCGCCGGGTCGCCATGGCCCAGTGTCGAAATGATCGTCGACCGGAAATTGGGCTGGTCGGCGAAGAAGGCGTCGTCGACCGCCGCATTGTCGAACCCGGTCATCGGGCCGGTATCGAAGCCCAATGCGCGGGCGGCGATGATGAAATATGCGGCCTGCAAGGTCGAGTTGAGGAAGGCATGGCGTTCCCGCATCACGGGTTCGGCGAACCATGGCCGCGCATCGACATGGGGAAAGAATTCCGGCAGATACTCGTGGAATTCCTTGTCATAGGCGATGATCACCGCGGCCGGCGCCTTGCGGATCTTGTCGGCGTTGTTCGCGCTCGCGAACCCGGCAAGCTTGTCCTTGGCGTCCTGGCTCAGCAGCCAGGTGAATCGTGCAGGCTGCTGGTTGGCCGATGTCGGCCCCATCTTCACCAGGTCATAGATTGCGCGGATGTCGTCCTGGGTGACGGGGGCATCGGTATAGCCGTTATAGGTGCGCGCCGTGCGAAAGATCGTGTCGAGCGCACTGTCCGTGAGCTTCTCGCCCATGGCCATTCTCCTGATTTTCAAATGGACGTCTGACTGCGCGGCGATCAGACCGCGCGGACCTCGGTTACCTCGGGAACGTAATATTTGAGCAATTGCTCGATGCCGTTCTTGAGCGTCGCGGTCGATGAGGGACAGCCCGAACAGGCGCCCTGCATCCGCAGATACACTTTTCCCTTGTCGAAGCCGCGATAGACGATGTCGCCGCCGTCATTCGCGACCGCGGGCCGCACCCGCGTGTCGATCAATTCGCGGATCTGCGCGACGATGTCGGCATCGGCAGGATCGTCGGCCAGGCCCTCGTCGTCCGCGGGAACGCTGATCCCCGCCGCCGAGGCGGGCTTGAACAACGGCATTCCGGCGGAGAAATGATCGAGCAGGATCGCCAGGACGTCGGGCTTCAGCCCGGGCCAGTCGACGCCCGGCGCGGCCGTGACCGACACGAAGTCGCGGCCGAAGAATACGCCGCTCACATCGCCCAGGTTGAAGAGCGCTTCGGCCAGCGGCGAGGCATCGGCCTCTTCCGGCGTGGCGAAGTCGCGCGTGCCGGCGTCCATGACGGTGCGCCCGGGCAGGAACTTGAGCGTCGCCGGATTGGGCGTGGCTTCGGTTTCGATCAGCATGATGGCGATGTGGGACGGAACGGGCGCCGGATCAAGCGCCGAAGCGGAAACGGATGGTTGCGTGGCGCAAAGCCGGCTTATTCGGTTTTTGCCGTGCGATTTTCCGTCTTTGGCAGAAATCCCGACGCCAGACCGTGATAGAGCCGCTCGCGACAGACCAACGCCGCCGTGCCCTCGGCGATGATGGCTGCGGCAAGCAACGGCAGCATCAGGCCGCGGCTGCCGGTGGTTTCCGACATGATGATGACCGCGGTTAGCGGTGCGCGGACGACGCCGGTGAAATAAGCGACCATACCGAGCAGGACGATCGCGCCGGTCGGCTCGGTCGGGAACAGCCAATGCAGCACGTTGCCGACGCCAGCGCCGGTCGACAAGCTGGGCGCGAAGATACCGCCGGGCAGCCCCGCCGCGGCGGTGGCCAGCGTACTGACGAACTTGGCCGGACCGAACCAAAGCGGCGCGTGCTGGCCCTCGATCATCGCCCGGGCCGGGGCATAGCCGGTTCCCCAGGTCATGCCGGTCGCGACGCCGAGGCCGGCGACGACGAGCCCGCAAATCGCCGCAAGCAACAACGGCCGCCCGCCTGAAATGCGATCGGCGCCGCCGCGCGCGAACCACAGGGTCAGGCGCGCGAACAGGCCGCCGCTGGCGCCGCCCAGAACGCCGGCGACCGGCGCGACGATCAGCACCGCGCCCAACGGCAGCGTTTGTCCCACGATGCCGAAATACACATAGTCGCCCGCTACGCCCTGCGCGATCATGCCGGAAATCAGAACGGCCGTCATGACCAGCAGGGTCATGCGCTGTTCATAGGCGGCGGCGAGTTCCTCGATAGCGAAGGCGACGCCGGCCAGCGGCGTGTTGAAAGCCGCGGCGACACCCGCGCCGGCACCCGCCACCAGCACCGACGCCGTCACCGGCACGCGGAGCAATTTGTGGGCATAAGCCATGATCGTCGCGCCGAGTTGAACGGTCGGTCCTTCGCGCCCGACCGACGCACCCACGGCAAGCGCGCCGGCCGTCAGCACCGCCTTCAGCGCAGCGGTCTTTGCCGATGCGAGATCGGCCATCGCGCCGCCCGGGTCGCGCTTTGCGGCAATGATCTGGGGGATGCCGGATCCACGCGCCGCCGGAGCCATGCGGTTGGTCACCAGCGCAATGACGACATAACCGATCGGCGTGAGCAGCAGTGGCAGCCACCAGTAGAGCGCGGCCATCGAATCGAACAGGCCGCTGGCGCGGTCGGCGGCGCGGGCGAAGGCGATCGCGACCAGCCCGACCAGGACAGCGCCGGCGATGATCGCGGTGCGGCGCCGCCACACCGATGCCGTCGGACCGTGGCGGCGCAGCAGCACGCGGGCACGCCGCATCGATTCGGGGGAGGGCAAGTGTATCGGGGAATCGGCCATCGCCGCCCGCTTAGGACGCCCCCGGCGCTATTGCACCCCCAAATCCCGGTAATCGTTGCGGTCAATAGCCCTTCGGCAAGGCATACGCGACGACGCTGTCGCCTTCCGGCGTTTCCATGAAGTGATGGCCGCCGGCGAAAATCACCAGAAATTCGCGCCCGTCCTGCTGATAGACGATCGGATTTGCCTGGCCGCCCGCGGGGAGCGGCGCCGACCATAACGTCTTCCCGGTTCTGAGGTCGATCGCGCGGATCAAATCGTCGGTTGCCGCGGCGATGAAGACCAATCCGCTCGCCGTCGTGACGGCGCCGCCATTGTTCGGCGTGCCGATGGTCAGCGGCAGCATCGTCGGAACGTCGAACGGCCCGTTGCGGCGCGCCGTACCGAGCGGCCGGTCCCACAGGGTCTTGCCGGTAGCGATGTCGATCGCGCGGATACCGCCGTAAGGCGGGCGCTTGCACATCAGCTTGGTGAACGGCATCCGCCATCCTGCATTGACGTCGATCGCATAGGGTACGCCCCATTGCGGATCGACCGAGTGCGACTTGCCCGATACGCTCGACGAGGCGAAGCGCGGCTTGATTCCCATCCTGTCGGCTTCCGCGCGCGGGACGAGGTGAACCAGGTTCGGCATGTCGTTGTAATTGGCGATCAGGATGCCGCGGACGGGATCGATCGATACGCCGCCCCAGTCGCTGCCGCCATTATATCCGGGATATTCGACGCTGTTGCGGCCGACATTCGGCGGCGTGTACGGGCCGCGATAATCGGCGCGGCGGAACTGGATGCGGCACAGCATTTGGTCGATTGGCGACATGCCCCACATGTCCGATTCCCGGAGTTGTGGCTTGCGCAGCGTCTGCCAGAGGGAAACGATCTGGCGCGCCGCCCGCTCGCCCGGCTCGACACCGCCTTGGGGCGCGGCGATCGATCCGGCGGGGGTCAGCAACCGACCTGTCGCCCGGTCGAGGATATAGAGGTCGCCCTGTTTGGATGGCACGATCAGCGCCGCGGCGCCCTTATAGTCGATCAGCGTCGGCGGACTGCCGAAGTCGTAATCCCAGACGTCTTTCTTTACCGCCTGAAAGCTCCAGCGCGGCTTGCCGGTCGTCACGTCGATCGCCACCAGAGAACTCGAATAGGCGTTTTCGAGCGGCGTCCGGCCGGTCGAGATGTAATCGTCGGCGGCGTTGCCCAGCGGAACGTAGACTAGGCCGAGTTTCTCGTCGCCAGCGCTGCCGGTCCACATGTTCGGCGTACCGCGCGCCCAGGTCTGGCCGGCCGGCGGATAGCCCGTCCAGTCGGGGTGCGCCATGTCCCACGCCCAGGCGAGCTTGCCCGTCCTGGCGTCGAACCCCTGGATTACGCCGGAGGGCGCATTGCGATACTGGCCGTCGAGGATCTGGTGCCCGACGACGACGATGCCGCGCACGATGGTCGGGGCCGAATTGATCGAGGCGAGTCCCGGATAGACCTGGCCCATGCCGATCTTGGTGTCCTGTTGCCCGTTGCCGTTGAACTCGGTGCACGGTGCGCCGGTCTGCGCATCGAGCGCGATCAGGCGCGAATCCAGCGTGCCTTCGATGACACGGCTGGCGCACGGCGTGCCCGCGGCCTCGCCGGGCACCTGGTAATAGGCCACGCCGCGACAGGCAGTCGTATAGGGGATCCACGCGTCGGGCACTTTCGGGTCGTAGCGCCACGCGATCTTGCCGGTCGCGGCGTCGAGTGCGACGACGACGTTCTTGGCGGTGCACGTATAGAGCAGATTGCCGACCTTGAGCGGCGTATTCTCGGTACCGTAGAGCTTCTGGAAAGCGGCAGTGGTCGGCAGGCCGCCGGTATGCGTCTCCCACACCTTGCGCAGCTTGCCGACATTGTCGGGCGCAATCTGGGTCAACGGCGAATAGCGCCAATTGGCATAGGTGCCGCCATAGGTCGGCCAGTCGTTGCCCGTCGCCAGGCCCGAAGGGTCGGTCATCCCCGGCGACATCTGGGCGGGCAGGGCGGCGGCTGGCGAACCGTTTCCGATAGCGAGCAGACCGAAGATCGCGATCACTGCGATCGCGGCCACGCCGATCCCGCCACCTGCCCATTTCCAACGATTGCGGTCGGTGGTCAGCAGCGCCATGACCAACGCGACGGCCACCAGCAGCACGAACGGCGCGATCAGCCACGGCACCATCGCCCAGGCGTTCCCGCGCGCCTCGGCCAGGCCCCAGACAGCACTCAGTACGAACAGTCCGAGATAGATCCAGCCGCCGAGCATCCGCCGCCGGAACAGGAACCACGCGGACGCGAGCATCGCGATGCCGGCGACGAGATAGTAAAGCGACCCGCCCAAGATCGCGAGATACGCGCCGCCGACCGTCAGTATCGCCCCGATCAGGCCGATCACGACAGCCACGATCATCGCCGCCAGGCTACGTCCCATGATGTTCTCCGTTGGCTAGCGAAGCGCACGGAGGGGCGCTTCGTTTCAACGGTAACGAAGCACGGGTCGACCCTGTTCCGGTGACGGAATGCTATCGCATCAATCGCTTGCCGTTGGTTCCCGGGATCGGCGCTCGGTTCCGGCGCCGACAGCCGGTGGCATCGGCCGGTCAAACGTCCATCTGTTTGACGGCGTCGTTCCAGGCCATGACGTTGTCGCGCGCCTCCTGGACGAAGGCCGACCGGCGGACAACGTTCAGGAAAGTGTCGGCGATCCATTTGCCCGGATGGCGCAGCGGCCGCTTGATCTGGATGAGCAGGACGACGCGCGTGTTTTCGGTGTCGTTCCACACTTCGTGATCGTAGGTGTCGTCGAACACCAGCGTCTCGCCCTCCGCCCAGCGCACGACGCGATCGTCGACCCGCATGCGAACATCGCCGTCCTTGGGGACGATCAGGCCGAGATGGCAGGTGATCAGCCCCTTGGTCACGCCGCGATGCGCGGGGATGTGCGTGCCAGGCGCGAGGATCGAGAAAAAGGCACTGTTGAGGTCGGGGATTCGAGCGACGGTCGCGGTCGTCACCGGGCAGCGGTCGAGATTCTCTTCGACGCAATAGCCGTAGCCCCACAGGAAGAAGCTGCGCCACATGTCGACCGGCGCGATCGCGCGGTGATCGGGCGAAATGCTCGAGAGCGATGGAGAATTGTTGCCCAGGGCCGCCGCGATCGCCTCGTCGCGGATCGCCCGCCAATTGTCGCGCAGGTGCTGGGTCCAGGGAAAGTCGCGCACGTCCAGCACGGGGTCGTTGGAAACGAGCGAGGACGACGCGATCAGGCGATCGAAGAATCCGCGGAAATGCTTCCCGTAGCGGATCAGGAGCGGGCGCTTCTCCGGCTTCTGCCCGTTCGCCGCGGTCTGCCGCCGAGGAGTGCCCGAAATAACGGTCATGTTCGGGACGCTGCCTTCGGCAACATTGCCCGATTTCTGCCGCAATGCTGGCTGTTCCAGCTTCTGATGGACGCTCACGATGCCTCTTCGATAATCAACATGATCGGTACGAGCGCCGAAACGCGACCGTTCGAGCCAAAAATGTCAGCCACGCTACGCTGATGCGGCGGCGCACCATTGCCGCTAAACCCGATCTGGGTCGAAAAAGTGGCGGTGCAAGGGGCATCCTGTGACCTTTTCGTCGTTTGGGCCGCCCGGAGCGTTCGATCGCGGGAATGGTTGCCGGTGGGAAAGCGACGCCCTACACACAGCCACATGCCGATCAGTTTCCGCGTTCCGCGTCTCGCTACCCTCGCCGCAATCGTCATCGGGATGTCGCTTCCCGCGATCGCCCAGCAGACCACCCCGTCGAGCGCTCCTGCGCCTGCACCGCTGACCGTCCGGCCGGAGGTCGACCGCTCGCCCTGGCTGTTCAAGGGCAGCGACATCACGCCGGATCCCGAATGGCATTTCGGGACCTTGCCCAACGGCCTGCGCTATGCGGTGCGCAAGAATGGCGTGCCGCCGGGCCAGGTGTCGATCCGCGTGCGGATCGACGCGGGATCGCTGTACGAAACCGATAGCGAACAGGGTTATGCCCATTTCATGGAGCACCTGGTGTTCCGTGGCAGCGAATATGTCGCGGACAATGAGGCGAAGCGCACCTGGCAGCGGCTCGGTGCTACGTTCGGCAGCGATACCAACGCGCAGACCACCTTCACCCAGACGGTGTTCAAGCTCGACTTGCCGGCGGCGACGCCAGCCACGGTCGACGAGAGCCTGAAGATCCTGGCGGGGATGATGGAAGGTCCGACCTTCGACGACAAGGTCGTCGATTCGGAGCGCCCTGTGGTGATGGCCGAACAGCGCGAGGCGCCGGGCCCGCAGGTGCGGTTCGGCGATGCCCAGCGCGCGACGATCTTCGCCGGACAGCCCTATGCGACGCGCTCGCCGATCGGCACGGTCAAGACGCTGGAAGCGGCGACCGCCGCCAGCCTGCGCGCGTTCCACGACAAATGGTACCGGCCGTCGCGTGCCGTCGTCATCATCTCGGGCGACCTGGACCCCGTGCTGTTCGAAACGCTGGTCGACAAGAATTTCTCGGGCTGGAAGGGCAAGGGCCCCAATCCGCCCGACCCCGATTTCGGCACGCCGGCGACCAAGCAGCCGACCACCGGCACTCTGGTCGAACCCGGCCTGCCCGCGCTCGTATCGATGGCGGTGCTGCGCCCGTGGCATTTCAACAACGACCTGATCCTGTTCAACCAGAAGCGGCTCGTCGACCTGATCGCCGTCCAGATCATCAACCGACGGCTGGAATCGCGCGCGCGGGCAGGAGGCAGTTTCCTCCAGGCGCAAGTCAGCCTCGACGACATATCGCGCTCGGTCAACGGCACGTTCGTCAACGTCGTGCCGGTCGGCAACAATTGGGAACAGGCGCTGAAGGACGTCCGCGCGGTCATTGCCGACGCCATGACCAGTCCGCCGAGCCAGGCCGAGCTCGATCGCGAACTCGCCGAATATGACGCGGCGATGAAGAACGGCGTCGACACCGCGCGGGTCGAGGCGGGATCGTCACAGGCCGACAATATGGTCCAGGCGCTCGACATCCGGGAGACGGTTGCCGCGCCCGACGTGTCGTACAAGATCCTGACCGACGCGCGGGCCAAGGGGATGTTCACGCCGGCGTCGATCCTGGCGTCGACCAAGCGCATCTTCCAGGGCGACGCGACGCGCGCGTTCGTCTCCACGCCGACCGCCGATCCGGGCGCTGCCACCAAGCTCGCCGCCGCGCTCGATGCCGATGTGTCGAAGCTGGCGCCGAAGCGGACCGCGCTCGCCGCGGTCGACTTTTCGAAGCTGCCGCCGCTCGGTCCCCCGGGAAAGGTCGTCAGCAATGAGGCGATCCCCGACCTCGACATGCAGAAGGTCGTGTTCTCCAACGGCGTCCGGCTGCTGCTGTTCGTCAACAATAGCGAGACCAACCGCGTCTATGTCCGCGTCCGTTGGGGTGGCGGGTACAATGCGATTCCGTCCGACCATCGCACCCCGGCCTGGGCCGGCGATCTGGCGCTGGTGCCGAGCGGGATCGGCAAATTGGGCCAGGAACAGCTCGACCAGCTCGCGACCGGCCGCCGCCTGGGTTTCGATTTCGCGATCGACGACGACGCGTTCGTGCTCGCGGGTGTGACCTCGCCGCAGGATTACAAGGACCAGTTGCGGCTGTTCGCCGACAAATTGAGCGCGCCGGGCTGGGATCCGGCGCCGCTTGCGCGGGCCAAGGCAGTGATGCTGGCGGGCTATTCCGGTCTGGAATCCTCACCCGACGGGGTGCTCAACCGCGACCTCGAATGGTTCCTGCACGACAAGGATCCGCGCTGGGGCATCCCGCCCGCCAGCACCGTATCGGCGCTGACGCCCGCGCAGTTCCGCGCCTTCTGGCAGCCGATCCTGGCGTCGGGGCCGATCGAGGTCCAGGTGTTCGGCGACGTCAAGGGCGATGAGGCGATCGCCGCGGTCGCCGCCACGTTCGGCGCGCTCAAGCCGCGTCCAGCGTCGACGCTGCCGGCGCCGGCGATCAAGTTCCCGGCGCACAATGCCACCCCGGTGGTGCGGACGCATTCGGGGCAGGAGAACCAGGCGGTCGCGCTGATCGCCTGGCCGACCGGCGGCGGCGTCGACGGGATCAGCGAGGGGCGCAAGCTCGACGTGCTGGCGCAAGTGTTCAGCGACCGGCTGTACGACCGCCTGCGCACCGAGGCGGGCGCGAGCTATTCGCCGAGCGTCGGGTCGTCCTGGCCCGACGGCGCCGCGAGCGGTGGCCGGATCATGGCGATCGGCCAGGTGCCGCCCGACAAGACCGACCTGTTCTTCCGCCTGTCGCGGGAGATCGCCACCGATCTGGTCAAGAATCCGATCAGCGCCGACGAGCTGCAGCGCGCGAAGGAGCCGATGCAGCAATATGTCATGCGCGCATCGACCGGGAACACGTTCTGGCTCAACCAGCTGTCGGACGCCACCCGCGACCCGCGCAAGATCGCCACCGCGCGCAGCATCCTGCTGGACTATCAGAACGTGACCGCGGCCGATTTGCAGGCCGTGGCGGCGAAGTACCTGCGCCCCGACAAGGACTGGACGATGGAAGTCGTGCCCAAGGCGGTCGCGGCGAAAGAAGGCCTGAGCGTCGCCGGCGGCGCGCAATAGGAACACGAAATAATCCTCCCCGAGCTTGCTCGGGGAGGGGGACCGCCGGCGAAGCCGGTGGTGGAGGGGCCGCAGCGGCGCAGCCGCGAGGATGGCGCGTCGGTGCGTGGAACTGCGCGGCGGTGTCCGCTTTTCCCTAAGTTATGAAAATTAGTGAATATTGCACGCGTAACCGTAATTCCGTGGATCACTGAAAGGGACGATCACCTCGCCTGCAAGCACGGTCCGATGAAGTATGGGCCGAAGCCTAGGATCGATAGTTTGGTATAGTGTCCCCGGAACTTCCTGGCAACCGGCGCTTGCCGGTGTTCTTTGGCGACGAGGACCGGCGCAGCTATCTCACGCTCATCGCCGATGCCAGCGCCGCGCATGGCACGCGCTGCCTTGCCTGGTGCCTGATGGACAACCACGTTCACCTGATCCTCGTCCCCGCCGGCGAAGATGGCCTGCGCGCGACGCTGGCCGAGGCGCACCGGCGATACAGCCGCCGGATCAACTTCCGCGAAGGCTGGCGCGGCTATCTGTTCCAGGGGCGCTTTGCCAGCTACCCGATGGACGATGCCCACCTGATGACGGTGGTGCGTTATGTCGAGAACAACCCGGTGGCGGCGGGCATGGTGGCGGACGCGGTGGACTGGCCGTGGTCGAGCGCGCGCTCGCACCTTGCCGGGCGGCGGGTCGAGGGCGATCCGCTGACCGACGTCGACGCGCTGGGCGTGCATGTCGGCAACTGGCAGGCGTTGCTGCGGATCGGGCTGGAGGCGATGGACGACCCTGCCGCGATCGACGCGATCGAGGCGCGCATCCGCACCGGACGCCCGCTCGCCGAGCCGCAATGGATCGCCGAAATGGAAGAGCGTCTCGCCCGCAAGCTCAGTCCGATGAAGCGCGGGCCGGAGCCCAGGATCGAGAGTTTAGTATAGTGTCCCCGGAACTACCAGGCCAAGACTCGCCGCAAAGGACGCGGTCGCCGACACCTTGCCAGCGAGCCTTTTTGAAAGATCAATTGGCCCGTCGAGCAATGCCGACCAGCCAGATTGATAACCTGACATTTGTTTCTGGTCTCAACTCGAATGCGAACGCCTTTACCCGGCAAGCATTCAATGGCGGCGCTGTCGCCGTAACCCAGGGAAGCACCGTTTACGTTCAACCGGGCAGCTTTGATAGAGTAGCGAACTTCCGTTCGCCAGCGGGTTTTGAGGAGGCCTATCATACCTCACAGTTTGCTTCCGACGGCAGCTTCTATTCAACCTACGGCGTTCTCTCGGTTGGCGGCTTTCTCGCGAAAGGTGACTGGTATAACGGTAATCTTTACGAGGCTTTCGCAAAGGGTTGGTCAAAGCAAATGTATGCACAATCTAGGGACAGCGCCTGCTTCAAGTAATCGTCGCGATGAAGCTATCGGAGGGATTTTTATGAACTGGCGAGCCATTGCCTTTGTCCTGATCGCAGTAATTCTGGTGCTCGTGCTCATGTTCTACTCGGGCATGTTTATGCACGGTGATCCAGCTTGAGGGGCGTTTTTGGGGTGAGCGGAAGATAGAAGCCATGGCGCCGCTGCTATAACCCCTTGTCTACGCATCGTATTGTGGCGTTTGGACGGCACTGCCTAGGGAGAGGCGGCGCCGTTCTCGCGTGATGGGTTGATTTGCGCGGCAAATAGTGACGTGAGAATTCCGGGGACACTATACTAGAATTCCGGAATTCCGGGGACACGGAATTCCGGGGACACTATACTAAATTGACGAGCGTTCGGTAGGCCAATACCCTTGGCTACATGGCGCGCCTGCCCCGCATCGTCATTCCCGGCGTCGCGCACCACGTGACGCAGCGGGGCAACCGGCGCTTGCCGGTGTTCTTCGGCGACGAGGACCGGCGCAGCTATCTAGCGCTCGTCGCCGATGCCAGCGCCGCGCACGGCACGCGCTGCCTTGCCTGGTGCCTGATGGACAACCACGTCCACCTGATCCTCGTCCCCGCCGACGAGGACGGCCTGCGCGCGACGCTGGCCGAGGCGCACCGGCGACACAGCCGCCGGGTCAACTTCCGCGAAGGCTGGCGCGGCTATCTGTTCCAGGGGCGCTTTGCCAGCTACCCGATGGACGATGCCCATTTGATGACGGCGGTGCGCTATGTCGAGAACAATCCGGTGGCGGCGGGGATGGTGACAGAGGCCGGGGACTGGCCGTGGTCGAGCGCGCGCTCGCACCTTGCCGGGCGGCGGGTCGGGGGCGATCCGCTAACCGACGTCGACGCACTGGGCGCGCATGTCGGCAACTGGCAGGCGTTGCTGCGGACTGGGCTGGAGGCGATGGACGACCCCGCCGCGATCGACGTGATCGAGGCACGTATCCGCACCGGACGCCCGCTCGCCGAGCCGCAATGGATCGCCGACATGGAACGGCGCCTCGCCCGCAAGCTCAGTCCGATGAAGCGTGGGCCGAAGCCCAGGATCAGGAGTTTGGTATAGTGTCCCCGGAACTCCGTATAGTGTCCCCGGAACTCCGTATGGCGATATAATCTATCGGATGACCTTATGGAAAGAGTAAGAGTAAAATCATCTAAAGAGACAGAAAGTTCCGGTATAGCCGGGCTCGTGGGAGAGATTTATGGGTGGTCAAACCCCTCCGAGACTGGCGTAAAATTTATTGGCGATCAAGGCAGCAAGATCGCGTTAAGCATCTTTATAGAGGAAAAAAATGAGAGTTATTGGGTATCTGAGGATCTGATCTGTCCGACAGACGAAGCATCGTGATTTAAGCATAATAATTTCGGGGACACTATACTAAATTGACGCGTGCACGGACAGGACGTACTCCGTCTGCATGGCCCGACTTCCCCGCATCGTCATTCCCGGTGTCGCGCACCATGTGACGCAGCGTGGCAACCGGCGCTTGCCGGTGTTCTTCGGCGACGAGGACCGGCGCAGCTATCTCGCGCTCATCGCCGATGCGGCCGCCACGCATGGCACGCGCTGCCTTGCCTGGTGCCTGATGGACAACCACGTCCACCTGATCCTCGTCCCCGCCGACGAGGACGGCCTGCGCGCGACGCTGGCCGAGGCGCACCGGCGACACAGCCGCCGGGTCAACTTCCGCGAAGGCTGGCGCGGCTATCTGTTCCAGGGGCGCTTTGCCAGCTACCCGATGGACGATGCCCACCTGATGACGGCGGTGCGCTATGTCGAGAACAACCCGGTGGCGGCGGGGATGGTGGCAGAGGCAGGGGACTGGCCGTGGTCGAGCGCGCGTTCGCACCTTGCCGGGCGGCGGGTCGAGGGCGATCCTCTCACCGACGTCGACGCGCTGGGCGTACATGTCGGCAACTGGCAGGCTTTGCTGCGGACTGGGCTGGAGGCGATGGACGACCCCGCCGCGATCGAAGCGATCGAGGCGCGCATCCGCACCGGACGCCCGCTCGCCGAGCCGCAATGGGTCGCTGACATGGAACGGCGCCTCGCCCGCAAGCTCGGTCCGATGAAGCGTGGGCCGAAGCCCAGGATCGGGAGTTTGGTATAGTGTCCCCGGAACT
>CAZFTL010000002.1:0-321518 GCA_964521615.1 uncultured Stakelama sp. | reverse complement strand
CCTGCTGTTCGAACGCTTCCTCAATCCGGAACGCGTGTCGATGCCCGACTTCGACATCGACTTCTGCGAAACCCGGCGGGGCGAGGTGATCCGATACGTCCAGGCCAAATATGGCCGCGACCAGGTTGCGCAGATCATCACCTTCGGGACGATGAAGGCGCGCGCGGTGCTCAAGGACACCGGGCGCGTGCTTCAGATGAGCTACGGCCAGGTCGACCGCCTTGCCAAACTCGTCCCCAATCTGCCGACCGATCCCTGGACGCTCGACCGCGCGCTCAATGGGGTCAGCGAACTGGCGGCCGAATATCGCGGCGACAAGGACGTGCGCCGGCTGTTCGACCTCGCGATGAAGCTCGAAGGGCTGCCGCGCCACAGCTCGACCCACGCCGCCGGCGTGGTGATCGGCGACCGTCCGCTCGCCGACCTCGTTCCGCTCTATCGCGATCCGCGCTCGGACATGCCGGTCACCCAGTTCGATATGAAATATGTCGAGGGCGCCGGGCTGGTGAAGTTCGACTTTCTCGGCCTCAAGACCCTGTCGGTGCTCAAGAAGGCGGTGGAACTGCTGGCCAAGCGCGGAATCGCTTGCGACCTCGACGCGCTGACCTGGGATGACGAAGGCGTCTACAAATTGCTCCAGAAGGGCGACACGGTCGGCGTGTTCCAGCTGGAATCCGAAGGCATGCGGCGTACGCTGTCGGCGGTGCGGCCATCGAACTTCGGCGACATCATCGCGCTCGTCTCGCTCTACCGCCCGGGCCCGATGGACAACATCCCGTCGTTCGGCCGGCGCAAGAACGGGCAGGAGCCGATCACCTATCCGCATCCGCTGCTCGAGCCGATCCTGGCCGAGACCTACGGCATCTTCGTCTATCAGGAACAGGTGATGCAGGCGGCGCAGGTGCTGGCGGGATATTCGCTCGGCGGCGCCGACCTGCTGCGCCGCGCCATGGGCAAGAAGAAGAAAGAGGAGATGGACGCCCAGCGCGCGACCTTCGTCGAGGGCTGCGCAGCGCACAATCAGATCGATGCCGCCAAGGCCAACGAACTGTTCGACTTGATCGACAAGTTCGCCGGCTATGGCTTCAACAAATCGCACGCCGCAGCCTATGCGCTGCTCGCCTATCAGACCGCGTGGCTGAAGGCGCATTATCCGCACGAATTCTACGCGGCGTCGATGTGCTACGACATCCATCTCACCGACAAGCTCGCGGTGTTCGTCGACGACATGCGCCGCCTCGATGTCGCGATCCTGCCGCCCGACGTGAATTGCAGCCTGGCCGAGTTCGACGTGCAGGAACTGCCTGGTGTTCCTGCGAAAGCGGGAGCCAAGGGCCAAGAGGGAGTCGCGAGCGACACTGGACTCCTGCTTTCGCAGGAGCACGGGCCTCGACTAGCCGTCCGCTACGCGCTTGCCGGCTTGAAGTCGGTGGGCGAGGGCGCGATGGAGAAACTGGTCGAGGAACGCGACGCGAGCGGGCCGTTCGCCACGCTCGACGCCTTCGCCAACCGTGTCGATCCGCGGCTCCTCAACAAGCGTCAACTCGAAACCCTGGCCGCGGCCGGCGCATTCGACGCGATCGACCCGAATCGCGCGGGCATCTTCGCTTGTGCGGAGACGATCTTGGCAACCGCCGCGCGGGTCCACGAGCAGAAGCATAGCGGGCAGGGCGGTCTGTTCGGCGAAAGCGAGGCCTCGGGCACGCACATCAAGCTCCCGCTGTCGGCGCGCTGGAGCCTTGCCGAGCGGATGGAGCAGGAAAAGGAGGCGTTCGGCTTCTATTTCTCGGCGCATCCGGTCGATCGCTTTGCCCAGCTTGCCCGGATGCATGGCGCGCGGCGCTATGTCGATCTCGGTGATCTCAACATTCCCGAGGACGGGCGCGCGGGTGCCGTCATGGCCGCGATGGTCGAGGATACCCGTTGGCGGACGTCGGCGCGGGGGCGACGCTACCTGATGGCAACCTTGTCGGACCCGTCGGGACAATTCATCGCAACCTGTTTCGATGACGCCGTGGCGGCGGATCTGGAAGAAGCCGGGCGCGACGGGGGGTGTGGACTGATCACCGTCGAGCTCGACCGCCGCGCGGGCGAAGAGCAGCCGCGCGTCACGATCAAGCGCATCCAGAAGTTCGAGGACCTGGCGAACTCGACCCGCATGAACCTGGACGTCGAGGTCGACGATGCGGCGGCAATCGCCGGGATCAGCGCGTTGCTGTGCGAAGCGCGCGGCGCCCGCGGCGAGGCGCGGTTGGTCGTTCCGTTGCCCGGCGGTGGCACCGCGACGCTGCTGGTCGGTCGCGATTTCCTGCTCGACCCCGAGCTTGCTGACCGCATCGCGGCGCTTCCCGGGGTGCGATCCGCCCAGGTCGCGATCGCCCCGCCGCAACGGCTGGCGCTGGTCGGTTAGGATCAGCGAATAATGGCATTCCGATAATCCTCCCCCGCCAGGGGGAGGATTGAAGTTGTCGCCATGCGCCGCCTCGATGCCGATCCGGCCAAGCCCCTAGACTTCGCCCGCTTCGGGCGGAATAACATGCTTCAAAGATCGAGTATGGAGGGTGGGATGCAGCTGGGCGCGATGCAGGATTTCGAACTGCGGGTGATGCGGCTGCTCGACCACGTTGCCCGCGAACATCCCCGGCGGGAAGTTGTGACGCATTGGGCCGATGGCCGCGAGACGCGCAACGACTGGGCGGGTATCCATCTCAACGCCCGCAAGCTGGCTCAGGCACTGGAAAAATGGGGGATCAAGCCGGGCGATCGCGTGGCATCGCTGGCGATGAATCACGAGCACCATTTGACGTCGTGGTACGGCGCGATGGGGATGGGCGGCGTCATCCACACGATCAACCCGCGCCTGTTCGACGAGCAACTGGTCTATATCGCCAACCATGCCGAGGATCGGGTGCTATTCTACGACAAGCAGTTCCAGCCGATCATCGACCGGCTGAAGCCCGAATGGACCTCTATCGAACATTATGTGGCGTTCGACGATCTTGGCCCCGACGGTTTCCAGGCCCTGATCGACGGTGAGGACGGCGACTATGCCTGGCGCGAGGGCTCCGAGCGCGATCCGTGCATGATCTGCTATACCAGCGGTACGACGGGCAATCCCAAGGGGGTGCTGTACGAGCATCGTTCGACCGTGCTTCACGCGATGCACGCGGCCGAGCCTTGGGTGATGGGATTGTCGGCGTCCGACGTCATCCTGCCGATCGTCCCGATGTTCCATGCCGCGGCGTGGGGCTTGCCCTTTGCCGGAGCGCTTGCGGGGACCAAGTTCGTTTATTCGCAGACCAACGACGCCGCAGTGCTGTGCGATCTGATGAACCGCGAACGGGTAACGATCGGCAGCGGCGTACCCACCGTGTGGCTCGCCCTGTTCCAGCACATGGACGCGACCGGCGAGGCGCCGCGCCACTTGCGCCAGATCACCGTCGGCGGGTCGGCCGCACCGCGTGCCATGCTGGCGCGGTTCATGGACATGGGGATCAAGCCGCTCCACCTCTGGGGGATGACCGAGACCTCGCCGATCGCCACCGCGCTCGCGCCGGGACCCGATTGGGGCGATCTGACGCGCGACGCACAGCTCGACATCGTCTGCAAGCAGGGGTCGATTCCGTTCGGGGTCGAATTGCGCATCGTCGACGACGAGGGCAACGAACTGCCGCGCGACGGCGTGACGTCGGGCCGGCTGCAGATCCGCGGGCCGTGGGTGGTCAAACGCTATTTCAAGGCCGAGCAGGATGCGGTGAACGAAGGCGGCTGGTTCGACACCGGCGACGTGTCGGTCCTCCACCCCAATGGCACGATGCAGATCACCGACCGGTCGAAGGACGTGATCAAGTCGGGCGGCGAGTGGATCAGCTCGGTCGACCTGGAAAACGCCGCGGTCGGCTGCACCGGTGTCGGCGAGGCGGCGGCGATCGGCGTGTATCATCCCAAATGGGACGAGCGGCCGCTGCTCCTCGTAGTGCGCAAACCTGGTAGCGAGGTGACCCCTCAGGAGATCATCGCCCATCTGTCCGACCATGTCGCCAAATGGTGGCTACCCGACGAGATCCTGTTCGTCGACAGCCTGCCGCACACCGCTACCGGCAAGCTGCTCAAGACCGAGCTTCGGGAACGCTACAAGGGTTACAAGCTGGCGACGGCGGCCTGAAGATGTCGGGAAAGTCGTTAAAGCTCGACCTGCGCGTTTGGTACGATGAGCAATCGGGCCATATTAAACTGGCCGGCCAAGGACTTACGGCCAGTACGGTAAGCAACGATCCTAAAAGTGTTCGCTATCATCCAAACCTGTACAAGAAGTTGGCCGAGGCACTTCGCGGGGCTGGCTTGCCGTCGCCGTCGACCTGACTTGCGTTTCGCAGCGCACAACGGCAGGCTGCGCTAAATGGACATGGTGACGACCGGCAGCGCCGGTGAGAATGGCGTGACGCTATCGGCCCGGCCCGAAGCGCTCCGGCTGGCCCCGCACGAGACGGCGGTAGTCGTGATCGACATGCAGAACGCCTATGCGAGTGAGGGCGGCTATGTCGATCTCGCCGGTTTCGACATCTCAGGGTCGGCCGGCGTGATCGGCAAGATCGGCATCGTGCTCGACACCGCGCGCAAGGCGGGCGTGCAGGTCATTTTCCTGCAGAATGGCTGGGACCCCGAATACAAGGAAGCCGGCGGTCCCGGATCGCCGAATTGGCACAAGTCGAACGCGCTCAAGACGATGCGCGCGCGGCCGGAACTTTCCGGGCAATTGCTAGCGCGCGGCGGCTGGGATTACGAGCTGGTCGACGCACTCAAGCCGCAGCCGGGCGACATCTCGCTGCACAAGACGCGCTATTCGGCCTTTTTCAATTCGCAGCTCGATTCGACGCTGCGCGCCCGCGGCATCCGCAACATCGTGTTCGTCGGCATCGCCACCAATGTCTGCGTCGAGAGTACGCTGCGCGACGGCTTCCATCTCGAATATTTCGGCGTGATGCTGGAGGACGCGACCCATCATCTCGGCCCGCCGATGATGCAGGAAGCGACCGTCTACAATGTCGAGAAGTTCTTCGGCTGGGTGTCGACGGTCGCGGACTTCTGCGGCAGTTTCGGCCAGCTTCCCCAATCAGATAGCAAGGACTGACGTCATGGCGTTCGAGCCCATCAACCCGCCGCAATTTCCGACCCCGATCGCGCCGTATTCGGCAGGCGCCAAGGCGGGAAACACCGTCTACGTGTCGGGCGTACTGGCGCTGGGCGAGGGTGGGACGGTGCTCCATGTCGGCGACGCCGCGGCGCAGACGCGTCACGTTCTCGACGTCATCAAGATCACGCTGGAAGCGGCCGGAGCGACCATGGCCGACGTGGCGATGAACCACATCTTCCTCAAGGACTTGGCCGATTATGCCGCGTTCAACCAGGTCTATGCCGAGTATTTTCCCGGCGCCAAGCCGGCGCGCTATTGCATCAAGGCCGAGCTGGTGAAGCCTGATTGCCTCGTCGAGATCGCCAGCGTGGCGCATATCGGGTGATTCCCGCGACATACCCGTCATCCCAGCGCAAGCTGGGATCTCAGGCGGCGGCGCGATCGCCTGGCCACGACGAGACCCCAGCTTGCGCTGGGGTGACGCAGCGGGCTTGTGCCGGGGTGACGGAGGGCGTTTGGCTCGCCCAGGAGGGCGCCCGCTGATGCCTGAAGCAGCTGGCCTTTACTATGAGGAACATGGCGCTCCCAATGCGCCGCCAGTGATCCTGTCGTCGGGCCTCGGCGGGTCCGCGAGCTATTGGGCGCCCAACATCGCGCCGCTCGCGGAGCATTTCCGGGTCATCGCCTATGACCATCGGGGTACCGGGCGCAGCGACCGCATCCTGCCGCCAGTCGTGTCGGTCGACGGCTTTGCCGACGATATCCTGATGTTGATGGACGCGCTCGGGATCGATCGGGCGCATCTGATCGGTCATGCCGCGGGCGGTGTCGCGGGGCTTGCGCTTGCGCTCAAGGCGCCAGCCCGCCTCGATCGCCTCGTCGTCGTCAACGGCTGGGCGAGTCCGGACCCGCACTTCCTGCGCTGTTTCGAGATCCGGCTCGCGCTGTTGCGGCTCGCCGGCCCCAAATCCTATCTCCGTGCACAGCCGGTGTTTCTCTATCCGCCAAATTGGGTGTCCGAGCATAGCGACGCGATCGACGCCGAACTCGAACATCAACTGGAGAGCTTTCCCGGCGCGGACACGATGGAAAAGCGGATCAAGGCGCTTGCCGCCTTCGATATCGCCGGCCGCCTGGGCGAGATCACCGCGCGGACGCTGGTGATCGCCAGCCAGGACGACATGCTGGTGCCGCCGCGCGCCGGCGAAGCGCTCGCCGCCGGCATCGCCAAATCGGGCTTTGGGCGCCCGAGCTATGGCGCTCACGCGATCAACGTGACCGACCCCGATAATTTCAACGGTTTCGTTGTGGACTGGATGACGGGCGTGATGCCCCAATAGGAGTGAAAACCATGCAGGTCGGCGTCTTCGTTCCCATCAACAACAATGGCTGGCTGATCAGCGAGAACGCGCCGCAATACATGCCGTCGTTCGATCTCAACAAGACGATCGCCCAATCGGCCGAGAAGCACGGGCTCGACTTCCTGCTGTCGATGATCAAGCTGCGCGGGTTCGGCGGCAAGACCGAATTCTGGGAATATGGGCTGGAAAGCTTCACGCTGATGGCTGGGCTCGCCGCGGTCACCGAGAAGATCAAGATCTACGCGACCTGCCCGACTCTCGTCATCCCGCCGGCCTTCGCCGCCAGGATGTGCAACACGATCGATTCGATCAGCCACGGGCGGTTCGGACTCAACCTCATCACCGGCTGGCAGCGTCCCGAATACAGCCAGATGGGATTGTGGCCCGGCGACGAGCATTTCCGTAACCGATACAAGATGCTAGACGAATATGCTCGTATCCTGCGCGAGCTGTGGGAGACCGGCCGGAGCGACTTCAAGGGCGAGTATTACCAGATGGACGACTGCCTCGTCCGGCCGACGCCGCAGGGCGATATGAAGATCATCTGTGCAGGCTCGTCGGACGAGGGGCTCGCCTTCTCGGCGCAATGGGCGGACTATGCCTTCTGCCTGGGTAAGGGCGTCAACACGCCGACCGCTTTCGCCTCCAACAACGACCGTCTCGCCGCCGCCACCGCCAAGACCGGGCGCGACGTGTCGGTGTTCGTGCTGGTCATGATCATCGCCGCCGATACCGACGAGGAAGCGATGGCCAAGTGGAAATCGTACAATGACGGCGTCGACGTCGACGCGATCCGCTGGCTGATGGACCAGGGCGCGGCCGACAAGCACAACGCCACGACCAATGTCCGCCAGCTCGCCGCGCCCGAAGGGGCGGTTAACATCAACATGGGAACGTTGGTCGGCAGTCACGCCTCGATCGCCCGCATGCTCGACGAGATGGCCGAAGTGCCGAATACCGGCGGCGTGCTGCTGACCTTCGACGACTTCGTCCAGGGCGTCGAGGATTTCGGGACCAAGATCCAGCCGTTGATGAAGAGCCGGCGGAAGTGAACGCTTTCGCCGCGGCAATGTTGTTGGGCGGCGTTGTCGCTTATCCGCCGGACGACGCTGTGAAATGCGATCTGCCGGCGACCGCGAACATGGCCGAAATCTATACTATGCTGTCTCGCCGAGCGGTCGAGGCGATTGACCGCGTCCGACAGGGGGGGTGGGAAAGTGATTCGCGGCTTGCTGCCATCGTCGTGCCGTCGGCCGATTTCAGCCTTGGCGTCAGCGATGTTGGGCGTCCGTTCGGGAATGGGGTCACGGGACTTCGCGCCATGGCGCTGGTGCTGCGGGCGGATCGCTTTCGATATAGCGGATGGACCGGCGCGCCACCGCCGTTGGCCAAGCCGTGCGATGAATGGAAAACGGATGTCGAATTCATCGATGACAAAACCGGGACGACGTCGACGATCAAGTTCTCGTTCCGCGACGGCCGCATGATAAGCGCAGCAGGGTGGGAAGGGCGCTTCATCGACGGCCCGATCGACGCGATTGAACGCTGATCGTTCAAACAATCCCTTCGGTTCGCTCGCCGGTGGAATCGCCGTTTCCTTTGCGCCCGATCAAATCAACCGGCGCGCCATTCCGGCAAGATCGGGCCGGTCTATTGGGGATCGGAAATGCAGAAACTGCTGACGATTGGCCTCCACTTCATGATCGGCACGACGATCATGGGCATATTCGTGACCGCCGCGCTGAGCGCGGGCTATGGCACCGGCCGGCTGATCGCGATCGCGGGATTGGCCGGATTCGTCCTGGCCATGCCGATAAGCTGGTTGGTAGCGCGCCGGATCACGCATCTCGTCAAGTCCTGAGCGGCTGACGGATTTCACCTTCGGCAGGGCTCGCCGGATCGGGAGGCGACCGCCTCCGGCCGCCAATCGCTTGGCCCTGCGGCAGTGCGGATGGACCCGATAGGTGTTCCTGCGAAAGCAGGAGCACAGTGCCGTGAGCTACCGAATTACCCTGGGTTCCTGCTTTCGCAGGAACACTCCGCATTCAAATCCAACCGCAGCGGCCGAAACCCGATCGCCCTAGAACAATTCCCCCTGGGCTCCGCGCGGTGGGTGGAACAAGTCCGTCCGCACCGCCAACCACTCGCGGTTGAGCCCGTTGTTCTTCTTCAGCGCGACCTGGAAGCGCGTGCGGATCAGATCGGCCCAGGGGCCGGAGCCGCGCATCCGGGTGAAGAAATTGGGATCGTTGTCGCGCCCCTCCCGTATCGAGTTGATGATCGACATGACCTTGCCCGCGCGATCGGGGAAATGCGTGTCGAGCCAGGCGCGGAACAGCGGCGCGACCTCGTGCGGCAGCCGCACCGGCAGATAGGTGATCGTCCGGGCGCCGCTCTCCGCCGCCCGCTCGACGATATGCTCGATCTCGTGATCGGTGATCGCCGGGATGACGGGCGCGATCGACACCACGGTCGGGATACCGGCATCGGCGAGCCGCCGGACAGCGGTCAGCCGGCGTTCGGGATGCGGCGCGCGAGGTTCGACGGTACGCGCGATCTTGCTGTCCAGCGACGTCACCGACACCGCGACAGCGGCAAGGCCTTTTGCCGCCATCGGCGCGAGCAGGTCGATGTCGCGGACGACGCGGTCGGACTTGGTGGTGATGGTCAGCGGATGATCGGTCTCGGCCAGCACCGCGATGCAGGCGCGCGTGATCTTCCACTTGGCCTCGATCGGCTGATAGGGGTCGGTATTGGTACCGAATGCGATCGGCCGGCAGCTATAGCCAGGCTTCATCAACTCGGCGCGGAGCAAATCGGGTGCGGCAGGCTTGGCGAACAGCTTCGATTCGAAATCGAGCCCGGGCGACAGGTCGTGATAGGCATGCGTCGGTCGCGCAAAGCAGTAGATGCAGCCATGTTCGCACCCGCGATACGGGTTGATCGACCGGTCGAAGCCGATGTCGGGCGACCGATTGCGGGTGATGATCGTGCGCGGACTTTCGACCGTCACGCTTGTCCGCAACGGGGGAGGGGGCCCGTCGACATCTTCCAGCGCGTCGAGCCAGTCGCCATCGGCCAATCGTTCGGGCAGGCTGAAGCGAGTGCTCTCGGAATTGACGGTGGCCCCGCGGACCGGACGGGCTTTTGCCATTGCCCAATGATATGCTGCGATGTAGAACATATCAAGAACGATGGAGGATCAGATGGCCAGGATCAATTATGTCGAACTGCCCGTCCAGGACGTGTTGAGCAGCAAGGCGTTCTTCTCGGCGGCGTTCGGCTGGGACTTCACCGATTTCGGCCCGACCTATGCCGCGACGATGAGCGGCGGCACCGATCTCGGCCTTCAGGGTGACCGCGCCGACTGGACCGCCGCGCCGCTGGCGGTGATCCAGGTCGACGATCTCGAAGGGACGGAGGCTGCGGTCAGGGAAGCGGGCGGCACCATCACCCAGCCGATCTTCGCCTTTCCGGGCGGCCGCCGGTTCCACTTTCGCGACCCCAACGGCAACGAACTCGCCGCGATGCAGCCCGCTGCCGACTGACCATTGCCAGCCAGGCGAGTCGCCCGATCCGGCGTGATGCCTTCGGCCGCCACCCTCGGTCGACACCGCGAGGATGGCGGCGGGGAGGATTATTCGGCGGCCTGCTCTTCGAGCGCCGGATAGTCGATATATCCCTCCGGACCGGGCGTGTACCAGGTCTTGAAGTCGTCGGGTGTGAGCGGGGCGCCACGCCGGAAGCGTTCGACCAGATCGGGGTTGGCGATGAACTTGCGCCCGAACGAAATGCCGTCGGCCAGGCCGGAAGCGACGTCCGCTTCGGCCGCCTCCAACGTATAATCCTGGTTGAGGATGAGCGGCCGCGCGAACACCTCGCGGATCTTGGGGCTCAGTTTCGGCACGTCCGACGCCCCGAACGTGCCCGACGGCGAAAGCTCGCGCAGCTCGAGGAACGCGATGCCGAGGTCGTTGAGGACCTTGGCCGCGGGTACGAACACCGCTTCCGGGTTGCTGTCATCGGCTCCCTGGGTCTCGCCGTTCGGCGACAGGCGAATCGCGGTGCGACCAGCGCCGACCTCGGCAATGACTGCCTCGACCGCTTCCTTCATGAAGCGAATGCGGTTTTCCGGGCTGCCGCCATAATCGTCGTCGCGCAGGTTGGTGTTGTCCCGCAGGAACTGGTCGATCAGATAGCCATTGGCGCCGTGCAACTGGACACCATCGAATCCGGCGGCGATGGCATTGCGCGCGGCGGTCGCATATTCGTCCTGCGCCTGCTTGATGTCGTCGAGCGTCGCCGCGCGCGCCTCGGCATAGGGGTTTTCCGGCTTGTGATACGGCGCGCGCGTGACCGAAGAAGACAATGGCTGCAGACCCGTGACGTCGGGCCGCGCAAGCCGGCCCATATGCCAGATCTGCGCGACGATCTTGCCGCCGGCCTCATGGACAGCAGCAGTGACCGGCTTCCACGCCTCGACCTGCGCGTCGGTCCAGAGGCCCGGCGCGTGCGGCCAGCCCATACCCAGCCGGCTGACGCCGGTCCCTTCGGTGATGATTACCCCAGCGCCCGCGCGCTGGCGGTAATAATCGATCATGATCGCGGTCGGCACGTGTTCGGCGGTCGAGCGGCCGCGCGTCAGCGGAGACATCAGGATACGATTGGCAGCGGCGATATCGCCGAGTTGGATCGGATCGAACAAGCTTGGCATTGGACCTCCCGATAGGACTTCTTTGCGAGACGCGCCGCAGATAGGTGTTATGGGGCCGCATGCACCGGCAAAGCGCAACAAGAAAAGCTTCCAGCGGCACAAGCAACAAGAGCGTCGCGTCGCATCCGCTTGCATTCGCGGCCTTGATCCTGGCCAACCTCCTGCTGGCATTCGGCCCGGTCTTCGTACGGATGAGCGATGTCGGACCGGTCGCCGCCGGCTTCTGGCGAATCGCGCTCGCGGCGCCGATCCTGGTCGCGGTGGCGTTCGGTACCGGTTGGCGACCGGGTGGAATCGACCGCGGCGCGTGGTGGGCGTTGGGAGTTGGCGGGCTCTGTTTCGCCGGCGACCTTGCGAGCTGGCATGTCGGCATCCTCAAGACGCAGCTCGCCAACGCCACGTTGTTCGGCAATTCCGCGACCCTGTTCTATCCGGTCTATGGCTTCCTGATCGCCCGGGCCTGGCCGTCCCGGACACAAGGCTTCGCGCTGTTGCTCGCGCTGGTCGGTGCCGGACTGCTGTTGGGGCGCTCGATGCAGATCGCCCCACAGCATCTCATCGGCGACCTTCTCTGCCTGTTGGCCGGCATCCTCTACACCGTCTATTTCGCCACCATGGCGAAGGCGCGCGACACCATGGCGCCGATTCCTGCGCTCGCCATGTCGACCGTGGCGAGCATGTTGCCGTTGCTGATCTTCGCCAATGTGCTCGGCGAACAGGTGATGCCGCACAATTGGACGCCGTTGCTGTTGATGGCCTTGTCGAGCCAGATCGTCGGCCAGGGTCTGATGATCTTCGCGCTCGGGCAATTGTCGCCGATGGTGATCGGAATCGCCTTGCTTACCCAGCCTGTGCTGGCTGCGACGATCGGTTGGACTTGGTACGGCGAACGGCTCGACGGCATGGACATGATCGGAGCGGTCGCGGTGGCGGTGGCCTTGGTGCTGGTACGCGGCGAGCGCAAGGATCCGGCGGAACTTGCCCCCGAAGGCACTGCGGAGGCATAGGGGCACCATGGAGCTTTCCGCCGATCCCACGCTCGACGAAATTCGCGAGGCGCTGGCCCCGCTCGTCGCCGACAACGCCGCTTTCGATGGATGGAAGGGGGCGGCGCGCGATATTGCGGCGGACCAGCTCGGCGTCGATCGAGACATCGCGCTGCTGGCGTTGCCCGATGCGGGGGCGATGATCGACGCCTGGTTCGCGAGCGTGGATCGCGCAATGACCGAGCGGCTTCCGGCCGACGCCCTCGCCACGATGAAGGTGCGGGAGAGGATCGCGGCGTTGATCGGCGCGCGGCTCGATCTCTTGGCACCGCACCGCGAGACGCTGCGTCGCGCGCTCGCGATCCTGGCGCTGCCCGCCAACGTCGCGCATGGCGCCCGGCTCGGCTGGCGTGCCGCCGACCTGATGTGGCGCGCGGCCGGCGATACCGCGACCGACTACAACCATTACACCAAGCGAGCGATGCTGGCGGGCATCTATGCCGCGACGGTCACCGTGTTCCTCGACGACGAGAGCGAGGGGCAGGGGGACACGCGTGCCTTTCTTGGCCGGCGGATCGACGGGATCATGCGGTTCGAGAAAGCGAAGGCGCAATTCCTCGCCCGGACCGAACACCGCCCCAGCCTGTCGCGGTTCATCGGCCGGCTGCGCTATCCGGCCGTCTGACAATACGTAAAAAGCGTTATTGATAATCAGTCGCAATGTCTCTACCTGAGGAGTCATGGCGACGACTCCGATCAGCTTGGAAGATCTCCCGCAACGTCAGCGCGCGACCGTGGCCGATATCGCGTGGAATCGGCTATCGGCACCCGAAAGCCGGCGCCTGCGCGAACTCGGCTTCGATGAGGGAGTCGGGGTGGAGGTCCTGCACCGGGCCCGGATCGGCGGCGGGCCGATCGCTTGCCGGATCGGGCGGATGACGGTGGCGCTGCGCCGCCGCGTCGCCGGCGCGATCCATGTCGATCCGCTGCCCAGCTAGAGCGCGATGAACCCGGCCCCCCTGGTGGCGCTGGTCGGCAATCCCAATGCCGGCAAGAGCGCGCTGTTCAACGCGCTGACCGGCGCGCGGCAGAAGGTCGGCAATTATCCCGGGGTGACCGTCGAACGCCATGCCGGGCGGCTGGCGCTGCCCGATGGGCGCCCGGTGGAACTGCTCGATCTGCCCGGTACTTACAGCCTCGAACCTTCCAGTCCCGATGAGCGCGTCACGCGCGATGTGGTGACCGGTGCTCAGGCGGGCGAGCGCTTGCCCGATGCGATCGTCATCGTCGTCGATGCCGCCAATCTCGACAACCACCTCCGCTTCACGCTGCAACTGATCGCGCTGGGCCTGCCGGTCGTCGTCGCGCTCAACATGTTCGACCTCGCCGAGCGCGACGGGCTGAAGCTCGATCCCGCCGCCTTGTCGCGCGAGCTCGGCGTTCCCGTCGTCCCGACCGTCGCGGTGCGCAAGCGTGGTATCGACGCGTTGAAGGATGTCCTCGCCGATCTGGTGACGCCCGGTGCCATGGCGCTGCGCAGGAGCGATCCCGTGCTCCATGCCGACATCGCCACGCTGCAGCGCCGTGCGCGCCAGATCGCGGTCGCGGCGACCGTGTCGGAGACGCCGGTCAGGCGCTGGACACACGCCTTCGATTCGGTCGCCCTCCACCCCGTCTGGGGGCTGATGCTGCTGTTCGCGATCCTGTTCGTGATGTTCCAGGCGGTGTTCTTCGCCGGAGCCGCCCCGGCCGACGCGATCGACGCCGGTTTCAAATGGGTCGAGGCGCAAGTGACCGCGGCGATGCCCGATTCGATCCTGCGCTCGATGATCACCGACGGGGCGATCGCCGGAGTCGGCGCGGTCGTGGTGTTCCTGCCCCAGATCCTGATCCTGTTCTTCTTCATCCTGTTGCTCGAAGCGTCGGGCTATATGGTCCGCGCGGCGTTCCTGATGGACCGGATCATGGCGTCGGTGGGACTATCGGGCCGTGCGTTCATCCCGCTGCTGTCCAGCTTCGCCTGCGCGGTACCGGGGATCATGTCGACGCGGACGATCGACGACGAGAAGGATCGCCTGACGACCATCCTGATCGCCCCGTTGATGACCTGTTCGGCGCGGCTGCCGGTCTATGCCGTCGTGATCGGCGCCCTGATTCCGGACACGCGGATCGGCGGAATCGTGGGATTGCAGGGGCTGGTATTGTTCGGCCTTTACGTGATGGGAATCGTCGGCGCCTTCTTCGCGGCCCTGTTCCTGCGCCGCACCGTCACGAAGGGAGCCTCGTCGGGCTTCATGATGGAAATGCCGCGTTACCAGATGCCCAATTGGCGCGACATCGCGATCGGCTTGTGGACGCGCTGCGAAATCTTCCTGAAACGTGCCGGTACCATCATCGCGACCACGACGATCATTCTCTGGGCATTGCTCGCCTTTCCGCAGGTGCCGAAGGACAATGCCACCAGCCAGGTCAATTATTCGGTCGCCGGGCGCGTCGCCAACGGGATCGAGCCGATATTCCGTCCGATCGGCTTCAATCGCGACATCGTTCTCGCACTGATCCCGGCGATGGCAGCGCGCGAGGTGGCGGTCGCCGCGCTCGGCACGACCTACGCGGTCGACAATCCCGACAGCGACCAGGGCGACAAGGCGATCAAGGAACAGCTCCGCGGTCATTGGAGTCTGGCGACCGCGCTCGCTTTCCTGATGTGGTTCGTCTTCGCGCCGCAATGCATCTCGACCATCGCGGTGACGCGGCGGGAGACCAATGGCTGGAAATGGCCCGCTTTCATGGTCGGGTATCTGTTCGTGCTGGCATATATCGCCGCTGGGGCTACATACTGGATAGCAACAGCTTTCGGTTTGTAGAGGAATTCATGGCGGGCAGCGTCAACAAGGTCATTCTCGTCGGCAATCTCGGGCGCGACCCGGAGAGTCGCAGCTTCCAGAACGGCGGCAAGGTCGTGGAGCTGCGTATTGCGACGTCGGAACAATGGAAGGACCGCCAGTCGGGCGAGCGCAAGGAGCGCACCGAATGGCACACCGTGAAGGTCTTCAACGAGGGCCTGGCCAATGTTGCCGAGCGCTATCTGCGCAAGGGATCCAAAGTCTATATCGAAGGCGCGCTCCAGACCCGCAAATGGCAGGATCAGAACGGCCAGGATCGCTATTCGACCGAGATCGTGCTGCAAGGGTTCAACTCGGTCCTGACGATGCTCGACGGCGCACCGGGCGGCGGCGGCGGTGATCGCGGCGGCAGCGGTGGCGGCGGTTTTTCCAGCGGCCGCGACGATTGGGCACCTTCCGGCGGCGGTCGCGACGAATTCGCGGGCGCGTCGGGTGGCGGCGGGTTCGGCGGTGGCGGTCGCGGCGGTTTCGCCGACGATCTCGACGACGACGTGCCATTCTAGGGCCGGGCAGCGCACATGCCGACCGATCGCAATGCGCCCAGCGGCTGGCGCATCAACGAGGCTGTCCGGGAACAGGCGATCCAGGAACTCGACCTGATCCGTCTGCGTCAAAGCGGACAGCTCGACCGCATCACCGATTTCGCCGCCAGGCTGTTCGACGCGCCGATCGCGCTCGTCAGTCTGGTCGAACGCGAACGCCAGTTCTTTCCCGGCAAGACCGGGCTCGACGTCGACGAAACGCCGCGCGAAGTGTCGTTCTGCCAGCACGCGATGCTGGGAACCGAGATCATGATCGTGCCCGACGCGACCAGGGACGAACGATTCGCCGCCAACGCGCTGGTGACCGGCGATCCCGGCATCCGATTCTATGCCGGCGCGCCGCTGGTCAGTAGCGAGGGCGTCCCGCTCGGCGCGCTGTGTGTGATCGACCGGACGCCGCGCGAGGGGCTGACCGATCTGCAGCGTCAGGGGCTGTCGATACTTGCCGACAACGTGATGACGTTGTTCCGTTGCAACAAGAGCTAGGGTCTGACTGCGGGCCGACCCCGCTCAACGCTCGGTCAGGCGGGGCATCAGCTCGACGAAATTGCAGGGGCGGAACCGGCTGTCCAGTTGGTCCCTGAGGATCTGGTCCCAGCCATCCTTCACGGCGCCAGTCGACCCCGGCAGCGCGAAGATATAGGTACAGCCGGCGACGCAGGCGCAGGCGCGCGACTGAATCGTCGAGGTACCGATCGTCCGATAGGACAGCCAGCGGAATAGCTCGCCGAACCCCGGGATCATCTTTTCGGCGACGGCCTCGACCGCTTCCGGCGTGACGTCGCGCCCGGTCACGCCGGTCCCGCCGGTGGTGATGACGACGTCGATGGCGGGATCCTCGATCCAGGTCGCGAGGCGCTCGACGATCGCGTTCAGGTCGTCACGTTCGATCGTGCGCGCGGCGAGCAAATGTCCCGCGGCGGTAAGGCGATCGACCAGGGTATCGCCCGATTTGTCTTCGGAGGCACCGCGCGTGTCGGAAACCGTCAAGACGGCGATCCGGACCGGCACGAACTCGCGCGTTTCGTCGATCGCCATTCATTCCTCCGTTCAGCCGGTCACCGGCCCCTACCGGCGATGGCGTCTGGAGTCAGTATTGGCAGCGAGTATTTCGGTTCGTGGGGCCGGAGATCACTTGCCCGATGGCATCAGGCGGACGGCAGCCGGGCCAGGAAGGCCGGGGAATTTGGGCCACATGTCCTGCGCCAGCGCGGCGCGGCTAGGGGAGTCGGCCCGGCCCTCCTTGCTTTCGTACACCCAGTAATTGCGCAGCACCGTCGTGACGTAGCCGCGCGTTTCCCAATAGGGGATCGACTCGATGTAGAGCAGCGGATCGCCGTCGTCCTTGACGATGGTGTTCCATTCGGTGACCGGCACTGGCCCGGCATTATAGGCTGCGATCACCTTGGGCAGATAGCCGCCGGTGAAACCCTGCGTGCTCAGCCGTTCGAGCGTGCGCTGGCCGACCGCCATGTTGACCGATGGCAGCGACAGCGCCCCGCGATCGACGGTTATCCCACGCTCACGCGCATAATCGACCGCCGCGGCGGGCATGATCTGCATCAGGCCATAGGCGCCGGCGGGGCTGATCACGTCCTTGCGGAAGCGCGATTCCTGGAGCGCGTGCGCGTAAACCAGGGCCTTGTCGACCGTCCAGCCGCCCGACGGTGCCCATTTCGGCGCGGGGAAGCGCGCGATGGTCGGTGCCTTGGTGCCTTCGGGGCAGTTGTTGCCCAGCCACATCACCGTTTCGGGCAGATTGAGCGTTTCGGTCAGGCGGACCAGCGACGCATATTCGGTTTTGGGGCCGATCTTGGCCTGCTGCTTGAGCACGTCGTCGGCCAGATCGGTCTCGCCGATCTCGACCAGCGCGGCAGCGACGCGGACATTGGGCCGATTCTGCAACTTGTCCCAGTCGGCGAGCATCAACTCGTCGGGAACGGCGGCCTTCTCCTTGATGCCGAGCTGCTGCCGGGCCAGCATGCCGTAAAAGGTCTCGTCGAGCTGAGCGGCGTTCTTGAGCAGCCCCTCGACCAGTTGCGGACGCCCGCATTTCATGTCCGCGCGCGCCGCCCAATAGAGGCCCGCGGCGCGAAGCTCGATATCGCTCGCGCGTGCGGCGACATTGACGAAGGCGCGCGCCGCGTCGCCGCAATCGCCCTGGCGCCAGGCGGCGAGCCCACCGACCCATTCGCCCTGGACCGCCCAGTCGGTCGAGCCGAGGCGCGCCTTGGCCGCCATCATCCGCGCATTGGTGTCGTTGCCCTGGAGATAGTAGATCCAGGCGACGCGCTGCTGCCATTCGATCTGGGCGTCAGGGGTGAGATCGGGTGTGGCTTCGAGCAGCGCTTGTGCGGCGGGGCCGTCGTCATTCTTGATCAACGGCTGCATCTTGAGCGCGAGTTCGGCCGAGGCAAGATCGTATTTGGTCGCCTTGGCCCGGCCGCGGGTGGACGCGCCGTTGTTCCAGATCAGCCGCTGCTGCACCGGCAGGACCGGCGTAGCGACGCCGCGCGACGCGAGAATACGGGCGATCGTCGGCGCCTCAGGCAATTCGGGGGCAGCGGTGAGAACGGCGAGCAGGGGATCGCTGTCAACCTTGGGCGACCCCTTGGCGACATAGAGCTCGGCCAGCGCGATCGAATGGAGCGGGCCCGGCTTCATCGCGGTCAGTTGCATTTGGGCGTCGGCCCAGCGCTTTTCATGGATTGCCTTGAATACTGCCGCGTACCCGGTGCGCTGGTCGGCATCGAGTTGGGCGGGAATGCCGCGGGTCATGACCGCGGAAGCGGGCGGACTGCCAGCGGCGAAGGCCGGGAGCGCGGGGGCGAGCGCTAAGGCGGTGGCTACCAGAAAACGCGAAACTTTCACTCAACTCCCCCCATCAGCAATCTGAGGTCTTTCCAGGCATCGGCCTTGGCGGCGGGCTTCTCCAGCAAGAAGCGAGGATGAAAGCTCGCCGCTACCTCGCTTGTCCCGCCACCGTGGTTAACCGGGCGTAAACTTCCACGGGCATGCGCGACATCCATCCCCGTGATCGCACGGCTCGCCGCATTGCCCAGCGCGAGCACCCGTTTCGGGCGTGCCAGCGACAGGTGATGACGGATCAGCACCTCGAGCTTGCGGCCTGCCTCGTCGGTCACGCGGCCTGCAACCGGGCGCTTGACCGCTAACGCCGTCAAATAGACCGATTGGCGGTCGCGGCCGATCGCGGCGAGCATGCGGTCGAACAGCGCTCCGGCGTGGCCCGACAATAGTGCGCCGGCCGAATCGTCCTCGCGGTCGGGCATGTCGACCACGATCATCACGCCGCTCGCCACGTCGCCCTGAGTTCCCATCGCGCGGCCGGGCCAGGTGGCTTCCGGGGCGTCGTCGGACAGGCGCCAGGCGGAGAATTGTTCGATCGTATCGGGCAGTTTCGCCGGCTCCGGTGCGACTTCCTGCACCTGCGTCGGCAACCGGTCGAGCGCGGGTGCCGTAGCGGCACGCGCCAGCCAGTCGCGCGGCGAGTCGTCGATCTCGCAATCGACACCGGCGTCGCGCCACCATTCGAGCGCACTGGCGATGCTCGCCCGCCAATCGAGATTCTGGTCAGCCCCCATAGCTGGCCGCCATAGAGTCCCAGCTTGACCGCGGGGTCAATTCGGGGGCACCGCATTGAAGGACAAACCGTTGTCGTCGCACGACGACCGGTCACAAAAGAGTCCCAACGGGAGGAAAAGGGATGAGCGAACGCGAGTCGATGCCGTACGACGTGGTGATCGTCGGCGCTGGCCCGGCGGGCCTGTCGGCGGCGATCCGTCTGAAGCAGGTTGCCGCCGAAAAGGGCGCGGACGTCTCGGTCTGCGTGCTCGAAAAAGGGTCCGAAGTCGGCGCGCACATCCTGTCGGGTGCCGTGGTCGATCCGCGCAGCCTCGACGAACTGATTCCCGATTGGCGCGACAAGGGCTGCCCGATGGCCGAGACCCCGGTCACCGATAACCAGCATTGGGTGCTGACGAAGAAGCGCCGGTTCCGGCTTCCCGAGTTCATCTCCCCTGGCTTCATGCACAACAAGGGCACCTATACGGGTAGCCTGGGCAATCTGTGCCGCTGGCTGGCGGGGCAGGCGGAAGAACTCGGCGTCGAGATATTCCCCGGCTTCGCGGCAGCGGAAATTCTCTACACCGACGACGGCAAGGTGAAGGGGGTCGCGACCGGCGACATGGGCGTGGCGCGCGACGGCACGCACAAGCCCGATTATCAGCCAGGGCTCGAACTCCACGCCAAATACACCTTCTTTTCCGAAGGCGCGCGCGGGCATCTGACCCGCCAGTTGGTCGATCGTTTCGATCTGCGTGCCGATTGCGAGCCCCAGGTCTATGGCATCGGCATCAAGGAATTATGGGACATCGACCCCGAGAACCACGTACCGGGCCGCGTCATCCATTCGCAGGGCTGGCCGTTGAGCGAGACCGGATCGGACGGCGGCGGGTTCCTCTACCACCAGGCGAACGGACAGGTCGCCTTGGGTTTCGTGACCTGGCTCAATTACTCGAACCCCTATCTCTCGCCATTCCAGGAATTGCAGCGCTGGAAGACGCATCCGGCCATTGCCGAGATCCTGAAGGGCGCAAAGCGCGTGTCGTACGGCGCTCGCGCCATCAGCGATGGCGGATACCAGTCGGTGCCCAGGCTCGTGATGCCGGGCGCCGCGCTGATCGGTGATTGCGCCGGCTTCCTCAACGTCCCGCGGATCAAGGGCACGCACACGGCGATGAAGTCGGGGATGATGGCGGCAGAGGCGGCCTTCGACGCGGTCCAGGCCGGGCGCGAGGGCGACGAACTGACCGCCTATCCCGAGGCCTATGATGCGAGCTGGGTGAAGAAGGAACTCTCGGTCGTCCGCAACGTGCTGCCGCTCGTCGAGAAATATGGAGAATTTCTCGGCACGATCCTGGCGGGCGTCAATATGTGGCTGGAAAGCTGGGGCATCCGCATGCCCTACACGATGAAGCACCATGCCGATCACACGACTCTTTGGCGCAAGGACCTGGTCAAGCCGATCGACTATCCCAAGCCCGACGGCGTGTTGACCTTCGACCGTCTCTCGTCGGTTTTCTTGTCGAACACCAATCACGAGGAGGATCAGCCGGTCCACCTGACGCTCAAGGACCCCGATATTCCGGTCGAGTACGATTTGCCGATGTATGACGAGCCGGCACAACGTTACTGCCCGGCCGGCGTGTACGAGATCGTCGGACAGGAAGAGGGTAATCCCAAGTTCGTGATCAACGCACAGAACTGCGTCCACTGCAAGACCTGCGACATCAAGGACCCGACTCAGAATATCGTCTGGGTCGTGCCCGAAGGCGGCGGAGGGCCGAACTATCCCAACATGTAAGGCCCAATTCGTCGCGTTGGCGGCGCTGGCCGGCATGCTGACGCCGGCCAAGGCATCGGCGGACGATTACGGCGCGTTCGGCCGCGGCCGGGTCGCCGCAGCCAACGGCAATGTCGCGGACGCCGCGCGGCAATACGGCATTGCACTCGCCGATGCGCCTGGCGATCCCGTGGTCGCTGGCCGCGCTTTTCGCCAGGCGATGGCGGCGGGCGATCTCGCGCTCGCGCGGCGTGCGGTCGCCGCCTTGGGAACCGGCGCGCCGCCCGATGCCCGGCTGCTGTTGCTTGCTGACGCGGTGAAATCGGGCGATGCCGCGGCGATCGACAAGGCGATTGCGGGACTGGACAATACGCCGTTCGACTTCTTCGTCCCGGTGGTCCGGGCGTGGCAACAATTCGCGCGTGGCGAGGACCCGGCGCCGGGTCTTGCCGCGACCGAGCGGACGGGGGCGATCCGCCACATCATGCTCGAACAACGTGCGCTGATCCTGATCGCCCGCGACGACATTCCCGCCGCGGCGAAAGCGCTGACCGGCGAGTTGCGCGGCAGCGATGGCGGGCTCGACCTGCGCTATTCGGCGGCTGAACTGCTGGCTGGGCAAGACGAGGAGACGATCGCACGCGATTTGCTCGGCGGCCCCGATCCCGAAGTCGCGCGCGTTCGAGCCCATATCCGTCCGGTGAAGGCGACGCCGGCGATCGGCGTCGCGCGACTCTACACGCGCATCGCCGCCGACCTGACCGATCCGGGCACCACGCCGATCGCGATCACGCTTGCACGATCGGCACTGATCCTCGACCCGTTGGATGGGCGCGCGCGGCTGCTGCTCGCCGCGGCGCTCGAGCGCGAAGGTGCACATGACCGCGCGCTCACGGTGCTTGGTGAGATCGCGCCCGATACCGCCTATCATACGCTTGCCCAATCGATCCGGATCGAGATCCTGCGTGCCAAGGGCGATCTGCCCGCCGCGGTGGCCGCTGCCCGGGCGATGGCCGAGGCGCCCGATGGGGACGCGGAAAGCGCCGAGCATTACGGCAACCTGCTGCTGGCGGCCAAGCGCCCGCTGGACGCGGCGGCGGCTTATGAACAGTCGCGCGATCGGCTGGGCGCCGATGCCGGCTGGGCGATCTGGCTCCAGATCGGTTCCGCCTATGACAAGGCCGGCCGCTGGCCGCAGGCGCAGGCGGCGCTCGACCGCGCCGTCGCGCTCGGCCCCGACCAGGCCGTGGCGCTCAATTATTACGGTTATTCGCTGATCGAACATGGTGGCGACCTTTCCCGCGCGGTGACGATGCTGGAAAAAGCGAACAGCCTTGCCCCCGGCCAGCCGGCGATCGCCGATTCGCTTGGCTGGGCCTATTTCCGGCGTGGGGACGCCGCCCGGGCCTTGCCGCTGCTCGAAGCGGCAAGCATCGCGGCGCCGGCGGAAGCGGAAATCGCCGACCATCTCGGCGACGTCTATTGGGCCGTCGGACGGCATTATGAGGCACGATATGCGTGGAAAGCCGCGCGCGTGGTCGCGAAGCCGGACGATGCCGCGAGGCTCGATGCCAAGATCCTCGACGGCCCGGCTGCGCCGCGATCGTGACGATTACCGAAACGGCGCCCGCCAAGATCAATCTCGCACTCCACGTGCGGGCGCGACGGGCCGACGGCTATCATGAGATCGAGACGTTGTTCGCGTTCCTGCGCGACGGCGACAGCGTGACGATCGCCGAAAGCGATCGCGACAGCTTCGCGTTGAGCGGTCCGTTCGCGGCGGCGCTGGCGGGGGAGGGCGGCAATCTGGTCCTGGCGGCGCGCGACGCCTTTGCGGCCGTGCATGGGCCATTGCCGCCGCTGGCGATCACGCTCGACAAGCATTTGCCGGTCGCATCGGGGATCGGCGGCGGCTCGGCGGATGCCGCGGCGACGTTGCGGGCGCTGGCGAGGCTGAAGGGGGTGGATACTTCAACCCTGGCTGACGTCGCCCTTGCTTTGGGCTCGGACGTGCCGGCATGTCTGTTCGGGCAAAGCGCGATCGGAGGCGGTCGTGGCGAGCGGCTGGAACCTGCGCCGGGACTGAGCGGCATTCCTGTCTTGCTGGTCAATCCCGGAGTTGCGGTGTCGACTGGTGCCGTCTTCCGCGGTTGGGATGGGGTCGATCGCGGTCCGCTCTTCCCTCGTCACCCCGGCCCCTTCGACGCTGCCTGCGGCGGCGCTCAGGACAGGCCCGCGCCGGGGTCCACGGTGCCGCAGACTCCAAAACTAGAAGAAGCGCGGCGCGGTGGATGCCGGGACGAGCCCGGCGTGAAGGATTGGCTTGGTATCGCCATTGAAGGCCGCAACGATCTGGAAGCTCCGGCTCGTTCGATCGCTCCCGTGATCGGAGACGTGATCGACCTCCTTGCGGCTCAGCCCGGTGTGACCCTGGCGCGCATGTCCGGCTCCGGCGCAACCTGCTTCGCTTTGTTCGACAGCCAGGCGCTGAGAGGCGCCGCGCGCCAGGCCGTCGCCGCGGCGCAACCCGACTGGTGGTGTCTCGAATCGACACTGGCGTGACACTTTCGCGTGCCAGCGCGGGACCGCCGCGCGGGGCTTAACCATCGTCCGCCGCCGGAATCCTCGACTGGCCCCCGACTTGCTGGGCGAACGGCACGCAGGTCCGTCTCCACGCCGCGCCCGCGCATGGTCTCCGGTCGGCCTCTCCTGAGCGACGCTCAGGTGGCGTCGAAGGACCGGACGTCATCGGTCGTGGGAGCGGCCCATTGGCCGCTCCCCGCCACACGCAATAAGCTTGCGCGAATCGCCTTTCCCGCGACATAGGCGGTCGCGCCATGACCCATATCTTCGACAAATCGAAACTTCCCAGCCGCCACGTCTCGGTCGGCCCGGAGCGCGCCCCCCATCGCAGCTACTATTACGCCATGGGACTTACCGAGGAGGAGATCGCACGTCCGTTCGTCGCCGTCGCTTCTGCGGGCAACGATTCGGCGCCGTGCAACACCAAGTTGGATGAGCAGGCTGATGCCTGCCGCCTCGGGGTGGAGCAGGGCGGCGGCATGCCGCGGCGCTTCAACACGATCACCGTCACCGACGGTATCGCGATGGGGCATCAGGGAATGAAATCCTCGCTCGTCAGCCGTGAGGTGATCGCCGATTCGGTCGAATTGTCCGTGCGTGGCCATTGCTACGACGCGCTGGTCGGCTTTGCCGGGTGCGACAAATCGCTGCCGGGCATGATGATGGCGATGCTGCGCCTCAACGTGCCGTCGATCTTCGTCTATGGCGGGTCGATCCTGCCTGGCCGTTTCCACGATCGCGACGTCACCGTCGTCGACGTGTTCGAGGTGGTCGGCAAATATGCCGCCGGCGCCTGCCCGCTTTCCGAAGTGCACGAACTCGAAAAGGTGGCGTGCCCCGGCCACGGCGCGTGCGGCGGCCAATATACTGCGAATACCATGGCCTGCGTCGGCGAGGCGATCGGTTTGTCATTACCGAACAGCAACATGGCTCCGGCTCCTTACACGTCGCGTGAACAAGTCGCGGTGGCCGCTGGCGCGCAAGTGATGGAATTGCTCGCCAGGAACATCCGCCCGCGCGACATCTGCACGCGCCAAGCGTTCGAAAATGCCGCGCGGATCGTCGCCGCCACTGGCGGATCGACCAATGGCGCACTGCATCTGCCCGCCATGGCGAACGAGGCGGGGATCGATTTCGACCTGTTCGACGTCGCCGAGATCTTCAAGACCACGCCTTATTGCGCCGACTTGAAGCCCGGCGGGAAGTACGTGGCCAAGGACATGTACGAGGCGGGCGGCGTCTACATGCTGATGAAGACCCTGCTCGCGGAGGGATTCCTTCATGGCGATTGCCTGACCGTCACTGGCAAGACGCTCGCCGAGAATATCGACGAAGTTACGTGGAATCCCAATCAGAAAGTCATCTTTGACGCCAAGACGCCGATCACCCCGACCGGGGGTGTCGTCGGCTTGCGCGGGACGCTCGCGCCCGATGGGGCGATCGTGAAGGTCGCGGGCATGCACCGCCTGCAATTCGCCGGGCCGGCGCGCGTGTTCGATTGCGAGGAGGACTGTTTCGCCGCCGTCGAGGAACGCCGGATCAACGAAGGCGAAGTGCTGATCATTCGCTACGAAGGCCCCAAGGGCGGCCCGGGCATGCGCGAAATGCTGTCGACCACGGCCGCGCTCTACGGTCAGGGGATGGGTGAGAAGGTCGCCCTGATTACCGACGGGCGGTTTTCGGGGGGCACGCGCGGCTTCTGCATCGGCCATGTCGGACCCGAAGCGGCCGATGGCGGACCGATCGCGCTGATCGAGGATGGCGACATGATCCGTATCGACGCGGAGGCGGGAACGATCGATCTCGATGTCGCCGAGGACGTGCTGGCTGAGCGCCGCAAGGCATGGACGGCGCGGGTGTCCGATTATGGGTCGGGCGCGTTGTGGCGCTATGCGCGCAATGTCGGCCCTGCCTATAAGGGCGCCGTGACCCATCCTGGAGCGGCGGCCGAAACCCATGTTTACGCGGATATCTAGCGCGGTTGCCGCCAGCCTCGTTCTCGCCGCCTGCTCCGGCGCGCCACAAGCGCCCGCCGGCAGCGGCAACAGCGACTTCGACAACGCGCTCGCCCAGGCTGGCTCGGATGCCGACGACGACGGCCGTATCGTCTGCGCACCTGCCGGCAACGCCGCGTTTTCACGGCAATGCACGCTCGACCGCGTCCAATCGGCGGAGGGACTCGTGTTGACCGTGCACAAACCCGATGGCGGATTCCACCGCCTGCTCGTGGTCAAGGACGGGCGCGGTGTCGTCGCCGCAGATGGCGCGGAGGCGGCCAAGGTGACGATCGTCGAGAACAACCAGATCGAGGTCGCGATCGGCGGCGACCGCTTCCGTTTGCCCGCGACGATCAAGGGGAAGGGCGCTACTAGCGCCAAATGATTCCGATCGAAGGCCAACCCATCCTCACCGCCGCGCAGATGCGTGCTGCCGAGGAACGGGCGATTGCGGCGGGTACCAGCGTCGAACAACTGATGGAACGTGCCGGTGGCGGCGTGGCCGAACAGGTGCGCCGGCTGGCGATGGGCGCGCCTGTGCTCGTGTTGTGCGGGCCGGGCAATAATGGCGGCGACGGGTATGTCGCGGCGCGGATAATGCGCGAGAACGGCATGAGCGTACGCGTCGCGGCTTTGGCCGAACCCAAGACGCAGGCGGCGATCGCCGCGGCGCGTCGCTGGGGTGGGCCGACCGAACCCTTTCCCGCGGCGCTACCCGGACACGATGCCTACAGCGCCGTAGTTGTCGATTGCGTCTTCGGCACGGGTCTATCGAGACCGCTCGACGCAGATACGTGCGACGCGCTTCACGCCCTCGTCAGCCACGCGCGATTGTCGGTCGCGGTCGATCTGCCGAGCGGCGTAGACACGGACACCGGGGCAGAACTCAATCGCTGCCACCTGCCCGAATATGATCTCACGCTAGCGCTGGGAGCGCTCAAGCCGGCGCATCTGCTCCAGCCCTCTGCGTGGCTTTGCGGAGTCGTCCGGCTAGTCGACATCGGTCTTGGGCTCGACGAAATCTCCGCACCGCGCGACAATGTCAGCCGTGACGAAGTGCTCGCCCGGCCGCAATTATCCGCACCTCAATATTGGGCGCACAAATACACCCGCGGCATGGTCGTCGTCATCGGCGGCGCAATGCCAGGCGCCGCGGCGATGGCTGTCGAGGCATCAATGCGCGCCGGCGCCGGCTACGGATTGCTGTTGAGCGATACGGACCCGGCGATGCCGCACGCCGTCGTTCGTCGCCAATGGTCGACCGAGGGGCTCGCAACGGCGATCAAGGGCAAACGCAACGTGTCGGTCGTGATCGGCCCAGGCCTGGGCCGCGATGCCGACGCGGAAGCCAAGCTCGCCGTGGCGATCGACTGCGAGCAGCGGCTGGTGATCGATGGCGATGCCCTCCATCTGGTGCGCGACCGTCATTTCGAGACCTTTCGCGCGCGCGCAACAGGGCATGGGCTCGACCCTCGAGTCATTCTAACGCCGCATGAAGGCGAGTTCGAGGCGCTGTTCGGCGACTGGAGCGGTTCGAAAATCGAAGCGGCCCGCGCCGCAGCGCAAAAATCCGGCGCGACCGTCATATTCAAGGGCGCACCGACGGTTATCGCGCACCCGAACGGCTGGACCAATGTGGCGCCGACGGCCAGCGCATGGTTGTCGACCGCCGGCACGGGCGATGTGCTCGCCGGAATCGTCGGAGCGACCTTCTTTTCGAGCGTGTTGATGCAGCCCGCCGAGGCAGCCGTCTGGATGCACGCCGAAGCCGCCCGTCGTCTCGGCGGAGCGTTCGTCGCCGACGACCTGGTCCGCGAGCTCTCTGCCGTCCGGGCATCGTTATGACCGCGGACACGATCATCCGCGTCGCCGCGCGTGGCGATGGCGTCACGGCGGATGGGCGGCATGCGGCGCTGGCGGCACCGGGCGACGTGCTCAATCCCGACGGATCGCTGACGCCCGGGCCGCATCATCAGGCGCCGCCTTGCCGTCACTTTCCGACATGCGGCGGATGCCAACTCCAGCATCTCGACGATTCGAGCTACGCGCAGTTCGTCTCGGACCGCATCGCCGGAGCGTTGGCCGCGCATCAGCTCGAGACGGATATTCGACCGCCGATCATCTCGCCGCCCAGCACGCGGAGGCGGGCGTCACTCCATGCCGAAGCTAAGGCCGGCCGTATCCGGCTGGGCTTCACCGAAGCGGGCAGTCATGCGATCGTCGATATCGAGGAATGCCATGTACTCGTGCCGGAATTATTCGCGCTGGTAGCGCCGTTGCGCAAGCTGCTCGCGAGGCTCGGCCTGAAACGCCGTGCCGATATCGAGATGACGTCATGCGATCAGGGTGTGGAGTTGCTGGTCGGCGCGAGCTTCGACGGGCTTGCCGCAGCCGAAGCGATCACCGCTTTTTGCCAGCACCATGGCATCGCGCGCTTTGCGAGCGACGACGGCATGGGACCGGAAACACGGTGGGAGCCCGAGCCGGTCACGATCACTCTCGGCGGCGTCGCCGTGCCATTTCCGCCTGGGAGCTTTCTCCAGGCGACGCGCGACGGGGAGGCGGCGCTGGTCGCCGCGGTGCGTGAGGCAGTGGGGCAGGCGGGGACGGTCGCCGACCTGTTCGCCGGGCTCGGCACGTTCGCGTTCGCGCTGGCGCCGGCGCGTGTCTACGCCGCCGAGGCCGGGCGCGACGCCATTCTATCGCTCAAGGGTGCGGCGGCGCGGGCCGGGCGCCAGGTGTTCGCCGATCATCGCGACCTTTACCGGCGACCGCTGACGGTGGAGGAACTCGGCCGGTTCGACGCCGTCGTGCTCGATCCGCCGCGCGCGGGTGCCCGCGATCAGGCGGCCGGTCTGAGCAAGGCGGCCACACCGCTGATTGCCTATGTCTCGTGCAATCCCAGCAGTTTTGCGCGCGATGCTATGATGCTGTGCGAGGGCGGGTATCGGCTCGACTGGGTGCAGCCGGTGGGCCAGTTCCGCTGGTCGACCCATGTCGAACTGGCGGCGCGGTTCAGCCGCTAGCCTCCTTTCCGTTCGCCCTGAGCTTGTCGAAGGGCATTTATGGTGCTTGCGAAAACCGTAGCCGCGTGTTCCGACAAGCCAAGCACGAACGGTGGGTCAGGGATAATCCGCGCGCAGGAAATACAACCCGTCCGAGGGCGCATTGAATCCCAAGGCGGTGCGATCCGCCGCCTCCAGCGCCGCCTCAAGGTCGGCTTTCGACCATTTTCCCTGTCCGACCAGCGCCAGGCACCCGACCATCGACCGCACCTGATGATGGAGGAATGAGCGCGCCGATGCGAACACGCTGATCCGATCTCCATCGCGCATGACATCAAGACGATCGAGCGACTTGAGCGGACTGTCTGACTGGCAATGGACCGAGCGGAAGGTGGTGAAGTCATGCCGGCCGACCAGTACCTGCGCGGCATCGTGCATCGCCGCGGCATCGAGTTCCTGCGGTACGCGCCAGGCGAGGCGCTTTTCCCAGGTCAGCGGCGCGCGCCGGCTGACGATGCGGTATTCGTAGTGTCGCGCAAGGCATGAGAAGCGAGCGTGCCAGTCGTCGAGCACCTCGACGCAATCGAGGATCGCCACGGGATCGGGCCGCAACCGCGCATTGAGCGCTTCCATCAACCGGAATGGCGTGATCGCCCGCACCACGTCCAGATGCGCGCGCATGCCGAGCGCATGGACTCCCGCGTCGGTTCGCCCCGCCGCGTGCGCTGTGACGTCCTCGCCGGTAACTTCCTTCGCCGCGCGTTCGATCGCCGCCTGCACGCTCGGCCCGTGGTCCTGCCGCTGCCAGCCCATGAAAGGACGGCCGTCATATTCGACCGTGAGCGCGAATCGCGTCACAGGCGCGTGCCCAAGTCGATGGAAAAGCCACGCAAAAGCTCGTCTGACGTCATGACGCCGCGCCCCGCGCGCTGCACCGCGAGCGGGCGGATCGCGCCGTCGCCGCAGGCGATCGTCATCTGGCCGTCGATGACCGTGCCGGGCTCGCCCGAAAGGTCGACGATGGCGGCGCTCAAAATCTTGATGCGTTCTCCGGCGATCTCGAAATAAGCGCCCGGCGCGGGATTGAAGGCGCGGATCTGGCGCTCGATCTCGGCTGCGGTCCGGACGAAGTCGATTCGCGCCTCGCTTTTGTCGATCTTCGACGCATAGGTGATGCCGTCGTCGGGCTGCGCACGCGGCGGGAAGGCGGAGAGGTCGTCGAGAACGCGCACCATCAGCCGCGCGCCGATCGCGGCGAGTTCGGACGACAGGATGCCCGCCGTCTTGCCGTCGATCGGGGTTCGCTCCTCCAGCAGCACCGGTCCGGTATCCAGCCCAGCCTCCATCTGCATGATGCCCACGCCGGTCCCGGCATCGCCCGCCAGGATCGCGCGCTGGATCGGCGCCGCGCCACGCCAGCGCGGCAACAGCGAACCGTGGACGTTGAGGCAGCCATGCCTCGGCGCATCGAGAACTGCCTGCGGCAGGATCAGGCCGTAGGCGGCGACCACGGCGACATCGGTTTCCAGCGCGGCGAACGTCTCGATCGCGCCCGCCTCCTTGCGGAAGGAGAGCGGCGTGCGCACTTGGATCCCCAGCGCTTCGGCGCGTGCCTGGACGGGAGAAGGGGTCAGCGCCTTGCCGCGCCGCCCGCCCGCCCGCGGCGGCTGGCTGTATGCCGCCACGACGTCGTGTCCGGCGGCAATCAGCGCGTCGAGCACCGGCACGGCGAAGTCCGGGGTTCCCATGAAGACGATCCGCATGGGCGACGCCTTTCGCCCCTTGGCAGGGGGGCACGCAACCCCCTATTTGTTCCGTCATGGCATCGCACGAAATCGAGGCGCTGACGCAGGCGCTGGCGCGGCTCCCCGGTCTCGGGCCCCGATCGGCCCGGCGCGCAGTGCTGCATCTGCTCAAGAAACGCGAGGCGGCGCTGGGACCGTTGCTGTCGGCCCTGCAGGCGGTCGACCAGAAGCTCGCGACCTGTTCGACCTGTGGCAATGTCGATACCAGCGACCCGTGCGCGGTCTGCGCCGACCCGCGCCGCGATCAGCGTTCGCTCTGTGTAGTCGAAGAGGTCGCCGATCTATGGGCGCTCGAACGATCGCGCCTGTTTCCGGGCCGCTATCACGTGCTCGGCGGGCGGCTGTCGGCATTGGATGGTGTCCGGCCCGAGGATCTGGCGATCGCCCGCCTGATCCAGCGCGTCGAGGTGGGTGGGATCGACGAGGTCGTGCTGGCGATGAACGCCACGCTCGAAGGCCAGACCACCGCGCATTACATTGCCGAGCGTATCGAGCGCTTTCCGGTGCGCTTGACGCAACTCGCCCATGGCCTGCCGGTCGGGGGTGAACTCGACTATCTCGATGAAGGGACGCTCGCTCAGGCGCTACGCGCGCGGCGGCCGGTGGGGTGATGTTGTGTCACGCGGAGGCACGAAGGCGCGGAGCCAGCGCGCCCAGAGGCGCAGAGGGCTCATGGCGCCTTGTCCGCAGCTGATCATCGAGTAAGATCAGGAGCTTCGCAGCGCGAAGCTCATTTGAATTCTTGGCGTCATCTGCGCCCCCTGCGCGCCAAAAACTCTTTCTTCTTCGCGCCACCGCGCCTCCGCGTGAATCAAGAAAATCCCCCCAAAGACGCTGCGTATCGACGTGAACCATTCTTGACGACAACGCGGTGCTTTCATAGCTGACGTCCATGACCGTTCTGACCATTCTCGAAGTACCCGATGCCGGGCTGCGCGCCGTTGCCGCACCCGTTGCCGATATCGACGACTCTATCCGCGCCACGCTCGCCGACATGTTCGAGACGATGTACGCCGCGCGCGGCATCGGCCTCGCCGCGATCCAGGTCGGGATCGAGAAGCGGCTCGTCGTGATCGACCTGCAGGAGCCCGAGGAGGAGGGCGGCGATCCGGTGCGCAGGCCCATGGCCTTCGTGAACCCCGAACTGCTGTGGGTCAGCGACGAGATGTCGCGCTACAACGAGGGCTGCCTGTCGATCCCCGAGCAATATGCCGAGGTCGAGCGGCCGGCGCGCTGTCGCGTAAAATGGCTCGATGGGGATGGTCAATCGCACGAACAGGAGATGGATGGCCTGATGGCGACGTGCATCCAGCACGAGATCGACCACCTGAACGGCGTGCTGTTTACTGACCATATCTCGAAGCTGAAGCGCGACATGCTGATGAAGAAGCTGGCCAAGGCCCGGAAGGCCGCTTGATCACGGTCGAAGGCGGTTGCCATTGCGGCCATGTCCGGTTCGAGGTGCGCCTCGACAGCCAGGATGTCGAATTGCTCGATTGCGGCTGCTCGATCTGCCGGATGACCGGTTACCTCCACCTGATCGTCCCCGACGCGCGCTTCCGACAGACAGAGGGGCGCGGCGACGTCACGCTCTATCGCTTCGGCTCTGGGCGCGCGCGGCACCTGTTCTGTCAACATTGCGGGATCAAGAGCTTCTATCGCCCGCGTTCGCACCCAGACGCGATCAGCGTGAACTGGCGCTGCCTCGACGAGGAGCACGGCCTGACCGCGACGACCGTCCCGTTCGACGGGGTGTATCCGGCTTAAGCAGCCGGAACTGCAGAACGGAGGTTCACGCGGAGGCGCGGAGCCGCGGAGAAAAGAATTTTCGCGCGCAGAGGCGCCGAGAGCGCAGAGGTTCCATTTGAGCTTCGCAAGGCGAAGCTCTCGGCTGATTTGTCCTGGCTCCCCACAGACTTAACAACTCAGCGTCCTCCGCGCCTCTGCGCGAACCATCTTCGCGCCTCCGCGCCTCCGCGTGAATTGAACGAGCTAGGACGATGGACCGATGCGGCTCGCTCTCAGAACAGTCCCTCGATATCCCCCGACGGCCCAATCCTGATCCCCTCCGCTGCCGGCACGCGGGGCAGGCCGGGCATCGTCATGATCTCGCCGCAGATCGCGACGACGAAGCCCGCACCGGCGGCCAGGCGGACTTCGCGGACCGGGACGATGTGCCCGACCGGCGCGCCCAGCGCCGCCGGGTCGGTCGAAAAGCTGTACTGGGTCTTCGCCATGCACACGGGCAGGTCGCCATAGCCGGCATCTTCCCAGCGTTTGAGTTGTGCCATCACGCTCGGTTCCGCCGTGGCATGTTCGGCGCGATACAGGCGGGTAGCGACGGTGTTGATCTTGTCGAAGAGCGGCATCGCATCGTCGTACAACGGCGCGAACTGCGCGCCGCCGCTGTCGGCGAGCGCCGCGACATGATACGCCAACGCCTCCGCGCCCGCACTGCCGTCGGCCCAGTGCGTGCAGACGATCGCCTCGCAGCCATTGGCGCCGGCGATTTCCTGGACGACGCGCAATTCTTCCTCGATGTCGGTATGGAAACGGTTGATCGCGACGACCGCTGGCACGCCGAACTGGCGGACATTTTCGAGATGGCGCGCCAGGTTGATCCCGCCGCGGCGCACGGCCTCGCAATCGGCCTGGCCGAGATCGGCCTTGGCTACGCCGCCATTCATCTTGAGCGCACGCACCGTCGCGACCACGACCACCGCCGCCGGCTTGAGGTCGGCCTGGCGGCATTTGATGTCGAAGAACTTTTCCGCCCCGAGATCGGCGCCGAATCCGGCCTCGGTCACGACATAGTCGGCGAGGCCCAGCGCGGTATTGGTCGCGATCACCGAATTGCAGCCATGCGCGATGTTGGCGAACGGCCCGCCATGAACGAGCGCGGGATTGCCCTCCAGCGTCTGGACGAGGTTCGGCTTGATCGCCTCGGCGAGCAGCACCGCCATGGCACCATCCGCCTTCAAGTCGCGGGCGGTGACCGGTTTCCGGTCGCGCGTATAGGCGACGACGATGCGTCCGAGCCGGGCCTCGAGATCCTCCAGATCCTCGGCCAGGCACAGGATCGCCATCACTTCGCTGGCTACGGTGATGTCGAATCCGCTTTCGCGCGGATAGCCGTTGGCGACGCCGCCCAGCGATTGCGCGATGTCGCGCAGCGCGCGGTCGTTCATGTCGAGTACGCGCCGCCACACGATCCGCCGCACGTCGATGTCGAGCGCGTTACCCCAATGGATATGATTGTCGATCATCGCCGCGAGCAGGTTGTGTGCGCTGGTGATCGCATGGAAATCTCCGGTGAAGTGGAGGTTGATGTCCTCCATCGGCACTACCTGCGCATAGCCGCCGCCGGTGGCGCCACCCTTGGTCCCGAAGCACGGCCCCAAGCTCGGTTCGCGAAGCGCCAGCATCGTCTTCCTGCCGATCCGATTGAGCGCGTCGGCCAGCCCGACCGAGGTGGTCGACTTGCCTTCGCCCGCCGGGGTCGGGCTGATCGCGGTGACCAGGATCAGCTTGCCGAGGTCGCGCGGCACGGGCAGGTGCTCGCGGATCAGCTTGGCCTTGTACTTGCCATAGGGTTCGACCGCGTCGGCCGGGATGCCGGCCTGATCGGCGACTTGCTGGATGGGGCGGAGGGTCGCGGCGCGCGAGATCTCGATATCGGAGAGCATGAGGGTCTCTTAGCCGCGCGACGGGGCCGTCGTCACCCCGCCCGCGCGGCGAAATTGGGGGGTGTCGCGTTGCCGCCGTTCGATCTATGTTCCTATCGAATTCGGTTTGAAGGTGGATTGTGGTCGAAATCGTCATCGTCGCGTTGGGGGCGCTTGCCGTCGGGCTGGTGATCGGCTGGCTGCTGGCGTCGCGGCGCGGCGTCGCGGAATTGGCGGCGGCGAAGGTCCATGCCGACCAGCATGACGTCACTCGTCGCCAATTGCTTGATGTCACGGCGGAACGCGATGCCAGCATGCGCGCGCTGGACGCGCACCGGGCCGCCAGTCATGAGCGCGAGACGGCGTTCGAAGCCAGGCTGGCCGAGATCGTCGCGGCGAAGGATGCGCTGGCTGCCCAGTTCGCCGAGGTCGGGCAGCGGCTGCTCGACGACGCGCAGGCCAAGTTCCTCCAGCGTGCCGACGAACGGTTCAAGCAGTCGGAGGCGACCAGCGGCCAGAACCTGCGCGCAATGCTGCAACCGGTGCACGACCGGCTTCAGCGTTATGAGGAGGGAGTCGCCAAGGTCGAAGCCGAGCGCCGCGACGCGTTCGGCGCGCTGCACGGTCAGATCGAGGCGATGCGGGCCGGCCAGGAATCGGTGCGGTCGGAAGCGTCCAAGCTGGTCAACGCGCTGCGCAATGCGCCCAAGGCACGCGGCCGCTGGGGCGAGCAGCAATTGAGAAACGTGCTGGAAACCTGTGGGTTGAGCGAACATGCTGACTTCCAGTCCGAAGTGAGTGTCGACGATGGTGAAGGCGGTCGCCTGCGCCCCGACGTGATCGTCCGTGTGCCGGGCGGCAATGCGCTGGTGATCGACGCGAAGGTGTCGCTCAACGACTATCAGGACGCGTTCGGCGCGATCGACGATGCCGAGCGCGCGGCCGGGCTGACCCGCCACGCCGCCGCGATGCGCGCGCACGTCCAGTCGCTCGGCGCCAAGGCCTATTGGACGCAGTTCGACGAAGCGCCCGATTACGTCATCATGTTCGTGCCAGGCGAACATTTCCTGTCCGCCGCGCTCGAGCAGGACCCCGGACTGTGGGATTTCGCGTTCGATCGCCGGGTGTTGCTGGCGACCCCGACCAACCTCATCGCCATCGCCAGAACGGTCGCGGCGGTATGGCGTCAGGAGAAGCTGGCGGGCGAAGCGCGTCAGATCGCCGAACTGGGCAAGGAGCTTTATGCGCGCCTGTCGGTCATGGGCGGCCATGTCGCCCGGCTGGGGCGCAATATCGGGCTCGCCAACGACGCCTACAACGCCTTTGTCGGCAGCCTGGAGACGCAAGTGCTGACCCAGGCCAAGAGGTTCGAGGATTACAACATCGACACGGCCGGCCGCTCGATCGACTCACCGCCGCTGGTCGAACAATCGCCTCGTCCGCTGGTCAAGCTTGCGTCGGTTGCCGAGATGGCGGATCGTTCGTCGGAGGCGTGATCGCCGCGCCTAGTACGAAGGGGGACGCGACCGATGAGCGGGACGAGGACGTTGTTGAGTGCGGTCGCGCTGATGCTGTTGCCGATGTCGACGGTGGCGAAAGATCACGGCAAGCCCGCCGATCCGCCGGACAAGCTTGCACAGGCGTTCGCCGCGATCAACGACAGCCAGCCACAGCGCGCGATGGAGATCGTCGAGCCGATCCTGGCGGGCTACGAAAAGGACTTCGCCGTCGAAAAGCGCCATATCTATTGTTCGGAGACGCCCGAGCAGGAAGGATATTATCTGACCACGGCGCAAGGGGGCGCGGACAATGTCCGCCTGGTGAACGCCGAATGGTGCCGCGCGCAATATGTCCGCGCGTTCGCGCTGGTCGACCTGAAGCGGCTCGATGAAGCGCAGGCGGCGTTCGAACGCCTAGTCGGTTATGCGCCGCAGCATGCGCGCTACCTCAACGAATATGCCTATGTCTTTCTCGCCAAGAAGGAGTGGCAGCGTTCGATCGACATCTACACCAGGGCGGAAGCGGCGGCGACGTTCACGCCCGACCGCCGCGACGAGGAACGCTGTGTCGCGTTCCGCGGGATCGGATACGATCTGGTCGAATTGGGTCGGCTCGACGATGCCGAGGCGGTATATCGCAAATGCCTTGCGATCATCCCCGACGAACCCAAGTCGCTCGGCGAGCTCGAATATATCAAGGAACAGCGCAAGAAGACGGTCTGACCGGCCTGTCATTTTCGACCAATCGCGCGCGGCGTGGCGCGTGCGATGTGGCGTCCATGACCGATGCCGCAGGCGATCAGGCCGATCAGATCGCGTCACTCGATTGCCCGCGATGCGCGTTTGCCGCGAGCCATAATTTTTGCGCGAGCTGCGGCGCGGAATTGCGCCCTCAGCATCCTGGAAGGCGCATCGCGAAGGCAGTTTTCGGTCCGCTCGCCGAATATGTCGCGCTGTTTCCGGCGCTCGTAAAGCCGCGATGGCTGGTCGAGGAAGTGGAGCAGGACCGGATCGGCATCGTCGACACCATCGCCTTTTCGCTGACGGCGGCGGGAGTCGCTGCGGCAGTCACTTGGGCGTTCCCGGCGGAACAGGCGTTTCCTAGCCTGCCGCCGATCCTGTCCGAATTTACCGAAGCGGGCCTCGCGGTCGGGGCTAACGCCCTGGGCAACCTGCCGCTCGCCTGGGCGCTTCAGCGCGCAAACCCACATCGCGTGCCGGTACGCCGGTTCATCGCGCTGGCGATGACGTTGCTGGCATTGCTGTACCCCGTCATCGCGCTCGCCGACGGTATGCTTGCCCTACTGGGCATTCGCGGCGCCGATTTCTGGACCTACCTGGTGTCGCTCGGTTGGTATGCCATAGCCTATGGGCGGCTATATCGCCGTTCCTGGTGGAAGGTGCTGCTGTGGATCGCGGCGCTATGGATCGGCCTGATCATCGCGGTGACGATCATGGTCGTGGCGATCGCGACGTTACTGGTCGCGCTCGGGGTGTCACCGCCGGGCCGTTGAGCGAACGGGGCGTCGACCGACATGGGAAAAGGGGGCGGCCGGCATGGCGTCGCCCCCTTCGATCACCAGCAGCTCAGCGCCGGTTGCAGACGCGCACCCAGCGATGATGCCGGCGAACCGAGTGGCAGCGGCGCGCGTTCCAGCCCCAGCGGCGGTCATGGCGGCGATCCCAGCGACGGTCGTGCCGGCGATCCCAGCGGCGGTCGTCGCGGCGCTCGCCACGCCAATTGCTCTGCGGCGCCGGGGCGGCGAGGGCCGGGGCATTACCGGCGACCGGCGCGGCCGAGGCCGGTGCGGCACCGAGCATGGCGGCCATCAGGCCGGCGGCGATCAGGAATGTCTTCATCGTGCATCCTTTCCATGGGCCCGATATGGGCCATCCGAACGATACGGCCGGAGAACGGCACTGCCCCTGAACGTCCCGTCTTGCTGCGGTTCAGGTTCGCGTTGGGGCAGGCCGAGGCGTAACGCGTCGGGCATCGAGGGTATTGCATGGAAGCGCCGGAAGTTCCGGTTCGCGTGGCACGCAGCGACGAACGCGGAGAGTGGCGCGATCCGGCGCTGGAGGCGGTGGGCTCAGGTTTCCGCCTCGAAGCGCTGTTTGGCGGCCGGCTTGACGCGCTCGGAACCGCGCGCCGCAGCCTTCGCCGGAGCAGCGAGCGTGGGCGCGGCCGGCAACATGAGCGCGTGCGCGATCCAATAACCGATCTTCGTCGCGCATGCCGGTTCCAGCGTGACGATCGAGCGGCGCGCGTCTTCCGGATCGACCGTTCGGATCAGAAAGCCGGCCCTGACCAGACGGTTGATGCACCGCAATGCCGTGGTGGTCGGCACGCCGGTCGCGATGCATGCGCTCGACACCGCGACCTGCCGCCCTTCGAGTTCGGAGATGTAGAGGTCGAGCAACAGGTCCCAGGCCGGGTCGGAAAACCAGCCGCCGGGGAAGAGCACGTTGCGTCCCCGTCGATTGCCGAGATAGGTGCGTGCCGCCGCGACCAGCTGTTCGGGTGGTGCCCAGAACCGCGGGGATGCGGCAACGGAAGGCGCTTTGGCTTCCCCATCGATCGCCTTGGGCGCGGCCCGGGTGATCGCATTGAGCGTGTCGAGGTCAGATTGACGCGCGCGAGTCCGGGCGTGTCCGACGAAAGGCAATGTCATCTGTGATTCCCCCGCGATGATCCAGCGCGACGCCGAGTGCGAGCGTGACCAGCATCGGCACCGACCAGAAGCCCTGGAGCAGGAAATAGACTTTGGGCGCAAAGCCCGGAGCGGCGATGCTCGCAAGGTGCGAAAGTACCGCCACGAGGTGAAAACCCGTGAACCAGACCGGAAACCAGCGATCGGACCGCAGCACCACCGCGACCAGGGCGATCAGCAGCGCGACGTCCACCGCCAGCGTGGCGTAGTGCGTGTGATGCCAATCCGCCTGCATCTGAAAGGCGGCCATCGTTCCCAGGCACGCGGCGACATACAGTCCCGCGATCCATCGTCCTGCCTGGCCGCCATAACCGGCTGCGAATCCGCAGCAGGTGAGAGTCAGACCCCAGAAGAGAAGCGCTATGAGCATGATCGAGGTCGAGCACCGTAGCGCTCCTCCGGTCAAGGGCGATCGGGTTCAGGCGGTCTGTACGTCGCGGATATGCGCGCCCGTGAAGACGTCTGGCGTCCCGTCGGGACAACCTGTCGCGACTTCCGCCTGGTTGCTGCCGTGTTTGATCACGGTCAGCCGCGAGATCAGCTGGCGCAGATCCTCGCGTCCTTCGACGATCCTGCCGCCATGCGCGACCATTCGCTGATACACGTCCTGGGTCACGGCGACCGGGACATTCGACGTGTCGAAGCCCTGGATCACCGAAACGAGCATCTGGGCATGCGCGAGCAATGCCTGATCGGTCGCCTTGAGCGCACTCCGCGTATCGGCGGCAACGACGTGAATGGCGTTTTCCGAAATTCGATGCATGCGTACCTCCCTTCGCAGCGAGGGATGTCCGCCCCCGCTGCGTCATCGAGTGTCACTTGGGGATCAGTCCTACCGCAGCAGCCAGAGGATGATGGCGATGCCGAGCGTCAGGACGAACAGGCTGGCAAAGCCAAGTGTCGCTACTTCGACGATCGCGACTATCTTGGCTTCGGGCCTTAAGGTGTTCCGTGTTCCTCCCAAGGGCGGGATCAGAAGCTCACGCCAACCGCGGCGCGGCTCACCCGCCGCCTGCGAGAGTGCCGCCGTGGCGCCGGATCCGGCAATGCCGTCCGCTTGACTAATCAATTGACTAGTCACTCGTTCGCCGCGGTCATGAGCGAGCAGACGGCGCGCGGCCTCGCCGCGCGTTTCGACCTGGAGCAGGGCCAGCGCATCGCGAACATGATTGTCGACCGTCGCCGGGCTGATGCCAAGTTCGCGGCTGATCTCCTTCGACGTCCGCCCCTGGCCGACGAGCCGGAGGCAGGTCTTTTGCCGTTCGGTCAATCGTTCGATCGGCTCAGCCAATCTCGTTCCCCCCATCCGGGGGCCGTATTCTGCCAATCGCGGCGCAACGGCAAGCCGTTCGCGCAATTTTGCTACTCGAAATCAATATTTTCGGGTGGCGTCGCCATTCGGTGCGGCAAGATTCGGCGCCATGCGGCGTGTCAGAGTTGGATTCCGAGTCGCGGCGCGAGCGCGGTCATGCCGAGATAGAGGAGAATCGTCAGCGCGCAACCGATCGTCAGCGCGAGATAGAATGGCACGCCGGCGCGCAGCATCGCGGGAATCGCCAGGAACATCGGCAACGACGGCAGGACGTACCAGAAGGTCGCCTGGGCATGTGCCGCCATGTTCGCGGCGTCGGGTTTTTCGCTCCACAGCCAGAGCATGCCGAGCACCGACACGAGCGGCAGCGACGCGATCAGCGCACCGAATCCGGGATAGCGTTTGGCGAGCGTCGACGCCGCGGCGATCAGTGCGCCCGAGATCGCGGCTTTGAGTATGAGTTGCAGCACGGTCAGTTCCCCGCGGACAGGCGGCGGAGCAGCACGATCGCCCAGATCGCGAGCCCGAGCGCGGCGAGCGAGGCGAGCACGAAGTCCGGCTCGCCCAGCAGGCGCCATCCTTCCGCGACGAGTCGCGCGGCATGGGCGCCCAGGATGATCACGAACACGGCGGCGGTGACGATCAGATAACGGCGCATGGCGTATCCCCGGGGTGGAGGAGAGGCTGTATCATCGGACGCGCACCGGTGGCAGGGGCCAGGGCCAATCGACATTCGGGCGGCTAGCCATCCGCCACCGATCGGCCCGGACCGTCTTGCCGCACGTGCTCCCGCGCAGGCGGGAGCCCAGGGTCGCGAAAGTCCTTACTGCCCTGGAGTCCCGCTTCCGCAGGGGCACGACCCGGCCGAGCCAATTGCCAAAGCGGCCCGAAGGGCGAGCCGCCGCTGCGAAATCCTGCAATTCGATCGCGGCCGGCCCGCTATCGTCAGACCTTGCACTTGTCCCTTAGCAGCGTGAACGAATCCCTGACCGTTTCCGCTTCCTCGGGCGTGGCGAAGGTGATCTCGCCATATTCGTCCGACGTCATGTGCGCGGCGGTGAACTTGACCCGCGACCCGTTCGACGCGACCGATCCGATCAATGCCCAGTCGATGTCATAGGCCTTGGCGATATCGGCGACGGCGACGCCGCTGCTGCTGATCACGACGGGCGCGTTGAGCCGGGTATAGCAATGGCGCACGGTTTCCGCCGACGACAGGCGCCGCACCATGTCCCATTTGCCCTTGCCCGCGGTGCCCTCCCGCCAATTGTGGATCTGGACCGAGCTGGCCGAATCGAGAAAGGCGTCGAGCGCGTTCTGGAGACTGTCGGCATCCTTTTGAGTGGACGACGTGCCGGTCGTGCCATGCGTGTTCTGGGCGTGGAGTGGCACGGCGACGATCGCCGCCGACAACAAGGCGGCGCGCAAAGGATGAAGCAAGACGGTTCCCCCCGTTTTGACTGCAATGGCCGATAACCTAGCGCGCCCCGGCGGTCAGGCAAGCGTTTGATACGGGTGATTGCGTCGCGCACCGAACGTGTCAGGGTGATGAAATGTCCAGGAATCGTTCGCCATTGCCGGTGCGCCGCGCGTCGTGGATCTGGCCCGCGATCGCGTTGTTCGCCGGGTCGCTGGTGCTGCTGGGCGCGCATGTCGCCGACGAATTGATCGAGGGCGAGCGGTTCGCGGTCGACACCCGGCTGCTGCTCGCGCTGCGTGTCCCCGGCGATCCGCAAACGCCGGTCGGGCCGGCCTGGCTGCTCCAGTCCGCGGTCGATATCAGCGCGCTGGGCGGCTACACCTTGTTGTGGCTGTTCGGCGTTGCGGGCATCGCCTGGCTGGTTGCGGCGGGAAAGCGGCGTGAGGCGGCGTGGATCGCAGTGTCGCTGATCGGCAGCTCGGTGATCGACGGCCTGCTGAAGAACTGGATCGCGCGGCCGCGGCCGGAACTCGTTCCGCACCTCGTCCAGGTGACCAATGCCAGCTTTCCCAGCGGGCATGCGATGATCTCGTCGGCGGTGTACCTGACGCTGGCGCTGATGCTGGCCGAGGGGATCGGGCGCGACGGCTGGCAGGGCAAAGCCGGGCGCACCGCGGTGGTCATCTTCTTCAGCGGCCTCGCCGTGCTGATCGGGATGAGCCGCATCTATCTCGGCGTGCACTGGCCCAGCGACGTGCTTGCGGGCTGGTGCTTCGGTACGGCCTGGGCGCTGCTGGTATGGATGGCCGACCGCTGGCTGGGGCGGCGCCGGCCGAGCTGACCGGCACCCCGCCGGCTTTGCCCGATCAAGCCAATATGGTCGCGAAATGACGCGGAGGCCGCGGGCTTTTGCCTTAGGCTGACGTCATGGAGGCACAGGCACGCGACCGCGCCCTTTTGGACGCCATCGATCCCGCTGCGATCGCGGCGCTGGCGTTCCTCGACCAGCCCGCCGCCGCCATCCTCAATCCGCGACAGATCGACGATCTCGCCGCCGCGCGCGCCGCCCTGACCGGGCTCGACCGCGCGCCTGCCTATCCGCCGACGCTCTACGTCATCCTGAAGGCGACGCGGCTGTGCAACCTGCGCTGCACCTATTGCAATGCCTGGCGGGAAGGCGCCGATCAGGTGATGTCGTTCGCGATGATGGCGCGGGTGGTGTCGCAGGCGATGACGCTGCCCGGGATCAGGACACTCCATTTCGTCTGGCATGGCGGGGAGACGACGTTGCTGTCGCGCCATTATTTCGAGCGCGCGCTGTGGCTGCAGGAACATTTCCGCATCGACCGTCGTATGGTCGAGCACGCCATCCAGACCAACGCGACGCGGATCGACGACGATTGGGGCCGCTTCTTCAAGGCGGCGGGTTTCTCGGTCGGGGTCAGCCTGGACGTCGATCGCGACAATCACGACCGCCGGCGGCTGTTCAAGCAGGGCGGGGGCAGCTTCGCCGCGACGCGCGCGGGGGTGGACGTGCTGCGCCGTCACGGCGTCCGTCACGGGTTCCTGGCAGTGGTAGACGAAGAATGCCTGGCGATCGGTGCGCGCGGGATGCTCGAACGGCTGGTCGAACAGGGCGTCGGCGCGGTCGGGCTGCTCAACGCGCTGCCTGCCAATGACGAGAGCGCCAACCCGACGCCCTATCTACCTTGGGACCGCTATGTCGGCTTCCTGCGGGAGGTGTTCGCCGAATGGGCGCGCGATTTCCGCGGCAGGATCGTCATCCGCGAACTCGATTCGCTGTTTCGCATCGTCGGCGGCGCGTCGTCGCGGCTGTGCATCTATCAGGGCGGGTGCATGGGCCAGTATCTGACGATCGAGCCCGACGGCGCCGTGTCGGCGTGCGACAAATATGTCGGGGACATGGATTACCGCTTCGGCAGCCTGGCGGAATCGGGCCTGTACGATCTGCTGACCGGCAGTGCGGCGCTGGAGCGGTCCAAAATGGACGCGAAATCGCTTCTCGATCGCTTCGCGACATGCGCAAATTACGAGCATTGCCGGGGCGGATGCCCGCACGACGCGCGGCTCAACGCTCGCCACGGAAGGACAGGCGCATGCTGCGGCCTGAGCGACCTGATCGACGACATGAAGGCCCGGATAAAGGAGGATGGCGATGGCTGAGATCAACATGGACCGCGCGGCGTACGAGCAATTGCGCGGCGGCAATCACGCACTGGTCGGGAGCGACTCCAAGGTCGCGAGCTTCCTGGTCAACAAGTTCGAGGAAGGCCAGGCGGAGGCGATGTCGGATGAACCGACCTGGGTCTATAATATCTGGACATATCATTTCGATTGAGCGCCGATCGGGGGTGCCGGCGCCGGTCCGGCATCTCCCGGGGCGGGCAGCCTGATCCGCCGTCGCAGAATGCGGCGGCGTTCGGGCAGCCTTGACGTCACCTTGCCGATCGCGACGGACAAGCACCGCGCGGTGACAGGGCCATGCCGGCCGGCATGACCGTATTTCTCCCACCTTGGCTGGCCGCGGCGTTGGTGTAGCGTGGCGGCGTCAGGCAAAAGCGGGGGGCGGCACTGAATTCCACCGATCAGGCAGGGCCGGGCGCCGCGCCGGACGACGGCAACGGCGCTTCACCCGCGGACACCGGCTGGCCCGCGCATCCGGTCGGCTGGCGCGCGCGGCTCAGGGCGAGTCCGATCGCACGGCTCGGGCCCGGGGTGATCACCGGGGTCGCCGACGACGATCCCAGCGGCATCGCCACCTATTCGCAGGCGGGGGCTCAATTCGGGCTCGAAATGCTGTGGACGATGCCCGTCGCCCTGCCGATGACCTCGGCGATCCAGGCGATGTGCGCGCGGCTGGGGCGTGTCACCGGCCGCGGCCTCGCCGCCAACATCAAGGCGCATTTCCCCGTGTCGGTGGTGCGCGTGCTGGTGCTGATGCTGGTCATCGCCAATACGCTCAACATCGCCGCCGACGTCGCCGCGATGGGGGAGGCGGCGGAGCTGATCGTGCCGGTCGATCGCCATCTCGCGACCGCGATCCTGGTGGTGGTGACGTTGGGGCTGCAGATCTTCGTGCCCTATCATCGCTATGTCGCTTTCCTGAAATGGCTGACGGCGTCGCTGCTGGCCTATGCGCTGGTGCTGTTCACGCTTCATGTCCCCTGGTGGGACGTGGTTCGGCACACCGCGATTCCCGACTTCCCGCTGAACGGCGCGACGGCGACGATCATCGTCGCGGTGTTCGGCACGACGATCAGCCCGTACCTGTTCTTCTGGCAGGCATCCGAAGAGGTCGAGGACCTGAAGGGCGCGCCGGGACTGGTCGACGACGGTGCCGAGGCGCCGCGCGAGTTGAAGCGCATCCTGTGGGATACGATCAGCGGCATGATCTATGCCCATGCGGCGAGTTTCTTCATCATCCTGGCGACCGCGCTGACGCTGCACCGTGCCGGAATTACAGAGATCGAGACCGCGGCGCAGGCGGCGAGCGCGCTCCGCCCGCTGGCGGGGAATTTCGCGGCGTTGGTGTTCACGCTCGGCATCCTCGGCGTCGGGCTGATCGGCGTGCCGGTGCTGGCGGGGTCGGCCGCCTATGGGGTCGCGGAGACGATGGGGTGGAACGAGGGGCTGGAACGCGACGTCGGCCATGCGCGCGGTTTCTACGCGGTGATCGCGCTCAGCGTGCTCGCCGCGCTCGCGATCCAATATTCGCCGATCAGCCCGATGCGCGCTTTGGTGTGGAGTGCGGTGATCAACGGGCTCGTCGCGGTGCCGCTGCTCGTCGTACTGATCCTGCTCGTGTCGCGGCGCGAGGTGATGGGGAATTTCACGGCGCCGCGCGCGATGCGCTGGCTCGGCTGGGCCGCGGTCGCGGTGATGAGCGCGGCGGCGGTGGCGATGCTGGTGCCGTTGGGGTGAGGGTGGAGGTGGGCGATGGGGCGACGCGGCCTGAGCTGGCCCCGCATGTGGCGCGAGTGACCAATGCCAGCTTCCCGAATGGCATGCGATGACTTCCTCGACGCCCCATCCGAGCGTGCCTCATCCGCCATTGTTGGATCGATCATGTCGATATGCTCGCCGGTCTCGACGCCGAACAATGTCTGGAGCAACAAGATAGTCTGGTCGGGCAGATGTTGGTTTACACTCGTCAAAAAATGGGGCCGCCGCCACTGAGATTTCGCTATGAAGCTCGCCAACTTGAGATTGTAAATCTCACCGTTACAGTGCTGCTATGGATGAACCAGAGGCAGAGCTGCCAGCCAAGCCGAAAGGCATTCACTGGCCTGAATTTCGAGAATGGATAAATGTGGCCGTAGCTGCGACGGCACTGATTGTGGCCATCGTATCTTTTTGGACGACTACTCGAGTATCTGGAATTGAAGATTTTCTCAGGTCGGAAATCAAGCGACGAAACACGGAGTTGAACTCGCTGGATGATCGTGCGGCAAGATTACAGAAACTGGCGAACGACCGAAGTGATAATTTGCTACGCCTGCAAATATCTACAGAGACGATGACTGCTGCGGCGTTAGAAAGCCAGCGCAAGTTGCTGCAATCTTCCGGAGAGCTGGCGGACGTGCGCACAAATATAATCGATGCGCAACGAAAACTTTCTTTGGCAGAAGCGCAGGCCAACTCCGAACGTGCGCGTTACCTTTCTCAAGTTGATGCGCTAGATTTAGTTTATCGGCAAGAAGCGTACCAAGAATTGGTGTCTCGAGCCTATATGGCAGCCGTTTTTGATGAAGAAGAAGAGGAGAGGAGCCCTGGAAAGGCCATCATAAACATGATGGATTCTGTCGGGCCTCCAAAGGGGCGCGAGCAATTGCAGTCATACTTTCTGACTGTCAGGGATAGGATAAATAATATTTGTCCCATGTTGGCAGGTTGGCACTACGAGTTATTGAAGATCGCTCCTGAGCCAGCCGCTCCTACCATCACGTACCGACGTGGAGCGTCCCCCAAAGTGATAGCGAAGCTCACTAAAGATGCTCAGGATAAATGGACGGTCGAGTTCGAAGCCTGGCAGAAATCAAAAGCGGACAGATCAAAGTCAATTATTGATCAACGCGACAAGCTTTGGAAACTCACCGACGATTGTGTCTGTCGGAGTTTGGCCACGGATAAACAAAAAACCAAGGATATTTGTCCATCATAAAGCGGGGCGACCTCCCTCAACCGACACGAAACTATCCATCACCCGCTTCCGGCCAGCCTGCTCGAAATCGATCTCCAGCTTGTTCCCCTCGATCTCCGCGATCTCGCCGTAACCGAACTTCTGGTGGAACACGCGCATGCCGACCGAAAGGTCGCTGCGACCCTTATTCCCCAAACTCACCGCGCTGGCGCGGCTCTCGATCACCCGCGCCGGTTCGCGCGTGAAGGTGCGGCTCTGCCACTCCCCGCCCGGCTTGGCCGTGTTGAGCGTGCCCGCCGCCCGCTGCCACCCGGGCCCGCGCCCGGTGCCGCGCCCGACATCCGCGAACGGGTCCGACCGCTCGCTCCAGTTCGCGCGCCACAGGCTTTCGCCGCCCGACATGCTGCTCTCGCTCTCGACATGCGCGTCGGGAAGCTCGGCGACGAAGCGGCTGGGGATGCTCGACGTCCATTGGCCGTAGATGCGACGGTTGGCGGCGTGGAGGATGGTCGCGCGGCGGCGGGCGCGGGTGATCGCCACGTACGCCAGGCGGCGCTCTTCCTCGAGGCTGGCGAGCCCGCCTTCGTCGAGTGAGCGTTGCGAAGGGAACAGGCCTTCCTCCCAGCCGGCGAGGAAGACGGTGTCGAATTCGAGCCCCTTGGCGGCGTGGATGGTCATGATCGTGACCTTGGCCTCGCTCGCCTGCGCTTCGTTGTCCATGACGAGCGAGACGTGTTCGAGGAACGCGCCGAGCGTTTCGTATTCCTCCATCGCGCGGACGAGTTCGTTGAGGTTTTCGAGGCGGCCGGCGGCTTCGGCGGATTTCTCGTTCTGCCACATCGCGGTGTAGCCGGATTCGTCGAGGATCACTCGCGCGAGTTCGGAGTGGGGCACGGCCCCTCCACCAGTTAGCTCTGCTAACTGGTCCCCCTCCCCGAGCGAGCTCGGGGAGGAATTGTTGAGCATGCTCCGCCAGCGGGCGATATCGCCGACCAATGCGCCCAGCGCGCGTCTCGCTTGCGGGGTGAGTTCGTCGGTGTCGAGGATGCGCGCGGCGGCGCTGGTCAGCGGGATCTGTTCGGCGCGGGCGAGCTGGTGGACCTTGGCCAGCGCCTTGTCGCCGAGGCCGCGCTTGGGGGTGTTGACGATGCGCTCGAACGCCAGGTCGTCGGCGGGCTGGGCAACGACGCGGAGATAGGCGAGCGCGTCGCGTATCTCCTGCCGCTCGTAGAAGCGGAAACCCCCGACGATGCGATAGGGCAGGCCGATCGCGATGAAGCGGTCTTCGAACTCGCGCGTCTGGTGCTGCGCGCGGACCAGGATGGCGATATCGTCCAGGCTTGCGCCGCGGATCTGCTGCGCCGCCTCGATCTCGTCGCCGACGCGGCGCGCTTCCTCGGGCCCGTCCCAGACGCCGAGCACCTTGACCTTCTCGCCCTGCGCCTCCTGCGTCCACAGGGTCTTGCCGAGCCGGCCCGAATTGTTGACGATCACGCCCGACGCGGCGGCGAGGATGTGCGGGGTCGACCGGTAATTCTGCTCCAGCCGGATCACCTTGGCGCCGGGAAAGTCCTTCTCGAACTTCAGGATGTTCTCGACCTGCGCGCCGCGCCACGAATAGATCGACTGGTCGTCGTCGCCAACGCAGCAGATGTTCTTGCGCTCCTGCGCCAGCAGGCGGAGCCAGAGATACTGGACGCTGTTGGTGTCCTGATATTCGTCGACCATGATGTAGCGGAAGCGCTGCTGGTAATGCTGCAGCACCTCGCGGTCGCTCTTCAGGATGGTGAGCATGTGGAGCAACAGGTCGCCGAAATCGCAGGCGTTGAGCGCGCGCAGCCGGTCCTGATACTCGGCGTAAAGCTGCGCCCCGCGGCCATTGGCGTAGCGTTCGCCTTCGCCGGCGTCCACGTCCTTCGGGGTCAGCCCCTTGTTCTTCCACTCGTCGATCAGCCCGCCGAGCTGGCGCGCGGGCCAGCGTTTCTCGTCGAGGTCGGCGGCCTGGATCAATTGCTTGAGCAGGCGCAGCTGGTCGTCGGTATCGAGAATGGTGAAATTGGGATGCAGCCCGACCAGTTCGGCATGGCGTCGCAGCATCTTGGCGCCGATCGCGTGGAACGTGCCGAGCCACGGCATGCCCTCGACCGCGTCGCCGACCAGGCGATGGACGCGCTCCTTCATCTCGCGCGCCGCCTTGTTGGTGAAGGTGACACTCAGGATCTCGGATGGATAGGCGCGGCGCGTCCACAGCAGGTGAGCGAGCCGCGCGGTCAACGCCGCGGTCTTGCCCGTGCCGGCGCCGGCCAGCACCAGCACCGGGCCGTCGGTGGTCAGCACCGCCTCCCGCTGCGGCGCGTTGAGGCCGCGCAGATAGGGGGGATCGTCGGGAAGGCTGGCAGGATCGGTCACGCGTGAACACTTAGGGAACGGCGCGCGGCGGGGCAACCGTCAGGACGGCTTGGCGAGCGTCATCCGGTACATCGCCGCGAAGGTCGACGGGTTGCGTATTTCATAGGCGTTCCAGGCGGCGAGGTCGCGGAACAGCGGGTCGTGCGGGGCCAGCTCGCGATAGCGGGCTTCGTCCTCCGGTGTCGGCAGCTCGAAGCGTAGCAATTCGAGGCCAAGCGCATCGATCGCACGGGCGATGCGAGGGACGTCGAAACACTCTTCATGCACATGAAACAGCAGGTCGTGGACTCCGGCGGTACTGAAGAAATCGCGCGAGTCGCTCACGCCCGCAACCGGTGCCGCGATCAGCCGCCGCCGGGCCTCGCGGATCAGGTCATCGCTCACCGCCTCGTCCATCAACGCACCGAGACGCCGTCGCGCAGCGGCAATGGGCAGGCGGGCGATGCGGCTGTAGAGTGCGACCTGCATCGCGCCGCCGGGGGCCAACACCCCGGCGAGCGCCGCCCAGCCCGCTTCGGGATCGGGCAGGTGATGCAGCACACCGGCGCAGGCGATATAGTCGAACCGTTCACCGAGCTCCGAGATGGCGTGGAGGTCGTGGCGAAGGAAGCGTAAGTTTGCCTGGCCGGCGCACCGCGTGCGCGCGACGGCCAGCGAGGTTTCGCTGAGCTCGATCGCGGTTACCATGGCCTCTGGCGCCTGGCGGGCGAACATCATCGCCTCGCGCCCCGTGCCGCAGCCCGCGACGAGGATAGCGGGGCGCCGCGGCAGGACCGGTGCGCCTGGACCGCAGGCGGCCAGGACATCGCGCAGCGACCTTGGTGCGATCGCGTTGGCGCGCTGCCACACCGGATAGGGCCAGCGCCCATATTGCGCGGCGACCGCGCGCGTCACCGGCGCGGCAAAGGGCCCGCCAGCGTCGCGCGGCGGTTCGGGCAGATAGGCGGGCAACAGATCCGGGGCGTCGGCCAACGCAGCGCGTTCGTCGGCGTCGAACGGCCAGGCTCCGCCATTGATCGCGGCTTGCCGGGTCAAGGCCGACACGAGGCGCGGAAAGTCCGCCGTGCGGCGATCGAGCAGCAGCCAGCGGCGCACTGCGCTCAACACTCGTTCCGCGGCGGGATCGGCGACTTGCGCCTCCTCGATCAGCGCTATCGCCAACGCGTTGCTCTCGATCCAGCGTGCCGCGCGTTCGGGCACAGCCGGATCGGGCAGTTCACCCCCTAGCGCGACCCAGCCGGCGCGTTCGAACTGGGCCGGATCGATCGCCGGATCGCGGACCATCGACAGGATGGCGGACAGATGTGACGCTGCCGCCAGCTCGGGCCGGCGCATCAGCGATGTCGCCAGCCGCGTGCGCCCCAGGCTATCGTCCGGCGCGGCCTGCCAGGCGGCGGTCACGGCGGCGAGGCGCCTGGCGGACGGACCGTCGAACATCGCGGCGAGCATGGCGCGCCGGCCCAGGGGCGGCAAGGCCGCGATCCGCACCTGCCATTGCCTTGCGATGCCAGCCATCGCATCGTGGCGCCGCCGATGGCTTGGGGAGGCAAGACGATGCGATCGTTGATACCGCTGACCGCTTTATTGCTTGGGGCCGCCGCGCCGCCGCCCAAGGTCGACATGGTCGCAGCGATCCTGCCGCCGCCCGTTGCGCCGGGCAAGGCGGTCCAGCCCTTTGTCGGGATCGCCGCGGGCAAGATCGCGCTGGCGCATGTCCGCATCGTCGACGGTACCGGCGCGCCGGCGCAGGACGACCGTTTGCTGCTGATCGACGGCGGCCGCATCGCGGGCATCGGGGCGGGAAGCGATCCGGTGCCTTCGGGCTATCGCGTCATCGATGCTACCGGGCAGACGGTGATGCCCGGTATCGTCGGGATGCACGACCATCAATATTATATCGCCGCGCCCAATATCGGGCCGGGCGGCTTCGATCCACCGCTGATGGTCCCGCAAATGACCTTCAGCTCGCCGCGTCTCTATCTCGCGGCCGGCGTCACCACATTACGCACCACGGGCAGCGTCGAACCCTATACCGACCTCAACATGAAGCGGGCGATCGACGCGGGCGCGCTGCCCGGGCCGCATATGGACGTAACGGGGCCGTATCTGGAAGGCGCGAACAGTCCGTTCATCCAGATGCACCGGCTGAAGGACGCGGCAGAGGCGCGTGCGATGGTCGAATATTGGGCCGACCAGGGCGTAACCTCGTTCAAGGCCTATATGAACATCACCCGCGACGAACTGAAGGCGGCGATCGACGCGGCGCATGCGCGCGGGCTCAGGATCACCGGACATTTGTGCGCGGTGACCTATCCCGAGGCGGCGGCGCTGGGGATCGACGATCTCGAACACGGTTTCTGGGTCAACACCCAGCTCGATCCCGGCAAGAAACCCGACACCTGTTCGGACGCCGAGGGCGATGCCACGGTGGCGGCGATGACACCAGACAGTGCCGAGGCCAAGGCGCTGATCAAATTGCTGGTCGACCGCCACGTCGCGGTGACCTCTACCCTGCCGGTGTTCGAACCCGATTCACCCGATTACAGGATGCTGCCGCAGCGCCAGCTCGATATGCTGAGCGCGCCCGCGCGCAACGACTATCTGACCCTGTTCGCCCGCAATGCCACACGCACGACGGCGCGAAAGGCGGCCGGGGCGACGCGCTGGTCCAACGAACTCGGCCTCGAACGCGCCTTCGTCGCGGCGGGCGGGTTGTTGCTCGCGGGACCCGATCCGACCGGCGCGGGCAACGTCCTGCCCGGCTTCGGCGACCAGCGCGAGATCGAATTGCTGGTCGATGCGGGCTTCACGCCGGTCGAGGCGATCCGCATCGGCACCCTCAACGGTGCGACCTATCTCGGGCTTGCCGGCCGGATCGGATCGATCGCGGTGGGCAAGGATGCCGATCTGCTGCTGGTGCGCGGCGACCCTTCCCGGCGCATCGCCGACATCGAGAATGTTGAGACGGTGTTCAAGGACGGCGTCGGCTACGATCCCGCTGCGCTGCGTGCCCCGGTCCGCGGCCGCTACGGGCAATATTGAGCGTCCGCGCGCGAACCAAAAAATAGGGGCGGCTCGCGATACGAACCGCCCCGTAGTTCGGGAAAGACCGACCCATGGGGATGAGACCGGCCAACGCGGCACGCAAGGGGCATCGCCGCGTGCACGGCGGTGGGCCGGATTTGTCGCGCGGGCATGTCAAATTTGTATCAAATTGTCGCAACATGCGTCCGCCATCGCCGAATCCGTTTCGCGCGTACCCGATCTGAGTAGGATCGCGCCGAAACCGGCGAGCACAAAGGAATCGGGCGTGAACGAAGTCGACAGACGGATGATGTTGGCAGGGCTGGGTGGAGGCGCCGTCGCGGGCATGCTGTCACCATTGAACGCGTTCGCTGCCGAGCCGAGAGTGTTGAAGGCGAGCATTTCGCTGGAGGCGAACCGCGTGCTGATCGCGGTCGGCATGAACGGGCAGGGACCGTTCATCTTCATGATCGACACCGGCACCTATGTCAGCATCATCCGCCCCGATCTCGCCAAGCAACTCAAGCTGCCGGTACAAGGCTATGAAGGCACGCGCGGCATCGGCGGCAAGGGCGACCGCTTCACGGTCTATCTAGCGCGCGACTTCATCATCGGCGGCGGCATCAGGCAGCCTACCGTCGTGCTCGAGGACTCGTTCCGGTTCGGTTATCAGCAAGACATCTATGGGGCGCTGGCTGCCGGCCTTCTGACCGCCACCGATACCGACCTCGATTTCGATGCGGGCGAATTGCGTCTCTATCCCGACGGACGTGGCGAGCGGCCAGGCTATGTCGCCGTGGATTCGGAAATCCCGCGCGCCAGCCAGCCCGATCGCGGGTCGCGCAAGATCATTGCAACGATCACGGTCGACGGCCGGCCGCTGCGATGCTCGCTCGATACGGGATCGCCCAACACGCTCTCGCTTTACCAGTCGGCGGCGCGGCGGCTCGGGCTGTGGGACGACCGGCCGTACGTCCCGAACCGGCCGTCGGGAATCGGTGGGGCAGGGCCGCTGGCGCGGACCGTCCGGGTCAACGAGATGGCGCTCGGCGACGTGCGGCTGGAGCGGCCGCTGATCTCGTTGCTCGGTACCGATCTGGGCGACCAGGTCGACGGCATCGTCGGGCTGTCGTTCATCCGCCTGTTCAACATGTCGATCGACGTGCGGAGCCGCAAATTGTGGGTTCAGCCGAGCCGTCAGAAATCGCCCCCCTATCGCTATGGCCCGTCCGGCCTGTGGCTCGACCGCGACGGCACGCGCATCACCGTCGCTGCAGTCGGTAATGGCAGCCCCGCGGCGATGGCTGGCATCCGGCCGGGCGACCATATCGCCGGAGAATGGGGCGCGATCCTGCGAACGATCAACGCGCCTGCCGGCAGCAGCATCACGCTGTCCGTCGAGCGAGGCGGGCAGGCGCGAGATGTGACCTTCACACTGGCCGATTATTTGTGACGATACCGAAACGTTCCGTCCGGTGATCCCTCCTGCGCGCGAGGGGGACGGGAGCGTGGCGACCTCGCGCCAATAGAAGGCTCTTCGCCCGATTGCGGGAGGGGTCGGGGGAGGGCGTGCCGATAGCGCGCAGCCTCGTTTCGACAGTCGGCGCCGCGATCGGCGAAAAAAGGGGGCGGCCCGCAGGTGAGAGCCGCCCCGTAGTTCAGGGAGAACCGGCCGACAGGGGGAAGCGGCCGGTACAAGCCGCGGCAAGCAAGGGGAGAACTCTCCGCGGCAAGGCTGAGATAGGATGGCTTTGTCGCAGTGCAATGTCGCAATTGTTGCAAATTGTCGCAGCCTGCGTGCAGTGGGCGCATGCATCCTGTCCTGGCCAATCGCCGCATCCTGCTCGCCGCGCTCGTCGGCACGTCGGTCGAGTTTTACGACTTCTACATCTACGCCACCGCCGCGGCATTGGTGCTCGGTCCGCTATTCTTCCCGTCGACATCGGCAACCGCGCAACTGCTGTCCGCCTATGCCAGTTTCGGGCTCGCCTTCGTCGCGCGTCCGGTCGGGGCGGCGGCGTTCGGGCATTTCGGCGATCGCATCGGACGCAAGTCTACCTTGGTCGCCAGCCTGATGCTGATGGGCGGATCGACGTTGCTGATCGCCTTCCTGCCGACCTATGGCCAGATCGGGTGGTGGGCGCCGCTCTTGCTATGTATCCTGCGCTTTGGCCAGGGGTTCGGGCTCGGCGGCGAATGGGGCGGTGCCGCGTTGCTCGCGGTCGAGAATGCTCCCGATGGATGGCGCGGCCGGTTCGGCACCGCGCCGCAAATGGGCGCGCCGATCGGCTTCATCGCCGCCAACGGCCTGTTCCTGATCCTCGGCATGGTACTGACGCCCGACCAGTTCCGCGATTGGGGCTGGCGTCTGCCGTTCCTGGCCAGCGCGGTGCTGGTGGGGTTGGGCCTGTGGGTGCGGCTCAAGGTCAGCGAGACACCGGCGTTCCGCCGCGTACTCGAAGAAGGGCCGCCGCCGAGCGTGCCGCTGGGCGAGATGGCGCGCGATCATCTCGGCGCGGTGGCGCGGGGTACGCTCGCGGTCGTCGCCTGCTTCGCGATCTTCTACATCGCGACCGCGTTCGCGCTGGGCTACGGCACGACCAGGCTCGGTCATGCCAAGCAGGCTTTCCTGGCCGTCCAGCTCGTTGCGATCCTGTTCATGGCGGCCGGCATCCTGATTGCCGGCTGGTGGAGCGACCGCGCCACGCCGCGCATGGTCTTGATGTGGGGGTGTGCCGGAACGATCGTGGCGGGCGCCTTGCTCGCGCCATTGCTGGCCGGGCCGCTCTTTCTGGCAGGGCTGTTCCTCAGCCTCGCCCTGTTCGTGATGGGGTTCGTCTACGGGCCGATGGGCGCGTGGCTGCCCGACCAGTTTCCGGCACGCGTGCGCTATACCGGGGCGTCGATCGCGTTCAACGTCGGCGGCGTCATCGGCGGTGCGCTCACGCCATTCGCGGCGCAGGCGCTATCGGCAGAGGGGCTTGGTTGGGTCGGGGCCTATCTTGCGGCGGCGGGCGTGCTCAGCTGGATCGGGCTGGCGGCGTCGCGGCCGCGCTGATCACATCAGGACGGGGCGATTGCGCGGGGCCGTGGCGCTAGGTTCGGGCGGCGCGGTCGCACCGCCGCTCCCGTCAGGGCTGTCATATTGAACCGGCGCCATGGGCTCGTCCCCGCCCGGCGCGGGGGACGGCGCCGACGATGGCGCCGCGGCGGCGTTGGTCGCGGGCGCCGCCGCAGGCGCGGGTTGGCCGCCCTTGCCGGTCATGCCGAATACCATCAGCCCGATCATCACGCCCGATCCCACCGCCAGCAGCAGCGTGACGACGAATGACCTGTTGTTGTTCATGTCGGACCCTGATTTCCTTCGTGTAACCGGTGCGCCCTAGCGCCGGACTATGAAGATTTCGGCAATGGCCGGCCCGGGATGGGACGCTGCTGTAACAAGGCTGTCACACGATCGGTGCAGGGCGGCGACATCATGGCAACCGATTTGACGGCCGATCCAGGCCAGGCGCCGCTGGTGCGCGATACTGGCCCGAGCACGAACGGGCCTCGGCTCGATCAGCCCAGCCACCCCGTCGCGAAGCTCGTCTTCGCTCTGCTGATCGTTGGCGCACTCGGCTATGCCGGCTATTCGATCCTGGTCGATACCAGCCATGTCGGCGAGCAGATGGCGACCCACGTCTTCGCTTTCCTGATCGTCGCACTGGTGATCGCGCTCGGCTTCGAATTCGTGAACGGCTTTCACGATACCGCCAATGCGGTGGCGACCGTCATCTACACCAATTCTATGCCGGCATCGCTGGCGGTCGCCTGGTCGGGCGTGTTCAATTTCCTCGGCGTGCTCGCATCGACCGGTGCGGTCGCTTATACGATCGTGACGCTCCTGCCGGTCGACCTGATCCTGCATGTGGGTTCGGCGGGGGGCTATGCGATGATCTTCGCCTTGCTGTTCGCCGCAGTGCTGTGGAACCTGGCGACCTGGTATGTCGGCCTGCCCAATTCGTCGAGCCATACGCTGATCGGGTCGGTGCTCGGTGTCGGCCTGGCCAATCAGTTGATGAACGCCGGGTCGAAAGGCGGCACGGCAGGGGTCGACTGGGGCCAGGCATACGGCGTTTTCTCCGGACTGTTCTGGAGCCCGCTGCTCGGTTTCGTCTGCGCCTTCGCGCTGCTCGCGGTCATGAAGCGGGTTATCCGCACGCCATCGCTCTATCAGGAGCCGCAGGGCGATACGCCGCCGCCGGGGCCGATCCGCGCGCTGCTGATCTTCACCTGTACGCTGGTCAGCTTCTTCCACGGGTCGAATGACGGGCAGAAGGGGATGGGGCTGATCATGCTCATCCTGATCGGCTGCGCGCCGACCGCCTATGCGCTCAACCGGACGATGCCGGCCAGCGCGACCGCGGCGTTCGTCGAAAGCGCGAAGACCGGATCGGCGCCGTTCGTCGCGAAGGCTGGTACGATCGATCCGGACACCAATCATGCGCGCGCCACGCTCACGACCGCGCTCCAGCAGCGCAAGGCGGACAGCCCGCAAGTCTATGGCGCGCTGGCAACCCTGTCGGGCGATATCGGCCGGCGTATCCAGGGATATGGCGCGATCTCGAGCGTCCCCGCCGCCGCCACCGGCAATCTGCGCAACGATATGTACCTGGTGCTCGATACCTCTCGGTTGGTCACCAAGGCGAAGGACGCGTCGACGCGCTTCGCGCCGGCCGATCTGGCCGCGATCAAGGGCTATCAGAAGAATCTCGAACAGGGCACGCGCTACATTCCGTTCTGGGTGAAGCTGGCGGTGGCGATCGCGCTCGGCCTGGGCACGATGGTCGGCTGGCGGCGGATCGTGAAGACCGTCGGCGAACGCATCGGCAAGACGCACCTGACGTACGGCATGGGCGCGTCGGCAGAACTGGTCGCCGGCTTGACGATCGCTTTTGCCGACAAGCTGGCGGTGCCCGTATCGACAACGCACATCCTGACCTCGGGGGTCGCGGGCGCCAGCCTGGCGAATGGCGCGGGCCTCCAGGCACGGACGATCCGGAACATGGTGCTCGCTTGGGTGTTGACGCTTCCGGCGGCAATGGCCTTGTCGGGCGGATTGTACTGGCTGTTGCGCCAATTCGTCGGCTGACACGGCCAAGATTTCCGGGAGGGGACGAGCGAGTTTCTGCTCGTCCTTTTCATTTCGTTGTTGATTGTTCGTTCGAACGAACTAATTGGCGGGCGCATGGTACAGCAACGGCTCCTCGACATCGCCATCGAGTCGTTCGGCCGGCATGGCTTGGACGGCGCGAGCACGCGGCAGATCGCCGCTGCGGCCGGGACTGCCATGTCGTCGATCACCTATCATTATGGCGGCAAGGAAGGGCTCTACCTCGCGGCGGCAGATCACATTTCCGCGCGGATGGCCGAATCGCTGTCGCCTGCCTTCGAACCCGCCGTGGCCGATGACGATGCGGCCGCCGCGCGAGAGGCGATTCACGGCATTCTCGGTGCGCTGCTCGACAAGATGGTCGATCCGGGCACCGAGGGTTGGAGCCTGTTCATCGTTCGCGAACAGATGAACCCGACCGCGGCCTTCGCGCGGCTGTTCGATGGCCCGATGGGTCAGATGATGCGCCAATTGGTCCGTCTTACCAGTATCGCGACCCGCATTGGCGAGGGCGATACGGCGCGCATCGCGATGCTGACCCTGTTTGGCCAGGTCCTCGTCGTGCGGTCGTCGCGCGCCTCGCTGTTGCGGCTGCTCGACGCCGAGGTGATCGACGCGCCGCTCGCCGCCCGGCTGCGTGCCCGCATCCGCGCCAATACCGATGCCATCCTCGATCGCCTGACTGCCGAAGCAAAGGAAACCCGATGAGCGACGATAATCAGCAAGGGGCCGCTCCCGATCGCCCCAAGGCCGGCGACGAAACGCCGGAAAGCGGCGGGGTGGAAGACAAAGCGAAAAACGGCGCGCCCCTATATCGCCGGCCGTTTTTCTGGATCCTGATCCTGGCCGTTGGCGCCGCGATCGTCGGCGGCACGCTCTACTACCTCCACGCTCGGCAGTTCGAATCGACCGACGACGCCTTTGTCGACGCGCACATCGTTCGTATCGCACCAGAAGTCGCGGGGACGCTGATCGATGTCCCCAACCTCGACAATCGGCACGTCCAGGCAGGACAATTGCTGGCGGTGATCAAGCCCAGTGGTCCCGAAGCGCAGCTCGCAGAGGCGCGCGCCGGGGTCGACCAGGCGCTTGCCCAGTTGCAACAGGCACAGGCTCAGGTGTCCAGCGCGGTTGCGACGCGCAATCAGGCCGCGGCCGAGGCGCAAGCGCCGCTCGCTGCTGCGGTCAAGGCCGCGCAGGACCTGTCGCGCTACGAGAATCTGGCGAAGATCGACCGGTCGGCGGTGGCCTCGACCCAGCTCGACCAGGCCCGCGCCAACGCCAACTCGACCCGCGCGCAGGCCGATGCCGCCCGCCGACAGGTTGCCAGCGCGGATGCACAGATAGCGGTCGCCCGGAAACAGGTGGACGCCGCGAGCGCGGTGATCGCCGCCAAGCGTGCACAGGTCGCGCAGGCCAACGTCACCCTTGGCAACCTTCGCCTGACGGCGCCGGTTTCGGGCCAGGTGGTCAATCGTCAGGTCAACAAGGGATCGTACGTCGCGCCGGGCAGCCAATTGCTCGCGATCGTCCCCGACGACCTGTGGGTCACCGCCAATTTCAAGGAAACCCAGCTCAAGGACATGCGTATCGGCCAGCCGGTGACGATCAAGGTCGACGCCTATCCCGATATCGCCTTCAAGGGACGGGTCGATTCGATCCAGCGCGGCGCGGGCCAGGCGTTCTCGATCCTTCCACCGCAAAACGCGACCGGCAATTACGTGAAAGTCGTGCAGCGAGTGCCCGTCCGCATCACGTTCGTGCTCGGCAACGGCAATCCCGATCCGCGTAATTATCCGATCGGGCCGGGCATGTCGGTACTTCCGTCGGTCAAGGTCCGCTGAGATGGCGACCGCCGCTGCGCGAGCCGGCGGCCGCCCGGGCGCGAGCCCGACAAGCGGTCAGGACGGTTGGGACGACAGCAGGTCGGCGGCGGGGCGGTTCAATCCCTGGCTGATCGTCGCGATCATCTCGCTACCGACTTTCATGGAGGTGCTCGACACCTCGATCGCCAATGTCAGCCTCGACCATATCGCCGGTGGGCTGTCGATCACCGTCGATCAGGCCACCTGGGTGCTCACCAGCTACCTCGTCGCCAATGCGATCGTCATTCCGATCTCGGGCTGGCTGTCCGATGCGATCGGGCGCAAACGCTATTTCCTGATCTCGATCGCGCTGTTCACGATTTCGTCCTTCGTGTGCGGCATCGCGCCCAACCTGTCGACATTGGTCATCGCCCGCGTCTTTCAGGGGATAGGCGGCGGTGGCCTGGCGCCGGTCGAGCAATCGATGCTGGTCGATACCTTCCCGCCGCGGCAGCGCGGCATGGCGATGGCGGCGTTTGCGATCGTGGTGGTGGTGGGGCCGGTACTCGGGCCCACGCTGGGCGGCTGGATTACCGAGACGTCGAGCTGGCATTGGGTGTTCCTGATCAACGTGCCGATCGGGATCGGCGCTTGGATCCTGGCCGACCTGTTCGTCGACGAGCCGAAGCAAGTGAAGCAGGACCGCGCCAAGCGGCTCGAGGGCGGGCTGCGGATCGACTATGTCGGCGTGATCCTGGTCGCGCTCGGTCTCGGGTTTTTCGAACTCACGCTCGACCGCGGCGAGCGGGAGGACTGGTTCGCCAGCGGGCTGATCATCACCACGGCGACCATTTCCGCCGTGTCGCTGATCTCGCTCATTTTCTGGGAGCTCAATCACAAGGATCCGGTCGTCGACCTCAAGCTGTTCAAGAATCGCAGTTTCGCCATCACGACGTTGATCATGGGCATTACCGGCCTGATCCTGTTCGGTACGACCCAGTTGATTCCTCAGATGCTGCAGCAAGTGATGGGATACAGCTCGTTCGACGCGGGCCTGGCGCTGACGCTGGGTGGGCTGGCGACATTGGTCGCGGTTCCCTTTGCCGGACGGCTGGTCGGCAAGGTCGACGCGCGTATTCTGCTTGGCGGCGCGTTGATCGTGCAGGCGGCGGCGCTCTGGAACATGTCGCATTTCAGCGCCGACATCAGCTTCACCGACGCGGCGATGGGGCGCCTTTACCAGGCGATGGCCTTGCCCTTCCTGTTCGTGCCGATCAACGCGGTCGCCTATCAGGGATTGCCGCGCGACAAGACTGCGCAGGCGTCGAGCCTGCTCAACGTCGCGCGCAATCTCGGCGGCTCGATCGGCATCTCGGCGGCGCAGTCGATGCTGGCGGGCGCGATGCAGCGGCACCAGTCGGAACTGGTCCAGAAGCTCAACCCGCTCGATCCGAATTACACCGACTGGCTGGCCAAGGCGAAGGGTGCCTTTGCAGGCTTCGGCGACCCCAGCCAGTTGCCGCAAGCGATCCTCTATTCGCAGGTCCAGCGCCAGGCAGCGATGCTCGGGTTTCTCGACGTGTTCCGCTCGTTGATGGTGCTGATCCTCGTCCTGCTGCCGGTCGTCATCTTCATGAACTCGGGCAAGGGCGCCAGCGGCGGAATGGGACATTAGGGTCGGCATGCAGTTGGAACGAGCATCGTGATCGCGCGGAGAAGTCAGCTGGCTAGGAACACGGCGCCGTCGCATAGCCATCGCTGCGCGCAAGCAAGTGACGACGTCCGGCGGACCTTCCCACGCGATCCCTTCGGTGCAGCCGGATTTTGGCGCCGGGCGGCGTCGCCGCGTCGGTCACGATGCTTCAGCATCGCTCCCTCCTTGCTTCTTGCCCAAACACCAGAATCGGCTCCGTCACGAGCTCGTTCCAACTGCATGCGGACCCTTATGATGCTGAAGAAATCGATCTCGCTCGTCTCGCTGCTGGCGCTCGCTGCCTGCACCGTGGGGCCGAACTACACCAAGCCGGATCTGGCCGTGCCAGCGACCTTCGCCGGCCCGCAAGGGACGCCGCCGCCCGGTCAAGCGATCGATCCGGCACGCTGGTGGGAAGCGTTCGGCGATCCCAAGCTCACCGAACTGATCGAGCGTGCGCTCAAGGACAATCCGGACATGGCGGCGGCCGCAAGCCGCGTGCGCCAGGCACGCCTCGGCGAAATCCAGGCACGCGCGCAGTACAAGCCCGTGGTCAACGCCGACGCCAACGCGACCGACGTCAAGTTCAGCAAGAATGCCGGTTTCGCGACCCTGGCGCGGGCCTTTTCCGGCGGTGGGAACAGCGGACCGCCGTCGGGCGTCGCGTTGCCCGGCGATAGCATCAAGACCTTCGCAGTCGGTTTCGACGCGAGCTGGGAACTCGACATTTTCGGCGGCGGGCGACGTGGGGTCGAAGCGGCGCTAGCGCGAACCGAGGCGGCCGAATGGAACCGCCGGGATGCCGCCGTGACCCTCGCCGCCGAGGTCGCCGATGCCTATTTCGCGCTGCGGCTCGACCAGGAACAGATCGCCGTGCTCGATACGGAGATCGAACGGCAGGGCAGGGCGCTGCAGATCGCGTCAAACATCGCCAAGGTCGGGTTGGCGCCGTCGATCGACGTTACCCGGCAAAACGGCAACATCACCGCGACGCGAGCACGGCTTGAGCCGCTCAAGGCCGATCTCGACATTCGCAAGCACGCCCTCGGTATCCTGGTCGGACAGCCGCCCGAGGCACTGATGGACGAATTGTCGGGGTCGTTGCCGTCGCTCGTCGCGGCACCGCAAATCCCAGCCGGGCTTCCGAGCGATCTGCTGCGCCGCCGGCCCGACGTGCGCGCCGCCGAGCGCAATCTCGCTGCCTCGACCGCGGATATCGGGGTTGCAGTCGCGGACCTCTATCCCAAGTTCAGCCTGACGGGCATGGCGCAGCTGATTTCGACCCCGCTCGGCAGCCTGTTTTCGGGCGACAGCCTGCAATTGACGGGTACCGGGCAGGCGACCTTCCCGCTGTTCGATTGGGGACGGCGCAAGGCGACCGTGAATATTCGCAAGGAACAACGCGAACAGGCGTACCAGGATTACCGGATGGCGGTGCTGCAATCGCTCCGCGACGTCGAGGATCAATTGAGCAGGATCGATGCCGAACGCCGGCGCAATGCGCTGCTGCGGCAGGCGCTCGCCGATGCCGACCGCACCGCGACTGCCGACCAGGCGCGCTATCAGGCCGGTCTGGTGGCGCAGGATACGGTGATCAATACCCAGTTGGACGTGTTGCGCGCGCGGGAGAATTTGACGGCCAGCGATGCCCAGCTGCGTCAGTTGTCCGTGGCGCTGTTCAAGGCGATGGGTGGCGGCTGGTCGGCGCAGGCGCCCGCCACGGGCTGAACCCGACCTGTTGCACAAGAGTAACGGTCGGTTTGCGCAAAATTGCGACCGGCAGCGATGGTTAGCGCCCGATTCGGAAAAGTTAACAAATGGTTAATTTAAAAGGATTTCGAGCGCCGAGCCGGCAATAGCCAGGGGTGAATCCTTCAGACACAGAGCGACCCGCCTCCAACGGCATCTCGTTGAAACAACGAGTGAAACCGGTGGGAAGCGGGCCGTCTAAAACCGCTTACCAGGGACGAATGAGTTCGCCGTGGATCAGCGCAATGAGAAACGCGAGCATTGTTTCACTCCTTGTGCGCCCACCCCGGGCACGAGCGAATTGTTAAGAGATTTTTAACCGAAAAGCAATCGGGATTCCCGGTGTTTACGTGTTTTCCCTGAGGCCGTGGGCGGCTGCCTTAAGAGTTCCTTCAGTCCCTTTGTCGTAGCAGAACGGCGATGGCGCGCGTCCGCACCCCGATCAATCCGGCACCCGAGCCGGTGACCCAGTTCGGTCAAGCCCGGGCGTCGCGCAGCCGTATGCGCGGGGCGTTGCCACCCCTTGCGCAAGTTTCGGAAAGCAAGCCGTGGGCCGTGCAGGCCCTCGCCCAGATGACCAATCAGGCTTTTCTCCGCCGTCATCTCGGCGTCGCGCGGTCGAACGACATCGCCTTCGACATTGCCGATCGCGTCGCCAATGCGATGCCCGGCGTGATCGCCACGGTGATCGGGCGCTGGACGGTCGAGGTCGAAACCTGCGTCGCGGACACGGCGGAATTCGAACATTTCGCCGAACGGCTGTCCGATGCGCTGGCGGAGCCGTTCGACCTCGATGGGGAACGTCACCATATCGATCTCGCGATCGGCATTGCCGCAGGCCCGCCGGGCACGCTGGACGATGTTCGTCTCGCGGAAGAGGCCGAAGAGGCGTTGGTCCAGTCGCGCGCCGAGGGCGCGATGATCTTGCGCGATCTGTCCAAGCTCGACCCGATGGTCGACAAGCTGGCGATCAAGCGCGAACTCAAGGGGGCGATCGATCGCGGCGAACTTTTCCTGCAATACCAGCCCAAGGTTCACGTCCGCCGCCAGGAGATCGCCAGTGCCGAGGCGCTGGTTCGCTGGCGTCACCCGACGCGCGGACTGATTCTGCCGAGTGACTTCATCCCCTTGGCCGAGACGTCGCGCGACATCGACCGGCTGACGCTGTGGACGATCGAACAGGTCATTGCCGACCAGCATTATCTCCGCGAGGATGGGCAGGAGATCACGATCTTCGTCAACATCTCGGGCCAATTGCTGAGCAACGCCGCCTTCGTGAAGCGTGCCTGCGAGATGGTGAGCAATGCCGGCGTGCCGCTTGGGTTCGAGATTACCGAAACGTCGGTGATCCGCGATCCGGTCAGCGCGATCGCCAATCTCAACGTTTTCGCCGATCATGGCATCGCGATCGCGATCGACGACTATGGCGCAGGCCTGTCGAGCCTTGCCTACCTCAAGCAGCTGCCGGCGCGCGAGCTCAAGATCGACAAGATGTTCGTCCTGCAATTGACGAGCAGCAATCGCGATCCGCTGATCGTGCGCTCGACCATCGACCTCGCCCATGCGCTCGAAATGGAAGTCACGGCCGAAGGGGTCGAAACGCCCGCCGCGCTGGCGCTGCTCAGTGTGATGGGGTGCGACATGATCCAGGGTTATCTGATCAGCCGGCCGGTCGAAATCGAGGCGTTTCGCCAATTCCTGCGTGACCACAAGGACGCAACCTTGGTCGATTCGGCAAGGGCAAGCTTCCGCGCCGCCGCTTTCCGTCGCCTCGCCTGACACACTTAAAGCCGTTTTAACGCCGCAGAGGTCATTGCTGTCGCGTCATGACTCGCTGGATCGCCGCACTCCTGCTGTTGACCGCCTCGATCGCGGCGGTTCCCGCCGCTTGGGCCGGAACCGACGGTGCGGCGCAATTCGACGATGCCATTGGTGCCGCACGCGCGACGATGCTGACCGATCCGCAAAAGACCATCGTCAAGGCGAAAGAAGCGTACGGACTGGCTGAACGGATGACCGGCGCGGACCGCGTTACCGACATCGCCACCGCGCAATGGCTGGAGGGGGAGGCACACCTTCGGCTCAACGACGTTACCGCCGCGGGCCCATTGCTCGAGGCGGCCTATGCCGCGCTAAAGGACGGCGAGCCCACCAAGCTGAAAGGCGACGTGCTGCGGTCGCGCGCCGGCTATCATGCGGCTTCGGCCGGCGTCGCCGCGGCCCTGGCCGATTACCAGGCGGCGTTCGAAATCTATCGCGCGATCAACGACACGCGGAGCCAGTCGATCGCGCTGCTCGGCATTGCGGCGCTCTATCAGGAAGCGAACGATTTCCAGACCGCGCTGAAATATTACAGCCAGGCGCTCGATATCTATCATGGCGACCCGCAATTGCTGGTGTCGATCTACAATAATCGCGCCGACGCGCTGATGGAGTTGAAGCGCTATGGTGAGGCCGAGCGCGATTTCGGCGCTGCGTTGAAGCTCGCGAAGACCTTGGACAGCCCGGTGCTGGAGGCGCAGATCCTGCGCAACGCAGCGCGCAACGAGTTGCTCGCGGGCGATCTCGACGCCGCCGACCGGACGATCGCGCGAGGTTTCCAGCTTCTCCGCCAGGGGGACGATGACGGCTCGAGCGGCCAATTCTGGGCGGTCGCTGCCCAGGCGGCATTGCAGCGCGGGAAGCTCGACCAGGCGAAGACGATGATCGAGCGGGCGTTTGTCGGCGTCGACATCAACAACCCGACGACGGTCTGGTGGCGGGCGCACCAGACCGCAGTCGCGATCTATGAGCGTCTGGGCGATTCGCAACACGCGCTGATCCACCTCGTCGCGCTCAAGAAGCTCGACGACGACAACGCGAAACTGGTGGCATCGCATTCGACCGCATTGATGGCGGCGCGATTCGACTTCGCCAACCAGGAACTGAAGATCGCCAAGCTTCAGCGGGACGAGGCCAACCGGCGCCTGGAATACGAAAAGGCGCGGACGCGGACGCAGCAATGGATCTTCATCGGATCGGGCGTGACCGCCACGGCGATCGTCGGCATGCTGGCCTTCGGCCTCGTCACGATCCGCCGCAGCCGTAACGAGGTGCGCGCGGCAAACGTCGATCTCGAGGCGAGCAACACCGCATTGGGCAAGGCGCTCGCCGCGAAGACCGAGTTCCTGGCGACCACCAGCCACGAAATCCGTACGCCGCTCAACGGCATCCTGGGCATGACACAGGTGATGCTGGCCGACCGCGCGCTCGACCCGGCACTGCGCGACCGGATCGGCGTGGTTCACGGCGCGGGCGTGTCGATGCGCGCATTGGTCGACGACATTCTGGACGTCGCCAAGATGGAAACCGGCAACCTGACCATCGAGCACGCGCCGGTCGACCTGCCGGCGATGCTCAGGGACGTGTCGCGCCTGTGGCAGGAACAGGCGGCGGCGAAGGGGATCGCGTTCGAACTCGACACCAGCGAGGCACCTGTGCGGATCGAGAGCGATCCGGCACGTTTGCGACAGATTGTGTTCAACCTACTTTCCAACGCGCTGAAATTCACCCAGAATGGATCTATTCACGTCCGGTCAGGGGTGATTCAGGGGGCCGACGGAGAAGTCGTGACGATCGAAATTCGTGATACCGGGATCGGCATCCCGCCGGACAAGCTCGACCTTATCTTCGAGTCGTTCCGCCAGGCCGATGCCGGCACCACCCGCCAATTCGGCGGGACCGGACTGGGGCTCGCAATCTGCCGCAACATCGCGCGCGCGATGGGCGGCGACGTCACCGTCGCGAGCTCGGCGGGCGAGGGGTCGACCTTCACCGTCGCGGTGCCGCTGGTTCGTGCCGAGGAGGACGCCGCCGCGGCTGCCGACGACAATCAGAAGATCCTGCTGATCATCGACAAGAATCCGATCAGCCGGGCGATGCTCAAGACCCTGTTCGCGCCGCGCTTCGCCGCGCTCAAGGTGGCGGGATCGATCGAGGAAGCGGCGGCGATCGTGGCCGCCGGCGGCGTCGAGCGCATCGTCACCGACGAAGCCACGATCGCGATGGATGGCGATGCCGAAACGGGCATTTCGCGCTTGGCGGGCGCACCGCTCTCGTTGCTGTGGACCAATCCCGACGCCGACGATCGCGTACGGCTGACGGCCGCGGGCGTGGATCAGGTGATTGCCAAGCCGATCGCCGGCGCGGCACTCGTTCAGGCGATCGTTTCGGCTGCGCAAAATGAAGATGTTGATAGTCGGGCCGCATAGGCAGATAGGGGTGATGACCATGCCATCTGATACCCTTTGCCTGGCGGGCAGCGCCGGTTCGCTCCGATGAACGTGCTTTTCATCGAGGACGATCCGATGAATCGTCGCGTCGTCGCCGACATGCTCGATGTGGCAGGCGCGGCGATGACGGAGGCCGAGAGCGCCGAAATCGGCCTTCAACTGATCGAAGAGAACGACTTCGAAATGGCGCTCGTCGATCTGCGCATGCCGGGAATGGACGGAATTACCGCGATCGAACGGATTCGCGCGCGTCCGGATGCCAAGGCGAAGCTGCCGATCATCGTGGTCACTGCCGATACCGCGGTCGACTTGCGCGAACGGTGCCTTGCCGCGGGAGCCAACGAAGTCCTGTTCAAGCCGGTCGCAATGGACGCCCTGTTCGAAGCGATGGGGCGGATCCTCGCCGGCGGCGAGGACGGGGTGATCCTTTAGCCTGAACAGGAGCGCGGCGGGCCGCCGGCGGACTAACAACGCCTCGAGGCCGAGCAGATCGGTTTTCGCATCGTCGATGCGAGGATGGAGGCCCGTGCCGGAATCGAACCGGCGTAAACGGATTTGCAGTCCGGTGCGTAACCACTCCGCCAACGGGCCCCGCCAGCGTGGTGCGGCGGGGGCTTTGCGCATCGCGGGGCCGCAAGTCAACTGTCGCTTTATATGATCATCGTAATATTACGTGCTATTGCGGGTTGGCGTGCGACGCGCTGCACCATATAGGAGCCGGGTAGCACGAAGTGTGTTGCATAAGTAAAACAGTTATGCGATTGGGCGGGTTATGAGCGAATTGGCTGCCGATACGACCAGCTTCGAAGCGATGCGTCACGCAATGGTGCAGAGCCAGTTGCGGACCAATGCGGTCAACGATCCGCGGGTCGTGACGGCGATGGCCAAAGTTGCGCGCGAAACGTTCGTACCGGAGAGCGCGCGCCGCCTGGCTTATCGCGATACCGCGGTGGCGATCGGCAATGGGCGGTATCTCAACCTGCCGATTGCGACGGGAAAGCTGCTGACCGAGGCGTATCTCGAGCCGACCGACCGGGTGCTGTTGATCGGGGCGGCCGGCGGTTACACTGCGGCGGTACTTTCCGCGCTGGTGCGATCGGTGGTTGCAGTCGAAAGCGACGCCGATCTCGCTACGCATGCCCGCAGCGCGCTGGGCGCTTACGCCAATGTCGAGGTGGTCGAGGGACCGCTCGATCACGGACATCCGGCGGGCGCCCCCTATGACGTGCTGGTAGTCGACGGCTGCGTGGAGGCGCTGCCCGAAACCCTGGTGAGTCAGGTCGCCGTCGGCGGCAGGGTGGTTACCGGCCTGATCGAGCGGGGCGTGCCCCGGCTGGCGTCGGGCCGGACCGTCAAGGGAGCCTTCGGGCTGCGCGCGTTCGCCGACCTGGATTGCGTGCCGCTGCCTGGTTTCGCGGTGCCGCGAGGATTTGCGTTCTAGAAAAGAGAAATGGGGATTTGATGCGCGTTTCCGTCCTGCTTGCTGGTGTCGCGCTGGTCGCGGTCGTGGCCGCGCCGGCTGCTGCCGACACGCTGCGCGAGGCGCTGGTCAAGGCGTACAACACCAATCCTGGCCTCGCCGCCGAGCGCGCCAATGTCCGCGCCGCGGACGAGAATGTGCCGATCGCCAAGGCGCAGGGCCGTCCGAGCGCCAGCGTCAATGGCAATTACACCGAGAACGCGCTGAACAGCAGTCAGAACAGCCTGTTGTCGCCCGATCGCCAGCTCCAGGCGAATGCCCAACTGGCGGTGCCGGTATTCAGCGGCGGCCGCGTTCGCAACTCGATCAAGGGTGCGGAGACGCGCGTCGAGGCGAGCCGCATGCAATTGCGCGGCACCGAGTCCGACACCTTCGTCGGGGTCGTCGGCGCCTATATGGACGTGATCCGTGACGAGGCGATCGTCGGCCTGAACCAGGAAAACGTGAAGGTGCTGGAGGTCAACCTCCAGGCCGCCAAGGACCGGTTCCAGGTCGGGGACCTGACCCGCACCGACGTCGCCCAGTCGGAAGCGCGCCTGTCGGTGGCGCGTGGGCAACTAGAACAGGCGCAGGCCCAGCTCATTTCGAGCAAGGAAAGCTATATCCGCGTGGTCGGTACGCCCCCGGGCCAGTTGGAGGACCCGCCCGCGTTGCCGAACCTGCCCGCGACGCCCGACGACGCGGTCGACGTCGCGCTCAAGAACAATCCCGTCCTGCTTGCCGCGCAGCGCAATGGAGACGCGACGCGCTTCGATATCGCGGCGGCCAAAGGCGCGCGCCTGCCGACCTTGAGTGGCGTCGTCGGCGGGAATTACTTCAACTACCTCGGGTCGTTCGGATCGGGCACCAGCCCGAAACCGGGCCAGACAGGTAGTGCTGGTACGGTCGGCTTGCAGTTCAGCGTGCCGCTTTATCAGGGCGGAGGGCCGTCGGCCGAGATTCGCCAGGCCCAGGCGCGGCGTGCCCAGGCGCTCGAACTGGCGACCGATACCGAACGCGGGGTGATCGCGCAGACGCGATCGGCCTATGCGATCTGGAAATCGTCGCTGGAAGTGATCGCATCCTCGCAAAAGGCGGTCGAAGCGAACAAGCTGAGCCTCGAGGGCGTGCGCGCGGAGAACAGCGTCGGCAATCGCACCATCCTCGACATCCTCAACGCGGAGCAGGAATTGCTCAACAGTCAGGTGACGCTGGTGACCGCGCAGCGTGACGCTTATGTCGCGGGTTTTGCATTGCTCGCGGCGATGGGGCAGGCCGAGGCGCGCGACCTCGGGCTCGACGGCGGTGCGCTCTACGATCCGCTCACCAATTACAATCGCGTCAAGGGTAAATGGAACGATTGGGACGTCGATCCGTCTTATCAACCGACGGGTACCAGCACGCGCGATACCCCGCCGCAGGACGCGTCGCAGAAGCGGCCATTGGACCCTCAGTTGAATGCCCCAGTTGACACGACACCGGATCGTCCCGCAAACGAGGCAAAATAGCCCGCGATTTTCGCGGGTTCTCGCGTCGTCAGGGAAAGCAGGCTGCTCATGGGGGATGTAAGCGCCGAACCGTCGATGGAGGACATCCTGTCCTCGATCAAACGGATCATCGCCGAGGATGTCGAAACCGGCGGGGCGACGCGTGCGCGCCGCCGCACGGCGCCGCCGCAACCGGCGCCAGTCGACCCGGTGGAAGACGACGTCCTCGAACTGAGCGAAACCGTGCCGGACGCCGCGCCCATGCCGATGACGGCGCCCGTCGCCACGGCGCCGGCCGCGACAGCCCCAGCGGAAAAGATCATTTCCGATGAGGCTGCGGAAGCGAGCCGTGCCCGCCTTGCCAGCCTGTCGCGGCTGGTGGTCAAGCCCGAAGTGGCGGGCAGCGACACACTGGAGGGCTTGGTTCGCGACATGCTCAAGCCGATGCTGCGCGACTGGCTCGACGCCAATCTGCCCGATCTCGTCGAGGCGATGGTCGCCAGGGAGATCGCGCGGATCACCGGCCAGCGCTGAGCAGCGACAAACCGGCATTTCTGCACGACGGGTGGTTGCTCGCGTAACCACCATCTGCTCTATCTCGCGGCATGAAGAAGCTCCTACTTGCGAGCGTCGCGCTCGCGTCTTTCGCCGTTCCCGCAACCGCACGCCAGCTGACCATTGAGGACGTGACGATGTTGAGCCGCGTTTCGTCGCCGACCGTGTCGGCGGACGGGCATTGGCTGGTCTGGCAGCAGCGCGAAACCGACCTGGCAGCGGACCGGGGGCGCTACGACCTTTGGCGGCTCGATCTGACCACGAAGGGCGCCAAGCCGGAGAAATTGGTCGGCGAATGGGCGGTCAACGAAACCAGTCCGCAACTTTCGCGCGACGGCAAGACCGTCTGGTTCCAGTCCGACAAGGGTGGCGAGGACAATGTCTGGGCCGTCCCGATCACCGGCGGCCCCGCAACGCAGGTTACGGACCTCAAGGGCGGAATCGGCGGCTTCAAGGTCGCACCGACCGAGGACAAATTGCTGATCTGGGCCGATCGCCTGCCGGGCGCGCCGACGAGCGAGCCGGCAATGATCAAGAAGAACGACGATACCGGCAACGGCCGCGTTTTCGACCGGATGTTCATCCGCCACTGGGCGAGCTGGTCGGACGGTACGCGGTCGCAACTGTTCGTGCTGCCGCTCGCTAACGGCAAGGCGCCGGGTTTCGGCAAGGCGATCGAGGGCGGCCTCATCGGCGACACGCCGTCCAAGCCGTTCGGCGGCGGCGAGGAAGTATCGTGGTCGGCGGACGGCAAGACCGTGTTCTTCGCGCTGCGCGAGGCCGGGCGGATCGAGCCGTTGTCGGTCAATCTCGACATCTTCGCGGCGCCCGCCGACGGGTCCGCCGCGCCGACCAATCTGACCGCCGCCAATCACGGCATGGACAATCTTCCCACGGCATCGCCCGACGGGAAATATCTCGCCTGGTTCGCGATGAAGCGGCCCGGTTACGAAGCCGACCGCCAGGTGCTGATGGTCCGCGATCTCGCGAGCGGCCAGGTCCGCGCGCTGACCGAAGCCTGGGACCGTTCGGTCGGGTCGATCGCGTGGAGCGAGGACAGCAAGACGATCTACGTCACCGCCGAGGACACGCAGGAAGTGCCGATCTTCGCGATCGACCTCAAGTCGGGCAAACCGACCCGGCTGACGCAGGAAGGGAACGTCACCGCGGTGGTGCCGACTGCCAGGGGCCTGGTCTATTCGATGAACTCGCTGACCGCGCCCGACGATTTCTACTGGCTGTCGGGCAAGAAGGGCGCGCGGCTGACCAACGTCAACGCCGACAAGCTCGCCGGGGTCGACATGCCGACGGTGACCCGCTTCAGCTTCACCGGTGCGAACAACGACAAGGTTTGGGGCTATGCGGTCAAGCCGGCCGGCCTCGCCGAAGGCGCCAAGGTGCCGGTCGCATTCATGGTCCATGGCGGCCCGCAGGGATCGAGCAACGACAGCTGGTCGTATCGCTGGAACCCGGCCTTGTTCGCCGGCGCGGGCTACGGGCTGGTCGCGGTCGATTTCCACGGCTCGACCGGTTACGGCCAGGGCTTCACCGACGCGATCCGCAACAATTGGGGTGGCTGGCCGCTTGAGGATCTGAAGAAGGGCCTCGACGCCGCGACCACCAAATTCACCTGGCTCGACGTCAACAATGCCTGTGCGCTCGGCGCCTCCTATGGCGGTTATATGATGAACTGGATCGAGGGCAATTGGCCCGACCGCTTCAAATGCATCGTCCAACATGACGGCGTGTTCGACGCGCGCGCCATGGCCTATGAGACCGAGGAGTTATGGTTCGACGAGTGGGAACATGGCGGCCATCCCTATTATGAGGATCCCGCCGCGTTCGAGAAATGGAACCCGGTCAATTACGTCGACAAGTGGAAGACGCCGCAATTGGTGATCACCAGCGAGGGCGATTACCGTATCCCCTATACGCAGGGCATCGCCGCCTTCACCGCCTTGCAGCGCCGCGACATCCCGTCGCGCCTGATCGTCTTCCCGGGCGGCAGCCATTGGGTGCTCAATCCGAAGGAGAGCCGCCAATGGTACCGCGAAGTCCTCGGGTGGATGGGCAAGTGGACGGGGAAGGGCGCCGACGCGAAGTGATCAGCGCGGCGGTGTCGCTTTGAGCGGGACCGCCTGTAGTCTCATCGTCCTGAAATCGATCGTCAGCAATTTGAGCTGGGCGATCATGTCGCTGCCGACGCGGCCGGCGCTGCTGTCATTGTCCTCGATGTTGAGCTTGAGCGCGGTCAGCGGGACGCCGTCGATCCGATAGTCCAGCCGCGGCAGCACGCGGACCTTGGTCGTGACGTAGCCGCCGGCGCCGCCGACGGTCGCGTTGCGTTCGGTGGCGCTCGCCAGCTGGTCGCTGGTGAGGAGCGTCAGGCCCGGTCGGCGCAGTGCGGTCGAATCGGCACCGCTGTCGAATTGCGCGCCCATCGTGCCCAGCTTTGTGGCGATCGGAATACCTAGCCCGTCCTCATGCCAATAGACTCGCACGGTCCTGCCCTGGGGCAGGGGCGCGTCGGTACCGAGGGCGAGCCGGGTGCCACCATCGAGCCAGGCGATGCGGCCCAGGGCGGCGAAAGCGGGAAGGCCGAGGATGCCGGGGATCGTATAATCCTTGCCGAGCTTGAGCATTGCGTCGGGCAGGATCAGCACGGGCAGGTTCTCCACCGTCGCGCCACCGATTGTCGCCTTGTCGATCAGCCCCATCTTGCCGGTCACGCGATTGCTGGTCGCGGTGCCGACGTCGCTCGATCCCGGCAGGACGCGGACGCCGAGTTTCGCGGCGGTGCTTTCGGTGACCACCGAAATCTCGGCACCGGTATCCATGAACCAGGGCAGGGTGACGCCATTGACCCTGACGTCCGCGCTCTTGCTGCCGAGCGGGTTGGCGATGGTCGGAACCGTGGCACCGCCATGCGCGCTGATCGGGGTGACGGCGCGGAACGCCTCGGCGATCTTTTGGTCGCTGGCATCTTCTCCGTCGGGCACGAGCTTGTTCGCTTCGGCGCAGGCGGTCACGCGTTTCTCGCCACCGACGGTGACGCCGTAATCGTTGCACAAGCGGTGAAGCAGCATCGCGCGCGACGCGGCGGGCGCGTCGGGATGCGCCTTGAGCCACGCTTCGATCGCCGCGTCCTCGGTCGCGCCGCCGACTTCGGCATCATAGGCGAGCCGCTCCGCGCTGCCGGCGGCCGGGGGCGGCGCATAGGGGTCTGGTTGCGACAAAGCGGCCTGGGAGAACAGGAGAGCGATCATCGGAATCATGCTGAGACCTCGGGACTGTCTTATCCGGATGCTACACGGCTTGTGTCGTCGGGGACAGTAGGTAAAGGCGGCGCATGAGCACCGAATTGCCCAAGACCTTCGACCCCGCCGAGATCGAGACGCGCTGGTACCAGCATTGGGAGGCGAGCGGCCAGTTCCGCCCCGACCGTCCGGGTGCGGAGCCCTGGACGATCGTCAACCCGCCGCCCAACGTGACGGGGTCGCTGCATATCGGCCACGCACTCGACAACACGCTGCAGGACGTGCTTGTCCGCCACGCGCGCCTCAAGGGCAAGGACGCGCTCTGGGTGGTCGGCACCGACCATGCCGGCATCGCCACCCAGATGGTGGTCGAGCGCCAGATGGCGGAGAAGCAGCAGAAGCGCACCGATTTCACTCGCGAGGAATTCGTCGCAAAGGTTTGGGAATGGAAGGCCGAGAGCGGCGGCGAGATCACGCAGCAGCTTCGCCGGCTCGGCTGCTCGATGGACTGGGCCAATGAGCGCTTCACGATGGACGAGGGCTTTTCCAAGGCCGTCCTCAAGGTGTTCGTCGACCTCTACAATCAGGGCCTGATCTATCGCGACAAGCGCCTGGTGAATTGGGATCCGGGCCTCGGCACGGCGATCAGCGACCTCGAGGTCGAGACCAAGGAAGTGAAGGGCAGCTTCTGGCAGATCCGCTATCCGTTGGCGGACGGATCGGGATCGATCACCGTCGCGACGACGCGGCCGGAAACGATGCTCGCCGACATGGCGGTCGCGGTCCATCCCGAGGACGAGCGCTACAAGGCGATGATCGGCAAGCGCGTGAAGCTGCCGATCACCGGGCGGCTGATCCCGGTGATCGCCGACGAGCATGCCGATCCGACGCTCGGCACCGGCGCGGTCAAGATCACGCCGGGGCATGACTTCAACGACTTCGAAGTGGGCAAGCGCGCCGGGTTCAAGGCGGGCGAGATGCTCAACATGCTCGACGCCAAGGCGCAGGTCACGCAGACCGCCGACGGGCTGATCCCCGACGATCTGCTTGGCATCGACCGCTTCTGGGCACGCAAGCAGGTGGTCGAGCGGCTGAAGGAAGGAGGTTTCCTCGTTCCGTTCGTCGACAAGGAGGGCGTCGAGCACGACGCCGAGCCGCGCACTATCCAGACGCCCTATGGCGATCGCTCGGGCGACGTGATCGAGCCGTGGCTGACCGACCAATGGTATGTCGACGCCGAGACGCTGGCGAAGGCGCCGATCGAGGCGGTCCAGTCGGGCGCGATCAAGATCGTGCCGAAGAGCTGGGAGAAGACCTTCTTCAACTGGATGGAGAACATCCAGCCGTGGTGCGTGAGCCGGCAATTGTGGTGGGGGCATCGCATTCCGGCTTGGTTTGGTTCAACCAAGGAAAAGCTCGATAGCGACGTCGGTAAAACCTTGGATGAGGCCTCCGCAGAAATCAGGAGCGGGACGAATCTAGACCAAGCTATCTTCGTAGCTGAAACCGAAAGCGATGCTGTGCAGCAGGCGCGGGAATATTACGGGTCGGATTACGAGGTTGTCGTTTCTCAGCTGCATGAGGGCGGAACACTGACCCTGACGGGTGACAAGCGCCACGCCGTAATAAGCCGGGACCCCGACGTCCTCGACACCTGGTTCTCGTCCGCGCTCTGGCCGTTCGCGACGATGGGCTGGCCGGAGGATGGCGACCCGACGCTCCACGGCCGCTACCCCAATGACGTGCTGATCTCCGGCTTCGACATCCTGTTCTTCTGGGACGCGCGGATGATGATGCAGGGCATGCACTTCATGGGCGACGTGCCGTTCCGCACGCTCTATCTGCATGGGCTGGTGCGTGCCGCCGACGGGCAGAAGATGTCCAAGTCGAAGGGCAACGTCGTCAATCCGCTCGGGCTGATCGATAAATATGGCGCCGACGCGCTGCGCTTCTTCATGGCGGCGATGGAAAGCCAGGGCCGCGACATCAAGATGGATGAGAAGCGCGTCGAGGGCTATCGCAACTTCGCGACCAAGCTGTGGAACGCCGCGCGCTTCTGCCAGTCGAACGGGATCGGCGCGTCGAAGACGATCGAAGCGCCCGAGGCGACGCTTGCGGTCAACAAGTGGATCATCGGCGAGACGATCCAGACCGTGCAGGCGGTCGATCTCGCGCTGGCGGATTACCGCTTCGACGGCGCCGCCAACGCAATCTACCAATTCGCCTGGAGCCGCTTCTGCGACTGGTATCTCGAGCTGATCAAGGGGGCGATCGACGAGGAGACCAAGGCGGTCGCCGGCTGGGTGCTCGACCAGATCCTGGTGATGCTCCACCCGTTCATGCCGTTCGTGACCGAGGAATTGTGGTCGGGGCCTGGCGGGCGCGACAATAACCTGATCGTCGCCAAATGGCCGGTCGCCGACACGCGCGCGATCGATCCGGAGGCGAGCAAGGAAATCGACTGGCTCATCCAAGCGATAGGCGAAGTTCGGGCGACAAAGGTCGCTTTGGACGCAGTGACTAAACCGATGTCAATCTTTGTCAGTCGAGCCGAAGCGGAGCAATTTGCGGCCCTTTCTAACGGAATATTGGCCTTCAAACGGATGACACGTGCTCAACAGGTGAACGTACGAACCGACGCTGGACTGGTAGAATTGTCGGAATCCGCTGCTCAACTCGGACTGTCACTAGAACAGATTCTCGACGTAGAGGGATCGGGCGAAGTTCAATTAGTGTTGCCCGGCGTCCAAGGAAAACTGGATTTTTATGGTGACGTTGACGTGGAAGGTGCGCGTGTTCGCCTGACCAAGGCGATCGAGGCGGCGTCAAAGGAACGCGACAGTCTGGCTGGCCGGCTCAACAATCCGAGCTTCGTCGAACGCGCGAAGCCCGAGGCGGTGGAGAAGGCGCGCGCGGATCATGCGGAGAAGTCGGCCGAAGCGGAACGATTGACGGCGGCGCTCGCGCGGTTGGGGTAGCCTCGCCATGCCGTCGCGCTGGGCCTGATCGATCCTTGTTCCCCCGCGAAAGAGGGGGACCAGAATTGCAGGCAACACGATTTGTGGCCCTGGGCCCCCGCTTTCGCGGGGGAACAGGCTATCCTTTACCGAGAGGATAAGCGCCAACATGGCAGAGTGGCTCCCTCTGCAACCTTGATGCAAAGTAGTTGCGCGTTGAATGCTGGAACGAGTCCGGCACGACGTTATGGGGGGAACAAGTCGGCGCCGCCCGCTTTATGTCTCGCCTCGGGCTAGGCGAACCTTGGCGTATTGCCTATCGGGGTACACGACAGCGAAACGATCCATCAATCCGGCCATCCGGGCCGAGGAAAGGCATCCACTCGTGGCGCAATCGCCGCACCAGCAGCAGCGAGGCCCCGGAGGGCGCCGCGACCTGACCGTCGGGCCGATCGGGCCGACGCTGCTGGCGTTCGCGTTGCCCACCTTGGCCTCTAACATCCTGCAATCCTTGAACGGCTCGATCAATTCGATCTGGGTCGGGCGCTTCCTCGGCGAAAGCGCGCTCGCGGCGACCTCCAACGCCAACATCATCATGTTCCTGATGTTCTCCGCCGTGTTCGGTTTCGGCATGGCGGCGACGATTCTGATCGGCCAGTCGGTCGGCCGCCACGATATCGAGGGTGCGCGGCGCGCTTTCGGGTCGGCGGTCGGGCTGGTGATCGGCGGGGCGATCGTGATCGCGATCCTGGGCTGGCTGTTCGCGCCGCAAATCCTGCGGCTGCTCGCGACCCCGGGCGAGGCGCAGAACATGGCGCGCGACTATCTGCGCGTGATCTTCCTCGGGCTACCCTTCTCGATGCTCGGCGTGCTGATCCAGATGAGCCTGCGCGGCACCGGCGATTCGATCACGCCGCTCTGGTTCATGGGGCTGAGCGTCGCGATCGACAGCACGTTCAACCCGCTGCTGATCGACGGCATCGGGCCGTTTCCGAAAATGGGCATCGCCGGTTCGGCAACCGCGACTCTGCTCGCCGGGCTGATCTCTTCGGCCGGGCTGGTGGTCTACGTCTATTGGCGCGATTTGCCGATCCGCCTGCGCGGCCAGGAATTGCGTTACCTGATTCCCGAAAAGGCATTGGTGAAGACCATCGTCGCCAAGGGCCTGCCGATGGGCGCGCAGATGCTGGTGATGTCGACCGCGGGCCTGACGATGATCGGGCTGGTCAATCGCGAAGGGGTGGAAACGGCGGCGGCCTATGCCGTGTCGCAACAACTCTGGACCTATATCCAGATGCCGGCAATGGCGATCGGCGTCGCGGTCAGCTCGATGGCGGCGCAGAATATCGGCGCGGGCAAATGGGAACGCGTCAACGCGATCACGCGGTCGGGCATCGTCTACAATACGATCATCACGCTGGTCGTGATCACCGCGATCATTCTGTTCGATCGCCAGGTCATGACATTGTTCGTCGGGAGCACGAGCCCCGCGATCCCGATCGCGCGGCATATCCAGCTCATCGCCAGCTGGACCTTCGTGATGTTCGGCGCGACGATGGTGCTGTTCTCCACCGTGCGCGCGAACGGCGCGACCGTGCCGCCATTGATCATCCTGATCGTCGCTTTCTATCCGTTCCGCCTCGGCTTCGCGATCTTCGGCCAGCAGCTGATCGGCGCCGACGCGCTGTGGTATGCCTTTCCGCTCGGCTCGATGGTCTCGCTGGCACTCGCCGCCTGGTATTTCCTGAACGGCCATTGGCGCGAGCAGGTGCTGATCGTGCCGCCGGAACCCGAAGCCGAGGAACATGCGCACGGCACCGGCGAACCAGCGGGGCGCCTGCATCCCACGGGTTAGACTTTGCGAGGTTTTGATCGTGCTCCTGCTCTCGCCGGAGCACATAGTGCGGACGGCTCCCGGGACCTTGCGTCACGGGCCAGACGGGCTCAAAGGCCCGGATATGAGCCACTATCCCGCGATCCGTCTCCGCCGCACGCGCGCTTCGGCGTGGAGCCGGCGGATGCATGCCGAAACCGTCCTGGCCGCGGCTGACCTGATCTGGCCGTTGTTCATCGTCGAGGGGGAGGGCGTCGAGGAGCCGATCGCCAGCCTGCCCGGCGTGTCGCGCTGGTCGGTCGACAATATTGTCGCGCGGGCCAGGGAAGCGCGCGATCTCGGCATTCCGTGCGTCGCGCTTTTTCCGTACACCCAGCCCGATCGCCGCACCGACGACGGCCGGGAAGCGCTCAATCCGGACAATCTGATGTGCCGCGCGATCCGCGCGCTGAAGGATGCCGTGCCCGAAATCGGGGTGCTGACCGACGTCGCGCTCGATCCCTATACCAGCCACGGCCATGATGGCCTGCTCGATGACGGCGGCTACGTGCTCAACGACGAGACCGCCGAGGTGCTGGTCGCGCAGGCGCTCAACCAGGCGGCGGCGGGGGCCGACATCATCGCGCCGTCGGACATGATGGACGGCCGCATCGGGCTGATCCGCGACGCGCTGGAGGGCGCGGGGCATGTCAACGTGCAGATCATGTCGTACGCCGCCAAATATGCCAGTGGCTTTTACGGTCCGTTCCGCGATGCGGTCGGTTCGCGCGGGTTGTTGAAGGGCGACAAGAAGACCTATCAGATGGACCCGGCCAATGCCGAGGAAGCGCTGCGCGAAGTGGCGCTCGACCTGGCCGAGGGCGCCGACAGCGTGATGGTCAAGCCGGGTTTGCCCTATCTCGACATCATATTGCGCGTGAAGGACCGCTTCGAAGTTCCTGTTTTCGCCTATCAGGTTTCCGGCGAGTATGCGATGATCGAGGCCGTCGTCGCAGCAGGCGCCGCCGACCGCGACGCCGTGGTGCTGGAGACGCTGATGGCCTTCAAGCGTGCCGGCTGCTCGGGGGTACTGACCTATCACGCGCTCCACGCGGCCAGGTTGCTGGCTGGGTGATCGAGACCGACCGATTGATCCTGCGTCCGTGGCGCGAGGCCGATCGCGCGGCGTTCGTCCGGATCATCAACACGCCGGCGATGATGGCCGATTTCGGCGGCGTGCGAACCGCGGAGCAGATGGATCAGCTGTTCGACAAAAGGGTCGATGATCAGGCCCGTCACGGCCATTGTTTCTGGGCCGTCGAATTGAGCGGTGCTGAAACGCTGGTCGGCAGTTGCGGCGTGCGGGTTGCCCATGACTATCCCGACACTCCGGTAGCCGGAATGCGCGAACTGGGTTGGCGTATCGCCGAAGCACATTGGCGGCGTGGATATGCGCGGGAAGCGGCGCAGGCAGCAATCGGATGGACCTGGGCGAACACCGATGCCGCGAGGCTTGCGGCATGGACGACGCCGGACAATTACCGTTCTTGGGGATTGATGGAACGATTGGGTATGCAGCGGCGCGCCGACCTTGCCTTTATCGATCGAGATGGCAGCAATCCGGACGTCGAACTCGTCGTATATTCGTTGGAGCGTCCCGAATGATCGAAACCGATCGCCTGATCCTTCGCCCGTGGCGCGACGATGACAAGGCCGCGTTCAACGCGATCATCAACACGCCGGCGATGATGAAGCATTTCGGCGGTGTGGCACCGCGCGAGAAGATGGATGCGCTGATCGATCGTCAGATCGAAAAGCAGGCGGCCGACGGTCATTGCATGTGGGCAGTCGAGACGAAGGCCGACGCCAAGCTGGCAGGGATTTGCGGCCTACGCCTCGGCGGGCATCCCGATACGCCGGTCGACGGCATGTACGAACTCGGCTGGCGCATCGCCGAAAAGCATTGGGGACAAGGCATTGCCCGCGAGGCGGCGGAGGCGAGCCGCGACTGGGGCTGGGCCAACACACCGGCCGAGACGATCGCCGCCTGGACCAATCCGGACAATACGCCGTCCTGGGGGCTGATGCTGCGAATCGGCATGACGCGCCGGCCCGATCTCGATTTCCGCCATCCATTCTATCTCGATAATGACGACGTGATCGGCGACATGATCGTCTATGCGATCGACCGACCCTAGGAGGACGGCATGATCGAGACCGATCGCCTAATCCTGCGCGGCTGGCGCGACAGCGACATCGAGCCGTTTCACGCGATGTGCAACGATCCCGAGGTGATGCGCTATCTCGGCCCGCCGATGAGCCGCGAGGTCGCCGAGGAAAGCGCGGCGCGGCAGAACGGCTTCCTCGCCAGCCATGGCTATTGCTTCTGGGCAGTCGAGCGGAAGGCGGGCGGTGCCTTTCTCGGCTTTTGCGGGATCAAGCCGGGGCCTGCGGGCACGCCGATCGCAGACCAGATGGAAATCGGCTGGCGGCTGGCGCGCGACGCCTGGGGCCAGGGTTATGCGCGGGAAGCGGCCGAAGCGTCGATCGTCTGGGCCTGGGCCAATACCGGCACGCCCGAGATCGCGGCGATGACCAATATCGGCAATGTCCGCAGCTGGGGCCTGATGGAGCGGCTGGGGATGATCCGCGATCATGCCAGCGATTTCGACCATCCCGCCGTGGCCGAAGGCGATCCGCTCAGGCCGCATATCCTTTACCGGATCAAGCGGCCCTAGCGCCCTCCGCTTTTGGGGGAATCGTACCGCGCAGGGTCTTGGCGACCTGGACTGGTCCTTCCACCTCCAGCGTCATACCGGCCTTGTGCAGGTCTCCGCAGCGCGGCGCCTCTGCGCTTGAGTCCATTTCGATAGGCGGTCATCCTCCGTCACCGTGACAGGAGACGCGTCACTTCTCGCCGAGAATCGCCTTGATCGCGGCGGTGCGCTTCAGCTGCGCGTCCAGCTGGGCCTGGGCGGCGGTGCGAGCGTCCTCGAGCGTGGGATAGGGCGGGTCGCCATTGACGCCGCGCATGCCCGAGAGCTGGTCGAGATCGGATACCGCACCGAGCGTTTCGACCCGTACGCTGTCGAGGTCTGCCAGCGCCGATTCGGCATCGACCCATTCGTTGCTGCCGACCGCCTGCGCCGCCGGCTTGCGCGCGGCTGTTTCGGCAATGGCGGCGCTGGCATCGAAAGCGCTTTGCGATGCCGCCAGCTTGGCGCGAATGGCGGCGATCTTCTTGTCGAGTGCGGGGTCGGGAGCCGCCACCGGAACCTCGGGTTGGGGTTCCGCAGCCGAGCGCGATTCGATCGGCCGAAGCGCGAGCGAGGGATAGGTGCCGGGTGCTTCGGTGCAGCCGGCGAGCCCGATGGCGAGGAGAAGCGCAGTCCGCTTTTGCATCGCGCCGGTCTAGGGCGGTGCCGTGCCACCGGCAATGGGCTCGCGCCGTTTCGAACGATCGTGCCGCCGATCGTCGGCAAAGCGAAAAGTGTTGGATATTGCCCTTGCGCTTCCCGGAACACCTCTCTAAAGGCCGCCTCTCCCAAGCGCCCGTAGCTCAGCTGGATAGAGCATCAGACTACGAATCTGAGGGTCGGACGTTCGAATCGTTCCGGGCGCGCCATTTTCTCCGACAGTCTAGAAATTCCCCGTCCGGGGGCTCCCGTGCGTTCGCCGATCGGAGAGCGCTGGTTTCACGCGCATCGATGGTGCAGGTGCCGCAGCCGCCAATTGGCGACATGCGCAAAGGCGAGGCACAAGCTGCCCAGGATCGTCACCGGGGTCTCCCATGGCCCGCCAAGCAGCAGCAAGGCGCCGGTCGCGAGCAGAATCAGCCCCGCCAGCCCCGCCAGCAAGGGATAGGCCCGACGATGACGTCGCTTGCCACCGAACAGCGCCAGCGCCGCGCTCGGCACGGCAAAGGCCAGTATCCAGACGTGAAAGCTCTCCGGGACGTGGATCAGCGAGGATAGAGCGGGGAGCGCGGCCAGCAAGAGGGGCAGGCCCGCGCAATGGATGAGACAGAGCGCCGACGCGCCGATCGCCGCGCGTTCGATCCAGTCGATTCCCGGCGCGCGAGTCGCCGGCTGTCCGCTGTGCATGGTGTCCATCAATCTTTCGAGGACTCCCGCCCGGCATTACCGGGCGGAAACCGCCGCCGCGGGCGCGCCGCAGCGGCTGGCCGGTTCCGGCGCGTGCGTCACCGACACCCGCCGGACGGTCGATCAAAACTTCTTGCTGATCCCCGCGAAGAATCCGCGGCGGGCGCCATATTGCGGCGCGCCGACCCCGACACCCGACCCATCGCGGAGCAGGTAGCTCTTGTCGAACAGGTTCACCACGTCGAAGCGAATCGACAAGCCCTTGAGCACGCCGGGCCCGTCGAAATTCTGGGCGATCCCAATATTGGCCGTGACGTAGGAGGGCAGCTTGCCGCCATTGGGCACGATTCCCGCCGGGTCGTCCGCCCGCAGGCCGTCGCCATAGATGAAGTCCACCGCCGGAACGAGCGTGCCGATCCCGTCATGGATGGTGACGCTGCCCCCGCCCGATGCCGTCCAATTCTGCGAATGGTCGGTGAAGATGTAATGGTTGGCGATGTACGCGAGCTCGTCGGGCGCGAAGAAATATTGGCTCGAGACGATGTTGCGCCCCTTCTCCTCTCCGCGCGCGAGGTTGGCGTAGAGGTCGACCGGTCCCCTGGTGTAATTGGCGCTGAGTTCGACGCCCCAGGCATAGCCCTTGGCGTAGTTGAACGGCGACAACACGAGCGACGGACCGAATTGGCCCTCATCGAGCAGGTTGCGCTTGATCTTGTAATAAGCGTCGAGCCCCAGCTTGAGGCCCGGCAGGACCGTCTTCTGGACCCCGGCGTCGAAATAATGCTCGCGCTCGGCCCGCACCGGATCGGCGGTGAAGATGTCGGGCTCCTTGGTCGTACCCGCGAACAGCGCCAGCGTCGGGGCCGCGATCAGTTCCTGCGGCGGCGGCGTGAAATTGCGCGCATAGCCGACGTGGAAGGTCGTACCGTCGCTCGGTTTCCAGACGAGGTTGATGCGCGGGCTGACCTGTTGCTCGCGCGAATAGGCTCTTACCGCGTCGAAGCGGACCCCGTAATTGAGCGTCAGCGCCGGGCTCAGCGACCATTCGTCCTGGAGATAGACGCCGTAGAGCTGGCCGTTGCGGCCGCCCTTGTCGGTGATCGTGAGAGGCACGTCGGACGTCTGGTTGCCGTTGCCATCGACCGCGAACACCCGCGACGTCACCAGCGACCGCGTGCGCTCGTTCTGGAAGAACAAGCCGAAGCGCAAGGTGTGGGCATCGGACAGCTTGTAGCTGCCGTCCGCCTGAATGCCCGTCGCCAGGCTCGACAGGCGCGATCGGTCGGCGACGCCCGCAAGGATCAGATCGCCGCCCTGCGGGTCGGGCGTGTATCGCGTTTGCGAATAGCGCACGAACGGGGCGACCTGAAAATTGAGCGCGCCGCCGGCATATTGATAGGAGAGCACACCGTAATGCGTGATCTCGCGCTGATTCTGGTCGAGCTTCGAGGAGTCGAAGCTGGAATTTCCGTTTAGGATGAAGTTGGTAGCGGGGTCCCCCTGACCCGGGTTGTTCGGGATCTGGAAGTAGCCGATCGACGTGCCGCCGAACGCCGTGATCCGGCTCGTCGGCGAGACGATGTCGGAAATATAGGCGAACGCCCGGTACTGACGCGTGCGATCGTGGATCGCGTTGCTCGTCGCGATCGGATTCTCGACGCCCAGATCGTTCTGAAGATAGCTGCCCGATACGAAATAGCTCAGCGATCCGTCCGTGCCGTGGATCGAGGCGCTGGGATTGATCGTGTTCCGGCTGCCGCCGTAGTATCCGATATCGCCGCCATTGCCGAACCCGCCGGCCCCAGTCTTCAGGCTGACGATGCCCGAAGTGCGATAGCCATATTGCGCGGGGAGGGTGCCGGTGATCAGCTCAACCGAGTCGGCGATGCGCGGGTCGAACGTCTGCCCGAAGCCGGAAATGCTTTCCGGCACGATCACCCCGTTCAACCGGTATTGCAGATTTGCGTGCTCGTTACGGACGTGCACCGCGCCGTAGCTGTCGAGCGTCACGCCCGGAACCTGGGTCAGGATCTGGACGAGGTTGACGTTGACGCCGCCAGGTTGCTTCGCGAGCATCGTCTTGTCGACGGTATAGGCGCTGGCGCCGAGCGAGGGGAGGATGGCGTCGCGCGCCGCGTCGAGCCGCTGCGCCGTGATCACGATGTCGTGCGATTGATCGGGTGCCGCAGGAGCCGGCGCCGGCGAGGGCGCAGGAGACGGCTGGTTGGTCGGGGCGCTCTGGGCGTTGGCGTTGGCGGGAAGCAGCGCGATGGACGCCACGCCGAGCAGGAGGAAATGTCGCATTGTCGGTGGAACTCCGGGAACCTTGATGACGGATTCCGCCTGGGAATCCGCTGGACGCGACGGGGCCCGTTGTCGTGCCTTCGCGTCGCGCTGGTGATGTCAGGCCTGGAGTTGGGTGGGGGGCGCGCGGCTGTGCCAGCCGAGCGGACGTCGCTGAAGGATCAGGCCGGTGGCCAGACCGATGGCCAGCCAGAGCAGCATGTCCGGAGCCATCGGCAGGACGATGGGCGCCGGTGGCAGATAGGCGACGCTATGCGCGATCTCGCGACAGATCGGGCAATTGGCCGGCGAATCGAAGGGAGAATTCCGGCCCGGCGACGCCGTGGCGGCGACGCCGACCGGAGCCGCCAGTGCAGAGGTCGACAGCCTATCGAAATGGTTGTGCGTCTGAGCGACGACGCTCTGCCAGGAGAATGCCAGCAGCACGGCCAGCAGAACGGCCGCCCAGGCAGCGCCAAGCCGCCGCCCCGAAGGGACGGCGTACGACGTTCTGCTGGTGCGTCTCGTTATGGTCGCCATGATCTCCGGCCTGTCGCTCGATGAGCGAAGCAGCCCTGCTATGTTGCATTGTTACATGAATCAAGTCGTTTCGTTGCGGTGCACCATCGAGCCGGATCGACAGCGGACCGCCGCGGCAACGCTGCGGGCGTTTCCGCGCGGGCGGATTCGCGCTAGGCCCGAGCCCATGGTCGACGACGACAAAAGGATCGCAGCCGATGCAGCGGTCGCCGAGCTTCGCGATGGCATGCTGGTCGGGATCGGCACGGGAACGACCGTCGCCTTCGCGATTCGCGCGATCGGGGCGCGGTTGGACGAATTGCGGCGCTGCGTGTTCTTTGCGACGTCGATCGCTACCGAAACGGCCGCGCGCGATGCCGGTATCCCGATCGGCCGCTTCGCACTCGCCGCCCGGCTCGACCTGACGATCGACGGCGCCGACGAAATCGACTCCGCCTTGCGCGTCATCAAGGGGGCAGGGGGAGCGCTCTTGCGCGAAAAGATCGTCGCCGAGGCATCGGATCGTATGGTCGTGATCGCCGACGGGTCGAAACGTGTCGCGCGGCTCGGCACCGCCGCGCTGCCGGTCGAAGTGCTTCCGTTCGCTCGTGCTTTCGTGGCCGCACGGCTGGCCGCGCTCGGCGCCGAACCGGTCGTGCGGATGGCCGAAGACGGCGCGTGGCGCAGCGATCAGGGCAATATCATCCTCGACTGCCATTTCGCTGCCTTCCCCGAGCCGGAGGCGCTCGCGGTCCAGCTTCAGGCCATTCCGGGGGTCATGGGCCACGGTCTGTTCCTTCGCGAAGTCGATGCCGCCTATGTCGCGGATGGCGGCGCCGTTACGAAAATGGAACGTAACGCCGCCTGACGGGTGGCATGCGCGCAATGCTCCCCATATAGGGCAGGGACCAGCGCAACCGCCTGGCGGTTCTGCGCGTTCGATTACCCGAGCGGGAGCCCGAAATACGATGTCCGATACCCAGACCGCCGACGTGGATCAGTTGAAAGAAGACGGCTCGATCGAGCGTCTGACGATCGACACGATTCGTACCTTGTCCATGGATGCGGTGCAGAAGGCGAATTCGGGGCATCCCGGCACGCCGATGGCATTGGCGCCGGTCGGCTATACGCTCTGGTCGCAATTCCTGCGCTACGACCCCTCGACGCCGACCTGGCCCAATCGCGATCGCTTCGTGCTGTCGGTCGGTCACGCCTCGATGCTGCTTTATTCGCTGATCCACCTCGCCGGGATCGAGGAGGTCGACGGCTCGGGCAGGAAGACCGGCAAGGAAGCGGTCAGCCTGAGCGACATCGAGAATTTCCGCCAACTCGGCTCGAAGACCCCGGGCCATCCCGAATATCGCCATACGACCGGTGTCGAGACCACGACCGGTCCGCTCGGTCAGGGTTGCGGCAATTCGGTTGGCATGGCGATCGCCGAGCGTTGGCTCGCTGCGCGCTACAACAAGGACGGGTTCACGCTGTTCGATCATGACGTCTACGCGCTGTGCGGCGATGGCGACATGATGGAAGGCGTGTCGGCCGAGGCGGCGTCGACCGCCGGTCATCTGAAACTCTCCAATCTTTGCTGGATCTACGACAGCAACCACATCTCGATCGAGGGTGACACTGCGATCGCGTTCGACGAGGATGTCGGCAAGCGCTTCGAAGCCTATGGCTGGAACGTCATCCATGTCGACGACGCCAACGATTGCGCGGCAATGGCGGCGGCGCTCGAAACCTTCCGCAGGACCGACGACCGGCCGACCTTCATCGTCGTTCACTCGGTGATCGGCTGGGGAAGCCCGCGTGCCGGCAGCGAAAAGGCACATGGCGAGCCGCTCGGGGTCGACAACGTCAAGGCGACCAAGGAAGCTTATGGCTGGCCGCAAAAGGACTTCTACGTTCCTGACGGCGTCGTGAAGCATTTCAATGGCGAGATCGCCGGGCGCGGCCGGCCGTTGCGCGAGGAATGGGACGCGACCTTCGCCAAATACAAGGCGGCTTATCCCGAACTCGGCAACGAGCTCGACCTCATGCTCGCCGACAAGCTGCCCGAGGGCTGGGACGCGGACATTCCGGTGTTCGATGCCGACGAGAAGGGGCTGGCGACGCGCGATTCGGGCGGCAAGGTGCTGAACGCGATCGTGCCGCGGGTGCCGTGGCTGCTCGGCGGCTCGGCCGACCTCGCGCCGTCGACCAAGACCGACATCAAGAACGCGCCGTCGTTCGAGCCTGACAATTACGGCGGCACCAACTTCCATTTCGGCGTGCGCGAACATGGCATGGGCGCGATCGTCAACGGCATGACGCTGTCGCATCTGCGCGGGTATGGTTCCACCTTCTTCGTGTTCCTCGATTACATGCGCCCGCCGGTCCGGCTGTCGGCGCTGATGGAGCTCGGCGCGGTCTGGGTGTTCACTCACGATTCGATCGGCGTCGGCGAAGACGGCCCGACCCACCAGCCGATCGAACAGCTCGCCATGCTGCGCGCGACGCCCGGGATCGATACGATCCGGCCGGGTGACGCCAATGAAGTCGCGGAGGCATGGCGCGCGCTGATGGCCGACGGTGGCCATCCGACCGCGTTGGTCTTGTCACGCCAGGCGATCCCGACGCTCGATCGCACGCGATATGCGAGCGCGTCAGGGGTCGCGAAGGGTGCCTACGTGCTTGCCGACAGTGACGACCCACAAGTGATCCTGATCGCCAGCGGTTCGGAAGTCAGCCTCGTCGTCGCGGCCTATGAGAAACTGAAGGCCGATGGCGTGGCGGCGCGCGTGGTGTCGATGCCGAGTTGGTTCCGGTTCGAGAAGCAGGACCAGGCCTACAAGGACAACGTGTTCCCGGCGGGCGTCACCGCGCGCCTGGCGGTCGAGATGGCGGGCGAAATGGGTTGGGACCGCTATGTCGGCGCCAAGGGCTCGACGGTCACCATGGCGACCTTCGGCGCCTCGGCGCCGCTCAAGGGCCTGCAGGACAAGTTCGGTTTCACGGTCGAGAACGTGGTGCACAAGGCGAAGGCGCTGATCGGCAAGTAACAGGCCGTCATCCCGGCGGAGGCTGGGATCTCGGGCTATATGAGACCCCAGCTTGCGTTGGGGTGACGCAGAAGGAACCTTTCATGGGACGGATCAACGAACTGGAAAAATTCGGACAGGCGATCTGGCTCGATTTCATCGATCGCAAATTGCTCGCGGAAGGTGGGTTGAAGAAGCTGGTCGATGACGATGGCATCACCGGCGTTACCTCCAACCCGTCGATCTTCGAGAAGGCGATGGGCCATGGCGACGCGTACGACGCCGAGCTCGGGGCATTCGACAAGGCCCATCCCGACGCCTCTGCGATGGCGCGCTACGAGCATCTCGCCGTCCAGGACATCCAGGATGCCGCCGATACGCTGCGCCCGGTCTATGACCGGCTGGGTGCGAGGGACGGCTATGTCAGCCTGGAAGTGTCGCCCTACCTCGCCAACGACACCGACGAGACCGCCGCGGAGGCCGAGCGCCTGTGGAAGGCGGTGGATCGTCCCAACCTGATGATCAAGATCCCCGGCACCGCGGCGGGCGTTCCCGCGATCGCCACGACGATCGACAAGGGCATCAACGTCAACGTGACGCTGCTGTTCTCGATCGAGGCATACAAGGCGGTCGCGCTCGCCTTCGTCGAGGGGTTGGAGAAGCGTGCCGCGCGCGGCGAAGCGATCGACCGAATCGCCAGCGTCGCCAGCTTCTTCGTCAGCCGCATCGACACCAAGATCGACGATGCGATCGATGCCGGCACCGGTGGCGACGAAGCCAAGGCGCTCAAGGGCAAGGTGGCGATCGCCAACGCCAAGGCGGCCTATGCCTGGTACCAGGATTTCATCGCATCGGACCGCTGGCAGGCGCTGGCCGCCAAGGGCGCGATGCCGCAGCGGCTGCTATGGGCGTCTACCGGGACCAAGAATCCCGATTATTCTGACGTGCTCTATCTCGACACGTTGATCGGCCCCGACACGGTCAACACCGTACCGCCAAAGACGCTCGATGCGTTTCGCGATCACGGCACCCCGGCCGAGACGCTGACGCAGGACGTTGCGGGCGCCAACCACGTGCTGGCGGAGGCCGACCGGCTCGGGCTCGACCTCGGCGGTGTGACCGACACGTTGGTCGAGGAAGGCGTCGCGTCCTTCTCCAAGGCATTCGACGACCTGCTCGGTGCGATCGCGGCGAAGCATCCGGCGGAGGCGAGCTGATTCCTTCGTTGCGCCGGGTCCGTCCCGGCATCGACGGTCTGCCGGTGTGGCTGCCGGGCGCGTCGGCGGCGGGCACGGCACCGCGCGACGTCGGAATGAATAAGTGTTTGAGGAGACTCTCATGAAAATCGGAATCATCGGCCTCGGCCGCATGGGCGGCAACATTGCGCGGCGGCTGATGCGCGGAAAGCACGAGACGGTCGTCTATGACCGTGCGCCCGAGGCGGTGAAGGACGTCGTCGCCGACGGCGGCATCGGTGCCGGTTCGCTTGAGGAACTCGTCCGCAAGCTCGAGACGCCGCGCGCGCTCTGGGTCATGTTACCCGCAGGCGATCCGACCGAGAGCACGATCGAGGCGTTGACCAATCTATGCTCGCCGGGCGACATCATCATCGACGGCGGCAATACGTTCTACAAGGACGATATCCGCCGCGCGAAGACGCTGAAGGCCAAGGGGCTCAACTATGTCGATGTCGGCACGTCGGGCGGCGTCTGGGGCCTGGAGCGCGGCTATTGCATGATGATCGGCGGTGACGACGACGTCATGCGGCACCTCGATCCGATCTTCGACACGCTGGCGCCGGGCATCGGCTCGATCCCGCGCACGCCAGACCGGATGGAGCAGGAAGGTGAGGATCCGCGGGCGGAGAAGGGTTACATCCATGCCGGCCCGGCGGGAGCGGGCCATTTCGTCAAGATGGTCCATAACGGCATCGAATATGGCTTGATGCAGGCCTATGCCGAAGGTTTCGACATCCTGTCGTCGAAGAATTCGGACAAGCTGCCCGAGGACGAGCGCTTCGATCTCAACCTGACCGACATCGCCGAAGTGTGGCGGCGCGGGTCGGTGATCTCCTCCTGGCTGCTCGATCTCTGCGCCACCGCCCTGGCCAAGGACATGGCGCTCGATCAATTCTCCGGCCGCGTCGCCGATTCGGGCGAGGGGCATTGGACGATCGAGGCGGCGATGGAGGAAGCGGTCCCCGCGCACGTCCTGACCGCGGCCCTGTTCGCGCGCTATCGCAGCCGCGTCGAGCATACTTATGGCGATAAATTGCTGTCGGCGATGCGGTTCGGGTTCGGCGGCCATGTCGAGATGCCGCAGTGAGCACGCCACAATCGGCGATCCGGCTGGTCATCTCGGACGTCGATGGCACCCTGGTCCGCAAGGACAAGTCGCTCAGCCCGCAAGTCATCGCCGCGGTCCATCGCCTGCGTGCGGCGGATATCGCCTTCACCCTGATCAGCGCGCGGCCGGTGTCGGGGGTGTTGCCGCTGATCGCACCGCTCGGGATCGACGTGCCGCTTGCGGCTATCAACGGTGGCGTCATCTTCCGGCCCGACGGTAGCATCATCGCTGAACACCCGATCGAGCCCGAGGTCGTGCGCGGCGTGTTCGATCTCGCGGCGGACTCTGCGGTCGATCGCTGGGTATTCGCCGATAGTCGTTGGTTCGCCTCGAGCCTCGAGGGCATGCATGTCGAGCACGAACGCATCGCGTCCAACCAGGCGCCGATTCTGCGCGACAGCTTCGACGATCTGTTCGATCGGGCCAACAAGGTCACGTTCGTGAGCGACGACGCCCCGCTGCTCCGCGAACTCGCCGGGCGAGCGACCGCCAAGTTTGGCCGACGGGCGACGATCGGGCAGAGCCAGACCTATTATCTCGACGTCACCGATACCCGCGCCAACAAGGGGGATGGGGTAGCCGAACTGGCGGGGATGCTCGGGGTCGATCTCGCCCAGGTCGCGGTCTTCGGCGACATGGAAAACGATCTGGCGATGTTCGCGCGCGCCGGAACGTCGGTGGCGATGGGCCAGGCGCCAGACAACGTCCGGTCGGCCGCCGATTTCGTCTCTACGAGCAACGAGCAGGACGGCGTCGCGCACGCGATCGACACCTTCGTGCTGAAGGCGGCGGCGGTATGAAGAAACTGGTCGCGTTCGATCTCGACGGCACGCTGGCGCTCAGCAAGCAGGAACTCGACGACGATATGGCGTCGCGGCTTGCCGACTTGCTCGATGTCTGCCTCGTCGACATCATCTCGGGCGGCGACTGGCCGCAATTCGAAAAGCAGGTGGTGTCGCGCTTGCCGTCTCGGGCGAAGCTGGGGAATTTGTTCATCCAGCCGACGACGGGTACCAAGCTCTACCGCTGGTCTGGCGACTGGAAGCCGGTCTATGCCGAATTGTTCTCGGAGGAGGAACGGCAGCAGATCGAGGCGGCCCTCGACGACGCGGTCAAGGCCGAAGGGCTCGACGAGGGCGAGACCTGGGGCGACCGAATAGAGGATCGCGGCAGCCAGATCACCTTTTCGGGGCTCGGGCAGCAGGCGCCGCTGGTCGCGAAGAACGCCTGGGATGCCGATCGGTCGAAACGCGAGGCGCTGCAGAAGCGGCTGCGTGCCGCGCTGCCGGACCTGTCGATCAATATCGGCGGGTCGACCTCGATCGACATCACGCGCAAGGGTGTCGACAAGCAATATGGCCTGACGAAGCTGCTGCCGGTTGCGGGCGTGGACAAGAGCGAGGTGCTGTTCGTCGGCGACGCGATCTTCCCGGGCGGCAACGACTATCCGGCCAAGGAAATGGGGCTCGACACGATCAGGGTTGAAGAGATCGAGCAGACCCGGCTGGTGATCTCGACCGTTGCGACGGTGTTGAAGGATTGATCAAATCCTCCCTACGCGAAGCGTGGGGAGGGGGGCCGCCGCCGGAGGCGGTGGTGGAGGGGCCGCAACGGCGCAGCCGCGAGGACGGGATATTTGCCCTCCACCGTTGCTGCGCAACGGTCCCCCTCCCCATCTGCGATGGGGAGGATTCAGCTAGGCGTTAAGTACTTTCTCCACTGCATCATGGAACACCCGGATTCCGCCCTCCATGCTGCCCAGCGTCAACCGGTCGATCGCGCCCGACATCAGTCCTTCCTGGCATAAAGCCGCCGCCCGGAAGTCCTCCGCGCCAAACACGCCGCCGTCGAGCAGGTTCCAGCTCTTTTCCCAATGCGCCAGCGCCTTGTCGGTCGCGGGCGGTTCGGGGATCAGCATGAAGTCCTCGACCAGCACGCGATCGACGCCGCGCGGCATGATGGTCATCAGGTTCATGTAATCGGGGCTGACGACCAGCACCGTCGCCGGGAACATCTGATAGGTGTAGGTGATCGCCCGCCGCAAGGTCGGCCAGTCCTCCGCTGCGCAATCGCTGGCCTGCACGTCGCGGCCGACCGCCGACCGCTGATGCGCGCCGATCATGTCGCCGGACGCGACGCCATCCTTGAAGAACGGGCCGATCGTCGCGGCATGGAGGCGCTGGACGTGATAGCTTTCCAGGAACGCGTCCATGATCTGCTTCCAGTTCGCCGCGACGTCGTGGGTGCGGCGGCGGAACAGATGTTGGCCCGCGAGATTGAAGGCATCGAAATCGTGCCCCAACGTCTCAGGCTCGGCAAAGTCGGCTGCTTCGTCGAACGCGAACCAGATCAACCCACCCGCCTCGCAGGTCGGCAGGCGACGCAGCCCGTATGCACCCTTGTCGAGATCGGGAAACGCGTCGGTTCGCGGCAGCGCGAGCAGCTTGCCGTCGAGCCCGTACGTCCAGGCGTGATAGGGGCAGACCAATCGCCCGGCGCACACCGCTTCCCGCCCCTCGACCAGGCGGGTCCCGCGATGGCGGCACACGTTGACGAAGACATGCGCCTGCCCGTCGCGATCACGCGTGACGAGCAGCGGCTTGCCGTAATCGTCATGCGGTATCGCCATACCGGGATCGGGCAGCAGCGCCGACGGGGCGATGACGAGCGGACGTTTGAGGAATATCCGTTCCCATTCCGCCGCGAAATGCGCCGGGTCGGTATAAGCTGCGGCATCGACATGGGTAATGCCATTGCCGCGCGGCTCGCCGCCGTCGGCCAGCTTCTTCGCCAGCGCGAGCTGCCCCGCGGTCGGAGCGATCCTGGTCGCCACGTTCATGGGCTTCCTCTCCCGATTTTTGTGGCTAGTGTCTGCGCTAACGATCTGGGGAGCAAGTCTGAATGAGCGGAGCGGTCGCCCGGCCCAAGGGCCTGAAGGTTTTTGCGGCGGCGCTGGCCACCCGAAAATCCGCGTCGATGCTCGTATTCGGCTTTTCCTCCGGCTTGCCGGCGACGTTGGTCGCGACGCTCGCAGTGTGGCTCGGCGATTTCAAGATCACGATGACGACGATCGGCGTGCTGTCGTGGATCGGTCTGGCATCGGCGTTCAAGTTCCTGTGGTCGCCGATCGTCGACCGCGTTCGGCTGCCGTTGTTCGAACGGCTCGGCCGGCGCAAGGGGTGGATCATTCCGTGTCAGGCGATCGTCGCGCTCAGTCTGTTGTCGATGGCGCTGACCGATCCGGTGACGGACCTCGGCCGGTTCGCGCTGTTCGCGTTTGCCGCGGCGCTGGCCACGGCCAGCCAGGACATCGCGATCGACGCCTGGCGCATCGACGTTGCCGATGAAGAGACGCCGGTCGAGGTGCTGTCGCCGGTCTATCAACTCGGGTACCGCATCGCGAGTCTGGTTGGCGGCGCCTTTGCCCTCATGCTGGCGGCGCGGATGCCCTGGGCGACGGTCTATACCGTGATGGCCGGACTGATGGTGGCCGTATTGGCGGCCTCGCTGGCCGCGCCCGACACCGAGCGCGCCGCAGGGGCGCAGATGCACGCCGAACTGGCCAAGGCGGGCGAGCTCGGCGGGCGCGCCCGGGCGATCGCACTGATCGTCGTCGGCGCGAGCTGGATCTGGGCGATCGTGTCGATCGTCGGCTTCATGGTGCTCGTACTGGGCGAGCCGCCCAGCGGCGGCAAGCGGCCATCGGCCTATGAATTCACCGCGCATCAGGGTCCGCTGATCGTCGCCGCGACGGTGATGATGCCGCTGATCGTCGCGGCCGTCGTCAACTGGCTGAAGGCACGGCGGATCGGTGTGCAGCGTGAGGTCGATACCGATCGCCCCTCGGGCGTCCGGGCGGCCGCCAATCACCTCTACAATGCGTTGATCGCACCTCTGGCCGATCTGGTCGACCGGCTCGGTTGGGGCGTGCTGATCGTGATCGGCCTGATCCTGTCCTACGCGTTGTGCTACAATCTTTGGGCAAGCTTCGCGCAGCTCTTCTATCTGAACGAGCTGCACTACACGAAGGACGAGGTGGCGTTCGCGTCGAAGGTGTTCGGCATCGTCATGACGATCGTCGGGATCAGTTTGGGCGGCTATCTGTTCGTCAGGATCGGGCGTTTTCCCACCGTTCTCCTCGGTGCCGCGCTGCCTATTTTCGGCAACTATCTCTACGCCGATCTGGCGGCAGGAGGCACCTATATCGACGCCTTCGCGCATCTGTTCCGGCTCGATGCGCTGGCGATGTGGCTGGGCAGCGACATTCGGATGGTTCGGTTAATGATCGCCATCTCCGGTGAGAATATCACGACCGGCATCGCTGGGGCGGCCTTCGTGGCCTATGTATCGGGCATTGTCAGCAAGCGGTTCTCGGCGGTGCAATATGCCCTGCTGTCCTCGTTGACCTTCCTGATCGGCTCGCTGGGCCGTGGCGTCGTCGGCGAAATGCTCGACGACAAGGTGCCCTATGAACAATTGTTCCGCGATCTCGCGCTGCTCGGGTTCATCGCGGTAGCCTTCGTTCTGCTCGAATGGTGGCGGGCGTCGCGATCGGCGAAGGCGACCGTCGAACCCGGCAATACCGGCGAGCCCGCCTGATGCTGTTTCTGATCCTGTCGGGCGGCACGATCATCTGCCAGATCGCGTGCGTGGTCCATTGCGTGCGCAACCATCGCAATACGTTCTGGATCTGGCCGCTGGTATTCTTTCCCATGGTCGGCTGCATCGCCTATTTCATCGTCGAGGTGATGCCTGGCATGCAGGGTAATCGTCATGTCCGGACGATGCGTGCGCAGGCGGCGAAGGCGATCGATCCGCAGCGGGAGGTGCGTGCCGCGCGCGACGCGCTGGGGCTGACCGACACGATCGCCAATCGCATCCGGCTGGCCGACGCCTTGTCGGCGGTCGACCGGCCGCAGGAGGCGATCCCGTATTATCGCGACGCGATCGGCGCCCAACCATTGCCGGACCCGCGAACCGAGACGAAGCTCGCTCGCGCGTTGTTCGAGGACGGACAGATCGACGAGGCCCAGAAAGTCATCGACGCAATCGACAAACCGTCGGGACAGAGCGATCGCGATCGCCTCGACCTGCTCCGGGCGCGGATCTACGATCATCTCGGGCGCAAGGACGACGCGCTGGGCATCTATCGCGATATCGTCACCCGGATGCCGGGCGAGGAAGCGCGCTGCCGCTACGCTGCCTTGCTGATCGAGGTCGGCCGGAAGCGCGAGGCGTTGGGCGTTCTCGAGGAAGTCGAGGATCGGATGAAGCGCCTCGACCGCTATCAGCGCCAGGCAGAAGGCGACATGTACCGCTGGGCGATCGATACGCTGAAGGGATTGCGGGCGGCAGGATAGCTTTTGAATCTTTCCAGCCGCTGCCGTCATCACGCTCTAGCGCAAGCCGGGATCTCTAGCAGCGGCGCGATCGCTTCGTAACCACCAGACCCCAGCTTTCGCTGGGGTGACGGAAAGGGGGAGGGCCAACCTCAAAGCGGGCGTCTCGATCGTTGCTCAACCGCCCAACGGCAATCCCGCATCGGCAAACGCCGCCGATAGCGCGGCCGCGCTCATCAGGATGGCGTCGGCGCGGCGTTGCGCCATCAGGTCGGCGAGGAGCAATTGCGCAACATCGGGACGGCGCTCGGCGTGGCCGATCGCGGTGATGATCGCCGATTCCGCCCAGGTCATGCGTGCGCAGCAACACGGGGCGATCGGGATCGTCACGATCGAGGTCGCGGCGAGCTCCGCCATGAAGGCGCGGGCGAGCGTCAACGGACGGCGGAAGCCGGCCCCGAACGTGCTCACGAAGCTGTTGGCGGCGACCGCGTCGGCGAGTCCGTGCGTCCCCATGCGCCGGATGGCGAGCAACAGGATGCGGGCGGGCATGGTCGTCGGCAGGGAATGCGGTAGCGCGCCGCCGAAGAGGGACGCGGCTTGGGGAATAGGGGCCATCGGGCGACTCCGTGGTTGGAGGCGCAGTGTCGGTTTTTAGCTATTGATAGTCAATCGCAATAAGAATCAGCTTGGCGCTTCGTCGTTCGCCGCGAGGACGTCGCCTGCCAGATACAACGATCCCAGGATCATGACCGTGACGGGCCCGCCGGCGTGATGGGCGATGTCGTCGAGCGCCGCGATGACGTTGGCCGCCGCCCGCGGCTCAAGCCCGATCTCTCGCGCCACGGCACCGAGCATGTCGGGACCGTGATGCTCGTGTCCGCCGACCGGTACGGCGTGGAAGCTCTCGCCGAGGCCGGCAAAAGGCCGCAACAGGCCCCCGGGGTCCTTGTTGGACAGCATCCCGACGATCAGATGTGCTTTCCGGCCATCCTGCCGTTCCAGGACGGCGCGCAGCGCGTCCGCCACGCTAGCCCCGGCGGCGGCATTGTGGCCGCCATCGAGCCAGATCTCGCTTCCCGCGGGCAGCCGGCGGGTAAGGGGGCCGTCGCCGAGCCGCTGCATCCGCGCCGGCCAGGTAGCGTTCACGGCGGCCGTCGCCAGCGCCTCTGGCGGGATCGTCAGCGCGTGTTGATGGCGCAGCATCGCGATTGCCAGCGCGAGATTGCCGGGCTGATGGGGGCCGGCAAGCGTGGGCAGCGGTGTCTCCACCCTTCCGGCGGCGTCGCGATAGGACAGATGGCCGTCGTCCACCGCCCAGAACCAATGCTGGCCCTCGGGCGAAACGGGGGCACCGGCCACCCGCGCGACGTGCTGGATCCGGGCTTCGACCGTGGGGGTGTAGCGCATCGTCACCAGGGGGACCTGCGACTTCGCGATTCCAGCCTTCTCTGCGGCGATGTCTTCGATCGTGTCGCCGAGAAAGCGCTCGTGATCGATCCCGAGCTGGGCGATTCCCGTGACGATGGGATGTTCGACCACATTGGTCGCGTCGAGCCGGCCGCCGAGCCCCACCTCCAGGATGCAGGCATCGGCCGGCGTGCGCGAAAAGGCGAGGAAGGCCACCGCGGTCGTCACTTCGAAAAAGCTCGCGCCTATATCGCCACCGGCATCGAGCACATGCTCTAGCAATGGCGCGAGGTCGCAATCCTCGATCAGCGTGCCGGCAAGACGGATACGCTCGTTGAAGCGGACCAGATGCGGGCTCGAATAAACGTGGGTCTTGTACCCGGTTGCCTCGATCGCGGCGCGCAGAAACGCGCAGGTCGAGCCTTTGCCGTTGGTACCTGCGACATGAAGAACCGGGGGCAGGTCGCGCTGCGGATTGCCGATACGGTCGAGCAGGGCGGCGATACGCTCGAGCCCCAGGATGTCGGCGCCGGGCGACAGCGCCCAGAGCCGGTCGAGCTGGCGCTGGACAGCCGGGTCGGACGAGACGGCGTGGTCAGGCACGGTCACACCGGATCGGAAAATCTCCCGTTCGTGTCGAGCGAAGTCGAGACACGCATCCCTCCATCACCGCGTCTCGACTACGCTCGACACGAACGGTGTTGTTGTTCCTCGTGAAGACTAGGCCGCCTTCCGCTGACCGCCGACATAGTCGATCAGCCTTGCCAGCGTCGGGCGCAATTCGGCACGCGGGGTGACCATGTCGAGCATGCCGTGGTCGAGCAGATATTCGGCGCGCTGGAACCCCTCGGGCAGCTTTTCGCGGATGGTCTGCTCGATCACGCGCTGGCCGGCGAAGCCGATCAACGCACCCGGCTCGGAAATCTGCACGTCGCCGAGCATCGCATAGCTCGCGGTGACGCCGCCAGTGGTCGGGTCTGTCAGCACGACGATGTACGGCAAGCCGGCATCGTGGAGCATCTGAATCGCGACCGTCGCACGCGGCATCTGCATCAGGCTCAATATGCCTTCCTGCATGCGCGCGCCGCCGGCCGCGGTGAAGATGATGTAGGGCGCCCCTTCCTTGATCGCGGTCTCGACCCCGCGGATGAACGCTTCGCCCACCGCCAGGCCCATCGATCCGCCCATGAAGGCGAAGTCCTGGACGCCGACCACCGACCTGCGACCCTCGATCGTGCCGGTCGCGTTGATCAGCGCGTCGCTCTCCCCAGTCGAGGTCCGCGCCGCCTTGATGCGGTCGGTATATTTCTTCTGGTCGCGGAACTTGAGCGGATCGTCCTGCACCCTGGGCGCGGGCAGTTCGCTATACGATCCCTGATCGAAAATCTGTTTGAAGCGTTCGTCCGGGCCGATCCGCTCGTGATGCGCGCAATTGGGGCAGACGTAGAGATTGTCCGCCAGTTCCTTGGCGAACACCATCTGCCCGCACCCCTTGCACTTGTGCCAGAGGTTGTCGGGGCTCTCCTTCTTCGGGATGACGTAGGAGAGCGCGTTGCGGACGTTCGTCAGCCAGCTCATACGGATTCCTTTCGGGCGGCGCGGATCGCGCTCGCGAGGCTCTCGATATAGGTACGGACCGGCCCCGGCGCATCCTCGCCATGCTGGCCGATCAATTCGACGATCGCCGAGCCGACCACCACGCCGTCCGCGACGCGCGCGATCGCCGCGGCCTGGTCGGGGGTGCGGACGCCGAAGCCGACCGCCACGGGCAGCTTCGTTGCCGCCTTTAGCCGGGCAACCGCTTCCTCGATCGAGGCCTGCGCTGCCTGTTGCTTGCCGGTGATGCCGGCGACCGAGACGTAATAGAGGAAACCGCTCGCGCCCGCGAGGACGGTGGGCAGGCGATCGGCATCCGTGGTCGGTGTGGCGAGCCGGATCAGCGCAACGTCGTTACCGCGCAGCGCCGGCCCGAGCGAGTCGTCCTCTTCGGGCGGGATGTCGACGCAGATCACGCCGTCGACGCCGGCTTCCTTGCAGCGTTCGGCGAACCAGTCGGCGCCGCGCCGGGTCATCGGATTGGCATAGCCCATCAGCACGAGCGGCACGGTCGGGTGGCGCTGGCGGAACGCCATGGCGATGGCGAGGATGTCGGCGGTGGTGGTGCCGGCGGCGAGGCTACGGAGGTTGGCGGCTTGGATCGCGGGTCCGTCGGCCATCGGATCGGTGAACGGCATGCCGAGTTCGATCACGTCGGCGCCGCCCTCGACCAGCGCATCGAGGACCGGCCCGGTCGCGAACCGGCCCGGATCGCCCGCGGTGACGAAGGCGACGAGTGCCGCCTGTCCAGCTTCTCGCCGCCGATCAAAAGCTTGTTCAATGCGCGACACGGGAGAGCCTGTTGAGCAGAAGGATGACAGTGGCAGAAACGATGAATGCGGCGATCCATGCACCCCAGTAAATATGGGCGTCCCAGTAATCGGGATCTGTATGGGGCGCCAAAATGCTCCCGACCAAGAACATCGACGGCGGCTGAATCAGGACGGTCATCGCGCTGCCCACAAGCAGGATGCCGGCCAAGTGAAGCGAACGCATCATATCGCCACCCCCAGCGCGTCGGCGACGGTGAAGATGTCCTTGTCGCCGCGGCCGCACAGATTGGCGAGAATGACCTGAGCTTCGTCCATTTCCCGTGCCTTGCGGACAACTGCTGCGATCGCGTGCGAGGGTTCGAGCGCGGGGATGATGCCTTCGGTCCGGCACAGAAGCTGAAATGCGTCCAGCGCCTCCTGGTCGGTTGCAGCGGTATAGTCGACGCGGCCGATTTCCTTCAGCCAGGCGTGTTCGGGGCCGATCCCGGGATAATCGAGCCCGGCCGAGATCGAATGCGCTTCGGCGATCTGGCCGTCGTCATCCTGCAGCAGATAGGTCTTGTTGCCGTGAAGGATGCCGGGAAAACCGCCCGCCAGGCTGGCGGCGTGCTTCTTTTCCAGCCCTTCGCCTGCCGCCTCGACGCCGAGCATCTTGACGTCAACGTCGTCGAGGAACGGGTGGAACAGGCCGATAGCGTTCGACCCGCCGCCGATCGCAGCGACCAGCAGGTCGGGCAGGCGGTCGATCCGCGACAGCATTTGCGCGCGCGCCTCGGTGCCGATTACCGACTGAAAGTCGCGAACCAGCTCGGGATAGGGATGCGGGCCGGCGGCGGTGCCGATGATGTAGAACGTGTCATGGACGTTCGCGACCCAGTCGCGCAACGCCTCGTTCATCGCGTCCTTGAGCGTGTTGGCGCCGCTGGTCACCGGCACGACTTCGGCGCCCAGCAGCTTCATTCGGAACACGTTGGGCTGCTGCCGCTCGACGTCCTTGGCGCCCATATAGATGACGCAGGGCAAGCCGAAGCGGGCGCAGACCGTCGCGGTGGCGACGCCGTGCTGGCCGGCGCCGGTCTCGGCGATGATCCGCGTCTTGCCCATGCGGCGCGCGAGCAGGATCTGGCCGATGCAATTGTTGATCTTGTGCGCGCCGGTATGGTTGAGCTCGTCGCGCTTGAACCAGATCTGTGCACCCTTGCCGGGCTCGGCGCCGGCGCGAACCGACGCGGTAAGACGCTCGGCGAAATAGAGCGGGCTGGGGCGGCCGACATAATGTTCGAGCAGGTCGTCGAATTCCTGCGCGAACGCCGGGTCGGCCTTCGCAGCGCGATATTCGCGCTCGAGGTCGAGGATCAGCGGCATCAGCGTCTCGGCGACGTACCGGCCGCCGAACTGGCCGAAATGGCCGCGCTCGTCGGGCTGGGCACGAAACGTATTCGACAAATGGGTGGAGTCCGTCATCACCGTTAAATCCTCGTCACAACATGGGTCAGATCGCTTGGAGCAGCGATCAGCGCCATCGTTGCGGGCGCAGGGCAGGGACGATCGACATCAGCATTGCGCGACCGCTTTAAGGAACGCGGCGATCTTGTCCACATCCTTCACGCCCGGCGCGGATTCGACGCCGGAGGAGACGTCTACCATCCGGGCGCCGGTGATCGACACGGCGGGGATCACGTTTTCGGGGTTCAACCCACCGGCCAACGCCCAGGGGCTCGCATGATGAAAACCCTGCAACATGGTCCAGTCGAAGCGCAGCCCCATGCCGCCCGGCAGCATCGCGTCATCCGGTGTCTTGGCATCATACAGCACGCGGTCGACGGGGATGCCAGCATAGCGCGTAGCCTCGTCGAGGTCCGACGCGCGACGGATCGAGACCGCGGGCCAGACCGAATATCCGCGCGAGTCCAGCTCCGCGACGCGATGGAAATCTGTCGAATGAAGCTGAAGCGCGCTGAGCCCTGCGGCGTCGCTGGCACGGGCGATCAGGTCGTCGTCAGGGTCGACGAACACCCCGACTTTGCCGACATGATCCGGCACACGAGCAGCGAGGCCGCGCGCGAGGTCCAGGCTGACATTGCGCGGGGAGCGTTCGAAGAACACGAAGCCGACATGGCTCGCTCCGCCGGCGATGGCGGCATCGAGCGTTTCGGGCGTGCTGAGGCCGCAAATCTTGGCGGTGACGCGGGACATGGCGGCGCTATAGACGCGGCAAGGGGCGGATGACCATGGATGACAGCAACCAGCCATTCCGCCGCATCGCGGTGATCGGCAGCTCCGGTGCCGGCAAGTCGACTCTCTCGACCGCACTGGGCGCGTCGACAGGCCTGCCCGTCATCCATCTCGACCGCGAATACTGGCTGCCCGGCTGGGTCGAGCCCGATCGCGAATCGTGGAATGCGCGGCTGGCCGACCTCGCCGCGCAGCCGGAATGGATCATCGACGGTCAGTACGGGGCATCGCTGGCGACCCGGCTGGCGCGTGCCGATCTCGCGATCTTCCTCGACCTGCCGACTGCTACATGCCTGTGGCGGATTGCGAAGCGGATCGCCGGCACCCATGGCCGGGTTCGACCCGATATGGGCGACGGATGCCCCGAAAAACTCGATCTCGAGTTTGTCCGCTTCGTCGCGACCTTTCGGCGGTTGCAGCGGCCCAAGATCGTCACGGCGCTCGAACGATCCGGCGCGCGCACCGCCTGGCTGCGGTCGACGACGGAGCAGGCGGCCTTCGCGTCGAGGCTGCGCAAGGAAGGGCTCGCAGCCGCCGTCGGCACCGCGCCCGCCTGGCCTCAGCCCAGCGGCTTTTCCAGCACCACCATCTGAAGCGGCGGATCGACCACGACCGGAAAGGCGCGCGTCCCGACATGGACGTAGCCGCGACGTTCGTAGAAAGCGATCAATTCGGCGCGGCTGTCGATCACCGTCATCTCGATCCGGTCGGCGCCGAATGCATCGCGCGCGGTCGTTTCCGCGGCGGCGATCAATTGCTTGCCGTACCCGCTCGCCTGCACCAGCGGATCGACGCACAGCAGGCCGAGATAAGCGAGCCCGCCGCCGCTGTTCGCGACCCGGACGCAGCCGATCATGCACTCGCCATCGAACCCGACCAGCAGGCGCTCCGCGGGGTCCGCGATCATCGCCTCCAGTTCCGCCACGCCGATCCGCTCGCCATCGAGCAGGTCGGCTTCGTGCGTCCAGCCGGCACGCGCATCGTCGCCGCGATAGGCGCGCTGGATCAATGGCTGGAGTGTCGCGAGATCACTCTTCCGCGCCGGGCGGACAGAAAGGGCAACCACGACAAATGTCCTACAGCGTCGCGCCGATCTCGCGCGCGGCGAGGTCGGGGTCCTCGGCGCCGGTGATCGGGCGGCCGATCACCAGGATCGAGGCGCCGCCGTCGATCGCGGCGCGGGGCGTCACCACCCGCTTCTGATCGCCGATCGCGCCGTTTGCAGGACGGACGCCGGGGACGACGAAGAAACCCTTGGGCCACAATTTGTGTGCGGCTTTAACCTCCTCACCCGAGCAGACGATGCCGTCGACGCCCGCATCCATCGCGAGTTCGGTCAGGCGCAACACCTGGTCGTGCGCCGATCCGCCGACACCGGTCGCGCGCAGGTCGTTCTCGTCCAGGCTGGTCAGCATCGTCACCGCGACGACTTTGGTATTGCTCGGCGCGGCGGCCTTGGCGTCCTCCAGCATGGAGCGGCCGCCACTGGCATGGACGGTCAGCACCGCGGGTTCGAGCCCGCGCAACGCCTGGATCGCCTTGCCGACCGTGTTCGGGATATCGTGCAGCTTGAGGTCGAGGAAGATCGGCAGGCCGAGCTCGTGCATCTCCAGCACGCCGTGCCGGCCATTGGCCATGAAGAATTCGAGCCCGAGCTTGATGCCGCCGACATGGTGACGGACGCGCGCAGCGATCGCCTTGGCCTTGTCGATGTCGGGCGTGTCGAGGGCGACGTAGATGCGGCTGGTCATGGCGTCAGGTCGAGCGGGGGTTGTTCGGGCTTGGGCGGCCTGGTCGCGCTGGCGCGCGCGGGCGGAGGTGGCGGGGCCGGCAAAGCGGAAGGTGGGGGTGGTGGCGCTTCGGGTGCCGGTGCCAGATCGCCGCCCATCGGTACGATCGGCTTGAGGTCGGCGATGACCCGCTCCGCCGTCGCGAGGCGCTGCGACAGGCGCCAGCGGATCGTGCGGTAATAGAGCCAGGTGGGCACCACCCCGAGCAGGAACATGAACAGCATCAGGAACGGTAGGTTAACCTCGGCGACCAGGCCGCCCCACAGGCTGATCGTCACCCAGCTCCAATTGCCATAGGTGAAGATCGCCGCGACGAAGCTGATCAGGCACCAGAAGAGGATCTTGAGGAACTGCATGCGGCGGGACGCTAGCGGGACCGGTTCAATTTGGCCAGAGTTCTCCGGGTGGTCGTTGGAGGACGGGGCGCCGCAATAGCCGCCATTTTCCCGACGCCTCTCCTGGAGGAGAAGGGCGGAACGTTATCCCACCTCGCGCCGCAGCGCCTCGACCATGCCCGGTACCGCGGTCAATCGTCCCTCTTCCTCGTCGAGGATCGCGTGGAATGCCTTGCGCTTGATCGCCGCGACGCGGCCCGGTTTCATCCGCACGCGGGGCGGCAGCGCCGAAACGATGATGTCGATCATCCGCTCGGCACCGTGGAGGCGGCCCCACAGATAGTCGTTCTCTCGATAGGCGCGGCTGAAGAACGCGCCGAAACTGTTGAACTGGATGCCCTTGAGCGTCGCCTCGGCGCCGCCCGAACGGATGGCCGTCGCATCCTCGGGGGCGATGCGGTCGACCTTGATCGGATCGAATTCGTCGAGGCCCTCACCCTGGAGCAGGGGCAGGGTCGCGACGTCGAAGAAAGGGAAGCCGAGATAGGAAAGCAGCAGCGGCCGCTTCACTTCCTTGGCCATGCCGGCAAAAGCCTCCGCCAATTGGGCATCGGTTTCGTCGTCGAGCCGCTTGAGATCGAGCGACAGGGCAAGCTTGTCGAGCAGGCCGCTGGCGTCGTTGCGCAAATTGCGGACGTCGCGGCGGAGCGCGGCATGAGTATCGGTACGTTTGGCCTCGAGATAGGCGGCCAGCGCGTCATAGACGGCGTCCCGCGCTGCGGTGAGCTGCACCTCGGACAATTCGTCCTCGAGTTCGGCCAGCCGGCGGGCGACGAGGCGAAGCCGCCGGACGCGAAAGCCGAGATCGAACGAGCGCAGGAACAGGATCGCCGATTCGCTGGCCTTGCCGGCGAAGGTCAGGCCGCCATCGCTCGCGCGTACCGCCGCCTCGACTGCTTGCCGGATGCGGATCAGCCGGTCCTGTCCGGGCTCGCCGCCGACCGTGTGGAGCAGGTTGCTGATCAGGTCGATGACGCCGGCCACTTTCAGATGGCCATACGCGGCATAGGCATAGCCCGATTTCGCGGCCGCCGCGTTCTGCGCCTTGATGCGCCAGTTCTTGAGCCGCGTCGCGGTGGGGGAGTCGAGGAACAGGGTGTAGTCGAACAGGCTTTCGATCTGCGCCTCGACTTCCGGCCGGATCGAATAGGTGATCGCGCGCATGTTCTCGATCCGCTCGCTACGCTGCTGGATCTCCTCCAGATTGTCGCGGATCGGCTGCTGTCGGGGAATTTCCGAGATGGCGCCGATGATCGTCTGAAAGAATCCCGGCGATTGCGCCGCAGTGGCCCCGAACTGGAAGCCGAGACCCGGAGAGGGGTCGATATAGATGAACCGGCGGTCGATCTCGCGCCGTGCCGGGCGTTCGCGCAACGCGTCGATCGCGGGACGGAACGGCGCGTTGACGAGCACCGAACCGTCGATGAGCACCGCTTTGTCGATTGCGTTGACGGCGAATTGGCGCGGCAGCGCGCGTTCGAGGAACGCCTCGCGGCCGGACCAGGCCATACCGCGCTCCTTCAACACGTCGTCGAGTTCGCCTACCATGAACGGTGGAAAGGCGCCCGGGAAGCTCGATGTGGCGCGCGCGGCGAACACGAGCTCGGCGGGATCGGCGAATGCGCCCGCGCCATGATCGGTGAACGGGATGACCAGGCGATGCTCGGTTTCGAGCACTTCGGGCGGCGAATGGAGCGCGAGCCGTTCGGGATGACCGCGAAAATCGGTCACGGTGACGAACAGGTCGAGCGGCTGGCCCGCGGGCAGCAATCGGCCGTCGCCCTGATCCTCGGCCATCGCCGCCAGCGCATCGAGCACCAGGTTGGTGAAACGCGCGCCGCCGAACGGTGGCTCGAACCAGCGCGACCGAACGAAATGGGACAACTTCTTCTCGACCTCGGCACGCGCTTCGGCTTCGACCAGCTCATCCACCTTCGCCGCACCGCGGCGCTGTGCCATCCAGGCGATAGGGAGCGCCCAGGCCTTGGAGAAGCCATGCGACGGCGCCGCCTTGGGATCGAGCAACGCTTCGACATCGGCCACGTCCAGCCACAATTGGGTCAGCGGCTCGAGGCTTTGACCAGTGGCGATCGCCTGAGCCAGGAACACGCCGTTGATCCCGCCCGCGCTCGCCCCGGCGATGATGTCGGGCAGCACGCGCAGGCGGATATCGGCTTCGTCCTCGATTTCTCGCAGGAGCCCGCAATAGATATGTTCGGTGGATCGCACATGCGGCGTCTGTCCGGCATGATAGGCGCGGCTGGCGCGGGCCAGGCGCCATATCTCCTTGGTGATGCCATGCATGTAGACCGCCAGGCTGATCCCGCCATAGCAGACCAGCGCCATGCGCAATTCCTTCTCGCGCGTCATGCCTGCTTCACCGTCGCCCAGATCGGCAGATGATCCGACGCCCAGCGCGAAGCGTGGCTGACATGCACGCCGCATTCGGTAATGGCGAGATCGGACGAGGCCATGATACGATCGAGCCGTCCGACGGGTCGCCGCGCGTGAAAGCTCGGCCCGGTCGCCGCGAAATGGAATCGTTCGCCGAATTCCTTGAGGCAGCCCGACGACCGCGTCCATTCGTTGAGGTCGCCCATCATCACTGTCGGCAATTGCTGCGTACTGGCGTCGAGGTGCGCGATGATCGCGTCCGCCTGGCGCCGGCGCATCAATCCCGACAGATCGAGGTGCATGCCGACGACGCGGATCGCCTCGCCACGGATGCGCAGGTCGGCCATCACCGCGCCGCGCGGTTCGAGGGTCGGCAGATGGATCGGCTCGCAATCCGTCACCTGCGCGTCGCGCCGAACGAGCAGGACGTTGCCGTGCCATCCGCTCGACAGTGGCCGTGCGCCGAACGGCAGCGCTTTCCACGGGCTGTGGTCGGCGAGGTGGTCGGGGCCCAGGATCGCGGCGCGGCGGCCGAAGCGACGGTCGGCCTCCTGCAACGCGATGACGTCGGCGTCGATTTCGTTCAGCACCGCCATGATCCGCTCCGGACTGCGGATACGGTCGGTGCCGATGCCCTTGCGGATATTGTAACTGGCGACCTTGATCATTGAGCTTCCGCAACGCCCCTGACATGGTGGCGGTTGCACGCGAACTAGCGCAAACGTGCCGCGATTGTCATCCCGGGAGCGTAATGACGCAGGCCGATTCCGCAAACTCGATCGCCGACGTGGAGCGTGTGCGCGCGCTGCTGATCGAAGCGGCGCGCGCAGGGGAGGCGGTGAGCTATTCGCACCTGCTCGGTCAACTCGGTCATCGCTTCACGCGGCCCAAGATGCGCGCGGTCTGCAAGACGCTCGACATCATCGACGAGGCTGCCATCGCCGCCGGCGAGCCCGAACTGGCGGTGTTGGTCGTGCGCGAATCCGACGGCTTGCCGGGGCAGGGCTGGTGGGGCGGAGCACGAGCGTTCGTGCTGGGCTATGACGGTCCTTGGACGGGGCCGCAGGCCATGAAGCTGGTGCGGGAACAGCAGCAGATTGCGTTCGATTATTGGCGGTTGAGCTAGTGGCGCTGGTGCAGCCGAGTTGAAAAGCCGCTAGGAACGCATCCATGCTCGGAGACGCCAATACCGGCCTGTACGAGGAAGAAGTCCGGGCCGCCGGCCTTCTTGACGAGAAACGCTACGTGGAAGCGCAGCCGCTGCTGTTCGCCTTGTCGGATAATGGTTCGGTATACGCTTCATCAGCTCTGGGCTGGCTATATGAAGTGGGGGTCATCCAGCCTCAAAATACGAATGCTGCCCTATATTTTTATGAACGCGGCGCAGCATCGCGGGACGCGGACGCTTGCTGGCGTTTGGGGTGCCTTTCGGCAAAAGAGGGGCAGTTTGTTCGTGCGCAAGCGGCGTTTAGAGTGGCTGCGGAACAGGGACATCTTGGCGGCATGTTTCGATTAGGAAACATGCTCATAAAAGGAGAAACCGGGCCGGCGGCCCAGGATGAAGGCATGTCGTGGTTGCGACGCGCTGCGGAGCGAGGCCACCTGTTCGCTGAGGCAAAGCTGATCGATATCGCAGCCAACGAATCTGGCGCCATTTGGGGCCGGCTGGTAGCCATTCCAAAGATTTGCGCAGTTTTGATAAAGGCCGTGAAGGAGACACGGCGCGACATCCACTCCGCCAAACTGGAAAGATAGCTCGTTTGGCGCGCACCTGCCGCAAGGACTCTCGCGACAACTCCTTCACTTAGACGCAGCGGCTACCCACGATCCAAAATCGACGACACCGCTTCCCGCCTACCATCCGCTGACAACCCCATCCGGGATATTCCGCAATAACCGAGATGTCCTGACCGGCGTATCATGCGTTGGTCAGGGGATGCGAATGAAGGCGTTGCCGCCATTGCCGCGCGAATTGGCCGAGGAGTCGGAGTCCGGGCGCCTGCCGCCGGGTGCACCGCTGGTGTTCATTCTCGTTCCGGCACTGATCTTCTGGGGAGCGGTCGCGGCTTTGTTCTGGCATCATTGAGCATTTGCGATGGCATAGCGGCGCGGCAAAGCCGCGCCGTCGGTCCTCGCGGTGCGAGGCCGGCCGCGCTTTCGCTGGTCGCGATTTAGCATGGCTAAATCGCTGCGAGAGCGGTGGTGCCGGATGCAGGGCTCGAACCCGCGACCTTCGGTTTACAAAACCGCTGCTCTACCAGCTGAGCTAATCCGGCCGACTTCGTCGGACGGCTCCCATGCGTCAGACGATGCCGAACGTCCAGCCCTCCGTGCGCGCGATGTCGGGTGTCAGGGCGGCAGGCGACCAGATTTCGGGGCGATGCGCGGTCGCGCGGAGCCAGGCGGCGGTCAGCAGGGCGTCGGCGCTGTGATCGTCGATCGCGCCGTCCCCCGCGATGCCCGCACTGTCGAGCGAGTCCAATCCGGCGTTCAATTCCTCGATCGACTTCATCTTGGTACGGCCCTTGGCTCGGCCGGCGGAGACGGCGGCGAGGCTGGTATAGATTTCGACGATCAGCGAGCCGCGATCGGGCACGGGGTCGAATGGCCAGACCGGCAGCGCGCCATCGAGCCGGTGCATGACCCGCATGCCGGTCAGGCTCGATTTGCCGACCTGCGCCGCGCCGACCAGGTTGAGGTTGCTGTAGGGGTTGAGCCCCTGATCGCGCTGCCCGACTTCGGAAACGCGCAACCGGCCGCCGCCGCCGCCGAAGCGGTCGCCCTCGCGTCCGCCATGACGGCGGAAATGGCGCGACGCGTGCGGATGATCGACGAACGCCGACGCCGCGAGGTGAGGGTCGTCGCGCGAAATCCGGTCGACCATCGCCCACAAAGCCTTCGCATCGTCGGGACTCTCGTCCCAGCCTGGAAAGAACGCGCCCCGGTCGACGAACGGCAGCGACAGGCCCAGGTCTAGCCCAACCAGTGTATCGTCGGGCATTTCCGCACGCAGCCAGCCCAGCACCGCGACCCGCGACCACCCGCCGTCTCGCGCAATCAGGCGCGGTGCCCCGCCGCCGCGGTCGCAGATCGCGACCGCGATGCCGCGCTGGACCGGGCCGACCGCGCCCGACCAGTCGATCGCGGCATAATGGGCGAAATGATCAGGGACGCTCGCCAAACGCCGCCCGCTGCTGCTTGCTCGCCCTATCCCACCAAGCCCTGGTGATGACCGTACGTATGCGCTCGGGATCGCTCGATCCGTAGCGGACCAGCAATCCCGGCCATTTCTCATAATGCGGCGTCTGCCAGAACGTGTCGGGATCGGTTTCGAGCAGGATCCCCTTTTCGTCGTGCGGGCTGGGCACGTGGAAGCTCGTCGCCGCCTCATGGCCGGGCGACACGAACGCCTTCTTGTTCACCTTCGGACAGGGCGTGCCGTAGAAGCTTTCCAAATAGGTGTCAGGGAGCGTCAGCGCGAAGGCGACGACCTGATCCCAATCTCGGAGCATCCCTACCTCCGTTCGCCTTTTCTCAGCGATTCCCAATAATCCAGCCGTTCCTGGATGCGCTTCTCGAATCCGCGGTCGGTCGGCTGGTAGAAGGTCTGCGGTCCCAGCTCTTCGGGCCAGTAGTTCGACCCCGAAAAGCCCTCCGCGGTATCGTGGTCATAGGCATAACCCTTGCCGTAGCCGATATCCTTCATCAGCCGGGTCGGCGCGTTGAGGATGTTCTGCGGCGGCATCAGCGATCCGGTCTCCTTCGCCGACGCCCAGGCCGCGCCCATTGCCTTGTACGACGCATTCGATTTGGGGGCGGTCGCGAGATAGAGGCATGCCTGGACCAGCGCCAGTTCGCCCTCGGGCGAGCCGAGGAAATCATACGTTTCCTTGGCCGCGATGCACTGGACCAGCGCCTGCGGATCGGCGAGGCCGATATCCTCGATCGCCATGCGCACCAGCCGGCGCGCCACGAATAGCGGCTCCTCACCGGCAGTGAGCATGCGCGCGAGATAATAGAGCGCGGCCTGTGGATCGCTGCCGCGCACCGCTTTGTGCAGCGCCGAGATCAGGTTGTAATGGCCTTCGCGATCCTTGTCGTAGACCGCGACGCGGCGTTGCAGGAACTGGCTCAGCCCGGCGGGATCGAGCGGTTCGGACAAATCGACCGAATTGAGCGTCTCGGCCTGGTTGAGCAGGAAGCGGCCATCGCCATCGGCGCTGGCGATCATCGCCGCGCGCGCCTCGGGGGTGAGGGGCAGGGGGCGTTCCATCAGGGCGTCGGCGCGATCGAGCAACTTGCCAAGCGCCGCCGCATCGAGCCGATGCAGGATCAGGACCTGCGCCCGGCTCAGCACCGCAGCGTTGAGTTCGAATGACGGGTTCTCGGTCGTCGCCCCGACCAGGGTGACGGTGCCGTCCTCGACATAGGGCAGGAAACCGTCCTGCTGCGCGCGGTTGAAGCGGTGGATCTCGTCCACGAACAATAAGGTGCGCTTGCCGATCCGGGCGTGCTCGCGCGCTTCCGCGAAGGCTTTCTTGAGGTCGGCGACGCCCGAGAACACCGCGCTGATCGCCATGAAGCGCAATCCGACCGCATCGGCGAGCAGCCGCGCGATCGTGGTCTTGCCGGTGCCGGGCGGCCCCCACAGGATCATCGACGACAGCCGGCCGGCCGCGACCATCCGGCCGATCGCGCCATCGGGACCGGTCAGATGCTCCTGTCCGACGACGTCCTCCAGCCGTTGCGGGCGGAGCCGGTCGGCGAGCGGCGCATTGCCGCCCGGCAGGTCATGAGAGGGAGGCGCGGGATCGAAGCCCGCGAAGAGGTCGGCCATAACGGGAACATAGGGTCTCCAGGGAGGGAATCCCAGCGTCCAACCGCTCGTTCATGCCGAACGGAGGAGGGGGAGGAGATAAGGTATACGCGTTCGATCGTCATGCCGGGCCTAGCCCGGCATCCACCGGGCCGCGAATCCGGGACTCGAACTTCATGCCGCAGCGCCTGCCGCCCCGTGGATGCCGGGACGAGCCCGGCATGACGGCGGTAGAGATTTCTAAGATATATCTTGAATATTCTTTCCTGTGATATATCTTAGTGGCATCATGAACCCATCAAGGACTCACTCAATGATGTTTTTCTACCAGCATGGCGGCCGCGGCTGCCACCCCGGCAAGCACGCGATGCGCGGCGGCTGGGGCCATCATCGTGGCTGGCATGGCCGCGGTTTCGGCGGCGGTCGCGAGGGCCGTGGCGAAGGCCGCTCGCGGCGTATGTTCGACGGCGGCGAGCTCCGGCTCGTGCTCCTGAAGCTGATCGCTGACGAGCCGCGTCATGGCTATGATCTGATCCGCCAGATCGAGGAACTGACCGGCGGCGCTTATGCACCGAGCCCCGGCGTGGTCTATCCGACCATCACGTTGCTCGACGACATGGGCCTGATCGAGGCGCAGCAGAGCGAGGGCGCCAAGAAGCTGTTCGCCGTCACTGACGCCGGCAAGGCCGAACTGGAGGCCAATGCCGAACAGGTCGCTGCCTTGATCGCCCGCCTGACGGCTATCGGCGAGGAACGGCAGAAGACCGACGCCACCTCGATCCGCCGCGCGATGGGCAATTTGCGCGAAGTGCTGATCAACCGGCTCAATTCGGGCGAGGTCGATGACGAGGTGCTTCACCGGGTCGTCGCGTTGCTCGACGAGACCGCGCAGAAGATTGAGCGGCTGTAACTACTATCCCCTCTCCCGGCGGGAGAGGGGCGAGGCGCGTCGGTGCCGAGGGGTGAGGGCAGGGCGCGAGACGCTTGCCCGCCCTCACCCTTCCGCCGCTCTGCGAGCGGCTCCCTCCCTCTCCCGATGGGAGAGGGCATTGAGAGGAACTCCCATGACCATCTCCGCAACGGCCAAGGTGCCGACCGCGAGCGCCGGCAGATATCTCCAGCAATTGTGCAAGCACTGGCAGCACAACCTGACAGTTGAATTCACCCCTGATCACGGCACGGTGGTGTTTCCGAAGGACGCGCGCGGCGCGGACTGGCCGGGTGACGCGCTGGTCACGTTCGATGCAGGCTCGGAGGCGTTGGAGGTGCGGATCGATGCGAGTGCCGACGGACAGCTCGACGCGTTGAAGGGTGCGGTCGCCCGCCACCTCGACCGCTTCGCGTTTCGTGAGGCGCCGCTGGCGTTCGATTGGCACTGAGCGTCGGGAAATTGAGCGTCGGGAATGGATGGCCCTATGGTCGTCTGGCCGTCACCGCCAGCCAGGGGCCTTGGCCGCCCTCGTAACCGCCGCCGACATATTCCGTGACGGCAGTGATCTGCCAGCCGGCGCTGCGCAGATAGGCGGCCGTCAAGGCGTCGCAGTCGGGGTAATTGAAATACCGGCCCAAACGATCGCGTCCAGGCTCGCCGCCCGCTTTGTAGCTGGCAAAATGTAGCCCGCCGGGTTTCAGAGATTGCCATATGCGCGCCAGCACGCCGCTCAGTGCTACGCTGGGCACATGCAGCAGGGCGGCATGGGCCCAGACCGCGTCATAACAGGCGGTCGCGGACAACTCGTCGAATCGCATGACCCTTACGCGGCGCCCCAGACGTACCTCCGCTTTGGCCGCCATTGCCGGCGTCCCGTCAGTGGGATCGATGTCGAAACCACGGGCGAGCATCGCTTCCGCGTCCCGTCCGCCCCCACAACCCAGTTCGAGAATCTTGGCCCCGCTAGGCAGTAAGTCCAGAAAGGCGGGCAGCCACCGACTTACGCCTCCTTTCCCGCTTGCCACATATTCGGGTGCCTCCCGTTCATAGAAGCTGAGCGTAGCCGGATCATACGCGGCACTGGCGACACCATTAGCCATAGCGCTCCGCCGTCGCTTTGATCAGCGCGATCATGTTCGGGATGCCCTGTGTCCGGTTCGAGCTGAGCTGGTTCCGGAGATCGAACGGCGCCAGCGCGGCATCTATATCGGTGGTCGAGATCTCACCCGGCTGACGATCCTGCACCGTCAGCAGCACGAGCGCGATGATCCCCTTGGTGATCGCGGCATTCGAATCCGCCAGGAAATGAAGCGTGCCGTCGTCGCGGACGGTCGGATAGACCCAGACCGATGCGGAGCATCCACGGACCAACGTCGCGTCGGTCTTGAGCGCATCGGGCATCGGCTCGAGCGCGCGACCGAGATCGATCAGCAGGCGATAGCGATCGTCTGCATCGAGGAATTCATATTCTTCCTGCAGGTCGGAAAGGGTCGGCATGATTGGCGCTATAGCGCCTCCGCCGTCCAATCCAACCATCGCCCCGAGCTTGTTTCAGGGTCCGGACCTTCTCGCCGCGGGATGCGGCGGCCTCCATCGGTCCGGGCCCTGAAACAAGCTCAGGGCGACGGGGGAGCGGACCTCAGAGATCCACTCCGGAAGCGATCGCTTCGAGCTTGCGGATGCGTTCCTTCAGATCGGCGATCTCGATCCGCGCGCTGGCATTGGGAAGGGCTGGTCCGTCATGGCCGGCATGGTCGGCATAGGCGCTGATCTCGCGCTCCTTGAGCGCCAGCCAGCCCCGCCATCCGGCCAGGGCGGCCATGCACACCATGCCCAGGCCGGCCAGGCCGGCACCCGCCATGGTCAGGTAAAGGTCGGGATTGGTCAACATCGACGTCTCCATCGGTAGATGCCGGGCCGCGTCAGCGGTCGCGGTTGCGCAAGGCTTCGATCTCGCGGTCGAGGCTGGCGCTGCTGCTGTTCTGGTCGGTGATCACCCGCTCGAGGACGGCGATGCGGTCCTTGAGGCCGGTGATCTCCTGGCGGAGCTGGCGATTTTCCTCGTTGAGGCCGGGATCGCCCAGGCTGAAGTCGTTGCCCTGATTGTCGCGACCGACGCCCATCCGCGCGCGGATGATGCTGCCGACCGTGACGATCAGAACGATGCCAATGACCATTTCGAAGGGGTTCACTTGAACAAACTCCCGTCAGAAGGTGCCGTTATTCGGCGGGCTGCAGGCTGGCGGCGCGCATCGCACGGCGGCGCGGACGATCGACCCGCTCGGCGAGCCACACGCCGATCCCGGTGGGGACCGCCAGGATGGCCGCGAAGATAACCAGACCCATCATCGTATTCGTCCTTCTCAGTTCAGCGGCTGGGGCTCGTCGCCCCGCAGCTTTTCGATTTCGTCGGCGACCGCGATCCCGCGGTCGGTCACGATCCGCTCCAGCACCCGGACCCGCTGTTCGAGCCGTTCGGTCTGGGCGGCATATTGCGCGGCTTTTTCGGCCACCTTGTCGGCTTCGAGTTCGAGCTGGCGCTCGCGGAGCTTGAGCCAGGGCTTGACGAACACGCCGCCGAAGATCGCGAGCAGGCCGCAGCTGATGCCCAGGATCGGGATGAGGAGGGGGCTCATCGGTGCGTTCTCCTTAGTTCAGCGGCAGCGACGACCCGTCGCGCAGCTTCTCGATCTCTTCGGCGACATCCAGGCCGCGGTCGGTGACGATCCGCTCCATGACCCGCATCCGCTGTTCGAGCCGTTCGGTCTGCGCGGCATATTGCGCGGCCTTCTCGGCGGCCTGGGCGTTGAGCGCCTCGGCCATTTTCTCGCGATGCTGGGTCCAGGTCTTGAGCATCTCGCTCCCGATACCCAGCGCGGCGGGAATGCCGACCACCACCAGCGCAAGCATGAAGATGGTGAAGCCGTTGGCGGCGAAAAATTCGGTCATCTCACTTCACCTCGTCGCTCTTGCGGAGTTCCTCGATCTCGCGGCTGATGCGCTCGGCGGGATCGGTGGCGATGCGTTCCAGGACGCGCAGGCGTTCCTCGAGCCGGCCGATCTGGCTGACCAGCTTGTCATTCTCGCTCGACAGCAGCTCGATCTTGCGCTGCGCCTCCAGATCCCCGTTGGTGTCCACGAACCCACGACGCATTGCGCGGCGGCTGTGGCGGTCTTCCAGCGGATAGCCATGTCTGGCCCTGATCGACATCTTGGCGATGCCGCCGATCGTCGCGATCGCGATGATCATCAGGACGAAGATTTGACCATGATCCACTTCATTTCTCCCCTATCGATCGGCCGGTTCAACGCAGCGCGTCGATCTCGTCGGCCAGGCGGGTGTTGCGGCTGGTGTAGAGCGTCTCGATGTCGGCGAGCCGGCGGTCGAGGTCGCGGAACTTCGAGCGGACCTCGGCGGCCGAGCGGCTCGGGTTCGAACGGACACCCTGCCAGAATTTCGCGTCGTCGGCATCGTCGTACAGACCGAACGGTTTGCAGGGGGCGAGCCAGGCGGTGATGAAGTAGGCGGGGATCACCCAGCCCGACGTTATCAGCGCCAGGATGACGGTGCCGACGCGGACGACCGTGACGTCGATGCCGGTATAGTCGGCAATCCCTGCACAGACACCCAGGAATTTCTTGTTCTGCTTGTCCAGGTAGAATTTAGTGCGGCTGGCGGACATCTCAGTTGCTCCGTGAAGCGGTGTAGTCGGCCGGCTCGGCAAGCGGCATGCTCGCCTTCCAGTCAGGGTGGTCGGCAGCGACGATGCGCTCGACCGTCGAAACGCGATCCTCAAGGCGGCGGGCCAGCGTGTAGAGCTCGTCCAGCAGCTTCTCGTCCTCATTGGTGATCTTGGGCGCCTGGCGCCACTTGGTCACGTAGTGCAGGATGATCCACGGGAGCCCGATGAAAAGCATCCCCACGATCATGATCGGGACCATGTCTTCCATGGTTCAGCCCTCCCTTATTTCTTGGCCAGACGGGCCTTGAGCGCGGCGAGCTCGGCATCGACCTTTTCGGCCGCCTTGAGCTCGGCGATCTCTTCCTCGAGCGTCTTGGGCTGACCGCCCAGGTTGAGCGCTTCGGCGCGGCCCTCGGCCAGGTCGACGCGGCGTTCCAGCACGTCGAAGCGCGAAAAGGCTTCCTGCGTGCGGCCGGCCGAATAGACCTCGCGAATCTTGAACTTGTTGTTGGCGCTCTCGAGCCGCGTGGCGATCGACGACTGGCGGTTGCGGGCCTCGCTCAGCTTCTTCTGAAGCTTGGCGATATCCTCTTCCGAACCCTTCAAGGCATCGTCGAGCACGGTGATCTGCGAACTCAGCTCGGTGACCATGTCGGTCGCCTTCTGGCGTTCGACCAGAGCGGCCTTGGCGAGATCCTCGCGATCCTTCGACAGCGCCAGCTCGGCCTTCTCGGTCCAGCTTTCCTCGAGCTGGGTGAGCTTGGCGATATGACGACGCATTTCCTTCTGGTCGGCGATGGTGCGCGCGGCGGAGGCGCGAACCTCGACCAGCGTCTCTTCCATCTCCAGGATGATCATGCGGATCATCTTCGCCGGATCTTCCGCCTTATCGAGCAGGTCGGTGAAGTTGGCGGCGATGATGTCGCGGGTTCGCGAAAAAATGCCCATGTTGGTGTTACTCCTCGGATGTACGCTTTACTCGGATTGGTGGGGCCGCCGGGACGGGAAGCAAGGGGGAAACCCGTCCCGGCGGGACGTCGTCACGCGCGCTGCGTGGCGACGGGAGCCTGCGCGGTGCTGGCCTGCGCGATGCCGGGGCCAAGGGCCGCGAGCATGAGCGCCGAACCGCAGGCAAAGGTGCTGGCGACCACCACCAGAGTGCGACCCAGACCATTCGAAACCGACTGCATTGTCCTAACTCCCTAATATCTGTGCGCCGGCGAACCGACGATGCCAGAACCATTGCAGGGGGTGTGCCAATTTCCGAAAATGGCAGAAATCTGCCGTTTTTTCTAAAATGCGACCAAGCGAAACGACTTTGCCCTTGCCAAGCATTGGGAAAAAACACCAAGTATTGGGCATGGAGCGAACGACGCAGGTTATCGGGCAGTCAGGAGCCTTTCTCGACGCGCTGGAACGCGCCAGCCGTGCCGCCGCGCTCGACCGCCCGGTGCTGGTGATTGGCGAGCGCGGCACCGGCAAGGAACTGGTCGCCGAGCGCCTTCATCGCCTGAGCCCGCGCTGGGACCAGCCGTTGATCGTGATGAATTGCGCGGCGCTTCCCGAGACGCTGATCGAGGCCGAGTTGTTCGGACATGAGGCCGGCGCCTTTACCGGTGCGACCAAGGCCAGGGCGGGGCGGTTCGAGGAAGCCGATGGCGGCACCTTGTTCCTTGACGAACTGGGCACGCTCAGCATGGCGGCGCAGGAACGATTGCTGCGCGCGGTCGAATATGGCGAGGTGACCAGGATCGGTTCGTCGCATCCGCTGCGGGTCGACGTGCGCATCGTCGCGGCGACCAATGAGCATCTTCCCGAGAAGGTGGAGAAGAACCAGTTTCGCGCCGATCTGCTCGACCGGCTAAGCTTCGAGGTCGTCACCTTGCCGCCCTTGCGCGCACGGCGTGGCGACGTGCCCGTGCTCGCCGACCATTTCGGGCGGCGTATGGCTGCGGAGATGGGGCGCGACTGGGAAGGATTCTCGCCGGAGGCGCTCGATTCTTTGATCGACTATCGCTGGCCCGGCAATGTCCGCGAGCTGCGCAACGTCGTCGAACGCGCGGTGTATCGCTGGGAGCAGGAAGGCCCGATCGGCGACGTCGAATTCGATCCCTTCCAGTCGCCGCACCGCCCGGGGGGCAGCGGTCAGCCGGCGCCGCTGGTCGAGCATGTCGCGGCGCCGCCGCTGCCGCCGGGAGAGGCGGAGCCCGCCGACTTCAAGACTCGCGTCGCTCGCTTCGAACGCGATGTGCTGACGAAGGCGCTCGCCGCCAATCGCTTCAACCAGCGTCAGACCGCGGAGGCGCTGGGATTGAGTTACGACCAGCTTCGCCACGCGCTGCGCCGGCACGATTTGCTGCCGGGATAGAAAGCGTCGTCCGAGCGATGGAATCGCTTGCGCAACGACGGCGCTGGACCCATTTGGCAGGCATGGGCGTTCGGTTTCCGACGTCCCCCTGAGGGTCTGCACCCTCGAGCCGCTCAATAAGACGGAGGAACCTCATGGCTTTCGAACTCCCGCCGCTTCCTTATGGTTATGAATCGCTGGCACCGACGATCAGCGAAGAAACCATGAAGTACCATCACGACAAGCATCACAAGGCGTATACCGACAACCTGAATGCCGGGGTCGCCGAGAGCGGGCTCGAGGGCAAGTCTATCGAGGACATCCTGGCCAGCGCGTCGAGCCTGACGCCCAAGGTTCGCAACAATGGCGGTGGCTTCTGGAACCATGATTTCTTCTGGAAGATCATGGCGCCGGGTGGCGGTCAGCCGTCGGGCAAACTGGCCGACGCGATCGCCGAGTTCGGTGGGCTCGACAAGCTCAAGGAAGAATTCAACGCCAAGGGCGCCGGCCAGTTCGGATCGGGCTGGGCGTGGCTGATCGCCGATGCGTCGGGCAAGCTGAAGATCACCTCGACCCCCAACCAGGACAACCCGTTGATGGACGTCGTTGCCGACCGCGGGACGCCGATCCTGGGCAATGACGTGTGGGAACACGCTTATTACCTGACGTATCGCAACGACCGCGGCGCCTACCTGAAGGCGTGGTGGGACGTGGTGAACTGGAACGAGGCCGGCCGCATCTACGACGGCGTGGCGGGCTGACGGTCCTGTCGGCGAACGGAAAGGGCCCCGCATTGCCGGGGCCTTTTTTGCCATATCGCCCGATCAAAATGACATACCTTTGTCGCCGGATCACCGAGGGCATTGCTGCCAGGCGGGCTCCGACCCTAAGCCGCTTCCGCCATTTCATGCCCCATCACGCGTGTCGGCACGCCCTGATAGCGCATGCCGGGCAACAGATGCTCGTGCTTCATGATGACGCTGTGCGCGCCGACATGCGCATTCTCGCCGATCACCGCGCCATATAGCGGAACGGTCGAGGCGGAGATCGTCGCGCCGTCGCCGATCGTGACCGTGTCGACCTTGAGCACGCGGTCTTCGAACGTGTGCGCCTGGAACATCGCGGTCACGGTTGCGCCGTCGCCGATGCGGATCATGTCGGGGTCGACCACCTGGGCGAATTGCGGTCCGAGCACCGCTCGCTTGCCGATTCTGAGCCCCATCGCCCGGAGATAGGCGGGGAGGATGAACGTTCCTTCCAGCTGTTGCAGGAGGAGCGTCGCGTATTTCGCCCAGGCGACGTAGACGAAGTCCCAGCGGCTGCACCAGCAGGACCACAGCGCGTGCTGACCAGGCCTCACCCGGCCGATCAGCAGCCATTTCAGCGCGAGCACGGTGAGGCATAGCGCCACCAGCGGGACCAATGCGGCAACCGGAACAACCACAAGCTGGTAAACCAATGGGGGTGCCGATTCCTCGTCGACCATGATCGTGTACCACAGCACCGTGAGGAGCAGCGGCACGACGGGAAGCGCGAAGCGCAGCAATTCCCAGAACATCCGGTTGGCATAGCGGATCGGCGACGGGTCGTGGGTCAGCCGGCGATCGGCCTCGACGATTTCGCGGCGCGGCAGATCGAAGCTCGGGTGGCCGAAGCGCGACTGGCCGCGTTCGATCAGCGTCGAGTCCGCGACCGTGCCGATCCCGATCAGGATGTCGTCGGGCAGCGTCTCCCCGGCCGGAATGACCGCGTGGTTGCCGAGGAAGGTGTTGCGCCCCAGCCGCACGGGCGCAAGCCGCACCGTCCCCTGGCGCACGTCGGCACCGCCGAGATAGATGCCATCGGCAAAAAACGTCTCCTCGCCGATCGTGATCAGCTCGGGCACGACGTCGAGGATCGTGCTGATCTCGCATTTGGCGCCGACCGTCATGCCGGCGAGTCGCAGCCATCTGGACCAGAACAGCGTCCCGCTCAGCCATTCGCCGGCGCCATGCAACATGCCGGTCTTGATCCAGACGCGGATATAGGCCGGGCTCCAGCGCCCGATCGTTCCCGCGCGGACGCGGCCCATCATGCGGAACATGCAGGCCGTCCAGACCAATGTCAGCGGCACCGAAGCGATCGCGAGGCCGATCACGACCATGGCGGTGCGCGACGCAAACACCGGATGATACATCCAGCGCCAGACCTGGTCGAAGCCGACGCCGGCGGCGCGGCACGCGGCGAGCGTCAGCAACTCCGCCGGAAGCGCGGCAATCATCGCCGCGGCACCTTCGGCCAGCATCAGCAACAGGCCGTGCAGCCAGGGCGCGATCTGCTGCATGCCGGCGGGCAGGGCGGGAACCGGGGCGACGGCACCGCTGCGGCTCGCGGGGACGCCGTCCCAGATCTCGCCCGGTGGTATCGAGCCACCGGCATTGAGGACGGAAAGCGCCGTCAGCACGCTGCCCGCGCCGATCCGGCAATCGCCCTCGATGCCGGCGCGTACCATCATCGTTGCGCCGTCTTCGATGGTCACCGCACCGATCACGATGTCGCCGCGATCGAGTTCGACCAGCCCGACATGGGCATCCTGTCCGATCGCGACATTGTCGCCGATATCGAGCAGGTCCCAGCCGCCACGGCGCAGATCGACGCCGCGATGGAGATGGACCCCGCGTCCGATCCGCGCGCCGAGCGCACGCAAGGCGACCTGCTGGAAGACGGTACCTTGCAGCAGCGGCCAGGGTATCAGGCGGGCCGCCTGCACCACCACCCAGTGGCGGAGGTAATAGGCACTCCAGACCGGCGCGCGGAGCGGGCGATAGCGCCCGATTACCAGCTTCTTCACCGCGACGGCGAAAGCGACCGACAAAGGAACGTACAAAGCCGCGGCGCCGAGCGCGAGCAACGGGGCGAGAAGAATGAAGCCCGCCAGGCCGAGGTCGCCGAACACCGGAGGCAGCAGGATGAACGCGGCGAACCAGGTCGCCCAGGCGCCGACCAGCAACTGGCCGCTGAGCCAGGCGATCTGGACGATATTGGCGAGCAGCGGCCGCGCCTGCCCCTCGCGGACGAGCGGCGGTTCGTCGGCGGGGTCGGTATGATGCGTCGCCCGGCCGGCCAGCCCGGCGAGTCCGCGTACGGTCCGCGCGTCGTAGATGTCGCTGACCGTGATCCACTCGGCGTGATGGTGATCGCGCAGCAACGTCACGAGCATCGCCGCGCTCAGCGAATCGCCGCCGAGGTCCTCGAAGAAATCGGCCTCGACCGACACGCCGCCGCGGCGCTTGAGGATATCGGCCATCCCTGCGGCGAGCACGCGTTCGAGATCGGTTTCCGGCGCGACCATCGTGTCGGCCTGGGGCTCGGGCGCGATGTCCATCGGCGGCAACGCGGCGCGATCGATCTTGCCGCCCACCGTGGTCGGGATCGCGACGATCGCCGCGATCTCGCGCGGCACCATGTAGCGGGGCAGGGTAGTGGCGAGTTGCGCCTTCAATTCGTCCGCGCGCGGCGGATCGGCGGGATCGTCGGCCACGACATAGGCGATCAGTTCCTGCGCGCCGCGATGATCCTGTACCCGGCACCCCGCCGCTCGAACGCCGGGTAATGCGGCCAGCCGCGCCTCGATCTCGGCGAGTTCGACGCGATAGCCGCGCAACTTGACCTGAGCGTCGATCCGTCCGTGATAGAAGAAATCGCCATCCGCCTCGCGATGGACCAGATCGCCGGTGCGATAGATCCTGCCGAGCTCGGGATGGTCGACGAACTTCTCGGCGGTCAATTCGGGACGATGGCGATAGCCGCGCGCGACGCCGGCGCCGCCAATGCACAATTCGCCCCGCTCGCCATCGGCGACCGGCCGCAATTCCTCGTCGAGCGCCCAGGCCGCCATGCCGGGGATCGGCCTGCCGATGGTGATCGGCAGGCCTGCCGCGATATCCCCGCGCAGGCACGTGACCGCACATTCGGTGGGACCATAGCCGTTGACCAGCCGGCGTCCCTCTGACCACAGGTCGGCAACGTCGCGGGGAAGCGCCTCGCCACCGACATAAAGCAGTTTCAGGTCGGGCAGTGCGGTCGCCGGGTCACTGCAGCCGCTGCTGCGCAGCAAGGTCGGGGGCGGGCAGAAGACGGTTGCGCGTTCGTCGCGCAGCCATCGGACGATGTCGGGACCCAGCCGCGCCGCGGCATCGTCCATCACCACGAGCGTCGCCCCGGCGGCAAAGGCGAGCCAGGTTTCCTCGAGCGAGGAATCATAGGCGGCCGACGATCCCTGGATCACGCGGTCGGCCGGTCCGAGCGCGAAGTCGGCAATGTCCGAGGCGATGAGGTTTGCCACGTTGCGGTGCTCGATCATCACGCCCTTGGGGCGGCCCGTCGTGCCCGACGTATAGATGACATAGGCCAGCCGGTCGGTCGTGGGATCGGGCGGCAGGATGGTCAGTTCCGGTTCGGCGTCGAGCAGCAATCCCGCGTCGAGCAGCTGTACCGGCAGGTTGAGGCCGCCCAGGCGCGCTCTTCCCGCGGCATCGGTCAGCAGGGCCACCGGCTCGGCGTCCTCGACGATCTCGCGCATGCGGTTGTCGGGGAAGCTCGGGTCGAGGCAGGTGAAAGCGCCGCCCGCCTTCAGTACCGCGATCTGCGCGACGTAAAGCAAGGGCGAGGTGCGTGGCAGCAGCAGTGCGACGATGGCTTCGCCCGCGATCAGCGGTGCAAGATGACGTGCCAGCCGGTCGGTGTGTGCGGCAAGCTCGGCATAGGTCATCGTCTGGCGCACGGCGCGATCGCGGCCAGGCGGGACGTCGATCGCGACATGCCCCGCATGCGCCGCGGCGGGCGTATCGAGAAAGCGATGTAGCAGGCGCGGCGCGGCAACGAGCCGACGTGAAGCCGATGCGACGGGGTCTTCGAGTGCCATGGAATCGCCCCCTAGCGGGGCTTTGATCCGCGTCAATCGAATGCAGCTTGTTCGGATACGACAGCTGTGGACAGCGCGCGACCAATCCTCCGCCCCGGCGAAGGGCTACATTGCTCACCGTCCAGGCGATTTGCCGGCTACGGCGTCGCCAACCCTCGCTTTTCGCCGAATTTGAGGCCGGCATCCTCATGCGGCCGAACATAGATGCGGTGGATGCTGGGGAATTCCGTCTGCAGATCGCGCTCGATCGCGTCGACGATCCGTTCGACGTCGCCGGCGCTCAGCCGGTTGTCGAAATCGACATTGACCGCCGCGACGATCTGGTCGGGCGCGTTGTGGATCGTCATGATCTCGCCGACGCCCATCACGCCGTCGCGCGTGGCGGCGCGGCGGATGCCTGCGATCAGCTCGGGATCGGCGGCCTCGCCGATCAGCAACCCCTTGGCTTCGCGCGCCAGGAAGATTGCAACGACCCCGAGCAGCACGCCGATGAGAACCGAGGCGACACCGTCGAAGCGCGGGTCGCCGGTGACCTGGGAGAGGGCGAGCCCGATAGCGGCGATCAGGATGCCCGCCATCGCCGCACCATTTTCCAGCAGCACGATCACCGTCGTCGCGTCCTTGGTCGAGGTCAGCGCCTGCCACCACGACTGACCGCGCCGTGCGGTATTGAATTCGCGGAAAGCGGCAACCGTCGATCCGCCCTCGAGCGCGAAGGCGATGGCGAGCACGCCATAAGCGATCAACGGCGACACCGCCGGCTCGGGCTCGATGAAATGGACGATGCCTTCATAGACCGAGACGCCGGCGCCGAGCGCAAAGACCAGGAGCGCGACGACGAAGCTCCAGAAATAGAGTTCGCGGCCATAACCGCCGGGATGCCTGGCGTCGGCCGGTTTCGACGCCCGTTTCTGGCCGTACATCAGCAGTAACTGGTTGGTGGAATCGACCAGGCTGTGCACGCCCTCGGTCAGCATTGCCGACGATCCGGTGATCGCCGCGGCGATGAACTTGGCGACGGCGATCCCGACATTGGCCGCGAGCGCGATGACCAGGACGCGAGTGTTTTCGGCTTTCATGGCTGGTCCATAAGCAGGAAGTGGCGAATGGGGCCAGCTTTCCCAAACCGGCCCGGACATGCTCGTCGACCGATGGGCGGTGCCGGTCGGCGGCGGCAACCCGCGATCAGTCGTCCGATTGGATGATGTCCGGACGTTTTCCCGGGATGGTAGGTTGTTGCCTCCGCGGGCCGGCGCCGGGTCGCCCGTAGAGCGCGAAGGATCGCACCAATGGCTGAAGATTGGGCTGTCGACGTCAGGAAGTATGTGCCCGATGCGGATTCGGGCGTGATCGCCGCGATCGAGCGCTATTGCGGCATCGCGCTGCAGCATCGGGATTCCGCGCTGGTGTCGTTCACCAGCAGCGAGGAACTGGACCGCGTGCGCGACAATTTCCTCAAGAAGAAATTGGGGCTGACCGATCCGGACTCGGTGCTCGACCAGGCGATCGCGGCGGTCGCCGAGCGGATGAAGGGAGATCTGACCAGGAACCGGGTCACCGTCTATTATCTGCTGGCCGACCATTTCGGGAAATTGGCTATGTTCGGGTCTGCCGCGCCGGCTGCGGACGCCACGGGTGCGGACCCCTTCGGGACGGCTGTCGCGGGGCTCGGTACGGCGGCCGCCATGGCGGAAACCGCCGGCAACGGCGAGACGACCACGTCCGGCGCTGTGTCGGGAGCGGCTGCTGGTGCCGCCGGGACCGATCGTCCGGCGCAGCCCGAGGGCCTCATCGGCGGCCCGGGCGCTGGCGGGGGCGCCGCGTCCGGTGACGGGGCGAATTGGACACGCTGGCTGCCATGGTTGCTGCTCGCCGTTCTCGCCGTGGCACTGCTGTTGGCGCTCAAGACGTGCAAACAGGACGATACTGCCCCGCCGACCACCGTCGATGACGCCATCAACAGCTCCGATTCGGCGAACACCACAGGCGACGGCGCCGCGTCCGGGCCCGCTGCGGCGATCCCGGCCGGCGCGGGAGTGATTTCCGAAGTGCGCGACACGAAACCCGCGCTCAAGGTCTATTTCGAGACCGGCAAGTCGGAGGTGACCAAGGATCTCGCGGCGGCGGCACTGCCGCTAAAGGACTATATCGGCCAGCACCCGGGGACGACGATCGCCATATCCGGATATAACGACCCCACCGGCAGCGCCGCGCTCAATGCCGCGTTGTCCAAACGGCGCGCGCAGCAAGTCGCCGCCGCGCTCGAAGGTAGCGGGATCGCCGCCACGTCGATCAAGCTCGAGAAACCGTCCGACACGACGGGCTCCGGCACCGACAAAGCGGAAGAACGCCGTGTCGAGGTGACGATCAGGGATTGAGCCGAACCCGAGGGGTGGCCGCCCCGAGAATTCGGGCGGCCACCGTCATTCGGGCGGTACTTCTCTGGCCGCCGCATCGCCGACTTCGCTCATCAGCCCGTGTTTCATCATCATCGGCACGTTGGCGAGGGCGAAGACGAAGGTGAGGGGAATGGCGCCCCACAATTTGAACGCGGTCCAGAAATCGAAGCTGGTCGAGCGCCAGACGAGTTCGTTCAGGATCGCCATGCCGAGGAAGAACAGCGCCCAGTTGCGCGTCACTTTCTGCCAGCCGAGCGGCGACAGGCCGGGATAAGCGGTGCCGAGCAGCTGTTCGAGCAGCGGCCGCTTGGTATAGAGTCCGAACGCCAGGATCGCCGCGAACACGCCGTAGACGAAAGTCGGCTTCATCTGGATGAATTTCGGATCGTGGAAATAGACGGTCAGGCCGCCGAACACGAGCACCAGCGCGCCGGAAATCCACAACATCGGCGAGATACTGCCGAGCTTCACGCGCGAAACGATCAGCGCAACGACGGTCGCGAGCATGAACGCGCAGGTCGCGACGATCGCGCGTGATACGACCAGTGCCGACATCTGATCGAGATCCGACAGCGAATGGCTGAAAGCGGACACCAGTTTCATGGTCAGCGCCTGCGGTGCCAGGAAATTGACCAGAAAGAAGATCACCAGCGGGGCATAATCGATCGCCAGCCTCAACCCGGCCGTACCGTTCTTGGAGTTGCTCATCGCACCAGTTCCTCGACACCCGCGATGATCCGGGCGACTTCCTTGGGATCGAATGGACGCAGATCGCTCAGCGTCTCGCCGACGCCGATCGCGTGGATCGGCAGTCCATATTGCTCGGCCGCCGCGACCAGCACGCCGCCCCGCGCAGTGCCGTCCAGCTTGGTCATGACCAGCCCGGTTACGCCAGCGACTTCCTTGAACACCTCGATCTGGCTCAGCGCATTCTGGCCGGTCGTGGCGTCGAGCACCAGGATCACGTCGTGCGGCGCGGCGGGATTGAGCCGGCCAAGCACGCGGCGGATCTTGGCCAACTCGTCCATCAGCTCGCGCTTGTTCTGGAGGCGCCCGGCCGTGTCGACGATCAGCGCGTCGATGCCCTTTTCGGTCGCCTGCTTGACGCCTTCGAAAACGATGCCGGCCGCGTCGCCGCCTTCGGGTCCCCGGATGATCGGCACCCCGACGCGCTCTGCCCAGGTCGCGAGCTGGCCGATCGCGGCGGCGCGAAAAGTGTCGCCGGCGGCGAGCATCACGCCGTAATCCTGCTCGGTCAGCCAATGCGCCAACTTGGCGATGGTCGTGGTCTTGCCCGATCCGTTGACGCCGATCACCAGGATCACCTGCGGCCGCGGGAATGCCTCGATTTCAAGCGGCTTGGCGACCTTTTCGAGCACCTTCTCGATTTCCTCGGCGACGATCAGGCGGATGCCGAGTTCCTCCATGCCGCGCTCGAAACTGCCTTCGGCAAGTCGATCACGGATGCGTTTCGCCGTCGCCGGGCCGAGATCGGAGGCGATCAGTGCCTCCTCGATATCGTCGAGCGTCGCGTCGTCGAGCCGCGCGGTGCCGAGGCCCGCGAGATTGCCGACGAGGCGGTCGGACGTGCGCTTGAAGCCGCCGAGCAGTCGTTGATGCCAGGAGGGGGGAGTGCTCATGCAGGTATTCCGGTCAGATGATCGCCCGTGGCAGCGATGATATCAACGCGCAAGATGTCCCCAATTCCTGTCAGTACTGAGCTTGTCGAAACACCTGCTCCCAATACAGGCCCTTCGACAGGCTCAGGGCGAACGGTTGGGAGGAGGCGAACCTCAGCAAAATTAGCCGCATGGCCTCGGTCACCGGGCGCTTCGACCAGAATGTTCTGGGTCGTGCCGACCAGGCTGCCCAGCCACGCCGCCTTGCGTCGCGCCGCCGCTTCGCGCAGCCTTGCTGCCCGCTCGCGGCGCAGATCTGGCGCTACTTGCGGCATTCGCGCGGCCGGCGTGCCGGCGCGTGGGCTGTAGGGAAAGATATGGGCGTGGACGATGTCGCAATCGTCGATCAGCTTCAGGCTGTTCGCGGCCATCGCGTCGTCCTCGGTCGGGAAACCGGCGATGAGGTCGGCGCCGATCGCGATGTCGGGCCGTGCGCTCTTGAGCCGTTCGACCAGCCGCACGGCGTCGGCGCGGGCGTGGCGGCGCTTCATCCGCTTGAGGACCAGGTCGTCGCCCGCCTGGAGCGACAGATGCAGATGGGGCATCACCCGGTCCTCCTGCGTCAGCAGCGCGAACAGGCGATCGTCGATCTCGGGCGCGTCGATCGAGGACAGGCGCAGGCGATGCAGAGCGGGAAGGCGCGCCAGGATGCGCTCGACCAGAGCGCCGAGCGTAGGACTGCCGGGCAAATCGTGGCCGTAACTCGTGAGATCGACTCCGGTCAGCACCACTTCCCGTTTGCCGGCATCGACCACGCGTTCGATCGCTTCGATCACCGCGCCGGCGGGCGCCGATCGGCTCGGGCCGCGCCCGAAAGGGATGGCGCAGAAGGTGCAGCGATGGTCGCAGCCATTCTGAACCTCGACAAAGGCACGCGCCTGATCGTTGGCGACCGCGAGGTGCGGGGCGATCTCTGTCAGGCGGGCCATGTCGCCGACGATCAGGGCGTCACGCGCGACCCATGTCTCGGCGAGCAGCTTTTCGCCGTTACCGATCACGCGATCGACTTCCGGCATGGCGGCAAAGCTCGCCGGATCGATCTGCGCGGCACAGCCGGTCACCGCCAGCGTCGCGCCGGGCCGCGCGCGCCGGGCGCGGCGGATCGCGGCGCGGGTCTGCTTGACCGCGGCATTGGTTACGGCGCAGCTATTGATCACCACGACATCGCGGCCGTCCAGCATGTGCTGGATCGTTTCGCTCTCGGCGATGTTGAGGCGGCACCCCAGGCTGATGACCTCGGGTTGCGGAAGGGACGACATGGTGGCCGATCTAGGAGCGAAGCGCGAGGAAGTCCACGACGAGGCGGCGCGTGTGTTGCGCTTCTGGTTCGAGGAACTCAGCGAGGAACAGCATTGGGTCAAGTCGGTGACGCTGGACGAGGCGATCGCTGAACGGTTCGGCCCGTTGCGGCTGAGCGTCATCGACAGCGCGGCCTGGGGTTGGCGCGAGACAGCGGATACGTTGCTCGCCGCGATCGTCCTGATCGACCAGTTTTCCCGAAACATGTTCCGCGACGAGGGCGCGGCGTTCGAGCATGACGGGCTGGCTCGGGAATTGACGTTGTACGGGCTGGTGCGTGGCTTCGACCGCACGCTGCCGGCCGATCGCTGCGCCTTTCTCTATATGCCGCTGATGCATGCCGAGGATCCCGAGTTGCAGCGGCTCAGCATCGAACGTTTCACTGCCCTGGGTGACGAGCTCAACCTGGGGTTTGCGCACGACCATGCCGCGGTGATCGACCGGTTCGGCCGGTTCCCGTCGCGCAACCGCGCGCTGGGCCGTCGCTCGACCGTGATCGAGCGCGAATATCTCAGCCAGCCAGGCGCCGGCTGGTAGCGGGTTCGGATTCGGCTTCGGTCTCGACGGCGTCGGGCGCAATGAGGAGTCGGCGCTGGGCAAGCAGCTGGCGCGCGTTGCCGACGGTGAGCGGGCGGCCATAGACATAGCCCTGGCCGCGCGCGCAGCCCAGGCCGCGCAGGCGTTCCTCGATCGCCTTGTCCTCGATGCCCTCGGCGGTGATCGGCAGGTTCAGGCTTTCGCCGAGCCCGACGATCGCATTGACGATTGCGGCGCTTTCGGGGTTCTGGTTGACCGACATCACGAAGCTGCGGTCGATCTTGATCCGGTCGAACGGCAGCGCGCGCAGATGCGCGAGGCTCGAATAGCCGGTACCGAAATCGTCGAGCGCGAGCTTGATGCCCTGGTTCTTCAGGCTGGCGACGATCGACTGCGCCATCGCCAGATTGTCGAACAATGCACTTTCGGTGATCTCGATCTCGAGCCTGCTCGGCGCGAAGCCGGTTTCGGTCAGGAGCTTGATGACCTTTTGTGCGAGCCAGGGATCCTTGAGCTGCCAGGGCGAGATATTGACCGACAGTTGCAGCTGCGGATGCCAGTCGCGCGCCGCCAGGAACGCCTGGCGCATCAGCGCCATCGACAGGTCGGCGATCATCCCTGTTTCCTCGGCGATCGGGATGAATTGCTCGGGAATCATTACGCCGCGTTGCGGATGTTCCCAGCGCGCCAGCACCTCGAATCCGGTCAGGCGGCCGGTGACGAGGTCGATTTGTTGTTCGAAATAGGGGACGATCTCGCCGCGGGGGATCGCGACCCGCAGGGAGCTTTCGAGTTCGTTGCGCGATTGCAGTTCGCGCTCCATCGATACGTCGAACCAGGCGTGGCGATTGCGGCCGGCATTCTTGGCCGCGTACATCGCGATATCGGCCGAACGCAGCAACGCGTCGATCGACGAGGCGTCGCGATCGCTGCGCGCGATGCCGATCGAGCACGTAACGTGGATATTGAGCCCCTCGACATGGAAAGGCTGGCTCATCCGCGACACGAGGCGTTCGGCGACGCGCTCGACACTGTCGGGATTTTGCGGATCGAACAGCATGGCGCAGGCGAATTCGTCGCCGCCGAACCGCGCTGCGAGTGCGCTTTCGGGCAAAGCCGCCGCCATTTCGTCGGCGACAGCGCGCAACAAGGCGTCGCCGACGGTATGGCCGTGCATGTCGTTGACCGTCTTGAAATGGTCGAGATCGAGCATCATCAGCGCCATCGCCTTGTGGCGGCGTTCGGCGCGGACCAGCATCGCGGCGCCTTCCTCGGCCAGGCTGCGGCGGTTGAGAAAGCCGGTCAGCGGATCCTTCGATGCCAGGACGTTGGCGCGTTCCTCGGCCGCGGTTCGCACGGTAACTTCATGCGCGAGGTCGCGATGGCGGCGCCAGCCGAAGAGAATGAGGGCGACATTGAGCAGCAGCGCGATGATCAGCGTCTGGTCGGTGCCGCCGCTGCGGTGCAGCCAATTGTTCAGGATCATCGACAGCACCTGGCTGCCGGTTCCGATGAACATCAGGATCGCGGCGACCGTGATCGCGCCGCTCAACAGATCGCGCCGGGCCGTGGCCGGTTCGCTCATCCCCAATCCCCTATGTAAACCGCGCGTCCGCGGCTCTGTCCGACCCCGCTGATCGCACCCTCAGGTCAAGAAGTTGTTAAGGGGACAGGCCGACTTGCGTTTTTTCCGCGCCTTGTCTATCGGGCCGCCACCGTTCCCTTTGCGAACGCAACAGAGAGCACCCATGTGGTGACGCCGGCCGACGAGGTTTCGTCCGCCGGCGCTTTGTGCGTTTTTGGGTCCGGATGGGAGTTTTGAATTTATGTTCGACAGCCTGAGCGATCGTCTTGGCGGCGTCTTCGACCGGTTGCGCGGCCGTGGCGCGCTGACCGAGGCGGATGTGCGTGCGGCGATGCGCGAGGTGCGCGTCGCGCTGCTCGAGGCCGACGTCGCCTTGCCGGTCGCGCGCGAATTCGTCGACAAGATCACCGAGGAAGCGGTCGGCCAGCAGGTGCTGCGTTCGATCACGCCGGGCCAGCAAGTCGTCAAGATCGTCCATGACGGCCTGGTCGAGATGCTGGGCTCGGACGAAAGCGAGCTCAATCTCGGCGTCACGCCCCCCGCCGTCGTGATGATGGTCGGCCTTCAGGGCTCGGGCAAGACGACCACCACCGCCAAGATCGCCAAGCGGCTGAGCAGTGGCCAGGGCGGACGCGACCGCAAGAAGGTGCTGATGGCGTCGCTCGACGTCAATCGGCCGGCGGCGCAGGAACAGCTCGCTGTGCTCGGCGAGCAGACCGAGGTCGCGACCCTGCCGATCGTCGCCGGCCAGCAGCCGGTCGACATTGCCCGGCGGGCGCTCCAGGCCGCCAAGCTGCAGGGCTATGACGTCCTGATGCTCGACACCGCCGGTCGTCTCCATGTCGATCAGGCGCTGATGGACGAGATGAAGGCGGTCGCGGACATCGCGAAGCCGCAGGAAATCCTGCTCGTCGTCGACAGCCTGACCGGTCAGGACGCGGTCAATGTAGCACGGTCCTTCTCCGAGCAGGTGCCGCTGACCGGCGTCGTGCTGACCCGCATGGACGGCGACGCCCGTGGCGGCGCGGCGCTGTCGATGCGCGCGGTCACCGGAAAGCCGATCAAGTTCGCCGGTACCGGCGAAAAGCTCGACGCGATCGAGGGCTTCCACCCCAGCCGCGTCGCCGGCCGCATTCTCGGCATGGGCGACGTCGTGTCGCTGGTCGAGCGCGCGGCCGAGACGATCCAGCAGGAAGATGCCGAGCGCATGGCGCAGCGGCTCGCCAAGGGTCAGTTCGACATGAACGACCTGCGCGGCCAGTTGCAGCAGATGAAGAAGATGGGCGGCGTCGGCGCGCTGGCAGGCATGATCCCCGGCATGAAGAAGGCACAGGCGGCGGTCGATCAGGTCGGTGGTGACAAGGTGCTGGTGCGGATGGACGCGATCATCACGTCGATGACGCCCAAGGAGCGCACCAAGCCCGAACTGCTCAACGCCAAGCGCAAGATCCGTATCGCCAACGGTTCGGGGACGACCGTCCAGGAAGTCAACAAGCTCATCAAGATGCACCAGGAAATGGCCACCGCCATGAAGCGCATCAAGAAGATGGGCGGCCTCAAGGGCATGATGGCGATGCTGGGCAAGGGCGGCATGGGTGGCCTGGGCAATGCAATGGGCGGGCCCGAGCTCGGCGACGCGATGAACCAGATGGGCGGGCTTCCCGGCTTGCCCGGTACTGGGGCCAAGCTGCCGCCGGGGTTCCAGAATTTCATGAACGTGAAAAAGAAATGACGGCGACGCCGTCATCCCGGCGCAGGCCGGGATCCAGTTATCAAAGAATCTGAAGAAGGAAGTACAACTACCATGGCACTGAGCATTCGTCTTTCGCGCGGCGGTTCGAAGAAGCGCCCCTATTATCGCATCGTCGTCGCCGACGCCCGTTCGCCCCGCGACGGCAAGTTCATCGAGAAGATCGGCAACTACAACCCGCTGCTCGGCAAGGATGACGAGAAGCGCGTCGTGCTCGACGCCGATCGCGCCAAGCATTGGCTGGGCGTCGGCGCGCAGCCGACCGACCGCGTCGCCCGTTTCCTCGACGCCGCCGGCGTGAAGGAGCGTGTCGCGAAGAACAACCCGAACAAGGGCAAGCCGGGCGAGAAGGCCACCGAGCGCGCCGAGGAGCGTGCCGAGAAGCTGAAGGCCGCCGAGGAAGCCGCTGCCGAGGCCGCCGCCGCCCCGGCGCCCGAGCCCGTCGAGGAAGTCGCCGCCGAAGCGCCGGTCGAGGGTTCCAACGAGGAAGCCGAAGCCGTGATGGCCGCCGAGGTCGAGGCTGCTACCGAAGAGCCGACCGCGGAGGCCGAACAGGTCGCCGAGGCGGTCGCCGAAGAGACTCCGGCCGTGGAGGCTCCGGCTGCTGAGGAAGCGCCTGCCGCCGAGGTCAACGAGGCGACTCCGGACGCCGACGCCGGTGATGCCGCGGCTGCCGACGAGGGCAAGAGCGCCCAGGCGCCGGCCGAGGGCTGATGCCTAAGGACGCCCCCGTCACGCTCGCCGTCGTCACCGGCGCACACGGCGTGACGGGGGAGGTCCGTCTGAAGGTCTTCGCCGAAGACCTGAAGGCCCATAAGGCCTTCAATGCGGGCGCGCTGACGCTGAAAGCGTTGCGCATCACGCCGCAGGGCGCGATCGCGCGCTTTGCCGAAATCCCCGATCGCACCGCCGCGGAAAAGCTGCGCGGCACCGAGCTGACAATTCCCCGCGCGGCATTGCCGCTGCTGGGCGAGGGCGAATATTATCACGCCGACCTGATCGGCCTTGCGGTCGTTTCGGATGCGGGCGAGGCGCTCGGCCACGTCGTGCTGGTCGAGAATTTCGGCGCGGGCGACGTGATCGAGATCGAGCGCCCCGACGGCAAGCGCTTCATGGTGCCGATGCGCCCCGAAGCGGTGCCCGAATGGAATGCTGAGCGACTCGTCGTGGCTGCCGGCTGGGCGGGCTGAACGGTGAGCGAGCTGCTCGTTTATCTCGCGGCTTGCGTGATCACCGCGATGGCGTTGCTGTCGCTGCTGCGGTGGCGCTTTCCCCATTGGACGGTGCGCCGTATCTCGGTTCTGTCCGCCTTGCCCGTACCGGTCCTGACGCTCGCGGCCTGTGCCTGGGTCGCCATCAAGACCGCGATGACTCCCCGAGGCCAGTGCGGTGTCGACGTGTGCGGCATGGCCATGGGATTTGCGCTGGTTGTCGCGGTCATTGCGCTGGTCGGTTTCGTGCTGACCTGGGCAATCGGTGCGGCGATCATGGTCTTGCGCCGGAAATGCGCATGATATCAGCTCGCCGGATTGCCGATGCGAGGGCGACCTAAACGTGGAGCGCGTCGCGATCCTTACCGACATCCACGGCAACCTGCCGGCGCTGGAGGCGGTCATAGCCGATGCCGAGGCTCAGGGATGTACGATCTTCGCCAATCTCGGCGATTCGCTCTCGGGGCCGTTATGGCCGGTTGAAACCGCCGACCTGCTGATGGCGCGCGGCTGGGCGACCATCGCCGGCAATCACGAACGCCAGTTACTCACCCTCGACCGGGCGCGAATGGGGGCCAGCGACGCCTTTACCCGCGACCGGCTCGCCGAACGGCATCTAGCCTGGCTCGCCGATCTGCCGCCGACGCTCAGCCTGGGGTCGGACGTGTTGCTCTGCCATGGAACGCCGGCCAGCGATCTCGAACACTTCCTCCACACGGTGGAGCGAGGCGGTGTGCGCGAGGCGAGCGATGCCGAAATTCACGACCGGGCAGGGGATCGCCCAGAAACGCTGATCCTGTGCGGTCACACGCATCTGCCGCGCCTCGTGACGCTCCCCGATGGCCGCATTGTCGCCAATCCCGGATCGGTCGGGCTTCAGGCCTATGACGACGATCATTCCGAGCCTTATCGGGTCGAAAGCGGCGATCCCGGCGCATGTTACGCGATCATTGACGGTACCGACGTCTCGTTCCGATGCGTCGCTTACGACCACGAATCGGCGGCACGGCGGGCGCAGCAAAATGCGCAACCGGGTTGGGCGTCGGGGCTGAGGTCGGGACGGATGTCCTGACGGCGCCGCGCGCCGCTACCGCCTGAGGGGCGCGCGCTCCGCCAACAGATTCCTGATCGCGGTGGCAGCAACGCCCGCTTCGCCCATCGCATGGCTGATCTGATCCAGCCCCTTCACCACGTCGCCAGCCGCGAAGAGGCCGGGAACCGACGTTCGTTGATGGTCGTCGACTTCCAGGCATCCGTCATCGCTGGCGGCGGCGCCCGCAGCGATCGCCAGCTCCGATCGGATCCGTGAGCCCAGCGCCGGATAGATGCTGTCGAACCTCAGATCGCCGCGCGCCGTTGCCACGACGATCATCTCCCCGTCGATCCTGATCGCGGTATATGGTCCGTCGACCTGCTCGATTTCCGCGGCATCGAGTTCGGCGCGGCAGGACTCGTCGAGATCATGCCCGCCGTCGGGCGCGATCAAGGTGATGCGGCGGGTATAGGTGCGCAGGAACAGTGCCTCGCGCCTTCCGTGATCGCCCGTGCCGATCACGCCGACGCGTTTGTCGGTGATTTCGTAGCCGTCGCAGATCGGGCAGTAGCGCAGCAAGCCCGCCGCCAGCGCAGCATCGTGCACATCATCGGGGATGTCGGGGCGATTGTTGACCACACCGGTCGCCAGCAAGACGGTGCGCGCACGCAATGGGCGGCCGTCGACATGGATCGTGAAATGGTCGCCATCGGGCCGGATCGCATCGACATGCGCTTCTTCGCGCACGGCGCCGAACCGTTCCGCCTGGCGCCGCATCAACAGCAGGAGATCGCTGCCCGGGATGCCGTCCGGATAACCGGCGTGATTGTTGGTGCGGGGAATCAGAGCCGCCCTGCTCGATCCGTTGTCGAACAATCGGATGCGCAGGTGGAACCGCGCCAGATAGATGGCGGCGGTCAGCCCCGCCGGCCCGGCGCCGATGATGGTGCAGTCGTCGATTTCAGCCATCGCCGTCCCTTGCCAATCCCCTATACAACGCAGATGGAGCCTTGATGTTCGCAGCGACCGTCCTGACGCTCTATCCCGAAACGTTTCCGGGACCGCTCGGCACGTCGCTTGCCGGTCGGGCTCTAGCTGAGGGCAAATGGAACCTCGACGCGGTCAATATCCGCGACTTCGCCACCGACCGGCACCGCACCGTCGATGACACCCCGGCGGGCGGCGGAGCGGGCATGGTGTTACGCGCGGACATCGTGGCATCCGCGCTCGATGCCGTCGCGGCCGAGGAGCCTGCAGGCCGCCCGGTTCTCGCCATGACCCCGCGCGGCAAGCCGCTGTCGCAGGCGCGTGTCCGCGAGCTTGCGGCGGGTCCGGGCGCGATCATCCTGTGCGGCCGGTTCGAGGGATTCGACGAGCGCCTGTTCGACGCGCGGCCGATCGAGGAAGTGTCGATCGGCGACTATATCCTGTCGGGCGGAGAGATGGGTGCGCTGGTGTTGCTAGACGCTTGCATTCGGCTGCTTCCCGGCGTAATGGGCGCGCCTTCCAGCGGAGACGAGGAAAGCTTCGAAAGCGGCCTCCTCGAATATCCGCATTATACCCGACCTGTCGAATGGGAAGGGCGCACGATCCCCGAAGTGCTGCGATCGGGGGATCATGCGAAGATCGCGGCCTGGCGAAAGTCGATGGCCGAGGCAGATACACGGTCACGGAGACCGGATCTTTGGGAGCGCCACGAGGGCGCTCGGGTCCAGCCTCCCTCTGGCGCGCGGCGACGAACGAAGGACGAATAGGATGAACATCATCCAGCAGATCGAGGCCGAGAACATCGCGAAGTTCGCCGAGGCCAAGAAGATTCCAGATTTCCGCCCGGGCGATACCCTCCGCGTCGGTGTGAAGGTCGTCGAAGGCGAGCGCACCCGCGTCCAGAATTACGAGGGCGTGTGCATCGCGCGCTCGAACAAGGGCATGGGCAGCAACTTCACCGTGCGCAAGATTTCGTTCGGTGAGGGCGTCGAGCGCGTCTTCCCGCTCTATTCGCCGAACATCGACAGCATCGAAGTCGTCCGCAAGGGCGCCGTGCGTCGCGCCAAGCTCTATTATCTGCGTGGCCGCACCGGCAAGTCGGCGCGTATCGCCGAGCGTCGCGACACGCGCGAGAACGCCGCGTAAGCAACGGCCTCTCGCAAGAGACAGAAAAGGGCGCGGAGGCGACGGTCTCCGCGTCCTTTTTGATTCTGCGGCTTGCTGCAGATGTGCGCTGTCCGTTGCCGTCGGGCAGACGGCAAGACGCGGCGTTAGCGGGCTGCCGTCGGATCGGCTCGCCGCATCTGGCGCTCCGGCCATCCCCGTAAAGCGGTAACGCAGCCGAATCGTTCATCTGGGCGAAAGGTTGCGCCGAACACCCGGGCGTGTCCTTGCGTCCGAGCCGGGTAAACCGTGGCACCTTCCGACGGAAATCGTCGCCGCGGATCGAGGGGGCCGGACAGGGCAAATGTAAACCAAGGCCGACGGGGCGATGCGATCGCCCGGATCCGGCCGCGCCGACTTTTAGGAGTACCTCGATGCGTATTACCCTTACCAGATCGAAGATCCTGTTTCTCCTCGCTGGTTGTGCCATGCCGCTGGCGGGCGCTCTGCACGCGCAGGACGCGCCGCCGGCCGCTGGACAGGACGACCAGACGATCACCGTGACCGGCACGGTGCCGGCAGACTTGTCGGGAATGCCTGCTGGCCCCGAAGTCGACGGCTTCATTTCCGCACGCAGCGGCGACAAGATGCAAGTCACCACCGCCGGGGGCGACAAGACCGTGGTCTTCATCAGCGACGCCACCAGGATCAGGTCGAGCGGCGGCTTCCTGGGCATCAGCCATAACAAGCGCGACGCGGATTCGCTGCTGAACGGCCTGCCCGTCAGCGTCCGGACGGCGCAATGGGGTGGCGGCCTGGTTGCCACTCAGGTCGCGCTCAAGTCGAAGGACCTCAAGACTGCGTCGATGATCCGCAACGGTACCGATCAGCGCTTCGACGAGCAGACCGCCGCCACCGAGGCCTTGCGTGGCCGAATGGCGGATATCGACCAATACAACGTCAAGAGCACGACCAACGTCACCTTCGATACCGGCAAAGCGGTATTGTCGCCCCAGGCAAAGGCCGATCTTTGCCAGGCGGCAACCTCTGCGCAGGGCATGAACAACGCTCTCCTGCTCGTGGTCGGCTACACCGATTCCACCGGCAGCCAGGAAACGAACCAGGTGCTCAGCGAGAAGCGCGCCGGGACCGTGGTGAACTATCTGCAGCAGGCCTGCGGCTGGAAGCCGTACCGCATGCTGACGCCCACCGGCATGGCCGAGGCCGACCCAGCTGCCAGCAACGACACACCCGATGGCAAGGCGCAGAATCGGCGCGTGGCGGTCAACGTGATGGTCAGCAAGGGCCTCGACGGCATGTGAGAAACTGCCGGGGCGGTGTCGGAGTGTCGTGCCGGAAACCGGCGACGGGTTTCCGTGGAAAGCGATGCGACGGCCATTGAAACGGGCGGCGTGCGTGATGTCGGAAAATCACGCGCGCCGCTTGGCCGGCCCCGGCATGTCTCTGCGGTAATGAAGTTGCCGCTCAGCGGAGAGGGAGCGCCCAGGTCTGTCCGACCAGATCCTGCCCGAACGAGTGATGTGGCGCGTCGTCGACAAGGGTGAAACCCGCAGCCTCATAGAGCCGGCGCGCAGAGACCAATATGCTGTTGGTCCATAGTTCGAGCCGGTCATACCCCTTGGCACGCGCCGCATCGACGCAACGCGCGACCAGTTGCCGCCCGATGCCGAGGCCGCGCGCGGCGGGTTCGACATATAGCAGCCGAAGTTTTGCCGTCCCCGGCCGATCGCCGCGAACCAGGAAGATCGACCCGACCGTCCACCCGTTCACGTCGGCGACCCAGGCGGCGTCGCGGGACGGATCGTAGCCCTCGACGAAATCGGCCATGATCCGCGCGATCAGCGCTTCGTAAGTCCAGTCCCAGCCATATTCCTCCGCATAGAGCAGCGCCTGGCGGTGCGCGATCCAGCCGATGTCACCCACGCGCAGGTCGCGGAATATCGGCTCCCTGTCAGCATCGCGGGCCAGGGCGCGGGTGATCGTCGCCATACCGTCGGTCAATTGCGCCAGCCGTACGCCCTCGATGGCGGCCAGGCGCTCGCCGATCGCCGCCTGGGTCTTGCCGTCGAGATCGGCGAAGGCATCGGCGCCGGCCGGGGTAAGCCGCAGCACTTTGCGCTTGGCGTGATCGGGCGAAGGCACGCTATCCACCAGGCTCTGCCGCACGAGTCGGCCCAGCGAGCGGCTGATCTGCGCCTTGTCCATCGCCAGCCGCCGCTCGATATCGGCGGCGGTAAGGCCGTTGCCCTGCGCGATCTCGTAGAGCAAGCGCGCGTCGGTCAGCGGGAAGGGGCTGTCGTCCAGCCGGTCGTTGAGGAACCCGAACGCTTCGGTGTACCGCCGATTGAAGGCGCGGACGTCGGCGATGTGTCGGGGCGATGTAGTGGTATTCATCCGCCGAGTGTACGTCCTATGTTGATAGAGTCAACACTAAGGAGGTTCTCGATTATGTGCCGCGCCTTGGCTAGGTCGCTGTCATGACCAATCGCTGCCCCTGGGCGGGTTCGGACCCGCAGATGCAAGCCTATCACGATGCCGAATGGGGCGTGCCTGAGCGTGACGGTCGCGCTTTGTGGGAAAAGCTCCAGCTCGACGGCTTCCAGGCCGGCCTGTCTTGGTCGACGATCCTCAAGAAGCGCGACGCGTTCCGCGAGGTGTTCGCCGGCTTCGATCCCGCCAAGGTCGCCCGTTTCGACGACGCCGATGTCGAGCGCCTGCTCGCTGACGCGCGGATCATCCGGTCGCTCTCGAAGATCGAGGCGACGATCGGCAATGCTCGCGCCTATCTGGCGATGCAGGATAAAGGCGAGGATTTCGCCGATTTCTGCTGGGGCTTCGTCGGCGGGAAACCGATCAAGGGCGACGGCGTCCACGTACCCGCCAAGACGCCGCTGTCGGAAGAGGTCTCGAAGCAACTCAAGAAGCGCGGGTTCAAGTTCGTCGGGCCGGTGATCGTCTATGCCTGGATGCAGGCCTGCGGGCTGGTCGACGATCATCTCGACGGCTGTTTCCGGCGCCGGGCCTGACCGGTGCGGAGCGGTCACCGTCGAGGTTGCCCACGCTCCTTCGCCAGCCGCGCGTCCAAAGCCTGTCCGGCGGCAGCGGCATAGGCGCGGCAGGCGCCTGGCTCCAGGAACGGGTTGCGGCGCGAGCCTGCGAGCAGGCCGCGATATTTGCGGTCGCCGCCCGACGGTTCGGGATGAGCGGACAGCAGCAGGCCGCAGGGCAGCGACTCGACCTTGGCGATCGATCCCCGGAACGCGGCAACCAGACCGGCATGTGCCGGATCGGTGAAGCGGTAGTCGTCGGCCGAGACCGGGTTGAGGCTCGACGCGAAGACCGCGTCGACGCAGCGCTGCCCTTCGCATGACCGCCAGGTCCAGCTCATGCTGCCGGGCGTATGGCCCGGAGTCGCGCGCGCGGTCACGGTGACGCCGCCCAGGCGTATCCGCGCGCCGTCACCGACGATGCGAATGTTCGCGATGGCGGGATAATCCTCCAATATCGACGCCTGGGGATCGTCGGGCTGCGCATGCCCCGAAGACAGCGACTTCGCCGCCCAGGCGCTGGCGACGACGGTCGCGCCGCTGTCGCGCGCCAAGGCGGCGATCCCGCTGGCATGGTCGTAGTGCGGCTCGGTGCTGAGGATGAACTTTATGTCCCGGGGATCGAAGCCGAGTCGGCGGATGTTCGCCTCGACCTCGGGCACGACCTGCGGCAGGGCACCGTCGATCAGGATGAGCCCTGCGTTGGTGCGGATCAGCCCGACGTTCAGTCCGGCAAAGCCGACCAGATAGGTATTGCCGAAGATGCGGTGCGGCGGCTGCGATGCGAGCCAGCGCGCCGCATAGGTCGGGGCGACGGGCTTGAGCAGCGGATCGTCCGATTGGGCGGGCGCCGGCACCGTCGTCGCAAGCAGAGCCAGCATTCCCGCCGCGGCCGCAATTCGATTCATCTAACGTCCTTCCGATTGAGGAGGGACGTTCGGGTAGCGCGGCGGATTGGGCGACGACAAACCATCAAATCTCGCCCGAGACCCCAGATTATCTCATGAGCTCGTCGCTGCGATCACGATGCGTAGCTGACCAGCTCGAATTCGGTGCCGTCGAAGTCGAAGAAATAGAAGCGCCGGCCGGGCTCGTAGTCGCCGTGATTGAACGGCTCCAACCCCGCCGCGATCACGCGGCGTTCGGCATCGTCGAGATCGTCGACGACGATGCCGACATGGTTGAGCGGGCGCCCCTTGCGGAATACTTCATCGGGCGTCGTCGCGCCCTCCTTCGTGTACAACGCGAGGTAGAAACGATCGTCGCCGACATGGATCGAGCGCCCGCCGCTGAGCGCCGGCCCCTGCCAGCGAATGTTCCAGCCGAACAGGTCGTGCATCAATTGGGCGCTGCGGCCAGGGTCGCGCACGGTGATGTTGACGTGTTCGATGAAGGCGCCGGGCATGAATGATCCTTTCGGTGGAGATTCGATCCTGGCGCGGGGAATAGTTCCTCAAGCTAAGTTGAGGTCAAGCGCTTTTGTCGCACATCGCGGGCAGGTGACGCGCATGCGCCTTTTCAGTCCGCTATATCGGCCTAACACGCCCCCTTTACGGAACGTTTCACGCCCGCGATAAGCGCGCCAACGCCCGCATCCAGCCGGGCGATGCTGGGAGTCGCGAAGGACATGCGGACATGGTTGACCGGTGGGATGATCGGGCTTGCGGCGGTACTGGCGATCGGAACGAGCGCCGTGGCCGCTGACGATGCGCAGCGCCCGTTGACGCTGGAACGCCTGTTCGCGAGCCCGGACTTGTCCGGACAGCAACCGCGTGCGGTCAAGCTCTCGCCCGACGGCAAGTTGCTGACGTTGCTCAAGCCGCGCACGGACGAGAAGAACCGCTACGATCTCTGGGCGCGCGATACCGCGACCGGTCAGGAGCGGATGCTGGTCGACTCCAAAAAGGTCGGATCGGGCGCGGAATTGTCCGAAGCCGAGAAAATGCAGCGGGAGCGGGAGCGGATCGGCGGCGACAAGGGCATCGTCGCCTATGACTGGGCGCCCGACGGCAAGTCGATCCTGGTGCCGCTCGACGGCGATCTCTATCTCGCGCATCTCGACGGCAAGGTCGATCGCCTGACCAACACGCCCGGTGGCGAACTCAATCCCGCGATCAGCCCTGCCGGAGGCTATGTCAGCTTCGTTCGCGACCAGAATCTCTACGTCCAGCCGCTCGCCGGCGGAACGGCCAAGGCGGTCACCAGCGACGGCGGCGGCACGATCCATTGGGGTGAGGCCGAATTCGTCGCGCAGGAGGAAATGGACCGCCGTACCGGTTATTGGTGGTCGCCAGGCGACAGGCTGATCGCGGTCGAACGGTTCGACGAGGCGCCGGTCGGAATCGTCACCCGCGCCGCCATCGGTGCCAACGGGACCAAGGTGTTCGACCAGCGCTATCCGGCGGCCGGTACGCCCAACATCAAGGCAGAGCTCTACGTCGTCGACCCCGCCACGGGGGGCAAGGTCAAGGTCGATCTGGGCAGCGACGACGACATTTATCTCGCGCGCGTCGACTGGACGCCCGACGGCAAGACATTGCTCGTCCAGCGCGAGAACCGGGCGCAGACCGAACTCGATATGCTCGCGGTCGATCCCGCCACGGGCAAGGCCAGGATCTGGTTCGGCGAGAAAGCGGGCCCGCGGAGCTGGATCAACCTCAGCGACAATTACCATGCCATGCGCGACGGCAGCCTGATCTGGTGGTCCGAGCGCGACGGTTTCGGCCATCTCTACCGCTTCGCCAAGGGCAAGTGGACGCAGCTGACCAAGGGGCCGTGGCAAGTCAGCGACCTAGTCGGCGTCGACGAGGGGCGGGGGCGCCTCTATTTCATGGGCACGAAGGACGACGTGCTCGAACAACAACTTTATACCGTCGACCTGGCGAAGCCGGGAGCGGTGACGCGGCTGACCGAGCGCGGCTGGACCAACCGTGCGGTAATGGACGGCGCGGCGACGCGGCTGATCGTGACGCGGTCCAATCCCAACCAGCCGCCGCAGACGTACCTTGCCGACACCAGCGGCAAGATGCTCGGCTGGATCAACGAGAATGCGATCAAGCCGGGGCACCCTTATTATCCCTATCTCGGCCAGCACCGGCAGCGCACGTTCGGTACGATCAAGGCGGATGACGGGACGCCGCTCTATTACGAGATGATCACGCCGCAGATGGAGCCGGGCAAGCGCTATCCGGTGTTCTTCCAGCATTATGGCGGGCCGCACAGCCAGACCGTGACTCGCGGCTGGGAAAGCCCGCTGGAGCAGTACATCGTCAGCAAGGGCTATATCTTCTTCCAGCTCGACAATCGCGGCTCGCCCAATCGCGGCACCGCGTTCGAGGACAAGATCTATCGCGCGATGGGATCGATCGAGGTCGAGGATCAGCTGGCGGGCGCGAAATGGCTCAAGCAGCAGAGCTATGTCGATCCCGACCGGATCGGAATCTATGGCTGGTCCTATGGCGGCTACATGACGCTCAAGATGCTGGAGGCCAATCCGGGTGTCTATGCGGGCGGCGTGGCCGGCGCGCCGGTAACGCGGTGGGAACTCTACGACACGCATTACACCGAGCGGTACATGGGCGACCCCAGGGTCGATACGAAGGCGTACGAGACGTCGGACGCGCTGACCGACGCGACGAAGATCGACGATCCGCTGATGCTGATCCACGGCATGTCGGACGACAATGTCGTGTTCGAGAATTCGACCGCGTTCGCGGCGAAGATGCAGGCCGCGAACCGGCCGTTCGAAATGATGTTCTATCCCGGCAAGACCCATGCCGCGGTGCGCGACATCCATGTCTGGACGACGATCTTCAACTATTTCGACCGCGTGGTGAAGAACCGACCCACCAAGTGACCGTGCCCCGCCTTTTCGGCGGTGCCTAGGCCTGTGAGTTGCGCAATTCGGCCAGTGCCGCGATCAGCCGGTCGACTTCCTCGACCGTATTGTAGTGACACAGGCCGACCCGGACCAGGCCGCCGACATCGGCGAGGCCCAGCCGGTCGACCGCCTCGACGGCATAGAAATGCCCGGCCCAGGCAAAGATGCCCAGCCCGGCGAGACGATCGGCGATCGCTTGCGGGCTATGGCCACTGACGGTGAACGAGAAGGTCGGAACCCGTCCTTCCATGGTCGGCGGACCATATAACGTCAGGCCGGGTATCGTGGCGAGGCCGGCAAGAAGGCGCGAGCCGAGATTCCGTTCGTACGCCGACGCCGCCGTCATCGCCGCGATCAGCCGGGCCCGGCGGCTGTTGGCGCTCGGATCGGTCAGCTCCCCGAGCCATTCGAGATAGGCGATCGTGCCCAGCACCCCGGCCTGTCCCTCGAACGATGGCGTCCCCGTTTCGAAGCGATGGGCGCCGTCATCGCCCGCAGGGCGCACCTTATAGGCATGGACACGGTCGCCGAGGCGCGGGTTCATCCACAGGACGCCCTGATGCGGTCCGAAGAATTTGTACGGCGAACAGGCGACGAAGTCGGCGCCCGTCGCGGCGACGTCGGTGACGAGATGAGGTACCGACTGCACGGCATCGACATAGACCAATGCATCGCCATGCGCCCGTATGAGCGCGACCGCCTCGGCGATCGGGTTGACCGTCCCGAGCGCATTGCTGGCGGCGCCAAGCGCGACGAGGCGGGTGCTGGGTCGCAGCAGTGCTCCGAGCTCGTCCACCAGCCAACGGCCGGTAGCGGGATCGAAGTCGAGCCAGCGGATCGTCATGCCGCGATCGGCGGCCGCTTCGAGCCAAGGCGAGACGTTGGCGTCATGGTCCAGCCGGGTCACGATCAGCTCGTCTCCCGCTTGCCATTCCCGTGCCAGCGCGCGCGACACCGCAAACGTCAGCGAGGTCATGTTAGGGCCGAACGCGATGTTCTCCGGCCGCGCGCCGAGCAAATCGGCGATCGCCTCATGCGCCTTCTCCGACAGGCGGTCGGTTTCGATCGAGGTAGCGAACGCGCCGCCGGCATTGGCGGTGCCGTCGCTCAGATGCGCGACCATTGCGCCGATTGCGGCGTCGCATGCCTGTGTGCCGCCCGGCGCATCGAAATAGACGGCGGGCCGCCCACCGACGTCGCGCGAAAGGGCGGGGAAACGACCCCGGACGGCGTCGATCGGGAAATTCTGCATCAATCTGACCTTGGGTGACCGACAAGAAATTGCGCGCTTCCATTCTCGCCGGTGAAGCCTAAAGAGCAAGCGCCGTCTGGAGGGCGGACACGCAAATTGGGATCGACGTAATGGGTTACCGAGTGGTTGTCGCCGGCGCGACCGGCAATGTCGGGCGCGAAATGTTGAACATCCTGGCCGAGCGGGAATTCCCCGCCGACGAGATCGCCGTCGTGGCGTCGTCGCGTTCGACCGGCGATATTATCGACTTCGGTGAGACCGGCAAAACTCTCAAGGTCCAGAATATCGAGCATTTCGACCCGAAAGGGTGGGACATTGCGCTGTTCGCGATCGGCAGCGAGGCGACCGCGATCTACGCGCCGAAATTCGCCGCGGCGGGATGCACGGTGATCGACAATTCGTCGCTCTATCGCATGGATCCGGACGTGCCGCTGATCGTGCCCGAAGTGAATCCCGACGCGATCAACGGCTATACCCGGAAGAACATCATCGCGAACCCGAACTGCTCCACCGCGCAGCTCGTCGTCGCGCTGAAGCCGCTCCACGATGCCGCGACCATCAAGCGCGTTGTCGTCGCGACCTATCAGTCGGTGTCGGGCGCGGGCAAAGCCGGGATGGACGAACTGTTCGAACAGTCGCGCAACATCTTCGTCGGCGACCAGGCCGAGCCGGCCAAGTTCACCAAGCAGATCGCCTTCAACGTCATTCCGCACATCGACAAGTTCCTCGAGGACGGATCGACGAAGGAGGAGTGGAAGATGGTGGTCGAGACCAAGAAAATCCTCGACCCCAAGATCAAGCTGACCGCGACCTGTGTCCGCGTGCCGGTGTTCGTCGGCCATTCGGAAGCGGTGAACATCGAGTTCGAGAACGAAATCTCGGCCGAGGAAGCGCAGAAGATCCTGCGCGAGGCGCCGGGCGTGATGCTGGTCGACAAGCGCGAGGACGGCGGATACGTGACCCCGGTCGAATGCGTCGGCGAATATGCAACCTATGTCAGCCGCGTCCGCGAGGATCCGACGATCGACAACGGGCTGAGCCTGTGGTGCGTGTCGGACAACCTCCGCAAGGGCGCTGCGCTCAATGCGGTGCAGATCGCGGAATTGCTCGGCCGCCGGCACCTCAAGAAGGCGGCTTGAAAGCCTAGTCGGGTTCCGCTCAAACTCCTCCCCATCGAAGATGGGGAGGGGGACCATCGTGAAGCGATGGTGGAGGGGAAACGTCCCGTCCTCGCGGCTTTGCCGCTGCGGCCCCTCCACCAAGTGAGCTTGGGGAGGATTTTTGATGTTGCGCGCGGACCTCTATTTCTCTTTTCGTAGCCCCTATAGCTATCTGGCGCTGCCCAAATGGCGCGCGATCGTCCGTGACTACGACCTGACGATCGACCTCAAGCCGGTCTATCCGCTGGCGATCCGCCAGCCCGATTTCTTCGAGCGCAATCATCCCAATTGGCTGCGCTACACGATCCGCGACGTGATGCGCGTGGCGCAGCATGACGGCATTCCGTTCGGGCCGCCACGTCCCGACCCGATCGTCCAGAGCATCGCGACACGCGAGGTCGCCGCGGATCAGCCCTATATCCGCCGGTTGGTGCGGACCGGGCAAGCGGCGGCGCGGCGGGGCAGAGGGTTCGACTATGCCGACGAGGTCGCGCAACTCGTCTGGGGCGGGGCGGTCGACTGGCATCTCGGCGATCATCTCGCCGGTGCCGCAGCGCGCGCCGGGCTCGACATGGCGGAACTTGATGCCGAGGCCGAGCGCGATGCCGACGCGCTCGATGCCGAAGTCGCCGCCAATCAAGAGGCGCTCGAAGCCGCGGGTCATTGGGGCGTACCGACCCTGGTGTTCAACGACGAACCCTTTTTCGGGCAGGACAGGGTCGACCTTGCCCTCTGGCGCATGAAGCAGGCGGGGCTGGAGAAACGGACATGAGCTTTACCGGCGCCTGCCGCTGCGGCGCGACCCGCTACGAAATCGCCGTCGACGCGCTGACCGCGATCTATTGCTGTCACTGTACCGATTGCCAGCGCTGGTCGGGGAGCGCCTTTTCCGAACAGGCGGTCGTGCCCGAGGGCGCGATCAGCGCGACGGGGCCGATCGTCGACTTCACCATCCGGAACGAAAGCGGGGCGCTGTCCCGCCAGCGTGCCTGCGGCACGTGCCACAACCGGCTGTGGAACACGAACAGCGCGCGGCCGGGGCTTGCCGTCATCCGCGCCGGGACGCTCGATCACAACCGCACGCTGGAGCCGCGCCTGCACATCTGGGTCAGGAGCAAGCAGCCCTGGGTCGCGATCGCGCCCGACGTTCCTTGTTTCGAGGAAAACGCCGCGCCGGCGGAGTTCATGGCGATCCTCAGCCGACCCTAGCAGGGTGTGCCGCTATTCGGCGTGCACCACTTCGACCTTGCCCTTCGGTTTCTGCAGCAGCAGCACCAGCGGCAGCACCGCGATCGAGATCCACGCCATCAGGTAGAAGTCGTCGATATAGGCGATCATCGCCGCCTGTTTGTTGACCATGCCGTCGATCATCTCGAACACCGCGTCGGACAGGATTCCGTACTGGAAAATCTGGCTGAGGTTCAGTCCCGGCACGACATGATCCGTGATGTGCTGGGCGAGATCGGCATGGCTCACCTGAATGTTGCGGGTCAGGTACACGGTCACCATCGATATGCCCGCCGATTGTCCGATCGATCGCATCAGGTTGAGCAGGCTCGATCCGTCGGTGCGGTAACGCTGGTCGAGCGTCGCGAAGGCCAGGCTGTTGAGCGGCATGAATACCAGGCCCATACCGAGCCCCTGGATGAAGCCCGACATGATCACCGGCCAGGAATCCATCTCGAGCGACCAGCCTGCCATCGTCCTGAGCGACCACGCGAACAGGACCAGGCCCACCGCGATCACGATCCGGGTATCGACCTTGCCGATCAGCTGGCCGGCGATCCACATCGTGAGGAGGACCCCGACGCCGCGCGGCGCCATCATCATGCCGGTCTGGACCACCGAATAGCCGAACAATTGCTGCAGCATCGGCGGCAGCAGCGCCATCGGCGCCATGGTCGACACGCCGATCACGATCATGAAGAACATCGCCGTGACGAGGTTGCGGTTGCGGAACAGGTGGCGGTCGAACAGCGGCTTCCGAGCGGTGACCAGGTGTACCAGCGCCACCCATAACGCGCCGATCGCGATCAGCCCCTCGATGATGATTTCCCAGCTCGAGAACCAATCCTGGTTCTGGCCGCGGTCGAGCATCAGCTGGAAACTCGCCACGGCGAGGCCGACGAAGATGAAGCCGGTGAAATCGAAATCGCGTTGCGCCTTCGGCCGCGACGGCAAGAGGAACCACAGGATCGCGAACGTCAGCGCGCCGACCGGCACGTTGACGTAGAACACCCAGCGCCAGTTGAAATTGTCGGTCAGGTAGCCGCCGAGCACGGGCCCCAGGATCGGCCCGACCATCACGCCCATGCCCCAGACCGACATCGCCTGGGCCTGCCTCTCCCGCGGGTTGATGTCGATCATCGCGGTCTGGGACAGCGGATTGATGAACGCCGCCGCGACGCCTTGCAGCACGCGGAAGCCGACCATCTCGCCGAGATTGACCGCGGTGCCGCACAGCATCGAAGCAATGATGAAACCGCCGACGGCGATCAGGAACAGGTTGCGGCTTCCCAGCCGGTCGCTGAGCCACCCGGTTGCCGGCAGCGCGATCGCGGTCGCGATGATGTAGCTGGTCAACACCCAGGTGATCGTGTCCGCGGTCGCGCCGAGCGCCGTCGTCATGTGCGGCAAGGCCACGTTGGCGATCGTCGTGTCGAGGATCTGCATCACCATCGCGCCCATGACCCCCACGGTCAGAAGCGGGCGGTTCGATGTCTCGAGCAACGGTTTGCTGAGCGCCGGTTTCGCCGGCGACGCCGCTCCCGATCCGGCGGGAAGGGCGCTGCTAGCCATTGGGCTTGGTGTCGATCGTCACGTCGGTCGACAGGCCGGTGATCAGCGGACGGGTCGGCTTGCAGGTGATCGTGATGCGCACCGGCACGCGCTGCGTCACCTTGACCCAATTGCCGTTGGCGTTCTGCGCCGGCAGAATCGACGAGGACGATCCCGTCCCGGCGCCGATGCTCTCGACCTTCCCGCACAATTTCATGCCCGGATAGGCGTCGAACTTGAGCTCAGCCGGCTGGCCGACGCGCATGTTGGCTAGTTGCGTTTCCTTGAAATTCGCGGTCACCCAGGGCGACGTCACCACCAGGCTGAGTGCCGGAACGCCCGAGGGCGTGATGTTGCCGACCTGGAGCCGGCTGGTCTGGGTGATGATGCCGTCGTGCGGCGCGCGTACCACGGTACGCTGGAGGTTCATCATCGCCTTGTCGCGTTCGGCCATTGCCGCCTGCACGGCCGCAGGAATGCCCGATCCCTCGACCCCGCTGCCCAACTGCACCTGCGCCTTGGCGGCGGCGGCGCGCGCGGTGGCCAGCCGCGCCTTGGCGGCCAGCACCTCATGCTGCGCGGCATCGAGCGCGGCCTTGGTGGTGAAGCCCTTCTTCCACAGCGCGTCCTGACGCTCCCAGGTCGCCTGCGCGAGCGCGATATCGGCGTTGGCGCTTTCGATGTCGGCGGCGGCGCTGCCCGTATCGGTCGCCTTGGTCGAAACATCGACCTTCGCGCTCGCGATCGCCGCATTCGCCTGTTCGAGTGCGATGCGATAGGGTTCGGGGTCGATCACGAACAGCACGTCGCCGGCCTTGACCCGCTGGTTCTCCTTGACGCGAACGTCGACGATGCGGCCCGATACGTCGGGGCTGATCGAGACGGTATCCTGCTCGACATAGGCATTGTCGGTGCTCTCGTAGCGACCGCCGGTCAGATAGACATATCCCGCGACCGCTGCGATCAGCAGCGGCACGCTGATCATCAGCGCCAGCCGCGCCCAATTGCGCTTCTTGCGTGCCGGGGCGGGGGCTTCGACGGTCTCGATGACGTTCGCCGCAGCGACCTTCTCACCCTCGGTTTTCAGCTTCGGATCGGCGTCAGCCATGGGCGGTCTCGGTCATGCGGGGGGTCGGAAGGTTCAGCAGGTTGGAACGCATACGTTCGAGCGACTTGCCCAGCGCAGCGCGTTCGGACTCGTCCAGTCCCGACAGAACCTGGGCGAACAGATCGTCGGCCATGCGCCGCAGATCGTCGAGGATCGGTTTCGACTTGTCGGTGAGGAAGAGCTGCCATGCCCGGCGGTCCGACGGATCGCGGCGGCGCTCGACCAGGCCCGATTCCTCCAGCCGGTCGATCATCCGGCACAATGTAATCGGTTCGACCTCGAGTAGGTCCGCCAATGCTCCCTGGTTCAGCCCTTCGTTGCGGCTGAGCGTGGTCAGGGTGCGCCATTGCGCGCGCGTGGCGCCGACTTCGCGTGCGCGCTCGTCGAAACGACGGCGCATCAGGCGCGAGACGTCGCTAATCAGGAATCCGAGTGAGTCGCTCATGGGTGCGCATATAATGAGTATGCTTATATAAAACAGTCCCTGACGCAAAAATTTCGCACATGCAGCAAAATGGAGGAGGCGATGGCCGAGGAAGAAGCCGAACCGCAGGTGCAGCCCGAGCCGGCGCCCCAGGGGCCGGCGGGTCCACCGACCGGCGTGACCAGCACCGCACGGCCGCTGGAGGCGGTGCTCGACGGCGGCTGCCAGTGCGGCCGCATCCGCTATTCGGTCCGGGTTCACGACGACGGCGCCTATCTGTGCCATTGCCGGATGTGCCAGCGTGCGACCGGCGGCACGTCGATCGCGTTCAAGAACGTCCGGAAAGCCGAGGTGTACTGGTCGCGCGCGCCGGAACGTTATGCATCGTCGCCGATCGCCGCGCGCGGTTTCTGTGCCGAATGCGGAACTCCGCTGACCTTCGAATTCCCCGACAGCGAGCATATGGATCTCACCCTGGGTAGCTTCGACACTCCTGGCGTGTTCCGACCGACGCATCATTTCGGTGTCGAAAGCTGGCATCCGCGCTGGCTCGACACGCACGCCCTGCCGACCTATCGAACCGATCAGCACAAGGCCGTGATCGACCGATGGATGAAGGCAATTGGCAAACTCCCCGATTGAACCGCAGTTTTTCGACAGTTTCGACGGTCAGCGCCTGGCATGGCGCGAAGTCGGAGAGGGGCGTCCGGTTGTCCTGATCCACGGCTTTTTCTCCGATGCGGAGACCAACTGGATCCGCTACGGCCATGCCACGGCGATCGCCGCAAAGGGTTTCCGGGTGATCATGCCAGACTTGCGCGGGCATGGATCGAGCGCGCGTCCGCACGATCCGTCGGCCTATCCGCCCGACGCGCTGGCGAAAGACGGCCATGCGCTGATCGCGCATCTCGGGCTGACCAGATACGATCTCGGCGGCTATTCGCTCGGCGCGCGCACCACCAGCCGTATGCTGGCGACGGGCGCCGACCCGCGCCGCGTCATCTTCTCGGGCATGGGGCTGGAGGGGCTGACGGCCGCCGACCGGCGCGGCGGGCATTTCCGCCATATCCTGACCAATCTCGGCAAGCACGAACGCAACAGTCCCGAATGGTTCGCGGAAGCGTTCCTGAAGACGACGGGGGGCGACCCGCAAGCGTTGCTGGGGGTGATCGACACGTTCGTCAGTACCCCGATCGGGCAGATCGAGAGCTTCTCCTGGCCGACGCTGTGCGTGAACGGCGTGGATGACGACGATAACGGCAGCGCCGCGGCACTGGCCGACGCGTTGCCCCAGGCGCGCTATGTCGAGGTGCCCGGCAATCACATGAGTGCGGTGGTCAAACCCGAGCTTGGCCTGGCGATGGCGGACTTCCTCGCCGCTTGACCTCGGGCTCCCGGCGGGCCCAATCTCCCGCCACAGGTTCAGGGAGTCGACCAACATGATCCGTACCGTCATGGCCTCGAGCCTGGCGCTTGCGCTCGTCCTGTCGGGGGCCGTCGTGCTAGCCAGCGCGCCCGACAGGAATGCGCCCGCGACCGCCGCCGATGCCGACAAGTTCGTCGCCCGGGCCGAAAAGGACCTCGCCGCGATATCGGTCGATGCCAACCGCGCCGGCTGGATCAACGAAACCTATATTACCGACGATACCGACGCGATGGCGGCGGAAGTCGGCGCGCGCCAGACCGAACTCGCGGTCAAATATGCCGGAGAGGCAGCCAAATATCTCGACGTTCCCGGCCTGTCGCCCGATACGCGGCGCAAGCTCGACCTGATCCGCGAAGGCATCACGCTGCCGGCGCCGTCGCGTCCCGGTGCCGCCGACGAACTGGCGACCATCGCGACGCGGCTGCAGTCCGAATATGGCAAGGGTAAGGGGACGCTCGACGGCAAGCCGATCAACGGCTCGGATATCGAGGCGGCGATGGGCACGGTGCGCGATCCGGCCAGGCTGAAGGAGATGTGGGTCAGCTGGAACGACAATGTCGGTGTCCCGATGAAGGCCGACTACGCCCATATGGTCGACATTTCGAACCAGGGCGCCAAGGAACTCGGCTATGCCGATGTCGGGGCGATGTGGCGGTCGGGCTATGACATGAAGCCCGACGACTTCGCCGCGATGACCGACCGGCTATGGAAGCAGGTCGAGCCGCTTTACCGCTCGCTCCACACCTATGTCCGCTGGAAGCTCAACGAGAAATATGGCGACGCCGTTCAGCCCAAGACCGGCCCCATCCGTGCCGACCTGCTCGGCAACATGTGGGCGCAGGAATGGGGTAACATCTACGATATCGTCGCGCCCAAAGGAGCGGGCGATCTCGGCTACGACACCGGCGCGTTGCTGAAAGAGAAGGGCTACGATCCCCTCAAGATGGTGAAAACGGGCGAGGGTTTCTATTCCTCGCTGGGCTTCGCGCCGTTGCCCGACACGTTCTGGAAACGGTCGATGTTCGTGAAGCCGGCTGATCGCGAGGTCGTGTGCCACGCGTCCGCCTGGGATATCGACAACCAGCAAGACGTCCGCATCAAGACCTGTTTGAAAGTCAATGCAGACGACTTCGTGACGATCCATCACGAGCTCGGGCACAACTATTATCAGCGTGCGTACATGAATCAGCCGTTCCTGTACGAGAATGGCGCCAATGATGGCTTCCATGAGGCGATCGGCGATTTCATCGCGCTGTCGATCACGCCGGATTATCTCGTCCAGATCGGCCTGCTCGACAAATCGAAGGTGCCGAGCGCGGACAAGGATATCGGGCTGCTGCTGCGTCAGGCGATGGACAAGGTCGCCTTCCTGCCGTTCGGCCTGCTGGTCGACAAATGGCGCTGGGGAGTGTTCGACGGATCGATCAAGCCCGACCAGTATCAATCGGCCTGGGACGCGCTGCGCCTGCAATATCAGGGGATCGAGCCGCCCGTCGCGCGCGATGCCTCACGGTTCGATGCGGGGGCGAAATACCATATTCCCGCTAATACGCCGTACATGCGCTATTTCCTGGCGCGGCTGCTGCAATTCCAGTTCTACCAGGCGGCCTGCAAGCAAGCGGGCTGGACAGGGCCGCTCCATCGCTGCTCGTTCTATGGCAACAAGCAGGTCGGTGCGAACCTGCAGAAGATGCTGGAGATGGGGCAGTCCAAACCCTGGCCAGACGCGCTCCAGGCCTTCACCGGCAGCCGCGAGATTTCGGGACAGGCGCTGATGGACTATTTCGCGCCGCTCAAGAAATGGCTCGACGAGCAGAACAAGGGCAAGCCGAGCGGGTGGTGAGCGAGTCTGCCGACCGTGCTCGCTGGGCGGAGGCGCTAGCGGAGAATGCCGAGGTCCTCAGGAACATAGCGGGAAGGGGGTAGACATCACCGGATCTCGGTTGGTCGATTTCGCACACATTTTCCGTGGCATGGAGTCGGCGCGTGCCTTTGCGGAGGAAGCGTCGCGCGAGGGCTATGTCGTCGAGATAGCGCGCTACGCTGACGAAGACTTCCCCTGGGATGTTAAGGCATCGAAGGAAATGATGCCGACGGCTGAAACGATCACGGCCGCAGAGATCGATTTGAGTTACTACGCAACGATGCATGGTGGCCGCGCGGACGGATGGGGGTTCTATAGCCCTCGCCCAGTCCCGCCGGAAACCGATCAATCCTAGCGACCGTCATGCCGGCCCTGTCCCGGCATTCACGGTGCAACCATGCCCGAAGGGATGCGCCGCCCGGTGGACCCCGGCACAAGGCCGGGGTGGCGATGTGGGTGTTGCCAGGCTAGCCGGCGCTCTCCGCGCCGAATCCGGCAGCGACCCTCAGGACTCCTCGTCTTTCGGCTCGCTCTTCCGGCTGCTGCCGCGCAATGTGAAGATCGCTGCGACCGCGCCGATCGCGCCGGCGATCCCGGCGGCGATGCCGCCCCGCTTGGCGATGGTGGCGGCGCGGCTTGGTGCGGCCGGCGCCGGTGCTGAAGGCGTTGGCGCGGGGGCAGCGGGGCTCGGCGAAGGGGGGGCGGCCGCTGGTGCCGGTGCTGTCGGCTTGGGCGCTGCAACGGCCTTCGGCTTGGCCGGCGCCTTGGGTTTCGCCGCTGCCGGTGTCTTGGCGGGCTTGGTAGCGGGTTTCGGCGTGGTCGCAACGGCTGCGCCGGATGCCTTCGCGACCGGTTTCGCTGCCGCCTTGGGCTTGGCGGCCGCCTTGGCCGGTGCCTTGGTCGCTACCGGCTCGGCCACCTTTGCCGCAGCCGGTTTCGCCGTCTTCGCAGCGGTCTTGGCCGGTGCCTTGGTGGGCGTCTTCGGCGCAGCCGCAGCCTTCACCTCGGATTCGGGAGTCGGCGCGGCGGCCTTCGGCTTGGCCGCGGCCTTTGGTTTCGCGGCAGCGGCTTTGGGTTTGGCAGGCGCCTTTGCGGCGGGCTTGGCAGTCGTCTTCTTGGGCGTCGTGGCCATGAGAGCTGATCCCCTGTTCTCGTTGGTCGCTAACGCCCGCGCATACCAGATTGTTTCAGGGTCGTGATAGTCCCGGCGTCGAACCGATCAGCGGAACGGTGGCTCGTTGAACGCGCGCAGCTTGCGGCTGTGGAGCTTGGCGCCCTCCTGGCGGAGTTCCTCGCACGTCTGGATGCCGATCCGCATATGCTCGTTGATCGCTCGCTCGTAGAAGCGGTTGGCCTGGCCCGGCAGCTTGAGCTCGCCATGAAGCGGCTTGTCGGACACGCAGAGCAGGGTGCCGTACGGCACGCGGAACCGATAGCCCTGCGCCGCGATCGTCGCCGATTCCATGTCGATCCCGACCGCGCGACTGAGCGAGAAGCGCAAAGCCGATTTGGTGTAGCGCAATTCCCAGTTGCGGTCGTCGGTGGTGACGATCGTGCCGGTGCGCAGGCGGCGCTTGAGTTCGTCGCCCGATTGGCCACTGATCTTTTCCGCGGCGCGCGCCATCGCGACCTGCACTTCGGCGATCGCCGGCACCGGGATTTCCGGCGGCAGCACGTCGTCGAGCACGTGATCGTCGCGCAAATAGGCGTGCGCGAGCACATAGTCCCCGATCCGCTGGCTAGGCCTCAAGCCGCCGCAATGGCCGATCATCAGCCACGCTTCCGGTCTCAGCACCGCCAGATGGTCGCAGATCGTCTTCGCGTTGGACGGGCCGACGCCGATATTGACCAGCGTGATACCCGTGCGGTCGTCGGCCATCAGGTGGTAGGCCGGCATCTGATGCCGCCGCCACGCGCTGGTATCGGCCATCGCCGCCTCGACATCGTCCCCCGCGCGCAGCAGCACGCCACCCGCGCCCGATACACCGGTGAAGCGCGACCCTTCGCCGAGCTGGTCGAACGCCCAGCGCACGAATTCGTCGACATAGCGGTGATAGTTGGTGAACAGCACGTAGCGCTGCACGTGTTCGGGGGGCGTACCCGTGTAGTGGCGCAGTCGCGCCAGGCTGAAATCGGTTCGCAGCCCGTCGAACAGCGCCAGTGGACGCGCCTCGCCCGGCGTCGGCAGGCCGTCGGCGATCTCGTCGCCGATATAAGCGAGTTCGGTTGCCGGGAACCAGCGCGCCAACTCGACCGCCGATACCTCGTCGAGGTTGAGCGCGTGATTGGGGTCGAGGACGTACGGAAACGGTATTTCCTGGCGCCCCGGGACGGCCGATACTTCGACGTCGTAATCCTCGATCAGCAAGGTCAGCTGCTCGGTCAGATAGTCGGCATAAATGCGGGGCTTGGTGACGCTGATCCGATAGTCGCCCGCTTCCGACAGGCGGCCGAACGAGCGCGGCGGGGTCGGGCGATCCTGATCGCCGCGATAGATCAGCCGGATTTCGGGATAGGCGAACGAGCCGTCGGCGCGCGTCTTGGGATCCGGCGTCTTGCCCGAGGTAAGATAGTCGGTCAGCGCATTCTGGAGGCGTTCGACCGAGGCGGAATAGAGCCGATCGAGTTCGGCGACGATATCGGAAGCCTGCGTCATCCGATGCGGCTAAAGCAGTCGGATGACGCTGGCAAGTCGCCGCCGTTACGGCCTTGGGTCAGCTCTTCTTCTTGCTGCCTTTCGACGCGGTCGTCGACGCATCGTCATCCGCCAACAATTTCGACGCGCCGTAAGCGGCGCCGGCTACCGCCGCCGCAGCGCCGGCAGCGATGCCCGCCGCTGCGATCGGATGCTCCTTCACCGCATTGACGGCAGATCCGGCGGCATTGGCCAGCGTTTCCTGCGCCTTGGACAGGAACGATTTCGATTCTTCTAGCGCCGTGTCGAGCGCGCTGCTGGCGGTTTCGACCGCGTCGTCGATCAGCGACGAGTCCGCGGCAGGCGCCGCGGTGTTGGTGATATCGTCGGCCATGGCAATCTCCACAAACACTAACGACCGCGAAAACGCTGGGGGCACCCCTCGCGTTCCCGCGGTCGCATCTCGTCGCCGCACCGGGCCGGCGACCGGGTGGCGATCAGAGTTGTTCGAGCAGGTGCTCGGCCGAGCTCACCTTGAACTCGCCCGGCGCTTCGACGTTCAGTTCCTCGACCACTCCGTCATTGACGATCATCGAGTAACGCTGGCTGCGCTCGCCCATGCCGAATTTGGAGCCGTCGAACGTGAGACCGACCGATTTCGCGAAATCCGCATTGCCGTCGGCCAGCATGGTGACCTTGCCGGCGGCGTCATTGGCCTTGCCCCAGGCGCCCATCACGAACGCGTCGTTGACCGAGGTGAAGGCGATCTCGTCGACGCCCTTCGCCTTGATCTCGTCGGCCTTGTCGAGGAATCCGGGCAAGTGGCGTGCCGAGCAGGTCGGCGTGAAGGCGCCGGGGACGGCGACCAGCGCGACCTTGCGACCGGCGAAAAAATCGTCCGAGCTGACCTGCTCGGGCCCGTTCTCGGTCGCCTTGACGATGGTGGTGGAGGGCAGTTTGTCGCCGACGGCGATGGTCATGTCGTTCTCTCCTCTTCGGCGCGTCAGCGCGCCGCGCGCTCCGCACTTGGCATCGCGCGCGGGAATTTCAAGCCGTGACGGCGGCGGTCCGACCGGCTTAAGGTGGCGCTGATGGAGTCGGCCGCGCCTTTTCTCACCGGACAATTCCTGCTCGCCATGCCGGGTATCGGCGATCCGCGGTTCGACCACGCGGTCATCGCGATGTGCGGGCACGATCCCGAGGGGGCGATCGGCATCGGCATCGGCGCGACCATCGATGGCCTGGGATTGCACGACGTGCTCGAGCAGTTCGAGATCGAACCGGGCGAGGCACCCGACGCGCCGGTCCATTTCGGCGGTCCGGTCGAACCGCGGCGGGGATTCGTCCTGCACACCACCGATTGGTCCGGCGACGACACGATCGAGGTGGCTGGGCGCTGGGCATTGTCGGGCACGATCGACGTGCTGAAAGCGATCGCCGAGGGCAGGGGCCCGACCCGCTGGCTGGTCGCGCTCGGTTATGCCGGCTGGGGAGCGGGGCAGCTCGACGGAGAGATGCTGCGCCACGGTTGGTTCAACGTCGCCGGCGACGAACGGCTGCTGTTCGATACCGAAGCCGACGACCGCTGGACCGAGGGATTCGAACGTGCAGGTATCGATCCACGCCTGCTCGCCAGCCAGACCGGTACGGCGTGATCTCCTGCCGCCTCTGATGGTCCTCGACCAACTGAACCGTCCGGTGTGGAACTCCCTCCTGACGTGCTGGGCACCGATTGCGCAGGGAGATGGCGGCGCCCGGCGGATCGACCGCGATTATGGCGTGTTCGGCGCGGCGGCCGACCAGTCGCCCGACAGTCTGATGGCGCTCGCCGCGCTGGTTCCCGAGCAGGGCGAATTGTGGATGGTCGAGCGCGACGATTGGCCCGCGCCGCCGGGGACGCGATTTCTGCGCCAGGCCGAGGTGGTGCAGATGACGTGCGAAACGCTGACGCCGGGCCCACCATCGCCGTTCGATATCGTCGACCTCGGCGAGGCGGATGCGCCGGCTATGTACGAACTGGCCATGTTGACGCGACCGGGCCCCTATGCGGCGCATACCAATCGGCTCGGCGCGTTCGTCGGCGTGAAATGTGATGGCGAGTTGGTCGCGATGGCGGGCGAGCGGATGAAGATGCCCGGGCTTAGCGAAGTCAGCGGCGTCTGCACGCACCCGGATCATCGCGGGAAAGGCTTTGCCGGTGCGCTGATGCGCGTGGTGGCCGAACGGATGCTGGTGCGCGGCGAGACGCCGTGGCTCCACGCTTATGCGAGCAACGCGGGCGCGATCGCGCTCTACGAAAGCCTCGGTTTCCGCGTCCGCGCACCGATCGTCGCGAGCGTGCTGGTGCGGGCGTGAACCGAGAAACTCCTCCCCTCGCCGGGTAGGCGTTTCTCGCTCAGTGAAATGTCTCCTCCAGATGCCGCAATTTGTCCGGATTGCGCATCACGTAGATCGCCTTGATCCGTCCGTTCTCCGTCAGGAGCGCGGTCGTCTGCAACACGCCGTCGAATTCGCGGGTTACGAAACCCGGCAGGCCGTTGATCCAGGCGAAACGGACCAACTCGCCGAAATTCCCGCGCAGCAATCGTCCGATCGCGGCGAAGGTCCGTTTGACCTCGTCCGCGCCAAGCATGACGCGGGCCGCCGCTGGCCGCTTGCCGCCGCCGTCCGAATAGAGACTGACATCGTCCGCGAGCATCGCGCCCAGTCGGCCGATCTCGCCGCGCGACGCCGCGAAGAAGGCCTGCGCGATCTCCAGCCCATGATCGCGCTCGACCGGGAAGCGGGGTTTCTCGGCGCGGACATGCTCGCGGGCGCGGCTGGCGAGCTGGCGGCAGGCGGCCGGATCCCGGCCGAGGCTATCGGCGATGTCGTCGAAACTCTCACCGAACACGTCGTGAAGCAGGAAGGCCGCACGCTCGAGCGGCGACAGACGTTCGAGCGCGAGCATGAGGGGCAGGGTGACGTCCTCCACGTCTTCGGCCTCGACCACCGGCTCGGGCAGCCAGGGGCCGATATATTCCTCGCGCTTCACGCGCGCCGACTTGAGCTGGTCGAGGCACAATCGGGTGACGACGCGGCGCAGAAAGGCCTCGGGCACGCGGACCGCGTCACGATCGGCCTCGGCCCAGCGCAGCCAGGCGTCCTGCACCACATCCTCGGCATCCGCGACCGAGCCGAGCATGCGGTAGGCGACGCGCACGAGCCGGGGCCGTAGCGCGTCGAACGTTTGGGCAGCGTCGCTCACGCTTTCCAGCCCAGTTCGGGCGCGAACAGGTTGAAGCCGACCGCCAGCCGGTTCCAGCCGTTGATCACGTTGATCATCATGGTGAGCTTGACCTGCTCCTCCTTGCTGAACTGCGCATCGAGCGCGGCATAGACATCGTCGGGCGCGCGATTGTCGGCGACCAGCGTCAGATGCTCGGTCCAGGAAAGCGCGGCGCGTTCACGGTCGCTATAGCATGGCGCCTCGTGCCACGCAGCGATCAGGTGGACGCGCTGTTCGGTTTCGCCCGCCTGGCGCGCCTCGAACGTGTGCATGTTGATGCAATTGGCACAGCCGTTGATCTGCGACGCACGTATCTTGACCAGTTCGAGCAATGGCTTTTCCAACCCGCTTCCCGCGACCTGATTGGACAGAGCAAGGAACGCCTGAACCATATCGGGGGCGGCGGTATAGGGATTGAGGCGAGGGGACATGTCGGATCCTTTCCATAAGGGGTACGCGGACCAGACGAGATCGGGGGCCCTGATGTGACATCGCGGACGATTTTTTTGAGAGTCGTCGATGAAGCCGTAACGCAATCGAAACGTCGGTCGAAGTCCCTGGATGGGCATCCACTTCGATTGCACACAGTGCGGCCGTTGCTGCCGCGACCTCAAATTGCCGTTGAGCATCGACGAGGCCATCGGCTGGTTGACGCGGGGCGGGACGGTGGGGCTGTTCTGCGAGGCGATTCCGTGGATACCCGGCGCTGCGGACGATCCGTGGACGCGCTACAAAGGGGAACGCGCCTTTGCCGCCGTCAGCGGCCGCCTGGCGGTGCGCATCCTCGTGACCCTGGTCGCCCTTCACGACGGCCCTTGCCCCTTTTTGGGCGAGGACCTGCTCTGCGGTGCCTATGAAGAACGACCGCGAGTTTGCCGGATCTATCCGGCCGAGATCAATCCGCTGATCGATATGGTGCCAGATGCGAAATTATGTCCGCCCGATGCCTGGAGCGGCGACCGGACCCTTTTCATGAGCGACGGCGCCCCGGTCGATGGCGAGACCGGGGCCATGATCGCGCAGGCCCGGGCGGCGAGCTTGCATGATGCTGAGGCGAAGGGGCGGCTCTGCACGGCCCTGGCGATCGACATCGCCGCCCTGGCGAACGAAGGATTCGCCGTCCACCGTCCGCCTTCGGCCGACTTGCTGGCGGCGTTGCGGGGCTGTCGCGATGGTGCGTCGAGCTTGCCGTCATGGCGTATCGCGTCAAACCGGCACGCGTCCCGGGCGCTGCTCGGCGAAGCCGGGGCGGAGGCGATGTCCATCGCCGCGGGCGAAGGGTTCATTGCCTTCTTCCCGGACGAATAGCGGAACATATAAAGATATCTTTATATCGCGGTTGCAATCGTGACCGCGAGCTAGTAGGGCGCGCGGCATCAACCGATTTTTCCGGAGATTTTTGACGTGGCCACCGTGCTCGACCGCCCGACCGATTATGTCGTCAAGGACATTTCCCTCGCCGATTTCGGCCGCGCCGAGATCAACATCGCCGAGACCGAGATGCCTGGCCTGATGGCGCTGCGCGAGGAATTCGGCGCGTCGCAGCCGCTCAAGGGCGCGCGCATCACCGGCTCGCTCCACATGACCATCCAGACCGCCGTGCTGATCGAGACGCTGACAGCGCTCGGCGCGCAGGTGCGGTGGGCGACCTGCAACATCTTCTCGACCCAGGACCATGCCGCCGCCGCGATCGCCGCGTCGGGCGTGCCGGTGTTCGCGGTCAAGGGCGAGAGCCTGGCCGAATATTGGGACTATGTCGGTTCGATCTTCGATTGGGGCGACGAGACCTGCAACATGATCCTCGACGATGGCGGCGACGCGACGATGTTCGCGCTGTGGGGCGCCAAGCTCGAGGCCGGCCAGTCCTTCGCCGATCCGGAGAATGACGAAGAAGTCGAGATGCAGCGCGCCGTCAAGGAATTCATCGCGCGCAAGCCGGGCTACCTCACCGAGACCGTCAAGAACATCAAGGGCGTGTCGGAAGAGACCACCACTGGCGTCCATCGCCTGTACGCGATCGCCAAGAAGGGCGAGCTGCCGTTCCCGGCGATCAACGTCAACGACAGCGTCACCAAGTCGAAGTTCGACAACCTGTATGGTTGCAAGGAATCGCTGGTTGACGCGATCCGCCGCGGCACCGACGTGATGCTCGCCGGTAAGGTCGCCTGCGTCGCCGGCTTCGGTGACGTCGGCAAGGGCTCGGCCGCGTCGCTGCGCAACGGTGGCGCCCGCGTGCTCGTGACCGAAATCGATCCGATCTGCGCGCTGCAGGCGGCGATGGAAGGCTATGAGGTCGTGACGATGGAGGAAGCGGTGACCCGCGCCGACATCTTCTGCACCGCCACCGGCAATGCCGATGTGATCACCGCCGATCACATGAAGGGCATGAAGAACATGGCGATCGTCTGCAACATCGGCCATTTCGATAGCGAGATCCAGATCTCGGCGCTGTCGAACTACAAGTGGACCGAAGTGAAGCCGCAGGTCGACCTGGTCGAATTCCCCGACGGCAAGCAGATCATCATCCTGTCGAAGGGCCGCCTGGTGAACCTCGGCAACGCGACCGGCCACCCGTCGTTCGTGATGTCCTCGTCCTTCACCAACCAGACGCTGGCGCAGATCGAGCTGTTCACCAAGGCCGAGCAGTACAAGAACGACGTCTACGTCCTGCCGAAGCACCTCGACGAGAAGGTCGCCGAGCTGCACCTCGAAAAGCTGGGCGTGAAGCTGACCAAGCTGAGCCAGAAGCAGGCTGACTATATCGGCGTGCCGGTCGAGGGGCCGTTCAAGCCGGATCACTATCGGTATTGAACGCTACGCACTGACATGCGTAAGGGCTGCGCCGGATTCGTTCCGGTGCGGCCCTTTTTTGTTCGTTTTCATGACGTTGCAAGAATGCCACAGAGTGCGGGAAACGGGCTACGGCACCTTGCCATTGAACCTTCGTGGTGCCTTTACTCACTTATCGCCGGGAGGGGGCGTATAATCATAGGGCCGTGGGGACGGTCCGACGGGCAAATAAAGGGGCCTCGAATGAACCTTCCGCGATCGCGCATGATTCTGCGCACCGTTCTCTCGACGTCGGCAATCACTGCAGCGCTCGTCGCCGCCGGCGCAGCAGCGCAGACTGCTCCTGACAATAGCGCCACGCAGCCGGCCAGCTTGCCGGCACAGCCCCAGGCCGCAGGCAACGCGCCATCCGCAGACGACGAGATCGTCGTCACCGGGTCGCGCATCGCGCGCCGCCGCGGTGACGAGACGGCATCGCCACTCCAGACCATTTCATCGCAGGACCTGGATGCACGAGGCTATCAGACCGTTGCGCAGGCGCTCAACGAACTGCCGTCGTTCGGCGTACCGGGCGCATCGCCGGTCGGCTTCAACCAATCGAGCTTCGGCGCCGGCCAGAGCTTCGTCGATTTCCTCGGCCTGGGGTCTCAGCGCACCCTGACCCTGGTCAACGGCCGTCGCTTCGTCAGCGGCAACACCGCCTCGATCTTCGGCCCGACCGGGTCGGGCGGCAACCAGGTTGACCTCAACGTTATCCCGACAAAGCTGATTGACCGCGTCGAAACGGTCGCTGCGATCGGTGCTCCGATCTACGGTTCCGACGCAATCGCAGGCACCATCAACATCATCCTGAAGAAGGATTATGAAGGTCTGGATCTGGACGCGCAGTCGGGCGTCTCCTCGCGCGGCGACGCGCCGGACTATCGCATCCGTTTTCTTGCCGGCAAGAATTTTGCCGGCGGGCGCGGCAATATTACGATCGCGGGCGAATATGACGAGTCCAAGGGACTGCTGTTCACCGATCGCAGCGTAACGTCGAGCGATGACCGCTTTGACGTCGCTCCGTCGGGTAGTGGGCCGCAGGTCATCTACAAAGATGAACGGATTCCCTCAATCTCGCCTTACGGCATCCCGCTCGTATACGACTTCATCAATACGGCGCCCGGAGCGCAATCATCCGAGTTCATTTGCGGTGTTCCGGCGGGCAATGGTTGCGACGACCTTAATGTGGGTGTCGTCAACGCGGCCGGTCAGCAGCTGAAGTTCGACCAGCAGGGTAATTTGGTACCGATCAACTTTGGAACCGTCGTCGGATCGACCGGGACGAACATTTTCAGCTCGGGCGGCAACGGGTTTACACTGCGGGATGTCGAGAACCTGCTTACGGACGTGAAGCGCTACAGCGCGAATGTCGAGCTGTCCTACCAACTCACCGACAATGTCCGCTTCTTCGGCGAAGGCTGGTACAGCGTCAGTCAGGGCCGCAACCTGGCCAATCAGCCAGTTTACAATTCGGCGTTGTTCGGCGGCGGTGGTCTTCGCGACGGCAACCTGATCTTGTCGGTGAATAATCCTTTCCTTAGCCCGCAGGCGCGACAGACGATCATCGATTCGATCAACAACAGCCTGTTCACCTCGCCCGGACAGGATTATTTCTACCTGGGCCGCGCGAACGTCGACCTTTCATCCGGTGTGTCGACGGGCAAGTCCGAGATCATGCGTTTCGTCGGCGGCTTCGACGGTGACGTGAACGTCCTGCCCGCCGGAAAATGGCATTTCGAGGCCTATTTCAATTATGGCCGTTCGCGGGTCACCAGCAGGAATCCCGAACTCAACGAACAGAACTTCCTAAACGCGATCGGCGGCGTCACCGCGGCGAATCCGAACGGCACGCCTTGCCTAGCCGGCTATACCAACTCGCCGATCGCAACGCTCAGCGCGACCTGTGCAGCGATCAATCCGTTCGGCGATCAGGTGTCCGACGCGGCGAAGGCCTATATTACGACGATCGCCACACCGAAGAACGTCAACAATCAGTACGATGGGGTGGTCTCGATCGCGGGTCCGCTGTTCAAGTTGCCTGGGGGCGATTTCGCATTTGCGCTCGGCTATGAACATCGCGCGGAAGACTCGACATTTGATCCAGGTGCTTTCTATCGCGGCGCGAATACCGACCAGTATCCGGGCGTCGATTTCGATGGCGACGGCAACCCGATCGACCTGTTTTATGGTCGCTCGGTCCCCATCCAGCCCGTGTTCGGCAAATACCACACGAACGAAATCTTCGGTGAGTTGAACGCGGATCTTATTTCGCCAAGCAACAACGTTCCTTTCGTGAGCGAATTGTCGATCCAGACCGCCGGTCGATACATCTGGAATTCCCAGGCCGGGAACGATCCGACCTACACATTCCAGGGTCGCTATGCGCCGATCAAGGATATAACGTTCAGAGCGGCGTACACGCGAGCGGTTCGAGCACCGTCCATCACCGAAGCGTTCAATCCAACCTCAAGCGCTTTTGGTTTCGCGACCGACGTCTGCGATTCGGCCCTGCGCAACTCGGGACCGGATCCGTCGACGCGCGCCGCGAATTGCCTCGCCGCCGGGGTCCCGACCAATTTCAACTCGCAGTCGGACCAGCGGTCGTTCCAGACTTTCGTCTTCGGTAATCCGGCTCTACAAAACGAGAAATCGGATAACTTCACCGCGGGCGTTGTGCTGACACCTCGCTTCCTGCCCGGGTTCAGTGCAACTATTGACTACGTCAATATCAGACTGAAGAACGCGATTAGCCAGTATTCCAATTCGCAAGTGGTGGCGGCATGTTACGATGCCACCGACTTCCCGAACAACCAGTTCTGCTCGCTGCTGTCCCGAGATTTCTCGGGTACACCTGCAAACAACCCGAACTACGCTCAGCTCAATTCAGTGGGAACAAGTTACTTTAATTCTTCCCAGTTGAACTATCGTGGTATCCTTGCCGAAATTTCTTACCGTACGCGGTCGGATTTCCTTGGCGTGGGAAGCCATCTGGGCTTGGACATTAACTACCAGTATCTCGACAACCTCTCGACCATCGTGACCGCTGGCTCGGCGCCGGTGCACACGAGCAACTCGGTGGGATACTCACGAAACAAGGGAGTTGCGACGATCCGCTACGACAATGGCGGCTTCTTCGGTCAGGTCCAGGTCAATTATATCGGGAAAGCCAGGATCGATCCCGACACTACCTTCAATTTCTATTCGGTCCCGGAGGTCAAGGCCTTCACCTACGTCAATCTCTCGTTGCGCTACGACGTGGGGAAGCATTTCTCAATCAATGCCGACGTCGACAACGTCTTCGACGCAAAGCCGCCGTATCCATATCCGGCATCAGGCGGGACGACGACCTATTTCCAGGGCATCCTGGGTACCTACATGCGAGTGGGCGCCGCAGTGCACTTCTGAGAGACGAGAAATTTATACTTCAGGCCGGCGAATCATCGCCGGCCTTTTAATGCCGGTTGCGGGCAATCAATGTGATCGCTGCGAGTTGCACAACGCTGTAACCCGGACGTGGAAAGGGGCGATGACTCCAGTCTCAGGCGTAACCGAGGATGGTGCGCAGGCCTGGTGCCGCATAGTCCACCAAGCGCTTCTGCACGTCGGGCAAATCATCGGGAATATCGACAGCGACGCCGCGCAGGTTTTCCCGCGCGGTGCCGCTCTGCTTGCGATCTGATCCGACACGTACGCGATCGCGCCAATCCGTCGGCATCGTAATGCCGCACGCTTCCAACAACGTGGCAAAGAAATACTCGGCATCGCGGCTCTCGAGCGTCTTCAAGTTGCGCACGATATCTTCATATTTGACGATATGGGCACCGGTGCCAAGCCAGGCGACGGCATTATGGGTGAAGATTTCCACCATCGGCGGAGCCTTCTGATAAATGCCGAAAATCATCAGGTTGAGTAGCTCCTCGACCTTCAGTTCGCCGTTCTTCAACCGGTCGACATTGCCGCTAAATTCCTCGGACAGGAAAAACCGTGCCCGGGCGAGCACCCACGAATAGGGGTCGCGGACCAATATGATCTTGCGCGCGGCGGACAGTTCCATTGCCGAATCATCGGCGAAGAAGAGATGACCCCAGCTCAACTGGGGCCGTTTCGGATCCAGCGCGGTCAAATGCTGGCCGAGATTGGCCCATTGGATGAACTGTTCGTGATATTGCTGGTCGACCGGCACGAACATGCGAATGATGTTGCGTAGCAAATGGCTGCCGCTCTTGGGGACGCTGTTGAGGAACAAAGTTTGTTTGAGCCGCGCTTGCTCGAACTTCCCGTTTTCCTCGTTGAGCGTGTCGGGGATCATCCGGACTATGGGCATTCGGCTTCCTTCGCCGCCACGGTCACATCCGCGGCTTCATCTAGTCGTGTGCCGTCGTTGCGAGGTAGCCGCAAGTCCCGGGGCGCCACACCGACGCCCCGGGGCAGTGCGAGCGATCAGAAGTGCGTCTTCACCGTGACGAAGCCGCGGCGTCCGATCAGGTCGTATTGTGACGAGAACACGCTCTGTCCGAAGGTCGTGGTTTCGCCGTTATTGTAGATCGATACCCGCGGCGGCTTGGTGTTGAACAGATTGGTGACGCCCGCCGTGATCTCGACGCCAGGTAGCTTTTTCGTCAACGAGATGCTGTGGTAGAAGACTGGGCTGACCCGCAGCTTTTCGCAATAGCCCGCCGGGAAAATTACGCTCGCGCCGGCGGCATAGCATTCCGAGCCGCCGTCGCGGATGTATTCGGGCAAGTCGGTCGCACCGCCGATGACGTTCAGGCCATAATAGACCGAAAACGTTCCCTTGGACCATTGCAGGTTGAAAGCGCCGGTCCATTGCGGATCGCCAACGCGGCCGTTGAGGTTTTCTTCGGTACCGAGGAACAACGCTCGCGTGTCCTTGATCTGCCAGGTCATCTCGGCAGTGAAGTCGAGCTTACCCCAGCTGCCCATATCCTGCGACAGGTTGGCGGTAACGTCGACGCCTTCATTGGCCTGACGGTTCACGTTGATGAAGCTGTCGTGCACGAAGGAGATCGCGTGGACCGGCGCCGTCGTCTGCCGCGTGAACAGGCTGCACAGCGGATCTGTCGGGTAGAAGTTGGAACTGTAGCAGCCGTAAAGGATATTTGCCGCCCCCAACTGGCTGATCTCGCCCTTCACCTCGATATTGAAATAGTCGACTGCTAGGTTGATCCGCGTGTTCGGCAGGAAACCGAATTTCGGCGTGAGGATGATGCTGGCAGTCTTCGCCGTCGAGGTTTCCGCATGTACCACGCCGACCCCGCCGCCCGTCAGCACCGTCGCCGTTGCCAAGCCGCCGGTGTAATTGCCTGGAATGCCGGCGGCGGCACAGTTCGTCTTGACGATCTGCGGCGTGGTGCTGCCGGGTGCGTCATAATTGATACAGGGATCGATCGCGCGCTGGCTGATGAAGCTCGATTGGTCCGCGAGAAAATTCTCGAAGAGCGCCGGTGCGCGGTACGAGGTGCCCCAAGTACCGCGGAAGCGCAGCCAATCGTTGACCTTCCAGTTCGCCCCGATCTTGTAGGTGAAGTTGCCGTTGTCGCTGTAAGATATGAGCTTCTGCGGGATATTTTGACCCGGATTGGCAGGGTCCGGATACAGCAGGCCATTGGAGTCCCGCTGCGCGGTCGAATTGGTGACGCGCACCGACCCCGACAGCCCGAATTCCTGGATGAACGGCGTGTTGTAAATGACCGGGATATCGATTTCGGCAAAGGCTTCCTTGGTGATCTGGTGCCCGGCCGTTATCCCTGACGACGTGTTACCCCAGCTGTTGTTTGTATAGGAGCTCGCCAAGCTTGGATCGGCACCTGCCTTGAGTGCGAACGTAATGTCGCCCGGCCGATCGAAAATCGAGTCGCGACGCCACGCGACACCGACTGCGGCGGCAACCATACCCGCCGGTAGCTTGAAGAGGTTGCCCGTTGCCGAGAATTCGACGTTGAGCTGCTTGTATTCCGTCCGCCCCGTTTCGTAGCCGAACAGGTAATTGCGTTGTGCCGGTGTGAAAATTCCCGCCAGGAAGCTGGGGTCGGTCCAGTCGATCGGCAGACAGCCCACTTTGCGGACGCTGGTCAGATCCGAACTCGTGCACGAACCGCCGAGGCCGTAATTGGTCTGTTGGTTGACCGAGTCGTTGTAGATCTGGTCGCTACTGTAGAGACCGACCGACTTGCTGTATTGAGCGAAACCGTCCCAGGTCCAGCTCTTGAGGAAGCCCGAGCCGAAATCTCCGCGCAGGCCGCCAACGACACGCCAATAGGTCACTTTCTGCGAGCTGTCCGACCAATCAGTAATCGGCGTCGGGCTCAATACGCCAGGACCGGTAAAGCCCGATGGAGGTCCGCCCCAATCTTCGGTGTACATATAGTCCCAGAACTGGCGGAATCCGTTCTGGTAGGTTTCGCGGCGATTCCAGAGCCCTTCGAAATATAGTTCCACATGGTCGCCGAAATGGAGCGAGCCGTCGCCGTAGAAGGTGAGGCGCTTGGTCTGCGGTATGACCGTCGCGGCGCCGTAAATCGGGCTGTTATAGAGATGATCGATCGACGCCGAGGCGGGATTGTAGCCCATCATGTAGAAGTTGCTGGGCACCCCGAGATAGCCGCTGGCAAAGGCCGGGCTGAGGTTCGGAACATAGGCGCCGAGATTCTCGTTGCCGTAGGAATAGCCGCCTCGACCCGTGCGGACGGTCGGATTGGCGACGTTGGGATCGTAATAGAGGCTATAGTCGTAAAGATAAACCTGACCCCAACTCAACTGGGCGCAGCGATTGCGACCGGTGACGGGATTGACCAGATCGGCCCGGCTGCCATTGCTGTTGAAGATGTAATCCTCGGGACAGTCGAGATACCGGCGCTGCCCTTGGGCCAGTTCGTTCTGACGATACCAGTCCGCCGCCAACATGATGTGGCCGGCATTGGTGCCACCCCAATCGGTGCCCCAGGCGCCGCTGATGCGATATTGGTCGCCGCCGCCGCCTTCCGACACGTTACCTGAGGCGGCGAGTTCGAGGCCCTTCGTCTTGGTCTTGGTGATGATGTTCACCACGCCTGCCACGGCATCCGAACCGTAGACCGACGATGCGCCGTCCTTTTCGATCTGGACTTGCGAAATGATCGATTGCGGCAGGACGTTCAGATCGAATGCCGACACCGCACCGCGCGTGCCCGCTGGGCCGGCGCGCCGACCGTTCAGCAGCACTAGGGTGCGATTGGCGCCAAGCCCGCGCAGTGAAATCGTCGAGGCACCGGGACCGCCGTCGGTCACGAAGTTGGATGAAATGGCGCTCGTCACCTGCGCCGATCCCGATGCGATCGGCGACGATTGCAGCAGCTCGGCAGTGTCCATGACACCGCGCTTGGCGGCCTCTTCGGGGTCGATCACGGCGATCGGCGACGCGCTGTTGAACGCGGTGCGCTTGATGCGCGAGCCGGTGACGATGATCTCGGTCGACCCCTCGTCCTTCTTTTTGGAATCGTCGGGCAGCGAGGCCGGAGCGACCTGCGGAGAGTCCGCACCGGCTGCGGCCTGGTCGTCCGAAGGAGTTGTCTGCGCCCAAGCCGGTGATGCCCCCACCAAACCAAAGAACGCGACGGAACACAGCGCGCTCGATGCGCGCAGCGACAGTTTTGTCATCAAGGCCCCCTTGTTTATTGCCCTGTTATTCAAGGAAGAGTGCATCGCTGCGGCGCTGCGATCAAGCCTTAATTTGCTGCACTGCGTCGTGAAGAGTCTGAACTTGTGCCGACTTGTTGTCGATCTTCGAACGCCATCGCGCCTTCAACTCGTATATTTATCGCACGTCATGCGCGTCGCGGTGGGCGAGGGATTGAAGATCTGGCTGAAGTCGCGGCGGTCGCGGACGATGAACGACGCGACATAATGGATCCGCGCCGGACTGGTCAGCCAGGTACCGAACAGCGGTTTGGTCAGATAGTTGATCTCTACGAACATCACGCCCGAACCGCTGGGCGCATTCACCTGCGATCCCGCGTCGCCCATACCGCTCGCGGCGGTGGTGCCGGCATTGGCCGATGTCGCAGTAGTACCCGCCGCGGTTGTGGTGGTGCCGTAGCTGGAATCGTAGCCGGTCCCGCTCTTGGTTCCCAGGCAACGCTGCCAATGGATGCGCTGTACCGCCGCGGTGTCGTAGCTTTGCTGGACATCTTCCAGGCTCGACAGAATGACGCGGCCGTTGGTCGTCAGGTTGATGCCCTGGCCCTGGTAGCGGGTGGCGGCGAAGATGTCGTTGACGTCGACCTCGCGCAACTGCTGCGAGGTTAGCGAACTGTAGGTGCCCACGCGCGACGCGTTGTCGGCGAGCGCCAGCGCGATCTGGCTGATTCGCAGGTTGATCAAGGCCAAGTTCGCCGTTTCGAGTCCATAGCAGCCGACGCCGAGGACGAGTGGCATGGCGAATGCGAATTCGAGCATCGCTACGCCGCTGCGGTCGCGCCGGAAACGACGGAAAAACTGGCGCACGGCGGCGCGGGGGGCGGCAGGAATCATGTGCACACCGTAACGTTGGCGGTTGTCGTCTGGGTTGCGTAGGGCTGGTTCTTGAGCAACGTCGTCGCGCTGATGGTCTGGGTCGTCGGCCAGCCGAGCAATCCGGCGACGGGGAATAGCCGCGGATAGGTTGCGGTCATCGTATAGACGGTGACCGCGCTCGCGCCGCCCTGGCCCGACGTTCCGGGGTCTTGATCCCAGATGCCGTTACCGTTCTCGTCGGTGAAGCATTCCCCGGGGTCGCGGACGCCATTGCCGTTGCTGTCGGTGAACGGCTCGGGCGCCACTTCCGAAAAGGTGTCGTAACTCTTGCGCGTCGAGGTGAAGGTCGCGTTCGGCGCGATCTTCTTGACCGCGTTCTGCACCTTGGCGTCGATCGTGGCCGTATTGGCAGCGCCGCCTTCGATCCCGGAATCGCGTGCGGCCTTTTGCAGTTCGCCGTTCAGGATCGACTGTGCGTAGGTCTGGTACAGCATGTCGCCCAGGCCCATCAGCATCAGCAGCATGACCGGCGCGACGAGCGCGAACTCGACCAGGGTGACGCCGCGGCGGTCGCAGCCTAGTTTGCGGAGGAACAACGCGGCCATCACTGCGTCAACCTGAGCATCGCGAGGTGCTGCGCGATGTTGGTGAAGGCGGCGGACAGACCGGATCCGCTGGTCGTCGCCAGCGCCTGTGCAGCCGTCGTCGCGCAACTCTGCATTTGCGACGATGCCGACGACTGGATCGACACTGTCCAGATGTCGATATTGCGCGCTTTCGCCGCCGAACACGCCGCCAGGAACCGCGCATTGTGGTAATTGGTGATGTTCGAATAATCCCCGCCGGTCACGCGCTTGTCGAAATATTCGACACCGTACATGCTGTACGTATCGGTCGTCGGCGCCATGAAACCGTCGGTCAACAGCACGATCACGCGGTTGGGGGCGGTGCGGCCCGGCCACGCGGCGGTGTCGTTGGCGAACAGACCCGTCGGCGAGATCATGCGCAGGCCCCAGATCATGCCAGTATCGTGATAGGTACCGCCGATCGGCGCGAAGTCGCTGGCATAGAGGTAATTGTAGACGTCGCTGCGCGTCCAGGTGGTCAGCCGCCGCACGGGCTTGCCACACGACAGATACCCCCATTTGATCATCTGGGTGCTGCCGTAATTCGGGTCGTTATTGCTATCGTCACCGTTGCTCGTGTCGGTGCCGGTGCTGCCGTAATTGTTACGCCCGTATTCGACGTCGCCCCATTGTGGCGCCCAGCGCGTGGCATCGCTATTGGGGACGTAATCGGGGTCGATGTCCTTGGGCAGGCTCGATGTGTTGAACACCGTCTGCCCGGCCGAACTGGAATCGATCCGTTCCTCGAGACAGCCGGGCCATTTGGTCGTCGATCCGTCGACCTTGGTCGGATCGGTGATCGTATTGCCGGCGACATATTGGCTGACGTCGAATGGCAGCTGAGAATACGTCCATTGCGGGCCCAGTGTCTTGGTGGTCACCTGGCACTTCGACTTGCTGGAATTCCACGAATAGCTGACCTGGGTCGCCTGACCCGAGGAATCATAGGTCAATGCCGTTGACGGCGTGCGCGTAGTCGTCTGGCTGTTGCAAGTCGTCTTGCTCATCGAGTTATAGGTACTCGACGAGCTGATCGTATAGTCGTTCGTCACCTGGCGGGACTGGTAATAGTAATTCGCCGAGGAACCGTTCCCGCCGAGGACATAGCTCGAATTGAGCGACATGACGGCCTTCCCGGCATTGACCGCCGAGGTGTAGGTCACGAAGCCGTAGCGGACATGGGTCGACGGGTCGGCGTTCGCCGCGAAGGTGTCGTAGAAGCTCAGCACCGCCTGGCGCAGCGCTTCGATGCGCGATCCGCTCTTCTCCGGCACCGAATAACCGGTCGATCCCGAATAACCGGCGGTCGAATATGTGGTGTCGGTCGGGCGGGTATAGGTGCTGTTACCCGCATAGCCGACATAATTGCTGCACGCGCTGTCGCTGTCGGACGGCGCGCACGCCATCGATCCGGTGGTGTCGAGCACGAACAGGACGTCGGTATCGGCCACGTCGTAGCGCGCGGTGCAGGTGACCTGCACCGTGCTGTCGCCGATCCCGAACATCTTCATGATGGTCATCGGTACGACCGCGCTGGCGGTTCCCGACACCTGGCTGTCGCTGGTCTTGGTCGGCGTGAAGGTAACCGTGTTGGTCTTCATCCAGCCCGACGCGAAATTGTTGTTGAAGAACGTCGTCGCCTGGGTCGAGGCGTAGCTGTCGAGGGTCGTGCCCGAACTGTCGGTCATGAACTTGCGGCCCGCCAGCACGCCCGCGTCGCAGGCCTGTTGCAGGCGGACCTTGATGACGTAGAGTCGCGCCATGTCGACACCGGAACCCGCCAATGCGGATAGCGGGATGAGCGCAATGGCCATCATGGCGAGCGTGTTGCCACGCACGTCGCTCCGCAGCCGCCCCAGAAAGGTGACCGCCTTTTTCCGCCTGGCGCCGATTGGTCCGAACATGTGCCCCGATCTGTCCGATATGGTCCTACAAGCCTGCGCCATGCACCAGGAAGGGCTAACCGGCCCTCAATCGGGATGGTTAACGTTACGGTGAAGATGATTGGCGATCCCTGGCACGACCTCGCGCTAAGCTATGCGCCCGCCGGGTCGCGTGACGCCTTGATGGCATTGTTCGCGCTCGATGCCGCGCTCGGCGATGTGTTGCGCACCACGCGCGAACCGATCGTGGGGCAAATGCGGCTCGCTTGGTGGCGCGACGCGCTGGCACGGCTCGATAGCGCGCCCGCGCCGGGAGAGCCGGTGCTGCAGGCACTTGCCGGTACCGTCGTCCCGTCGGGGGTCACCGGAGCCCGATTGAGCGAGATGGTGGACGGCTGGGAACCCTTGCTCGGCGAGGTGAATGCCGCGTCGATCGGGGCCCATGCTCATCATCGGGGGTGCCTGATGTTCGAAGCCGCGGCCGAACTCCTGAACGCGGCCCCGTCAGATCCGGTCGGCCTTGCCGGCAAGAGTTGGGCGCTGGGCGATCTCGCCGGGAATCTCAGCGATGGCGACGGGATTGCGATAGCGAAATCGGGCGCTGAGGACGCCTTTGCCGACCTGGGCGACGCCCGCTGGAGCCGCAATGGCCGCGTGCTCGGCGCATTCGCCCTGATCGCGCATGCCCGACTGAGCGGCGAGCTGCCGGCGAGCTTCGTTCTGCGGCTCGCCCGCTTCCGGCTGACGGGAAGATAGCGCCAGGATGGAGGGATTCGGTTTCTTCCCGACCGAGCGCACGCTAGCGTGAGATCAAAGGGAGGTCGGATCTATGTGGCGGTATCTTGCGGGGGCGGCTGCCGGTGTGCTGCTGGTGGTGGCGGGAATGACGTTGCAAGCGATGCGATCGCCGCCGCCGGCGACGCTTGCAGCAATGCCGGCAGCGACCGGCACGGCCGCAGCCGACTCCGATCCGCAATCCTCGCTTCCCGCAGTTCCCGAGGCTTTGCCAGCAACCCGCGAGCAGAAGCGATTCGATCGCTACGACAAGGATCGCAACGGGTCGATCACGCGCGACGAATATCTGCTGTCGCGGCACAAGGCCTTCGCCAAGCTCGACGTGGATGGCAACGGAACCCTGTCATTCGACGAATGGGCGGCCAAGGCGGAAGCGAAGTTCGCCGTAGCGGACAAGGACAAATCGGGCACGCTCAACGCGGCCGAATTCGCCACCACCGCAGTCAAGCGCAAGTCCAAGCCGCGGCCGAACTGTCAGCCTCAGCGCCAGACGCCACCGCCTGCCGCCGACGACGGCAAGGAGGACGATTCCTAGGACAGCGCGAGCGGCGCGTTTTCGCGTCGAGCGTCAGGCAGCCAGCCAGCCGGCGAGCGCCGCCCGGGCGCGATCGGTGTACATCTTCTTGCGATCGGCCTTTTTCGTCCGTCCCGTGATTGGTGGGAACAGGCCGAAATTGACGTTCATCGGCTGGTACGTCTCCGCTTCGGCGGCGCCGGTGATGTGATGAAGCAACGCGCCAAGCGCGGTTTCCACCGGCGGCGGCGTCATGACGTCACCGCGCAGTTCGGCGGCCGCGAATCTACCGGCGAGCAAGCCCACCGCGGCGCTCTCGACATACCCTTCGCAGCCGGTGATCTGGCCGGCGAAGCGGATATTGGGGCGCGATTTCAACCGTAAGGTTGGATCGAGCAACTCGGGCGATCGGATGAAGGTGTTGCGGTGCAGCCCGCCGAGCCGCGCGAATTCGGCCTTTTCCAGGCCCGGGATCGTCCGAAACAGCCGCACCTGCTCGGCATGTTTGAGCTTGGTCTGGAAGCCGACGATGTTCCACAAGGTGCCGCTGGCATTGTCCTGGCGGAGCTGGACGACGGCATAGGGCCAGCGCCCGGTGCGCGGATCGTCGAGCCCGACACCCTTCATCGGCCCGAAGCGCAGCGTTTCCGGTCCGCGTTCGGCCATTACCTCGATCGGCATACACCCCTCGAAATAGGGCGTATCCTTTTCCCAGTCGCGGAATTCGGTCTTCTCGCCGTCGATCAGTGCCTGAACGAAGGCGTGGTATTGTTCCTTGTCGAGCGGACAGTTGATGTAATCCTTGCCAACATCGGGTGAAGACGCCCCCCGGGCGTCTTCAGTCTGTCCGGGGGACAGACGGCCCAATGTTCCCTTGTTCCAGCGCGACTGGAACCAAGCGGTCTCCATGTCGATGCTGTCGCGATGGACGATCGGCGCGATCGCATCGAAGAAGGCGAGGGCATCGCTGCCCGTCGCGGCGCCGATACTGGCGGCGAGCCCGGGCGCGGTGAGGGGACCGGTCGAGATGATCGCCAGCCCGTCGTCCGGCAGCGCATCGACGCGCTCGCGGACGATGGTGATGTTGGGATGCGCCGCCAGCCGCGCGGTGACGCCGGCAGAGAAGCCGTCGCGATCGACCGCCAGCGCCGATCCCGCCGGCACCTTGTGGCGATCGCCTTCGCTCATGATGATCGACCCGAGCGCGCGCATTTCGGCATGCAACAGGCCGACGGCGTTGTTCTCGGCATCGTCTGAACGAAAACTGTTCGAACAGACCAGTTCGGCAAGGCCGTCGGTCTGGTGCGCCGGCGTCATATCGCCGCTGCCACGCATTTCGGACAATTTCACGCGCATGCCGGCTTCGGCGAGTTGCCACGCCGCTTCGGAGCCGGCGAGGCCGCCGCCGACGATATGGATGTCATGGGTCATGGCGGCGCGCGATAGCCGGGGCGGGGACGAATGACAAAGCATGCTTGCCGGAAGCGCCGCACCGGGCCATCACGCGCTCATGACCGTGACACCGACCAGGCCCCGCGCCGTCTGGCTTGTTCTGCTCGCGCTCCTAGCGGGCGTCAGCTTCTGGTTCGTTGGGCAGCATACGATCCCGCGGCTGCCCTGGATCGTGTGGAAGGGCACTGCCGTCGCGCTGCTTGCCGTCTGGGCGGCGATCAATGCGCATAATCGCGATGGGTGGCTGGTCGCCGCGGTAATGGCGCTGGGAGCGCTTGGCGATGTGCTGCTCGAACTAAGCCAGCTCGGCGGCGGCCTAGCCTTTCTGATGGGGCATCTCACCGCGACGATCCTCTATCTGCTCCACCGCCGCAGCAAGCCGTCGCCGAGCCAAACCGCGCTCTCGTTGTTGCTGCTGGTCGCCGTGCCGTTGATCGCTTTCCTATTGCCCACGGACCGCGGCGCCGCGCCGTACATCGCGGTCTATGCCGCCGGGCTTGGGGCGGTGGCCGGAAGCGCCTGGGCGAGCCGCTTTCCGCGTTACCGCGTCGGTCTGGGCGCGGTGATGTTCGTCGCGTCGGACTTGTTGATCTTTGCCAAGATGGGGCCGCTAGCCGGGTCGCTGATCCCGATCGTGCTCATCTGGCCGCTCTATCTCGCCGGGCAGGTGCTGATCGCCTGGGGAGCGGTTACCACCTTGTTGCGTTGGAAAGACGATGAAGATCTTCACCATCGGCTATGAGGGCGCGACGATGGACGATTTCCTCGCCGCGCTGAAGCGCGCTGGCGTGCAGCGAGTGATCGATGTTCGTGCCTTGCCGCTCTCGCGCCGCCCCGGCTTCTCGAAGACTATCCTTGCCGCGACCCTGGCGGATAACGGTATCGGCTATGTCCATCTGAAAGCACTCGGCACGCCGAAACCGGGCAGGGACGCTGCGAAGAAAGGCGATTGGCGGACAATGGAGCAGGTCTATGGCGGCCAGCTTCATTTGCCGGAGGCCCAGGCGCAAGCGGCGCAGTTGCGCGGTCTCGCGTCGGAAACGCCGTCGGCCGTGCTTTGCTTCGAGCGTGATCCGAACCATTGCCACCGCACAATGCTGCTGCGCCAGGAGGGCGCGGGGTTCGAGGTCGTCGACCTGCTACCCTGAATTGTAACCGGAATGGCCGCGATAGGCCGCGGCGGACGCATGCGCTCGTGATACGCTGGCCCCTGCGCCCGACCTCGAGCAGACGGCGCCTGTCCAGCCATAATCCCTTTGCCGAGTTCGGAGGTGATCATGACCGTCCGCCAAAGTCTTTTCGTCTATTGGCTCCCCACCGTCGGCATCGGATCGGCGCCGAACGAGCAATTCGTCCACGTCCCGCTGACCGATATTCTCGACTACACCCGCGCCGACGGTTCGCTGCAGGTCGATGTCGTCAACCTGATGGGCTGCACCTTCGACGATTCCGGCGGCTACCCGCTCACCTTCGATCCGATTTTGCAGACCGCGCTGACCGATGGCAGCGTCGCGAAACTCCAGGCTGCGGGGATCAAGGTGCTGCTGACGATCCAGGGATCGGGCAAGAATTTCGGCTGGGGATCGTTCGACGATAGTCAATTGCCCGGTTTCGTCGCTTATCTCAACGACACCATCCTCGGCGCGAACGGTTACGGTCTGGACGGGATCGACATCGACAACGAATGGCCCGCGGTCGACGCCAATCTGATCAACACCGTCAAGGCGATGCGCGCGGGCTTGCCGGCCGGCAAGGCGATCTCCAAGGCGCTGTGGAACGACAGCGGCCAGATCCCGGATCTCGCGCCCTTACTCACCTGGGGCGGGATCATGTATTATGGTGACGATGCGTCCTCGCTCGAATGGTGGTTCGGCCAATATGTCGGCTGGGGGATGAGCCCATCGCAACTGACGATCGGGGTCAATGCCGGGCCGATCGCGCAGGGCGGAGGATTCACGTCGATTGGAACCGCCGGGGCACTTGCCCAGTGGCAACCAGGGCCGAACGAGAACAAGCTCGGCATGATGCTGTGGACCTTTTCGCAGGACATCCAGCAATTCACCGCGGATCCGCAGAACCAGCCGGGCCTGATGTGGCGAAATTCCGACGATCATTCCTGGCAGCAGGCGATGATCCAGTACATGGGCTGATGCCGGGACACGCTGGCGCGTCAGCCGGCGACCGGTAATTGCACCCTGCCGTCGCCATCGCGTTCCAGCGGTCCATAGGCGATCACCGTTTCGAGCGGCATCGGACCGTAGATGTGAGGGAATTGTGCGCCACCGCGCGATTCCTCCCATCTTACGGTCTTGCCGAGCGCGTCGAGATCGATCGCGGCGACCCACAGATCGGACTGGCCGGCGAAATGCCGGTCGACCGTCTCGGTCAGCTGGTCCTTGGTCGACAGGTGGATATAGCCGTCGGCGATATCGATCGGGGCGCCCTCGAAGCGGTCGGCTTCGAGCGCGCGCATCTGATCTGCGGTGAGCACCTTGTAGGCGATAGCGGGTCGGTCGGTCATGATCATGTTCCATATTTCGTCTTGGGCAGCTCGCCCCGGCATCCGACGCGCGATAACGGCTGAATGTCGCCGTTGAGGAACGGGTCCGGAACAGGTCGGCACGTATCCCCTTGCGGCATGGGGTCGGTATTCCACCCTCGTTCCCTTCGCGGCAGCGGGGGGCCAGAGTCGCAGGCGGCGTCGCTATTTGGCTCCGGCCCCTCGCTGCCGCGGGGAACAACCTGTCCTCGTTCGAAGGGGATACCTGCCGAAAAAGTCCGGAGTGCCGATGGAGTTATTCGCCGTCAGCGGTACCCGCCGTACCGCCGTCGGTCGCGTCAGCCCCGGAATCGGGCGCGATCTCGCGATCCTCGGCCGTCGTCATATCCGCCTCGGCATCGCCTTCGCTTTCCTCGATCTTGGCCGCCGATACGACATGTTCGTCGTCGGCGACGTTGAACAGGCGGACGCCCGCCGATCCGCGGCCGATGACGCGGAGCGAATCGAGCCCCATGCGGATCAGCTTGGCCTGGTCGGTGACCAGCATCAGCTGATGTCCCTTGGTCGCCGGGAAGCTGGCCACCACCGCTCCGTTGCGGGCGATGTTGTCGATATTGGTGATGCCCTGGCCGCCACGGCCGGTGCGACGATATTCATAGGCCGAGCTGAGCTTGCCATAGCCATTGGCGCAGACGGTCAGGATGAACTGCTCCTTGGCGGCCAGTTCCTCGAACCGGGCGTCGTCCATCTCGCGCGGCTTGCGCGCGCCTTCGACATCCTCGGGCTTCCAGGCTGCGTGACGAAGATAATCCTCGCGCTCTTCCTGGTCACGGACACCGACCTTGTGCAGGATCGACAGTGAGATCACCTCGTCGCCCGCAGCCAGCCGCATGCCGCGGACGCCGGTCGAGTTGCGGCTCTGGAATTCGCGCACTTCGTCGCCGGCGAAGCGGATCGCCTTGCCCTGCCGTGTCGCCAGCAGCACGTCGTCGCTCTCGTCGAGCAAGGCAACGCCGATCAGCCGATCGTCCTCGTCCTCGCCCTCGAACTTCATCGCGATCTTGCCGTTCGAGGGCACGTTGGTGAACGCGTCCATCGAATTGCGTCGCACCGACCCCTTGGCGGTCGCGAACATGACGTGGAGCTTGCCCCACTCGTTCTCGTCCTCGGGCAGCGGCAGCACGGTCGAGATCGTCTCGCCCTCGGCCAATGGCAGCAGGTTGATCATCGGCCGCCCGCGCGTCGCTGGCCCGCCTTCGGGCAGGCGCCACACCTTCATGCGGTAGACGCGCCCGAGCGTCGAGAAGAACAGCACCGGCGTGTGCGTCGACGTGACGAACAGTTCGGTGATCGCGTCCTCGTCCTTGGTCGCCATGCCGGCGCGGCCCTTGCCGCCGCGATTCTGCGCGCGGAACGTGTCGAGGCTGGTGCGCTTGATATAGCCCTGCATGGTCACCGTGACGACCATGTCCTCGCGTTCGATCAGGTCCTCGTCCTCGATACCGTCGGCGGCGGCGGCGATCTCGGTACGGCGCGGCGTGGCGAATTCGGCACGAACAGCAGTCAGTTCCTCACGCATCACTTCGTAGAGTCGGGCGCGATTGGCGAGAATCTCGAGCAATTCGGCGATCGAGGAGGCGAGCTCCTCGAGCTCCTTGCCGATCTCGTCGCGGCCGAGCGCGGTCAGGCGATGCAGGCGCAGGTCGAGGATCGCGCGCACCTGCAGGTCCGACAGGCGGTAGGTATCGCCCGTGACCTCGACATCGGTCGCCTCGACCAGTCTGATATAGGGTGCGATCTCGGCGATCGGCCATTCGCGCATCAGCAGCGCATGCCGCGCTTCGGTCGGGCTCGACGACCCGCGGATGATACGGACCACTTCGTCGAGATTGGTGACGGCGATGACCAGGCCGAGCAACAGATGCGCGCGGTCGCGTGCCTTGGCGAGCTCGAACTTCGAGCGGCGCGTGATGACCTGTTCGCGGAACTGGATGAACGCCTGGATGAAGTCGCGCAGGTTGAGGATGTCGGGGCGGCCGCCGCGGATCGCCAGCATATTAGCCGGGAACGAGCCCTGCGCCGGTGTATGGCGCCAGAGCTGGTTGAGCACGACGTCGGGGGTCGCATCGCGCTTGAGATCGATGACGATGCGCACGCCTTCGCGGTTCGACTCGTCACGGATATCGCTGATACCCTCGATCCGCTTGTCCTTGGCGGCCTCGGCGATCTTCTCGACCAGCGCGTTCTTGCCCTGCTGGTAGGGGATTTCGGTGAGGACGATCGAGCGGCGGTCGCCGCGGCCTTCCTCGACCTCGTAGCGCGAGCGCACGATGATCGAGCCGCGGCCGGTCTCGTAGGCCGAGCGCGCGCCGGAGCGGCCGAGGATCACCGCGCCGGTCGGGAAGTCCGGACCGGGGATGATCTCCATCAGCTCTTCGGTCGTGATCGCGCTATTGTCCATGTACGCGAAGCATGCGTCGATCACTTCGCCGAGATTGTGTGGCGGGATGTTGGTCGCCATGCCGACCGCGATGCCACCGGCGCCGTTGACCAGCAGATTGGGGAAGCGCGCGGGCAGGACCGAAGGCTCGCTTTCGGAACCATCGTAATTCGGAACGAAATCGACCGTATCCTTGTCGAGATCCTCCATCAGGAATCCGGCCGACTTCGCCAGGCGCGCTTCGGTGTACCGCATCGCGGCGGCAGGATCGGGGTCCATCGACCCGAAGTTCCCCTGACCGTCGATCAGCGGCAGCCGCATCGCCCAGTCCTGGGTCATGCGCGCCAGGGCCTCGTAGATCGAGCTGTCGCCGTGCGGGTGATATTTACCGATAACGTCGCCGACGATGCGCGCCGATTTGCGGTATGGGCGATTGTAGAAGAACCCGCTTTCCTGCGCGGAGAACAGGATGCGGCGATGCACCGGCTTCAGCCCGTCGCGCACGTCGGGCAGCGCGCGGGCGACGATCACGCTCATCGCATAATCGAGATACGACGTCTTCATCTCGTCGACGATGGAGATCGGGGTAATGTCCGAGGGGTCGGCGAGGACGGTCTCGTCGGTCAAGGTCCGGTGTCTTTCAGGTGATGTTGCGGTTCGATGACGATCCTAGCGGGTCATGCAGCCGATGTCACGCGCGCGCGTACGCGCGCGAGGCGGCGATCTGCGCTGCAGCCCTGCCGGATAGGGCGGGGCGGTGCAACCCGGTCATTCAATCCGCGTTCAGCCCGTTTCGGCCAATCGGTCTGCGACGCGCCTTGAACCCCCGGCGCCGCCTGACTAGAGCGAGGGAGAGGGTTCCCCCGCCCATGAGGAGAGTTTGATGAAGAGCATTTCGACCGCCGCCCTCGCCGCGGCGATGATTGCGGGCGCGGCCGGTCTGGCCGTCGCACCGCCCGCTTTCGCGAAGAAGAAGGAAGAGGCGCCGGCAGGCCCGCAATATACCCAGGCGGTGGCGGTGGCTGCGACCAAGGCGAAAACCGCCCTGCTGGCCAAGGACCTGACTGGCGCCGAGGCCGCGGTGACCGAAGCGGAAGGCGCGGCCAAGACCGATGACGACAAATATATCGCGACCTTCCTGCGCTACGCGCTGGTCTCGCAGAAGATCGCCGAGGCTTCGGCCGGCACCAATGGCGCGTTCGATCCGGCCCCGATGATCGCCCCGCTCGACGCATTGATCGTCAATCCGAAGACGCCGGCCGACATGCTGCCGAAATTCGAATATAGCCGCGCGACCATCGCCTACGACGACAAGGATTGGGCGCGCGCGATTCGTCTTTTCCAGCAGGCGCAGCAGCACGGATCGACCGAAAAGAACCTGCCGCTCTATCTCGCCAAGGCGAAGGTTCAGAGCGGCGATGTCGCCGGCGGCATGGCCGACCTGGAGAAGCTGGTATCGGCTGGAACGCAGCCCGAAGACATCTACAAATACGGCATTGCCCAGTCGGCCGCGGCCGGGTTGACGCCGCAGACCGTGATGTGGCTGAAGCGGTGGATCGTTGCCTATCCGACAGCCAAGACCTGGCGTGACGCTCTCGGCTATTATGCCCTATCGGGCAAGCCCGTCGCGAAGCTCGACAAGCGGCAACTGATCGACATCTTCCGCCTGATGCGTCAGACCAAGTCACTGCCCGATCAGGATTATTACGAGGAATATGCGCAGAAGGTGATGGACGTCGGCCTGCCCGACGAGACCAAGGCGGTGATCGCGGAAGGAAAGGCGCTGGGGAAGATCCCGGGCACGGGTAGCTCCAACATCCAGGCGCTGGTCACCAGCTCCAACAACCAGATTGCCAGCGAAGGATCGTTCGCCGGGCTCGAGACCAAGGCGGCGGCATCCGCGAACGGCGCACTGTCGGCGCAGACCGGCGACGCGTATCTGGGCCGCGCCGACTATGCCAAGGCGATCGCGCTCTACAAACAGGCGCTTGCCAAGGGCGGCGTCAACAATGACGAGGTCAACACGCATCTCGGCATCGCGCTGGCGCTGTCGGGCGACAAGGCCGGCGCCAAGGCGGCGTTCGCCGCGGTGACCACCGCGCCGCGCAGCGACATTGCCGGATTCTGGTCGACCTGGGTCGACAACCCGCCGACGAGCTGATCGCCTGGCGCCCGGACAGACGGACAGGGCGGTCGTTCAGGCCGCCCTTTTTCGTCTCGCGATTGCTGGCGGCGAACCCATCCTCCCTGCCGGTAGGGAGGCAGGAGGTAGCGAGGCCCGCTACCGTATCAATCCTGGCCGACGGGAATGCCTGGCTGGTTCTTGGACGTACGGATGGTCAGCGACGTCTTGACGCTCGCCACGTTCGGTGCCGGCGTCAGGTGCGTCGTCAGGATGTCCTGAAAGGCTTTCAGGTCGCTGGCCACGATCTTGAGGATGAAATCGATCTCGCCGTTCAGCATATGGCATTCGCGCACTTCGGGAATCGTCGCGATGTGCGATTCGAATGCGGTCAGATCGCGTTCGGCCTGGCTCCGGAGGCTGACCATCGCGAAGACCGTGATCGGATAGCCCAGCGTCGCCGGATCGAGCTCCGCATGATAGCCCTTGATCGCGCCCGCTTCCTCCAACGCGCGGACTCGGCGCAGGCACGGTGGGGCGGTCAGCCCGACGCGGTCGGCCAGCTCGACATTGGTCATCCGTCCATCGGCCTGCAGTAACGACAAAATCTGCCGGTCGATCCGATCCAACGCCATCGTCCGTTCTCCAAGAATTTTATGTGAATTAGCCCTGCCGCCAACATAATATAATTGCAGGCTGGCGCAATCGTCCCACATTGCGACGCGTCAAAATGAACCGTTGAAGCGCGCGTCGGTGCGGTTAAGAATTTCCTAAGGCGCGGCGGTTCCGCGCCGTCAGAGGGCAGCACCGCTTGCGTTTCGACGATCGCCTCGACACCGTGCTCGGCGCCGATATGGCGACTCCTTTCGGTGCGCAGTCGGCATGGCGTCAGCTGACCGACCTGATTGGGCGGCGGCGGGCGGCACCCAGCGCCGATGCGATCGAACGGCTGAGAGCCATTCGCTCGCGCGTACCGGCGCGGATCCGGGCCGCCAGCGCGCGTAGCCTCGCTTTCGCCAATCCTCCGGCCGAACTCGTGCGATTGTTCGCCGAAGACGAACCGGCGATCGCCGCTCCAGTGATCGCCGTAGCTCGGCTGAGCGGTGAGGAATGGCACGCAATGCTCGCCGGCATGCCACCGACCTCGCGGTCACTGTTACGGCATCGCCGGGATCTGCCGCCCGAGACCGTCCGGGCCCTCAACAGCTTCGGTGCGGCGGATTTCGCCTTGCCCCACCCGGAAGGAGGCTGGAGTGAGCCCGAACCGGCGACGGCTGCCCCGGTCGCGGCACCGGCGGCTGCCGAGCCGCTTGTCGCGGACATGCCGGTCGTGACCGACATCCCGCGCCGCGCCGATCCTGCGCCAGCCAATGATTCGAGCAAGCCGCCCGCGCCGACCGGCCCATTTCCGATCGCGGATCTTGTCGCCCGGATCGATGCCTATCAGCGGGACCACGGCAGCATCGGCCGGCCACTGCCTGTCGCGCTCGGCGACGCGCCCATCGACCACTTCTGTTTCGAGACCGATGCGACCGGAACGATTCGCTGGGTCGACGGCGCGCCCCGCGAACCGTTGATCGGCGTCCTCCTGGGAACCGGATCGGCACAGGTCGATGGCGTGGTCAGCGGCGCGTTCCGCCGCCGCGCTCCGTTCGCCGATGCGCGGCTGGTGATCGCCGGTGCGTCGATCGCCGCTGGGCAGTGGCAGGTGTCGGCCACGCCGGCCTTCGACCCTGCGACTGGACGCTTTACCGGGTATCGCGGCGTCGCGAGGCGGCCGCGTGCCGATCAGAGAGCGGAACGGCTGCCGGACGCGCCACCGCCCGAGGCATTGCGGGCGCTGGTGCATGAACTTCGCACCCCAACCAATGCGATTTCCGGCTTCGCGGAAATGATCGAAGCGCAGATACTCGGCCCGGCGCCCGACGAATATCGCGAGCGCGCAAGTGCTATCCGCTACGACACGCATGGCCTGCTCGCCGCGATCGACGATGTCGATACCGCCGCGCGGATCGAGCAGGATGCGCTCGTGCTCCGTCCCGGCGTGGTCGAAGCGGCGCCCCTGGTCAGGCGCGCCGCTGCCGATCTCGCGCCGCTGATGGTATTGCGACAATCGGTCATCGACGTGGATTATGGCCCTCCCGGTCTGGCGATTGCCGGCGACGAAACTGCCGTGGCGCGATTGGTCAGCCGTCTGATGGCGCTGGCGATCGGCGCGAGCGGCATCGGCGAGCGAATCGCCGTCCGACTCTCGCAAAAGGACGGGCTGGCACGGATTGCCGTCGAACGGCCGCGCGCCTTTGCCGCGTGGCCCGGCGAAGCGTTGCTGTCGCTCGAGGGCGAGGATCAGGAAGGCTCGCTGCTCGGCACCGCGTTCGGCCTGCGATTGGCGCGCAATCTGGCCGGCCAGCTCGGCGGCAGTCTGAAGATCGGCGAGCAACGCTTGACATTGCGTCTCCCGGCGGCGTTGGATCACGACGTGGGGCAACTCTCTTCCAATTGACGTGACGGGCATTTTCCGTCCCCAGCCGCCGGCACCCGACGCCGTGGTGGTGTGGCCCGAATCGTTCGGGACGCGCTTCGTCGTCTTCGTCGACACCGAAGAGGAATTCGATTGGTCGAGGCCACTTGCCCGCGACAACCGGTCGGTCGCGGCGATCGCGGCGTTGCCGGAGGCGCATGCGCGCTTCGCCGCGGCGGGCGTTCCGCTGGCGTTGATGGTCGACCATCCCGTCGCAACCGACCGTCGTGCGATCGACCTGATCGGGCCATTGCTGACGGGGGGGACAGCCGTCGGCACGCAACTCCACCCCTGGGTCAATCCGCCGTTCGACGAGCCGCTTACGCCCGGCAACAGTTTCGCCGGCAATCTCCCGCGCGAGCTGGAGGCGGCCAAGCTCAAGACATTGACCGACGCGATCGAGGCGGCATTCGGTACCCGACCGACCGCCTATCGCGCCGGTCGTTACGGTCTGGGGCCGGCGAGTTTCGACCTGCTCGCGTCGCTCGGTTACCGGCTCGACAGTTCGATGCGGCCGGGGTTCGATTATGCGGATGAGGGCGGCCCCGATTTCACGGCGCTGGGCAACAACGCCTTCCGCATCGGTTCTCTGGTCGAACTGCCGTTGACCACGATCTTCACCGGCGCGGCGCGGGCAGGGGGAATGAGGCTCTATCGCGCCGCCGGCCGCGTTCCCAAGGGACGTGGGCTATTGGCCCGAACAGGTTTGCTTCAGCGCGTGCCGCTGACGCCCGAAGGGATCACGCAGGCCGAAGCGATCGGCGCGATCCAAACCGCATTGGCCGACGGCGTCGGCGTCCTCAGTTTCGCGTTCCACTCACCATCGCTCGCGCCGGGCCATACGCCCTATGTGAAGGACGATGCCCAACTCGCCGCCTTCTGGCGCTGGTGGGACGCGGTGCTGGCAGAGCTCGATCGGCTCGGAATTCGCGCCGCGGGCCTCGGCGACGTGATCGGCGCGGCTGCTGTCGATGGTGGGCCCGGCAGGACTTGAACCCGCAACCTAGCCGTTATGAGCGGCCAGCTCTAACCAGTTGAGCTACAGGCCCCACCTGCGAAGGCGCCCGCCGATAGCGGACTATCGTCGAGACGCTGTGCGCCAGCCTTGCATCAGCAAGGACCGACGGCGCGGGATTTAACTCCGCGACGGTATTTGGCAAGCCATGAGGAGCCTGCACGCGACCAAGCGGCGCTGCCGCGTCGGCCGACGATTTGGCCGCCGCGTCCCCCGGACGCGGCTATACGGCGAAGTCACATGCCAAATCGTGGTCGGGGAGACAGGATTCGAACCTGCGACCCTCTGGTCCCAAACCAGATGCGCTACCAGGCTGCGCCACTCCCCGACGCGGGCGTCCTCTAGGCGGCATCGATGCGCTCGGCAAGCCGGCGTCGCGTTCACGCAAAAAAAGGGGCGGCTCCGGCAGGAGCCACCCCCTTTTTGCGATGTACCGGTCCCGCGCCTTACTTCTTCGCGGCGCTCATGTTCGCTGCCTCTGCGCGGAGCGAATCCGTCGCGTTGTTCAGCTTGTCGACGGCGTTGCCGACATCGGCCTTGGCGGTGTTGTCGGTCATCGAGCTCGCCTCGTCGGCGAGATTGTCGGCGCCAGCCTGGAGATTGTCGGCCTGGGCATCGAGATTGGCCGCGGCCGGCGTCGTCTGCGACTTGCAGGCGGCCAGCGACACCAGGCTGGCGGCGACGAGAACAATGGCGATCTTCTTCATCTGGGTACTCCCAAAGGTTACCGTCGTTCGCGGCCCGGCCGCTCGGCCGTTCGCGAGCATGGAGGAATAACGGCGACATTGTGGCGGTCAACGGCCAAATTACCCGTCTGGCCGGATCGCGCCAGCTCACTCGCCCGCGTGCGGGACCACCGGCCCGAGCTCTTCGGGTGCGTTGGCGACGATCCACAGCAAGGTCGTCCACGCCGCGACGTTCTGACGCAATTGCACCGGGTCGATCTTGTCGAGCGTGTCTTCCGGGGTGTGGTGCCAATCGAAATAGCGCTGCCCCGATTGATCGAGCGTCACCGCCGGCACGCCGGTGGCGAGAACCGGACCGACGTCGGTACCGCCGCCGGCAATGTCGCGGCCGCGCACGATGCCGAGGGGCGCCAGCGCAACGCCGAGCCGGTCGCCGACCGCCTTGGCGCTATCGGGCAGGTTGGTCTCGAAACGCCACACATTGTCGGCACCGAAATCCGATTCGCTCGCCAGCGCGAATTTCTCGCCGGCATGGGCCTTGGCATAGGCCGCGCCGCCATAGCCGCCCGGTTCCTCGGCGCCGAACCAGACCACTCGGATGGTACGGCGCGGACGCGGGCCATCGAGCAGGCGCTTGGCCGCGGCGGTAGTGATCGCGACGCCCGCGCCGTCGTCGATCGCGCCGGTGGCGAGATCCCAGCTGTCGAGATGCCCGCCGATCAGCACCACGCCCGCCTTGGGATCGGTCCCGGGCACCTCGGCCACGACATTGCCCGATTCCCCCTCCGGTAGCGTTTGCGGAGTCAGTACCAGCTTCATCGTCACCGCATTCGTCCGTGCGAAGATGCGTTCGAGCTGCTCGGCGTCCGCGACGGAGAGCGCGCCCGCCGGAATCGGCGCGACGCCGGACTGCCAATTGGTCCCGCCGGTATGCGGCCAGCGCCCCTTGTCGCTGCCGATCGAGCGAATCACGGCGGCGACCGCTCCCTTTTTCGCCGCGATGTTGGGGCCGATGAAGCGCGCACCACCATAGGCGCCGTACCCGCTCCCGTCCTGCGTCGCCGCCATCTGGTTCGAGATGAACGCGATCTTGCCTTTGAGGCTCCCGTCGGGTGCCGCCATCAAATCCGCCAGGGTCGGGAAATAGACGACCGGCGCGGTGATCCCTTCGGGCGGGGTCGCGCCCGACCGGCCGAGTGCCGTGATCACCAGTTTCTGCGGGTAGGGCCCGACGATCTCCGCCTTTTCCTCGCCGCGGATCCAGACCGGCATCTTGAAGGTTTCGACATGAACGTTCTGGAAGCCGAGCTTCTTCAACCGGATTACGGCCCAGTCCCGGGCGCGCGCTTCGGCTGCGGTAGCGGCGAGGCGCTGGCCGACCTCTGTGGTCAAATCCTCGACGATGTCCCAGGCCACCTTGTCGTTGGCCAGCGCATCGTCGCGCGCCTTGCCGACGGCCGGATCGACCCTGACGGAATCGGGAGCCGTGCTCTGGGCTATTCCCAGCGCTGGGATCGAGAGGACAAGGGTCGCGGCGGACAGCATCAGCGGCAAGCGCATCGATTGGATCTCCTGTGACGAACGGAGCCCGCACGCCGGACGGCGATGGGGAAGGGTGTGTTGCTTAGGACCAACACCCCGGGTCGAGCAAGCCGCCGGGGCTTTCCAATCCGCCGGCCAATCGCTATCTGCCCGCCTGACTTTCCCGGCAATTTCAAACCACGGAGCAACGCGCCGCCATGGCCGCCCAATACGCTTTTGTCATGAAGGACATGACCAAGACCTTCCCCGGCGCTCCGAAGCCGGTGCTCAACAACATCAACCTGCAATTCTACCATGGCGCCAAGATCGGCATCGTTGGCCCGAACGGCGCCGGCAAGTCGACGCTGATGAAGATCATGGCGGGTATCGACCAGGATTTCTCGGGCGAGGCGTGGCCGGGCGAGAACATCACCGTCGGCTATCTGCCGCAGGAGCCCGAGCTCGATCCCGACAAGTCGGTGCTCGAGAACGTCAAGGACGGCGCGCGCGACGTCGCCGACATGGTCGACCGTTTCAATGCGATCTCGGCCGAGATGGGCGATCCCAAGGACGACACCGACTTCGACGCGCTGATGGAGGAAATGGGCGAGCTCCAGGGCAAGATCGACGCGGTCGACGGCTGGACGCTCGACAGTCAGCTCGAGCTGGCAATGGAAGCCCTGCGCTGTCCGCCGTCGGACTCGCCGGTCGCCAATCTGTCGGGCGGTGAGAAGCGCCGCGTCGCGCTCACGCGGCTCCTCATCCAGAAGCCGTCGATCCTGCTGCTCGACGAACCGACCAACCACCTCGATGCCGAAAGCGTCGAGTGGCTGGAAAATCATCTCAAGGAATATGCCGGCGCGGTGCTGATGATCACCCACGACCGCTATTTCCTCGATAATGTCGTCGGCTGGATCCTCGAGATCGACCGCGGCAAGTACTTCCCCTACGAAGGCAATTATTCGACCTATCTCGAGAAGAAGTCCAAGCGCCTCGAGCAGGAGGAGCGCGAGGAGTCCGGGCGTCAGAAAGCGATCAAGGACGAGCTCGAATGGATCCGGCAGGGCGCCAAGGCGCGCCAGACCAAGTCCAAGGCGCGTATCGCCAAGTTCGAGCAGCTCGTTGAGGCGCAACAGAACCGCACCCCGGGCAAGGCGCAGATCGTCATCCAGGTGCCCGAGCGCCTCGGCGGCAAGGTGATCGAGGTCGAGAACCTGTCCAAATCGTATGGCGACAAATTGCTGTTCGAGAACCTGTCGTTCACGTTGCCGGCCGGCGGCATCGTCGGCGTGATCGGGCCGAACGGCGCGGGCAAGTCGACCTTGTTCAAGCTGATCACCGGAGCGGAAAAGCCCGATGCCGGCACCATCGAGGTCGGGACCACCGTCCGCCTCGGCTATGTCGACCAGAGCCGCGATCACCTCGACGACAGCAAGAACGTCTGGCAGGAAATCTCCGACGGGCTCGACTATATGAAGGTCAATGGTCACGACCAGTCGACCCGCGCCTATGTCGGCGCGTTCAACTTCAAGGGCGCCGACCAGCAGAAGAATGTCGGCAAGCTGTCGGGCGGCGAGCGCAACCGCGTCAACATTGCCAAGATGCTGAAGCGCGGCGGCAACGTGCTGCTGCTCGACGAGCCGACCAACGACCTCGACGTCGAAACCCTGGGCGCGCTCGAAGAGGCGATCGAGAATTTCGCCGGCTGTGCCGTGGTGATCAGCCACGACCGCTTCTTCCTCGATCGCCTCGCGACGCATATCCTGGCATTCGAGGGCGACAGCCATGTCGAGTGGTTCGAAGGCAATTTCGAGGCGTATGAGGAAGACAAAAGGCGGCGTTTGGGAGATGCTGCGGACCGTCCGACGCGGTTGGCGTACAAGAAGCTCACCCGTTAATCGAATAGGGGAGGGGGACGCGCGCACCTCCGGTAGTTGCTCAATTGACCACGCGTTGCGCGTTCATTTCGCGCCGACCGTTCGCGCGGCCGGCTTTAAGGGATCAGGGCGCAATTTTTGGCGAACTACTGATATCTTTGTGCTTGTCGTGAACGTGCAGGGCTCGATGGCCGGCGGCAGATTCGCGATCAATCTTGGAATTCATCCGTTACCCCTCATAAAGGATGATCCGAGGAAACTGAAAGAATATGAATGTGAGTTCCGGCGTCGCTTATCTGCAGACGGCGAAGACAAGTGGTGGGATTATTGCGGAGATTCCGCGTCGATGGTCGCCGCGGCAGTAAACGCTGCCGATATGTTTGTGAAACATGGCAGGCCTTCGCTGGAGCGACAGGTAGCGCCCGGTGCGCCATTGCTAGTAATGTCGCCCGATGAGTTCGCATCTTATCGGGAACGACTTTCTGGGTTTGAGGCAAGCCCTGCGCGTGCAGCTCGCGCACTGGCGTTCATTCGTGAGTGGCAGGACAGGCAAACCGACGCCATAGCCTTTGCCATGATCGCTCTTGCTGAATCCGGTCGCGCGGTTGGCATTGCTCAGGAAATGGACACGTTCATAGAGCGTCTGTCGCGTGGAGGAAGTCAACTATCCCCGAGGCAATAAAGTGGTGCAACGCCGCCGCCTGCGACGCTGTGGGCAATCCTACGCCGTTGGCGTGCAAGAAGCTGACGCAGTGACCGGCAAGGAAGAAAGGCGCCGCCGCCACGCCGTCGGCGGCGCCTTTCCCCGGCCTGACAAAGGGGGGCGTCAGGCCGTTAGGTGGTGAAGCGCTTGGTGAAGCCCTTCACCGGCTGGCCCGCCTCGACATAGGCCTCGACATGGTCCACCCGCGCGAGCGGCGGGCCAGCGCGGCACGCCTCGACGAGGGAGGCGACCGCATCCTCCTCCCCGGATGCCAATATCTCGACCGTACCGTCGGTGCGGTTGCGCACCCAGCCGGTGACCCCCAGCGCATTTGCCTTGCGGATGGTGAAATCCCTGAAGCCGACCTGGTGGACCTTCCCGGACACCACGACCCGCTGCATTATCCCCATAGACTACAACCCTTTGACCCGACCGCGGAGTTGAGCCTCCGCCGATCGCCCTTTGTCTATCATCGGCCGGATCGGACCGGAGCATTTTCGGTTCACGGCCTGGCGCAGCGGCGGGGCACTCCGGCGGCGACTGGCACGGATTTGCGCCGAACCGATCGCTGCCGCTAGGAAGATGACGCGGAGTCAGGAGGATGCCGGATAGTGATCGCAATCCTTGCACTGCTCCAGCTGCTGCCGGCCGCGCCGGCGATCGACGGGTCTCGCCTTTTCATCGGCGACAGTTGCTACATCACGTCGACGCTTGCTGGTGGCTCGTCGCCCGTTGGCGAGGTGCTGCGCCGGGTCGAGCGGATCGGCCGCGACAGGATCAGGATCCGGATCGCCTCGCGCTTCAATGGCGGACCACTGCTGACATCGACGCTCATCCTGACGCGCGGGGATCTGCAGCCGATCGAGGCCCGCGACGAGACGGACGGCCGGACTCAATTGCTCGTACGCTATGGCCGCGGCACGGCGAGAGGCAGGATATACCGAGACGCCGGTCCGACCGTGACCGCGACCCGGCCGTTCGACCCGCCCGCCTGGGACGACGAGAGTCTGGACTTCGTGGTGGCCGCCCTGCCGCTCGCAGAAGGCGCCCATTTCGCTATCCCGATCTTTCATTTCGACCGTGGACCGGCGACCGCTCGCGTGGACGTTTCGGGATCGCGGTCGGTCGAGAGCGGCGGCGCCGACCGCGACGCATGGGTAGTCACGGTCAGGACGCGGTCGGACATGACGATCACCTTTCTGGTCGACAAAGCCGACCGGCGCTTGCGCGAGATCGACGTCGGCGACGTTCGATCGTATCTCGGCGGGGATTGCTCGGAGGTGAGGGGATGAGGAAAATCGCGCTTGCGGCCATGGCGATCGCGGCACTGCTGACGACGGGCGCAACCAGAAGATCGGCTCAGCCTGCCTATCGGTCGCTGACCGGCGAGTTCGTTCGGTTCTACGACGAAACGCGGGCCGTGCCGGAAGCACGGCGCGTGGCGCTGTTCCGCCAGCGCTTCGATGCCTTGTTCCCCGGCTTCTACGAGCCATCCGACGGCATGACAGATGCGCAATACGACGCGAATATTGCGAGGGCGCTCCAGGATTTTCCCGATATCCGCGCTCGCTACGAACGGGTCGAACGCGACTTTCCGCGCGCCTACGCCGCCGGAATTCGTCATTTCCGCGCACAATTTCCAGGATTTCGTCCGACATTGCCGGTCTGGTTCGTCCACTCGCTCGGTCAGATGGACGGCGGCACGCGGACGATCCGGGGCAGGAACGTCATGATCTTCGGTGCCGACGTCATTGCCCGGATTCACGACAGCCGGGATATCGGTCCGTTTCTCGATCACGAGATGTTTCATGTCGAGAACGCGCACTGGTTCAAGGATTGCGATGCGATGTGGTGCTCGCTGTGGCAGGAAGGGCTTGCTACCTACGCGGCATCGGTGATGAACCCGGGCGCCGACGATCATCTGCTGATGCTCGATCAACCGGCACCGATCAGGGCCGGCGTCGATGCCGATTGGCGCAACGCCTTGTGTCAGGTGCAGCGCGATCTCACGTCGACCGATCAGAAAGTATATGGCCGCTACTTCTACGGCCGCGCCGACCCCGCCAGAGTCTATCCCGCGCGCTGGGGTTATTATGTCGGCTACCGCATCATGCAGCGTCTGGGGAAAGGGCGCACGCTGCGGGACCTCGATCACCTCGACAACAAGGTCGCCCGAACGGTGTTGGCCGGGGAACTGGGCTCGATGATCCGTGAGGCGGGTGGCTGTCCTAGCGCACCCGCTTGACGAAGATGCGCCCGCCTTCGCGGCGCTCGGTCTGGAAGTTCGGTACCGCTTCGATCAGGTCGGACAGGCGCCGGTATCCGTAATTGCGCGCGTCGAAGCTCGACCGGTTGCCGGCGCGTTCGCCGAGTTCTGACAGGTTGACGAACCCACGCTCGTCGCGTTTGACCGCATCATAGGCGTCAACCAGCAGCTTCAGAAGCTCGGGGTCGACGTCGGACTTGCCATTGCCGTTGCCCGTTTCCGGCGCCGGAGCGGGGTGCAGCGCGGTCACGTCGATGAACCGCGTGCAGGCCTGCTTGAACGCCTCGGGCGTCTTGGACGTGCCGAACCCGTAGACCGGGAGGCCGTCCTGGCGAATCCGCATCGCGAGCGGCATGAAATCGGAATCGGACGACATGATGCCGAAGCCATGGACGCGGCCGCGATAGAGCAGGTCCATCGCGTCGATCGTCATCTTCATGTCGGTGGCGTTCTTGCCCTTGGTCAGGTCGAATTGCTGCTGCGGCTCGATACCGTAGCGGACGGTCTGGTCCCGCCAGCTTTTAAGGGCGGGCTTGGACCAATTGCCGTAGACGCGGCGAATGTTGACCGTGCCGAGCTCGGCCAGGATCGTCAGCACGGGATCGAGCGTCGCCGCGGAGGCATTATCGGCATCGATCAGCAGCGCGATGTTGCGGGCCTGGGTCTCGTCGGTCATCGCATGGTGATAGCGGGCGCGATGCGGCCAGCGCAATCGCGCCCGTATCGGTCAACCGATCACGCCGTCGCTTTGGTCCGCAGCGCATCCACGCTCCAGCGGCCCGCGCCGGCCGCGGTGAAGAACAGGAAAATGAAGGCATAGAGCATTGCGGGCTCGCCGCCGTTTTCGACCGGAAAGATGCTCTTGGGGGCGTGCACCATGAAATAGGCGACGGCCATCATGCCCGACAAAATGAACGCGACCGGCCTGGTGAACAGACCGACCAGCAGCAGGCCGCCACCGACCAGTTCGAGGGCGCCGGCGGTGTAGAGAAGGGGATTGAGCGGCATCGGAAACGGCGGAATGCCGAAATATTTCGAAACGCCGTGCTGCATGAAACCGAGTGCTGCGACGATGCGGAGCAGCGACTGGAGCTGGGGCGACCAGCTGGCTGGAATGGGCATGGGACCTCCTGTTCGTTACGCCATCGATCTAGGAGCGCCGGCGAGGTGCCACCAGCCAAGTCGCGGAAACGATGCGTTACCGGCCGGGGTAGCTGATCTCCATCACTTCATAGTCCTTTTCGCCCGCCGGCAAGGTCACCCGGCGCAGGTCGCCAACCGCGCTGCCGCGCAAGGCGCGGGCAAGGGGGGCGTTCCAACCGACAAGTCCCTTGCCGGCATCGGCTTCGTCATCGCCGACCAAGGTCACGGTGCGGTGGTTGTCGTCTTCATCGGCGATGGTGATCGTGCAACCGAACCACGCACGGTTTTGGTCGGGTTGCTGCGCCGGATCGACGACCTTTGCCGCCTTCATCCGCTTCGACAGCCAGCCGAGCCGGCGATCGATTTCGCGCAGCCTCTTGCGGCCGTAGATATAGTCGCCGTTCTCGGAGCGATCGCCGTTGCCCGCCGCCCAGGCGATCGTATCGACAAGCTTCGGGCGCTCGTCGGCGAACAACTGGTCGTATTCGGCGCGAAGCGCGGCATAGCCGGCGGGGGTGATGTAGTTCGGGCGGTCAGTCACTTCGCCTCGATAGCCGGTTCCCTCATCCCAGCGAAAGCCGGGATATCGTGAGGCATCGCATTGCAGCTCGAGATGCCAGCTTTCGCTGGCACGACGGAAGGGCCCATGCGCGGGGAGAGGCGGGTCCCGTCAGCCCGGCCGCTTGTTGCCGATATACCAGCTCAGCCGGGCCTTGCCGGTCGACAGCGCGTGCTGCGGATCGATCAGGTCGTAGACAACCGCATTCTCCAGCACGTGCTGAACGTAGCGCTTGGTCTCGTCGAACGGGATCGCCTCGATCCAGTCGATCCAGTCGACCGCCCCGGTGCGCGGATCGCCGTTCGCGGCGAGCCATTTGTTCACGTTGCCCGCGCCCGCATTATAGGCGGCGATGGCCAGCGGATAGCTGCCATATTGATTATACAACCGCTGGAAATAGGCGGTGCCGAGCTGGATGTTGTAATCGGTGCTCGACAGCAGCATCCCCTGATCCCAGGCGAGGCCGAGCTTGCCGGCCTGTTCGCGCGCGGTGCCGTTCATCAGCTGCATCATGCCGCGCGCGCCGGCCCGGCTGATCAGCGATCGGTCGAACTGGCTTTCCTGGCGCATGATGGCGTGCGCGATCGTCCAGCTCGAGGACGATGCTGCTGGAATGTTGACCGTGGGAAAGCCCGATCGCGAATAGTCGGTGACGCCGTTGAGCAGCGCGCTGCGGCCGACCATCACCGACAGGTCGGGGCGGCTCAGCGTCCGGGCCAGTTCGTCCGCCAGCACATGGTCGTCGACGGTCGTTGCCAGATTGGCGATCTGGCGCAGGAAGATGCTCTGGTCCTCATGATCGCCGATCGTTCCCAGATACTGGGCGGCGCGCACCACTTCGTTATTGTAGAATGCCGAGCGTGCCGCCGGGATCACCTTGGTGGGGGCGGGATCGGCAGGCGGAAGCAGCGGCTGGTCCAGTCGCTCGGTCGCGAGTTGACCGTAGAACTGATCGCCGAACCGCGATGCCTCGGTCAGGTCGCGGGTCGCTTCTTCCTTGTTCCCCGCGGCTTCGGCGGCGCGGCCGGCCCAATAGAATCCCTTCGACTTGAGCGCCGTCGATCGCGATCCGCCGGTATAGCGGACGAACATGCCAACCGCGTCGGCCGGACGGCCGAGCCGCTTCATCGCGGTCTGGCCGGCTAGCCAGACGAGATCGGTATAGGCGTCGCGCTCGCCATAGGGGCGCAGGGCGATGTCGGTGCCGGCCGGATAGGCATCGTCGACCTGGCTGGCGATATTGTACGCGGTCGAATACTCGCCCGCCGCGATCGCCGCCTTCGCATTGCGCAGCAACAGGTCGTACCAGCGATCGACGTCGGTCGGTTGACTGGTGAAATTGTGCGGCCGGGCGAGCAACGCGCGGGCAGATCCGGCCGCACCCGAATTGGTCAGCCAGATTGCCTTGTCGGCGAGGTACCCGGGGTCCCCGGCGCCGATCGCGTCGGCACTTCCCGCATCGGTGGCGTTGGTGCGAAACGCGAGCCGCGCGGCAAAGAGCGGGCGCTTGGCCGCGCTGGTGAGCGGCAATTGGCGCGCCGCGGCGCTGGTCTGCCCCTGCCACAACAACCGGTCCATCCGGGCATCCTGATCGGCGGGCGTCAGGGCGTCGGGCCAGGTCGCCAGCACCTTGCTTTCGTCATCGGTCGGCAACGCGCCTTGAATCCACGCGTTGCGCGCGGCGGTCCGCGCCTCGTCCATCGCCCCGGTCGCGGTCAGCGCGTCGGCGAACCTCACCCATGCGGCACCCGTTTGCGGCGGATAGCGGCGGAAAAAGGCGACGGCGGTCGTGGGAGACCAGCCGGGATTGGCGAGTGCCGCTTCGGCGGCCCGGCGCATCTGGACGTCATCGGGCCAGCCCGGATGCGCGAGCATGAATCGCGCATAGCTTTCGAACGGCGCATTGTTGGTCTGCCGGAGCGAGCGCCATTCGGTGATCGCGGCGGACAAGGCGGTGACCGACTTCGGATCGGCACTCGGCGCGCCCATCAGTTTCGACTTGGCCCATTCGAGCTGGTCCTGGAACGCCATACCCGTCGCCGCCATCCCCGACAGGGTGACGGCGGCGATCCCACTCTTGAACCACGGCGCAAGCATGTGGACAGGATATGCCTTTGCGCCCTATCTGTCAGGATATAAAAACACGAAAAATCGGCGGATTGCCGCTGCGCGGGAGCGTTTAAACATGTTTTCGGGATCGATCCCGGCGTTGGTTACGCCGTTCGAGGCGGACGGCAGCTTTGCCGAGGACGCCTATCGCGAGCTCGTCGAATGGCAAATCGGGGAGGGCTCGGCCGGGCTCGTCCCGGTCGGCACCACCGGCGAAGCGGCGACATTGACGGCCGAAGAACATTTCTACGCCGTGCGCGTCTGCGTCGAACAGACCAACCGCCGCGTGCCGGTGCTGGCGGGCGCGGGATCGAACGACACCCGTGTCGCGATCGCCAACGTTCATGCGGCCAAGGCCGCGGGCGCCGACGCCGCGCTGATGGTGCCGCCTTATTACAACCGCCCGAGCCAGGAAGGCATCTTCCGCCATTTCGAGGCCATCGCGCACGAAACGCCGCTTCCTATCATCCTGTACAACGTCCCCGGCCGGACCGTGACCGATATCCAGCCGGCTACCATGGCGCGGATCGTCAAGGCATTCCCGGAGATCTTCATCGGCGTGAAGGACGCGACCGGCAATCTCGGCCGCGTGACCGAACAGCGGCTCGGCTGTGGCGAGGGGTTCGCACAGCTTTCGGGCAATGACGAAACCGCGCTGGCGTTCAACGCGATGGGCGGGATCGGCTGCATCTCGGTCACCGCCAACGTGGCCCCGCGCCTGTGCGCAGACTTCCAGGCGGCCTGGGCAGCGGGCGACCAGGCAAAGGCGCTGGAATTGCAGGACCGCCTTTATCCGCTCCACGTTGCCATGTTCACCGACGCGTCGCCGGGCCCGGTCAAATATGCGATGAGCAAGATCAAGCCGGACTGGCCGATGCACCTCCGCCTGCCGATGACCGAAGCGTCCGAAGCGAGCCGCGCGGCGGTCGATGCGGCGATGCGGGTTGCGGGATTTTGACCGCGCCGGAGCGGCGCTTGCGGTTGCGGGATTCGAAGCGTCCTGCGCGCCGCCTCGGATGATGTGCGTCTGAGGCTTTCCATAGGCTCGCTCGGTGAATAGGCTGCAAGCTGCACCTGCACGGGGAGCCGCCATGAACCTGCTGACACGCCACCTGACCGGTCTGATCGACTTTCAGGGCCGAGAGAACCGGCAGCCGTTCTGGCTGTGGATCCTGATCGTGTACATCGTCCAGTTGGTGATCATGGTGATCGCGATGATTCCGATCATGACCTCGTGGTTCGATCAGATGATGCCGGCGCTGCAACACGACCCGCATCGGTTCAACAACGATCCGCAGGCAATGATGCAATTGATGGTGCCGATGATGCAGAACATGATCACGATGACCGTCGTGGCCGCGGCGCTGTTCTTCGTCCTGAGTGCGGCGGCGGTGGTCCGCCGGCTCCACGACAGCAATCGCAGCGGCTGGTGGGCGCTGCCTTATTACGCGATGCAAGTCGTTTCGCCGGTCTTCATGCTCTCGTTCTTCCCCCGCTACTTCACGCTCGTGGCGTCGATGAAGCCGAGAAGCCCGCCCGACATGGCCAATCCCGCCTTTCAGCAGGCCATGCAGTCGATGTCGCTGATGTCGCTCGTCAACCTGCTCGGCTTCGCCATCCTGGTCATGATGATCGTCCTGCTCGTGCTCCCCGGCACGGTCGGCCCCAACCGGTTCGGCGACGATCCGCTGAATCCGCCTTTTCGCTAGTCCGGTTTATGGATTCGAAATACGCCCCAGGCTGCGCCGCAACGATCAAGCGTATTTCTAATCCACCACACTAGGGCGCTTCCCTTCGCGCGCCGGGACGCCTACATCGCCCGGCCCATGCCTCGTCCCAAGCCCGCCACGTTCGACAAGAAGAAAATCGTCGCCGAGAACCGGCGCGCGCGGTTCGACTATGCCATCGACCAGACCTTCGAGGCGGGGATCGCGCTGACCGGGACCGAAGTGAAGAGCCTGCGCTTCGGAGAGGGCTCGATCGCCGAAAGCTATGCCGAAGTATCGGCGGACGGCGGCGTATGGCTGGTCAATTCTAACATTCCCGAATTCAGCCACGGCAACCGCTTCAACCACGAACCGAAGCGGCCGCGCAAATTGCTGCTCCATGCGCGCGAGATCAACAAGCTCCACGGCGCGGTCGCGCGCGAGGGCATGACGCTGGTGCCGCTGACCGTCTATTTCAACGCGCGCGGGCGCGCCAAGGTCGAACTCGCGCTGGCGAAGGGCCGCAAGGCGCACGACAAACGCGAGCACATCAAGGAACGCGACTGGAAGCGAGAGGCCGGCCGGATCCTGCGCGATCACGGCTGACACGCGGTTTCCGGATCCTTTCGGATTGCCGACCTGCGATTGACTGAGCGTGTCACCGGGCTAAAACACGCCGTCACCATCGGGGGAGTGCGGGGCTTCGGCTTGCCACGCGACCATGCGCTCCCGGCTTCGGAAAGGATCTTCCCCAAGATGAAACCCTTCGCGTTCGCACTTCTCGCGGCGACGGCGCTCGGCGCCGCCGCGCTGGCACAGCAGACCGTGGCGGCGCCGACCGGCAAGCCGACCTATGGCCGTTTCGGCATGGACGAAGCCGGCATGGACAAGTCGGTCGCGCCTGGCGACAGCTTCTACTTTTATGCGAATGGCACCTGGGCGAAAAACACCAAGATCCCCGCCGACAAGTCGAACTACGGTTCGTTCAATCTGCTCGCTGACCTGTCCGAATCGCGCACGAAGGGCATTCTCGAAAAGGCCGCGACCGATCCCAATTCGAAGATCGGAACGGCCTATGCGACGTTCCTCGACACCGCGGCGATCGATGCCAAGGGCCTGACCCCGATCAAACCATGGCTCGACCGCATCAAGTCGACCGACAAGGCCGGTTATCCGGCGTTGCTTGCCCAGGCGTCGCTGGGGGGCATAGGCGGGCCCTTCGGTGCCGGCGTCGGCCAGGACGATAAGGCGCCCGAGACCTATATTCTCGGGTTGCGCCAAGGCGGCCTCGGGCTGCCCGACCGCGATTATTACAGCGATCCCAAGTTCGCCGACGCCAAGGCAGCCTATCAAACGCATATCGCCAAGATGCTGACGCTGGCCGGCGAGGCGAATGCAGGGGAGCGGGCCAAGGCGCTGGTCGATTTCGAGACCCAGATCGCAGCAGTGAGCTGGTCGCGGATCGACAGCCGCGACGCCAACAAGCGCTACAACAAGATGACCGTCGCTGATCTCGAGGCGAAAGCGCCGGGGTTCGACTTCCCGACCTATTTCAAGGACATCGGCGCCCCGGTCGACACGTTGTTGGTCGCGCAGCCGTCGGCCATCACGGGCATCGTCAAGCTGGTATCCGACGCGCCGATGACGGTGCTGCAGGATCAACTGATCCTGCGGAGCCTCGACAATTACGCCGACGTCCTGCCCAAGGCGTTCGACGAGGAGAATTTCGACTTTTACGGCAAGACGCTGTCGGGCACGCCCGAGCAGGAAGCGCGCTGGAAGCGGGGGGTGGAGTTCACCACCAACGCGCTCGAGGATGACGTCTCCAAGATCTACGTCCAGCAATATTTCCCGCCGGAGACCAAGGCAGCGGCGGACAAACTGGTCAAGAACATCATCGCCGCGATGAATGCGCGGATCGACAAGCTCGACTGGATGTCGGCCGCGACCAAGGTCAAGGCGCACGAGAAGCTCGCCGCCTTCCGTCCGAAGATCGGCTACCCGTCGCAATGGCACGATTACAGCGCGCTCAAGATCGAAAAGGGCGACGCGTTCGGCAACGAATGGCGCGCCAACGAATGGGCCCGCCACGACAATATCGCGCATCTCGGCAAGCCGTTGCAGCGCTGGGAATGGGGCATGACCCCGATGGAAGTGAACGCCTATGCCAATTTCGGCATGGTCGAGATCGTCTTCCCGGCTGCGATCCTGCAGCCGCCCTTCTTCGACCCGAATGCCGACGCCGCGGTCAATTATGGCGGGATCGGCGCCGTCATCGGCCACGAAATGAGCCACCATTTCGACGACCAGGGCGCCAAGTACGACAAGAACGGCCAGCTCACCGACTGGTGGACGCCGGCCGATGTCGCGGCGTTCAAGGCGCGGACCGACAAGCTCGTCGCCGAATATGACAAATACGAACCGCTGCCCGGCCAGCACGTCCAGGGCAAGCTCACGCTTGGCGAGAACGTCGCCGATCTCGCGGGTCTGACCGTCGCGCACGATGCCTATATCCGCTCGCTCGGCGGTAAGCCGGCACCGGTCATCGGTGGTTATACCGGCGACCAGCGCTTCTATCTCGGCTGGGCGCAGGTATGGCGGCGCAGCTATCGCGAGCCGGAATTGCTCAAGCGGCTGCGCACCGACCCGCACGCTCCGTCGGAGGCGCGCGCCAGCATCGTTCGCAACATGGACCCTTGGTACGCCGCGTTCAAAGTCCAGCCGGGGCAGAAACTGTACCTGGCGCCGGCGGATCGCGTCCGCATCTGGTAAGGAAAGGTATCAGGCAGCTCACGCCGCCGCCGATGGGTCAGGGCCCGTCGGCGGCGTTTTTCGCGGCCGGTAAATCGCCGGTTCGGATTAGGTGTGGTTGGGTCCTTTCAACACGCGAAACCTTGTTGTAGGCAATTTTGATGGCGACCCGGCGTACCACGTTCATTCTGCTTGCTTGCGCGGCAACGACTCTGATCGGCGTGCGCGCCGCCGCGGTGCAATCGGGCGCGAGCGAGACGGTCAGCGTCGACGCCGATCATATCGAGATCCAGGACAAGACGCAGCGCGCCTTGTTCCAGGGCAGGGTCCGCGCGCGGCAGGGAACGATGACCGTCACGTCCGACCGTGCGGAAGTGCTCTATTCGTCCAGTATCGTCGATTCGGGCGGGTCGCCGCCGGAGATTTCGCAGATTCGCGCGTCCGGTAACGTCGTCGTTACCCGGCCGGATGAGAACGCCACCGGCTCCTATGCGATCTACGACCTCAACAAGCGTACGATCACGATGATCGGCAATGTCGTGCTCAATCGTGGCGTCAACACCGTGCGCGGCGGCCGGCTGGTGATCAATCTCAACAACAACGCGGCGTCGCTCGACGGCGGGGGCTCGAAACTCGGCACGACCAAGTCGGGCGGCCGTGTCACCGGGGTGTTCTCTGTACCCAAGCGCAACACGCCGAGCGGCGGCGCTTCGCCGACACCGGCGCCGACCGACGACAAATAGTTGGCGATTTGCGGCCGGGCCTCCCGGACGCCCGCTTGACCTCCCCGGCAAGGGCGCCACAAAGGAGCCGATGGCTTCCCGATCCGTCCCCAGCGATTTGCTAGCGCCCGGCCAGCGCCAGGCCCTGATCGTCGCCACATTGTGCGGCGTTGCTGCCGCGGCGATCGGGCTGCTGGTCCTCCACGACATCGCGATTGCTGGCGGATTTGCTGGCGCCATGTTGCTGATCGTGGCCACGGTGTTCGTCTGGTCGCGGTTCGTCCCGGCATCGGCCGACGCGGCGGCCGAAACCGATTGGAGCGTCGCGCGGACGCTGGCCGCTGCGAGCGAGGACGCGATCGCGGTGACGGATCGCGCCGGGCGGCTGATCTGCGCCAACGAACGGTATCGCGCGCGGTTCGGTGGCTATCCGACGCCGCCGGGTCTGCCGCTCGACGATAATGGCGCCGGCGAGCTGGCCACGGCGGGGCGCGCCGCGTGGCGCGACGGATCGGCGGAAATCGAACGGGTCAGCGCGCGCGGCCATCCGATGGCGGTGGCGATCGAGCGCGCGGGCGAGGGCGATGACATGCTCGTCTGGCGCTTCCACGAGGCGCAGGGTCTCGATCTCGCGACCAACGTCCAGTCGCTGATTGCCGGGCCGACCGGCGACCGGCTGGCCGCAGCGGGCATCATGGCCGCGCTGATCGCCCCCGATGGCCGCCTGCTGGCCGCCAATCGCGTGCTGCGCGAACGTGCCATGGGGCATGAGGAAAGCGTGGTGGTCGGCCGCGACTTCGCGCGTTTCCTGATCGCCGACGACAAGGGGCAGGTGCGGTTCGAACGCGAAGGTCCGCGCGGCGCGCCGCTGCGCATCCTGCAGATCCCGTTTCTCGATGGCGAGGACGCCCCGATCCTGGTCGCGCTGCTCGACGAGGAAGATGACGGACAGCCGGCGATCGGCGGATCGGCTGCCGCCCACGTCAAGAGCCTGATTTCGCTGCTGCCGGTCGGCCTGGCCCTGGTCGATCGCGACGGGCGCTTCGTCCAGATGAACGATCCGTTCGTCCGCGCAGCGCAAGTCGACCAGGCGCAGCCGCCGCTCTATCCCGGCGATCTCGTGGTGCGCGAGGACAAGGGTGCGGTGGCCGATGCGATCAGGCGGTTTGCCAATGGCGCTACCCACTCGATGGACATGGCGATCCGGCTCAAGGATCATCCCGACGAACCGGTCGCGCTGACCATCGCCGGGGCGCGCGGGCTCGGCGACGCCGCCGTCCTGCTCAGCCTCAAGGACAATGGCGAGGAAACGCGGCTCAAGCGCGAGGTCGCCCAGGCGACCAAGATGCAGGCGGTCGGCCAGCTCGCCGGCGGCGTCGCGCACGACTTCAACAATATCCTGACCGCGATCATCGGCCATTGCGACTTGATGCTGATGCGCCATTCGCCCGGCGACAGCGATTATGACGACATCCAGCAGATAAAGGCCAATTCGAACCGCGCGGCCAGCCTGACGCGCCAATTGCTCGCCTTTTCGCGCCAGCAGACCTTGCGGCCGCAAGTGTTGCAATTGCCCGACGTAATCTCCGAGGTATCGCAGCTGCTCAAGCGGCTGCTCGGCGAGACGGTGAAGCTGGAGGTGCGCCATGGGCGCAACCTCGGCCCGGTTCGCGCCGATCCCGGCCAGCTCGAACAGGTGGTGGTCAATCTGGCGGTCAATGCGCGCGACGCGATGCTGGCCAAGGATCCGACCGGCGGCGGGACACTTACGATCACCTCGCGCGCGGTGAGTGCGGGGGAAGTACGCAAGATGGGATCGGACATCCTGCCGGTCGCAGATTATTCCGCGCTGGAGATCAGCGACACCGGAACCGGCATTCCCCCCGAGATATTGGGCAAGATCTTCGAGCCATTCTTCACCACCAAGGAAGTCGGCAAGGGAACCGGGCTCGGCCTCTCGACCGTGTACGGCATCGTCAAGCAATCGGGCGGCTATATCTTCGCCGACTCCAAGCCCGGCAAGGGCGCGACCTTTTCGATCTTCTTTCCGGTCCACACCGCCGAAACACCGAAACCGGCAAAAACCGCGGCCAGGGACCGCCCCGCGGACTTGTGGGGGACCGGCACGATCCTGTTGGTCGAGGACGAGGACATGGTCCGCGCGGTCGCCCAGCGGGCACTGGCACGGCAGGGCTATACCGTCCTGACGGCCGAGAACGGCGAAGCCGCGCTCGAATTGCTGGCCAAGGGCGAGAAGCCCGATCTGCTCATTTCCGACGTCGTGATGCCGTCGATGGACGGGCCGACCATGGTTCGTCATGCGCGCGAACGCTATCCCGACCTGCCGATCCTGTTCATGTCGGGCTATGCCGAGGAGCAACTGCGCAAGTCGATCGATCTCGACAATGTCGCGTTCCTGCCCAAGCCCTTTTCGGTCCAGCAACTTGCCGAAGCCGCACGCGACGTTCTCGGTAATGGCGACGGCGACGCTTGAAGGCGAGTATATCCCGGCGCGGCGCACTCGCCCTCGCGGTGACGATCGCCCTTCTGTTGGCGATCGCCATTGCCGCATTCTTCGTCAGCCGGGCGCTCTGCTTTCAACTGATCGGGCGTCCGATCTGCCATGTCGAAACGCGCGACAGGCTGGTCGCGCTGAGCTTCGACGACGGTCCGACACCCGAGGGAGTCACGATTATCCTCGACGCGTTGCGCCGCTATGACGCGCATGCCACCTTCTTCCTGATCGGCGGGGAGGTCGAGAAGCACCCAGGCGAGGTACGCCGCCTGCTCGCCGCCGGGCAGGAAGTCGGCAATCACAGCTATTCGCATTCGCGGATGTGGGGCCTGTTCCCGGCACCCTATGTCGCCGAGATCCGCCGTACCGACGCCTTGCTGCGCGCGCAGGGCGCCGCGCCCGTCCTGTTCCGGCCGCCCTACGGCAAGAAACTGACCGGCCTTCCGCTCGCGGTCGAGCGCACCGGCTATCGCATGGTCACCTGGGACATTGCCGATCCGGACGAGGCCGGCGATGCCAGAAGCTATGCCGACCGCGTCCTCGCACAGGTGAAGCCCGGCTCGATCATCCTGATTCATGCGATGTATTCTTCGCGGCGGATCGCGCGCGAGGCGCTGCCGCTGATCCTCACCGGCCTGCAGGCACGCGGCTATCGCGCGGTTTCGGTCAGCGAATTGCTCCGGCATGCGTCAGCGGGGTTGGCGAAGCGGCCCGAGGCGGATTAAGGGCGGACCATGGCGTCACTTCAGCGCATCCTGATCGTCGAGGACGAACCCCTCATCGCGATGATGCTCGAGGATTTTCTCGACGCCCTTGGCAAGACGCACGTCGCGACCTGCGACGGCGTGACGGCGGCGATTGCGGCGATCGAGGCGGAACATCCCGACGCGGCGATACTCGACGTCAATCTGTCGGGCGGCGAGAAGAGCTGGCCGGTCGCGGATGCGCTGTCGGCCAAGGGTATTCCCTTCGTGCTGTCGACCGGCGATGTCGAAGCCACGCCGCGCTATGCCGGCTGCCCGCGGCTGGTGAAGCCTTATACGATCGAAAGCGTGGGAAGAGCGCTGGAGGCGCTGGGCTGACAAGCTCGTGTAGCGGCACCGCCCGACCCTAAGGGGTTCAGGCGATCCGCTCGGGCATGTCGGCGGCGTCGGCGTCGAGCGACGCTTGGGGCGCAACCGCTTCCCAGGGGAAGACGAACCAATCCTTTCGCTCGTTGCGGTCGATGACCTCGGCGCGGTAATCGACCTGTTCGCGTGAGCGCTTGTTGTCGAGCAGGGTCGCGAACCGCACGTGATCGCGCGCTGCGCCGGCAGTGGCCAGCGCCGCGCGCAGCTTGCCGATCGTCGCGCCCGAATCGTTGATGTCGTCGACGAACAGCAGGCGTTCGCCATCACGCGTCCGCGCCGCCAGCCGGATCAGCGGCGCGTCGGAGAAATCCTCGACGCGCGAGGAATGGTCGACCGACAGCATGGGCAGGCCGGTCGCGTGGCTCAGATAGACCGCCGGTGCCAGCCCGCCGCGACCGATCCCGATGATGAAGCTGGGCGTCCAGCCGTCGCGCGCGATCTCCGCGGCCAGCACCTTCACCTGCGCCTCGAATTCTTCATGCGGGATGGGCGTGAAAACCGGCATCAGCCATGCTCCGCGACATAGGCGTCGAGCGCGGCGGTGTGGCGCGCCACCTCGTCGTCGCCCAGGAACGACCCGAGGAACGAATTGCGGGCCAGCGTCACCAATGCGTCCTTGTCGAGAGCTCGCGCGGCGGCCGCCTGACGGTAATTCTCGCCGATATAGCCGCCGAAATAGGCGGGATCGTCCGAATTGACCGTCGCCCGCAGGCCGAGGTCGAGCATGCGGTCGATCGGATGCATCTCCATCGAGGCGACGTTGCACAATTTGACGTTGGACAGCGGACAGACGGTGAGTGTCATCCCGGTCCGCGCGAGCCGCGCGGTCAGGACCGCATCCTCCAGGCTGCGATTGCCGTGGTCGAGCCGATCGATCGCGAGCAGGTCGAGCGCCTGGTGGACGTACTCGGGCGGCCCTTCCTCGCCGGCATGCGCGACGAGCTTGAGGCCTTTTTCCCGCGCCGCGGCGAACACGCGCGCGAACTTCTCCGGCGGGTGCCCGACTTCGGACGAATCGAGCCCCACCCCGGCGATCTTGTCGAGCCATGGTTCGGCTTGGGCCAGCGTGTCGAACGCCGCTTCCTCGCTCAGGTGTCGCAGGAAGCAGAGGATCAGCTTGGATGTCAGGCCGTGCTTCGCTTCGGCATCGGCCATGCCGGCGAGCAGGCCCGCTATCACGGTGTCGAAGGCGATGCCGCGATCGGTGTGCGTCTGGGGGTCGAAGAAGATCTCGGCATGGACCACGCCGTCGGCGGCGGCACGGTCGAAATAGGCAAGCGCGAGGTCGCGGAAATCCTGCTCGGTGACGAGCACGCTCGCACCGGCATAATAGATATCGAGGAAATCCTGCAGGTTCGAGAAGCTGTACGCCGCCCGGACCTCGTCGACCGATGTGAACGGAATATCGATGTTGTTGCGCTCCGCGAGCGCGAACATCAACTCGGGTTCCAGGCTGCCTTCGATATGCAAATGGAGCTCCGCCTTCGGCAGGCCGGTGATGAAGGTGTCGAGCGCGGTCGTCATGCAGCGCAGCATGAAGCGGGAACGGGGGAGGGGCAAGCCTTATCGGGAAACCTTCATTCCGGCGGTAAAAAAGTTGATGTTCCGCTATTGTTCCATGAGAACAAATACGATACATGCACTCCAACACGATTGATCGCCGGTGCCAACCCGGCTAGCGCGGAGGCTCATCAATGACGGCTTCTCTCAAGGTTATCGACGGCATGGCATCGCAAAATTCGGAACGTCAAAAGGCGCTCGACGCCGCGCTCGCGCAGATCGATCGCGCGTTCGGCAAGGGCTCGGCGATGAAGCTGGGCTCGAAGGAGGCGATGCAGGTAGAGGCGATTTCGACCGGCAGCCTGGGGCTCGACATCGCGCTCGGTGTCGGCGGCCTGCCGCGCGGCCGCGTGATCGAAGTCTATGGGCCGGAAAGCTCGGGCAAGACGACGCTCGCGCTCCATGTCATCGCCGAGGCGCAGCGTGCCGGTGGCACCGCCGCGTTCGTCGACGCAGAGCATGCGCTCGACCCGGTCTATGCCAAGAAACTGGGCGTCGACATCGATGAACTGATCGTCTCGCAACCCGATACCGGGGAGCAGGCGCTGGAGATCACCGACACTCTGGTCCGCTCGAACGCAATCGACGTGCTGGTGGTCGACTCGGTCGCCGCGCTGGTGCCGCGCGCCGAGATCGAGGGCGAGATGGGCGATAGCCATGTCGGCCTGCAGGCGCGCCTGATGTCGCAGTCGCTGCGCAAGCTGACAGGGTCGATCAGCCGCTCGCGCTGCATGGTGATCTTCATCAACCAGCTGCGCATGAAGATCGGCGTGATGTACGGCAATCCGGAAACCACGACCGGCGGCAACGCGCTCAAATTCTATGCGTCGGTCCGCCTCGACATCCGCCGCACCGGCCAGATCAAGGACCGCGAGGACATTGTCGGCAACACCACGCGGGTGAAGGTCGTCAAGAACAAGGTCGCCCCCCCGTTCAAGCAGGTCGAATTCGACATCATGTATGGTGAGGGCATTTCCAAGATCGGCGAAATCCTCGATCTCGGCGTCAAGGCCGGGCTGGTAGAGAAATCGGGCGCCTGGTTCAGCTACGACTCGATCCGCATCGGCCAGGGCCGCGAGAACGCCAAGAACTATCTCAAGGAGAATCCCGACGTCGCCGACCGGCTCGAACGGGCGATCCGCCATCGCACCGAACAGGTCGCCGAGGAAATGATGGTCGGCGGGCTCGACGACGATGGCGGCGACGACGCCTGATATTGATTTTACGTCTGATTTTCGGACGACCGAAATATTTTTTGCTGCGACGCAACCAAATATGGACTGCCACGTTACCGGCATACCCCCGCGGCGCTCCCCCCGCCGCAATTCCCGGAAAGGCCCGCCCGCGTCGGCGGGCCTTTCATATTCGGGCACGTCACGACACTCCACGGCGCCGGTTTGTCATACTCGGTGACTTGAGCGTCGCGCGCAAAGTGGTCACCGGTTTTCCGGGAAAGCGATGCGATCGCAAACAACATGAGCGGTATGTCCGGCTCTTGTCCCGTCACGCGCGGGTCACGACATGCGGGACGGGTCCGGGAAAAGGAGAAGCGGCGAGTGACCATATCCTATGACTGGGCGGGGCCGGTGGGGGATGCCTGGGCCGACGAATGGCGCCGGACCGATCTCAGCTTTGCCGGGCTTTCGCCCCATCTCGACGCGGCCATTCTCGCCGCCTCGCCGGAGCGGGGCGTGGCGGTCGATATCGGTTGCGGCGCCGGCGGAACGTCGATTGCGCTGGCGTCGGCGCGCCCCGACCTCACGATCGTCGGCATCGATCTGTCTGAAAGCCTTGTCGAAGCCGCGCGGATGCGGGGCGCGGGTCATGCCAATCTGCGGTTTCGCGTCGGCGACGCTACCGATATCGGCGATCTCGCCGTCGACCTGTTCTTCTCCCGCCATGGCGTGATGTTCTTCGACGATCCCGTGGCGGCGTTCGGACGCTTGCGCGCCGCGGCGAAGCCCGATGCCCGGCTGGTCTTCTCCTGCTTCCGGGATTTCGCGCTCAACCCATGGGCATCGGACATCGTAACGGCGATCGCCGGCAGTGCACCCGCTGCGCCGGGCACGGCGCCGGGGCCGTTCGCGTTCGCCGATCCCGATCATGTCGCCACGATCCTGCAATCGGCCGGTTGGCAGGGCAGCCCGACCCCGATCGACTATGTTTATCGGGCGGGCGAGGGGGACGATCCGACGGCCGATGCGCTCGCTTTCTTCCGCCGTATAGGGCCGGCGGCGTCCAAGTTGCGTGACCTCGACGGCGCGGCGCGCGAGGCCGGACTGGAACGCCTGGAGGTCTTTCTCTCGAGCCGGGTCCAGAACGGGGCAGTGGATTTTCCGGCCGCGGCGTGGATATGGTCGTGCCAGCCTGCCTGAAGGACAGTCAGGACAGGGAGGAACGCCGTGACGCTCATCGTCCATCACCTCAACAATTCGCGCTCGCAGCGCATCCTCTGGATGCTCGAGGAGTTGGGGTTGCCCTATGACATCAAGCATTACCAGCGCGATGCGAAGACGATGCTGGCGCCGCCCGCGCTGCGCAAGGTCCATCCGCTCGGCAAGTCGCCGGTGTTGGAAGACGATGGCAGGATGATCGTCGAGACCGGCGCGATCTGCGAGTATCTCGTCGAAAAGGCTGATGGACGGCTCGGGCCGCCGGCACATCGCGACGACGTGCTGCGCTATCGCCAGTTCCTCCATTATGCCGAAGGGTCGATGATGCCGCCGCTGCTGGTGATGCTCGTCGTCAACCGCATCCCGCTGATGGGCAAGACCGCCGCCAAGCGTATCCAGCCAATGATCGACGTCCATCTGGACTATGTCGAGCGCGAACTCGCCGATCGCCCCTGGTTCGCCGGTGACGAGATCACTGCCGCCGATATCATGATGAGCTTTCCGCTCGAGGCCGCGCGTAGCCGTGCGGGGCTTGGCGCGTCCCGACCAGCGACGATAGCCTGGCTCGACAAGATCCACGCGCGCCCGGCCTACCAGGCCGCGCTCGAAAAGGGCGGCGCGTACGCCTACGCCTGAGGATAGGGTGAGCTACCTCTCGCAAAAGCGAGGGGCGCTCCCTAGTGTTTGCCGCTCAGCCCGTGACTTGGCGCGTGGGGCGGCTCGATCTCGGGCGGTTTCTCCGCCTCGAGTCCGCCTTCCCACCGCGCCACGACGCTCGCCGCCACCGCGTTGCCGATGACGTTGGTCGCCGAGCGGCCCATGTCCAGGAAATGATCGACGGCCAATACCAGCAACAGCCCTGCTTCGGGCAATTTGAACTGGCCCAGCGTCGCGGCGATCACCACCAGGCTAGCGCGCGGAACCCCGGCGATCCCCTTGGAGGTGATCATGAGCGTCAGCAGCATCGCGACCTGGGTGCCGAGGTCGAGGTGAATGCCATAGGCCTGGGCGATGAACATCGATGCGAAGGTCATGTACATCATCGACCCGTCGAGATTGAACGAATAGCCGAGCGGCAGAACGAAGCTCGAAATCCGCGACGGTACGCCGAACCGGTCGAGTGCTTCGAGCGTCCGCGGAAAGGCGGCTTCCGACGAGGCGGCGGAAAAGGCCACCAGTACCGGTTCGCGGACATAGCGGAACAGCGTGAATGCCCGGCGGCCAACGAAGAAATAGGCGAGCAGCCCCAGCATCAGCCATAGCAGCGCCAGCCCGATATAGACGCAGAGCATGAAGTAACCGAGCTTGCCGATCACCTCGGGCCCGCGCTCGACCAATGTCGCCGCCACGGCGGCGAACACGGCCGCCGGCGCGAAGCGCATCACATAATCGGTCACCTGGAGCATGACCTTGGTGAGTGCCTCCGCCGCCTTGACCAACGGCGCGGCGCGCTCGCCTACTGCCGTGATCGCGACCCCGAAGAATACCGAGAAGACGACGATCTGGAGGATATCGTTTTGCGCCATCGAATCGACGATCGACGACGGGAAGATATGGCCGATGATCTGGATCGGATCGAACTTGCTCTGATCGATGTCGGTCGCGGCGTTGACCGCGGGGAGCGGGAGGTTCAGTCCCACGCCCGGCTGGAGCAGGTGCACGAGTGCCAGGCCGAGGGTGAGCGACAGCAAGCTCGCGCAAACGAACCAACCCAACGACTTCAGCCCGACGCGGCCCAGCGCGCCGGTATCTCCCATATGCGCGATCCCGACGACGAGCGTACCGAAGACAAGCGGCGCGATGATCATCTTGATCAGCTTGAGGAACACCGTGGTGATCAGGCCGAGCCACTTCGCGATCGTGGCAAGCGTCGCCGCCTGTTCCGGCGTCGGATTGGCGCCGCCCAGCGCAGCATTGGTCGCCCAGCCGACCACCAGGCCGAGCACCAAGGCGATCAGGATGTAGGTCGTCAGGCGCTTGGCCAAAATCACTCTCCCCATTTTGGTTGCGCAGGGAAAGGGGATTGCGACGCCGCGGTCAAGGACCCTATCGTCGTTGCCATGCCCGATCCCCGCTTTTCGCCAGGCCGCCGCGCGATTCTCGCTGCGGCCACCGCCGCTCCGTTGCTGCTATCGGGCGCCGCCCGCGCCGCCGAACCCGATCTGTCCGACCTGTCGGACATGACCACGGGTGCGACGGCCATCAGCACGGAAGAACGGCATCGCCGGTTGCTCCGCGCGCAGGCGCTGATGAAACAGCGCGGCATCGGTGCCGTGGTGATCGAACCCGGTTCGTCGTTGCTCTATTTCACCGGTATCCGCTGGGGCCGCAGCGAGCGCGCGTTGCTCGCCATCCTGCCGGTCGAGGGCGAGCCGTGCATCGTCTCGCCTTATTTCGAGGAGCCGCGGATGCGCGAGACGCTGGCGATCCCGGCCGAGGTGCGCGTCTGGCAGGAGGACGAGGATCCGCTGAAGGTCGTCGCCGGGTTCCTCAAGGACCGCAACCTCGCCGCACGCCCGGTCGGAATCGAGGAGACGGTGCGATTCTTCATTCCCGACATGCTTGCCCATGCCATGCCGGGCGCGACCATCGTCTCTGCCAACACGGTCGTCCGCGGCTGCCGGATGATCAAGACCCCCGCCGAACTCGCCCTGATGCAACTGGCGACCGACGTCACGATCGCGGCCTATCGCTGGACCTACAAGCGCGTCGAAAAGGGGATGACGGGGCGCGATGTCGGCGCGATCATGGACGCGGCGACGCGCAAGCTGGGCGGCAGCCCCGAATTCAGCCTGGTGCTGATCGGCGAGGCCGCCGCCTATCCGCACGGCACCCAGGCGGTGCACAAGGTTGCCGAAGGCGAGATCGTGCTGATGGACTGCGGCTGCACCGTCCAGGGCTACCAGTCGGACGTCTCGCGCACCTTCGTCTACGGCAGCGCGAGCAAGGAACAGCGCATGGTCTGGGACCAGGCGCATCAGGGGCAGCAGACCGCGCTGGCCGCCGCCCGGATCGGTGTTCCCGCCGGCAGCGTCGATGAAGCGATCCGCAAACTCTACGAGGGTTTCGGCTACGGCCCAGGCTACAAACTGCCCGGCTGCTCGCATCGCACCGGCCATGGTATCGGGCTCGACGGGCACGAGCCGGTCAATCTCGTGCGCGGCGAGACCACGAAACTCGCGCCCGGCATGTGTTTCTCGAACGAGCCCGGCATCTACATCCCCGGCAAGTTCGGCGTGCGGTTGGAGGATTGTTTCCACATGACCGAAGCGGGACCGCAATGGTTCAGCGAGCCGCCCGCGTCGATCGACGCGCCATTCCGATGATGCCGGCGATGCGGCCGATCGCCTGGGTGGTCCTGGTCGTCACCTCGATCACGGCACAGGGACCCCTGGCGCAAAGCGCCTGGCACCCCGGCGTGATCGGTGCCTATCTGATCGTCCTGCTGGTCGGCTTCGTGGCCGTGTTCGTCCACGAACTCGCTCATGCCGTCACGGCTAATGCGCTGGGCGGGCAAGTCGCGCGGATCGTCGTCTTCCCGCTCGAATTCGTCGTTGCGACGCGAAAACTGCGTTTTACGCGCCATTGGGGACGGACCGACCTCGGCGGCTATGTGAGTTACACGCTCAACCGTATCGAGGCGGCGAAGCGGCATGCGATCGTCGCCGCCGCGGGCCCAGCCGCCAATATCGTGACCGGACTGTTGGTCGGGAGCAAGGTCGTCACCCCGCCAACCGGTGATATGCCGCCCGGGGCCGCGCTGGGCGCCGCCTTTGCGGTGCTGTCGGTTGGGATGGGGCTCGCCAATCTGCTGCCCTTCGATGGCAGCGACGGCATGCGGTTGTGGCGGTATTTCCGACCCGCGCGGCGCTGAGCGAGCCATCCCTGCCGCCCATCGTATCAAGGGGCCGTTCGCGGGCTGCGATGCTTGTGGCGTTCTTGCCATTGCCGGTTTTGGGACTTGGCCCTAAGTCGCGGCCATGACCTCGACCAACGACATCCGCCGCAGCTTTCTCGATTACTTCGCCGCCAATGGCCATACCGCCGTGCAATCGGCGCCGTTGGTGCCGCAGAACGATCCGACGCTGATGTTCGTCAACGCCGGCATGGTGCCGTTCAAGAACGTCTTCACCGGGCTGGAGACGCGACCCTATTCGACCGCGACGTCGAGCCAGAAATGCGTTCGCGCCGGCGGCAAGCACAACGACCTCGACAATGTCGGCTATACCGCGCGCCATCACACCTTTTTCGAGATGCTCGGCAATTTCTCGTTCGGCGATTATTTCAAGGAACGCGCGATCACGCTCGCCTGGGGGCTGCTGACCCGGGAATGGGGGATCGACCCCGCCCGGCTGACCGCGACGGTCTACCATACCGACGACGAAGCGTTCGACCTGTGGAAGAAGATCGCCGGTTTGCCCGAGGAACGGATCATCCGCATCCCGACCAAGGACAATTTCTGGGCGATGGGCGACAACGGGCCGTGCGGCCCCTGTTCGGAGATCTTCTTCGATCATGGCGACCATATCCCCGGCGGCCCGCCCGGCTCGCCCGACGAGGATGGCGATCGCTTCGTCGAGATCTGGAACTTGGTCTTCATGCAGTTCGAGCAGGAAGCCAATGAGATCGTCGGCAATCTGCCCAAGCCGTCGATCGACACCGGCATGGGGCTGGAGCGTGTCGCCGCGGTCCTGCAAGGCGTGCACGACAATTACGATACCGACACGTTCAAGGCGCTGATCGCCGCTTCGGAGGCGTTGACTCACACCCGCGCGGTCGGTGAGCAGATGGCGAGCCATCGCGTCATCGCCGATCACCTGCGTTCGTCGGGTTTCCTCGTCGCCGACGGCGTGCTGCCGGCCAATGAAGGTCGCGGCTATGTGCTCCGCCGCATCATGCGCCGTGCGATGCGCCACGCCCACCTGCTCGGAGCGAAGGATCCGCTGATGCACCGCCTGGTCCCGGCGTTGGTCGCCGAGATGGGCGCGGCCTATCCCGAACTGGTCCGCGCGCAGCCGCTGATCGAAGCGACGCTGCAGCAGGAAGAGACGCAGTTCAGGAAGACGCTCGACAAGGGCCTGAAGCTGCTCGACGAAGCGACCGCGGGCATGGCCAAGGGGTCGACCCTGGCCGGCGAAACCGCGTTCAAGCTCTACGACACCTATGGCTTCCCCTATGACCTGACCGAGGACGCGCTGCGCGCCCAGGGCCTGCAGGTCGACCGCGAGGGCTTCGACGCCGCGATGGCCGAGCAGCGCGCCAACGCCCGCGCCGCCTGGAAGGGATCGGGCCAGAAGGCGTCCGACGAATTGTGGTTCGATCTGGTCGAGGAAAAGGGCGGCACCGAATTCACCGGCTATACGTCTGAGGAAGGCGAGGGCGAAGTTGTCGCACTCGTCAAGGACGGCATGCGCGTCGACAAGGCGGGGGCGGGCGACGAGGTCGACATCATCCTCAACCAGACGCCGTTTTATGCCGAGAGCGGCGGTCAGGTCGGCGATGCCGGCATCGCGACCAGCGACAAGGGACTGAAGGGCCGCGTGTTCGATACCCAGAAACATCTCGGCCGGCTCTGGGCGCACCGCACCAAGATCGAGGCGGGCGAACTCGCGGTCGGCGATGCCGTGCACCTGGTGGTCGATGGCGAGCGCCGCAACGCTATCCGCGCCAATCACTCGGCAACGCACTTGCTGCACGCGGCGCTGCGCGAGCGTCTCGGCACCCATGTTGCGCAGAAGGGCTCGCTGGTTGCGCCCGAGCGCCTGCGCTTCGACTTTTCGCAGCCTGTCGCGATCGATCCGGCGAGGCTCGCCGAGGTCGAGGCCGACGTGAACGCCTACATCCGCCAGAACGACCCCGTCTCGACCCGGCTGATGACGCCCGAGGAAGCGATCGAGGAAGGCGCCATGGCGCTGTTCGGCGAGAAATATGGCGACGAAGTGCGCGTCGTCTCGATGGGCCGCGCGCCCGATGGCAAGTCGATCTACAGCCTCGAACTCTGTGGCGGGACGCATGTCGGCGCGACGGGCGATATTGGCCTGTTCAAGCTGGTGAGCGAAGGCGCTGTGTCGTCGGGCGTGCGCCGGGTCGAGGCACTGACCGGCGAAGCGGCGCGCGCCTATCTGGCGAGCCGCGACGAGAAACTGCGCGAGACCGCGGCGGTGCTGAAGTCCACCCCAGACGAAGTGCCCGCGCGCGTCGCAGCCCTGGTCGAGGATCGCCGCCGCCTGGAACGCGAACTGGCCGAAGCCAAGAAGGCGCTCGCGCTCGGCGGCGGCGCCGGCTCTGCCCCGGCCGGACCGGAGCAGGTCAACGGCGTGAATTTCGTCGGCCAGGTGGTCGAGGGGTTCGAGGCCAAGGGCCTGCGCGGCGCGGTCGACGAGACCAAGGCGCGGATCGGCTCGGGCGTCGCGGTACTGGTCGCGGTCAATGACGGCCGGGCCTCGATCGCGGTCGGCGTGACCGACGACCTGACCGGCCGCTTCAACGCCGTCGACCTGCTGCGCAGGGCGGTCGAGGTACTGGGCGGGCAGGGCGGCGGCGGCCGTCCGGACATGGCGCAAGGTGGCGGCCCCGACGGCGGCAAGGGCGACGAGGCGGTGGCGGCGATCAAGGCGACCCTCGCGGCCGGATGATCCGGATCGAGCTGGCTTCGGCCGGCAACGGGCGGGCTGGGCGCAGCCGTGCGTCGAAGGGCTCACGGCGGCTGGTCCCGATCGGCACAGTCTGGTCGCGCCGTTCGAGGGCGGAGCCGCGCGTTTCTCTAGGCTGCCCCGCCGGGCATCGGGCCGAGCTCGTATCCCTCCGCAGGGTCGACCCAGCGAACATTCTTGTCCAGTTGGGGAATGCGTTCACCGTCGACATAGCCTTCGGCCAGGAACTCGCCTTCGTCAGCGGCATCGCGCGCGCAGACTTCGTGCCCCAGCAAGGGGGCCATACCCTCTCGCTGACGGTCGCGAACCGACTCCAGTGCCTCTCCTTTCAACGACGTACCGGCCTTGCTGAAGCTCGCTTTATCCAGGTCGGCACCGGTCAGGGTCACGCACAACCGGTCATCGCGCAGGATCAGCGGCACGCGATAGTGGATCGCGATCCCCGATTCGGGACTGAGTCCGTCCAGCACGACGTCGTACCCGCCATCGGGGCGCGGCACGTAGCGCGCCATCGTAATGCAGGTCTTGTGATCGGGATCGGGCACGCCGCATCGTATCTTGCCGGAGCGTATGGGGGCGGGGACCGTCGGACGGGCAACGGCACCATGGACGGCAAGGGCGAATGCTATGATCGACAACATCGCCTCATCCTTCCGCCTTATGCACGCGGCGTAACCGCGGTTCGCGATCGAGACCGGCTTCGTCCTTGATCGACTTGCGCAATTCGTCACGCTTTTCGTGGATCGAGGCGATTACCGGCCCCATCGCGACACCGAGATCGACCAGCACCGCTTCGGACAGTTGCAGCGAGCTTTCGAGCGTTTCCGGCACAGCATCGGTCACCCCTGCCTTGTAGAGTTCCGCCGCGTGCGTCGCATCGCGGGCCCGGGCAATGATCGTCAGCCCCGGCACCCATCCCCGCACCCGCTTGGTCAGGCGGACCGTCAGCACCGGATCGTCCATCGTCAGCACCAGCGCCCTGGCGCGTCCCAGATTGAGCCGATCGACCAGCTCGCTGCGCGCCACGTCGCCGAACAGCACCGAATAGCCCTCTCGCCGTGCGGCGTTGACCGCATCGATATCCGCCTCCACCGCGATATAGGCTTGGCCGTGTTCGCGCAGCATGTCGGCGACCATTCGCCCGACGCGCCCAAAGCCGATCACAACGGTTCCCGGCCCCTGATCGGCGAGTTGAAGATCGGCGGTGAGCCCTTCGCGTGCCTCGATCCGGCGTGCGACGGCATGGCCGATTTCGGCGAGCGCGGGCGTGATCGTCAGCCCCAGCGCGGTGACCGTCTGCCAGAAAGCGGCATCGTGCTGCGCGATCAGGCCGGCGGCAGACGCGGTTCCCAGCACGATCAACGTGGTCTCGGACGGGCTCGACATCAGCAGGCTGGTTTCGGCCGCCACGCCGCTCCGCGCCTTGGTGAGCTTGAGCAACGCGAACGTCACCATCGATTTGGCCGCAACGACCCCCAGCAGCGCCAGCACGTAATCCCCCCAGCGCGACAGCAACGTATCGAGGCTGAGGCTCATGCCGACCGTGATCAGGAACACGCCGAGTGCCAGCCCCTTGAACGGCGCGGTGATGACGTCGACCTCGCTGTGATATTCGGTCTCGGCGATGAGCACGCCTGCCAGCAGCGCGCCGACGATCGGCGACAGCCCGGCTGCCGTGGTGGCGAGACTGGCGACGATCACCACCAGCAGCGAGATGGCGAGGAACAGCTCCGGGCTCTTGGTCCGCGCGGCCTGCGCGAACAGACGCGGCAGCACGAAGCGACCGACCAGGAAGATCGCCACGATCGCGACCGCGCCCCAGATCAGGATGCTGCCGATATTCCCGCCATGGCCGCCCATCGCGCCGAGGCCGAAGATGATCGGCACCAGTGCCAGATCCTCGAACAGCAACATGGCGAACGCGGCACGGCCAACCGCGCTGGTCGTGCCCGAAATCGGCAACACCAGCGCCGTCGACGACAGCGCCAGGGCCAGACCCAGCCCCAAGCCGGCGCCCCAGGTGTTGCCGCTGAGCAGCAACGCAACGCCAATCACCGCGGCGGAACCGAGCAACTCGGCCGCGCCGATCCCGAATACCGCGCCGCGCATCGCCCAAAGGCGCTTGAGCGACAATTCCAGCCCGATCGAGAACAGCAGCAGGGTGATGCCGAATTCGGCGAACGGTTCGATCGCATGCTGGTCGGAAATAGTGACATGGTAGAGCCAGGGATGCTGACCGACCAATGCGCCAAGGCCCGCCGGTCCGACCAGGATGCCGACCAGGATGAACCCGATCACCGGGCTGACCTTGAACCGCGCGAAAGCCGGGATCACGATGCCTGCCGCACCGAGAATCACCAGCGCGTCGCTGAACCCCTTATTGTCGAGACCGATCGCCATCATGCCATCAAAGCAGGCCGAAAGGAGTTTGTCAGGTCATGACTGAAGCCGATATCTGCATCATTGGCGGCGGCCCAGCGGGAATGGTCGCGGGATTGCTGTTCGCTCGTGCCGGCCTGAAGACCGTCGTGCTCGAAAAGCACAAGGATTTCCTGCGCGATTTTCGGGGCGATACGGTTCACCCCTCCACGTTGCGCATCTTCAGCGAACTGGGCCTGCTCGACGAATTGCTGCAACGTCCGCACCAAAAGGTAGAGCGGTTGGGCGCGCGCGTCGGCGGTCAGTATGTGCAGGTGGTCGACATGACCCATCTGCACGTTCCGGCGCCATATGTCGCGCTGATGCCGCAATGGGATTTTCTCGATTTCGTCGCCGATGCGGCGAGGCGATTTCCCGCCTTCGCCCTGCATCAGTCGTGCGAGGGCCTCGACCTGATCGAAGAGGGCGGGCGCGTACGGGGAGTGCGGACGAGCGAGGGCGACGAAATTCGCGCGCGGCTGACGATCGCCGCGGACGGACGCGATTCGCGGCATCGCAATGGCCTGCCGTCGACCGTCATCGGCGCGCCGATGGACGTATTCTGGTTCCGCATCCCGAAGAAGGTACAGCCCGACAACGATACGATGGGCGTTTTCGACACCGGCACGCTGTTCGTGCTGATCGACCGCGGCGACTATTACCAATGCGCGTTCGTATTCCCGAAGGGCGGGGCGGAGAAAATAAAGGCGGAAGGGATCGACGCCTTTCGCGCACGGGTACGCGCGATTGGTCCCGAAACCGCGACCGTCGACGACGGCGTGACGAGCTGGGACGACGTCAAACTCCTTACCGTGACGGTCGATCGGCTCGAAAAATGGGATCGCCCCGGCCTCCTGGTAATCGGTGACGCCGCCCATGCCATGTCGCCGATCGGGGGCGTCGGGATCAATCTGGCGATCCAGGATGCCGTGGCGGCGGCGAACATCCTCGCCGCGCCGATGATCGCGGGGGACGATCCAGATCCGGTACTGCACAAGGTCCACGACCGCCGCATCCGCGCCGTGAAACTTACCCAGGGCATGCAGAAGATGGTGCAGGACGTCATCGTCGCCCCCCTGTTGTCCTCGACCGAGCCGATGGATGGCGCACCGCTGGTCGCCAAGCTGCTCGATCGTATCCCGCTTCTCCGTCGTATCCCGGCGCGGGTGATCGGCATGGGCTTCCGGCCCGAACATGTCCGGTCGCCTCAGGCGAGACGGTAACGGTATCGTCGGCCATGGACGATACGCTGACATTGCAGCGAGATGGCGCCGAGCTCTGGCGCGGCGCGGCGGCCGCATGCTTGCCCACGATCGAACGGGCTCTGGCGGGCCAGCCATCCGATCAAGCGGGCATTCGATTGGTCGGGATGGACACGCTGAACGCGCTCCTGGCATCGGACGGACCGATCGGCGGGCGCGTTACGGCGCATGTAGGGAGCGAGGCGTATCCCGTCCGCATGATCCTGTTCGACAAGTCGGCGGCGATCAATTGGGCGCTGGGCTGGCATCAAGATCGGACGATCGTCGTGCGCCACCGCCTGGAAGTCCCCGGTTTCGGCCCCTGGACGGTAAAGGCCGGGCTGCTGCACGTTGCCCCGCCGATCGACCTGCTCGAACGGATGATGACGGTCCGCATTCATCTCGATGCGGTGTCTGAGACCAACGCACCGTTGCTCATCGCACCGGGGTCGCATCGCCTCGGACGAGTGTCGGAGGACGAGATCGCCGACATCGTGACTCGTCTGGGCAGCGTGGCGTGCCTGGCAGGGGCGGGCGATGTCTGGGCGTATTCGACGCCGATCCTGCATGCCTCCGAGGCGGCGTCCGAGCCGCAGCGACGGAGGGTTTTGCAGGTGGATTATGCCGCCGAGCAATTGCCCGGCGGCTTGGAGTGGTTGGAAATCTAGGCGTTCAGGCCCAGGTGGCCATCTTGGCTTCGAGGTTCTCGCGGATCGCTTCGAAGAACTGTTCGGTGGTCATCCACGCCTGATCGGGACCGATCAGCAGCGCGAGATCCTTGGTCATCTTGCCGCTCTCGACGGTCGCGATGCACACCTTCTCCAGTTCCTCGGCGAAGCGGGTCACGTCGGGCGTGCCGTCGAACTTGCCACGATATTTCAGGCCGCCGGTCCAGGCGAAGATCGACGCAATCGGGTTGGTCGATGTCGCCTTGCCCTGCTGGTGCTGGCGGTAATGGCGCGTGACGGTACCGTGCGCGGCTTCCGCCTCGACCGTCTTGCCGTCGGGCGAGAGCAGGACCGAGGTCATCAGGCCGAGCGAGCCGAAGCCCTGGGCGACCTGGTCCGACTGGACGTCGCCGTCGTAATTCTTGCAGGCCCAGACGAACTCGCCGCTCCACTTGAGCGCCGAGGCGACCATGTCATCGATCAGGCGGTGCTCGTAGACGATGCCGGCTTCCTTGAACTTGTCGGCAAATTCCGCCTCGAACACCTCCGCGAACAGGTCCTTGAAGCGGCCGTCATAGGCCTTGAGGATGGTGTTCTTGGTCGACAGATACACCGGCCATTTGAGGTTGAGGCCGTAATGCATCGACGCGCGGGCGAAATCGCGGATCGAATCGTCGAGATTGTACATGCCCATCGCGACGCCCGACGAAGGGAACTGGAAGACTTCCTCCTCGATCGTGTCGCCATTGTCGCCGACCCACTTCATGGTCAGCTTGCCCGGGCCCGGAACGCGGAAGTCGGTGGCGCGATACTGGTCGCCGAAGGCGTGGCGGCCGACCACGATCGGCTTGGTCCAGCCCGGGATCAGGCGCGGCACGTTGGAGATCACGATCGGCTCGCGGAATACCACACCGCCCAGGATGTTGCGGATCGTGCCGTTGGGCGACTTCCACATCTTCTTGAGGCCGAATTCCTCGACGCGCGCCTCATCGGGGGTAATCGTCGCGCACTTCACGCCGACGCCATACTTCTGGATCGCCTTGGCGCTATCGACGGTCACCTTGTCGTCGGTGGCGTCGCGATGTTCGATGCCAAGGTCGTAATAATCGAGGTCGATATCGAGATACGGCTTGATCAGGCGCTCGCGGATCCATTCCCAGATGATCCGCGTCATTTCGTCGCCGTCGATCTCCACGACGGGCGTCTTCACCTTGATCTTCGCCATATCCGCTTTCCTGTTGGGAGAGGTTTTCGGGCGCGCTCTAGGTGACAGCGGGGAGGGGGGTCAAGCTCGACCGGTCCCGACCTCTGTCGCGGAGCCCTACCGGCAGTCTGCGCATTGTGTCGCACAGGTAACGCAGATAGACGCCGCCAATGCCTTCGATCGATCCGCCTGAAACCGGCACAACCACCGTCAAATGGCGCTTCCCCGCGATGCACCCGGAGGGGCGCCGCTATGTCGCCATCGCCGCCGTCGCGACCATCCTGTCGCTGCTCATCTGGAAAGTCCTGTTCTGGCCCCTCGCGTTCCTGACGCTTGGCGTCGCGGCCTTCTTCCGCGACCCCATCCGCGTCACGCCGCGCGACGACAGTCTGGTGATCGCGCCGGCCGATGGCCTGGTGACGATGATCCAGCCGGTCGTTCCCCCGGCCGAGATCGACGTGCTCGGCACCGAGCCGTTGATCCGGGTGTCGATCTTCATGAGCGTGTTCGACGTGCACGTGAACCGTACGCCGATCCCTGGGATCATCCGTCGCGTGGTCTACATTTCGGGCAAGTTCCTCAATGCCGATCTCGACAAGGCCAGCGAGGAGAATGAACGCCAGCACATCGTCGTCGAGGGCAAAGATGGCCGCCTGATCGGTTTCACCCAGATCGCCGGCCTGGTCGCACGGCGCATCGTCAGCTTCGTCAAGGATGGCGACATGGTCGCAACGGGCCAGCGCGTCGGCCTGATCCGGTTCGGCAGTCGCGTCGACGTGTTCCTGCCGGCGGACACCGTCTGCCAGGTCATTCTTGGCCAGCGCACGATTGCGGGTGAAACGATCATCGGCCGGGTCGGCGGTGAGGCGGTGACCGGGGTAACGCAGTGAACGGCGCTCACTGTCCCTCTCCCTTTGGGAGAGGGAAGGAGCCATGCGGAGCATGGCGGGAGGGTGAGGGCAGCTTTATGCGCTCATTGCTGCCCTCACCCTTCCGCCGCTCTACGAGCGGCTCCCTCCCTCTCCCCAAGGGAGAGGGAAGATGAGACCACCCCGCCAGCGCCGCCTGCGCCGTCCTGCCAACGGCCTCCCGCTGCGTACGATCGCGCCCAATGCGTTGACGGCGCTGGCGCTGAGTTCGGGGCTGACCGGCGTACGGTTCGCGATTGCCCACGACTGGCAGATGGCGGTGGTGATGATCCTGGTCGCCAGCGCGCTCGACGGCGTGGACGGCCAGGTCGCTCGCCTGCTTCGCGGCACCAGCCGTTTCGGTGCCGAGCTCGATTCCCTGAGCGACGCGATCTCGTTCGGGGTGTCGCCGGCGCTGATTCTCTATCTCTGGTCGTTGACCGACGCACCGCGTTTCGGCTGGATCTGTGCCCTGCTCTTCGCCGTATTCTGCGCCCTGCGGCTGGCGCGCTTCAATGCCCAGATCGATGTGACGGAACAACCGCGCAAGGCAGCCGGCTATCTTACGGGCGTTCCCGCTCCGGCCGGCGCCATCGGCGCGATGCTGCCGCTCTATCTATGGTTCGTCACCGGCGAGCCGTGGCTACGCTCGCCCTGGCTGGTTGCGCCTTGGATGGCTTTCATTGCCTTCCTGATGATTTCGAGCATCGCGACCTACGGCTGGGGCTCGTTCCGGCTCCGGCGCAACATCCGGTTCGAAGCGCTCGCGGTCATTGTCGCGATCGGCGCCGCGTTGATCTCCGCGCCGTGGCCCACATTGGTCGGAATCTGCGCTGTCTATCTCGCGCTCATTCCGCTAAGTGCTCGAAGCTATGGCCGGATCAGGCGGCAGCGCGCCAGTATGTCGGCTGCGCCGCCAACGGCCGCACCGTGACGCGAACCGTCGCTGCGGGGTGGTGACGCGGCGGCAGGGGAGGAAGCATCGAGGCCGAACCCTCTCCGGCGAGCGCGGCGTGAATTTTCGGCAGCGCGGGAACGACCGTAGACCAGACGGCATAGGAAGCGGCGGCTAGAGCGCCGGAGAACATCAGGATAGCGACCAACGTAAGCATTGTGACTTCCCCTTTGCCCTGATCGGGATCCGGTCCGGGACCAACCGCCAGGCGATTCAGTTGTTCCGCGTCCCGTTGATGATCGCTATATGTTCTTCCGATGTTCCAATCGTCAAGCCGAAAAAGGGAACATATGGCGAATAAAGTTGCGGCCGCGACCGCGTGCCGGATCCTTTCGACCCGAAATCTGGCGGGATATGCCGGTATCGAAACGATAAATCGGTGCTTCGGTGCGGCGATCGGAGAAACTTTCCCGCCCCACGCCTTCGTTCCGGGCGAAGAAGATAAGGTGGAGGAGGGGCAGCACGCCGCTTGCCTTTCGCTGCACTTTGGACTAGGGCGCCCGCCTCAACCCGCATGGGAAGCATCATAACCCGGTGTCCGGCTCGTTCCGGATGTCCGCTTCCCAGAGGCTCAACCGGAAGGAGTTATCCCTATGGCGGCACCTGTCGTCACCATGCAGCAATTGCTCGAAACTGGCGCGCATTTCGGCCACCAGACCCATCGCTGGAACCCGAAGATGAAGCCGTATCTGTTCGGCGACCGCAACGGCGTTCACATCATCGACCTGTCGCAGACCGTGCCGCTGTTCGCGCGCGCGCTCGAATTCGTCAGCTCGTCGGTCGCGTCGGGCGGCAAGGTCCTGTTCGTCGGCACCAAGCGCCAGGCGCAGGAGCCGATCGCCGAGGCTGCCCGCAAGGCGGGCCAGCATTTCGTCAACCATCGCTGGCTGGGCGGCATGCTCACCAACTGGAAGACGATCTCGAACTCGATCAAGCGTCTCAAGGCGCTCGAAGAGCAGCTCTCGGGCGATACGCACGGCCTGACCAAGAAGGAAGTGCTGCAGCTCACCCGTGAGCGCGACAAGCTCGAGCTCTCGCTCGGCGGCATCCGCGACATGGGTGGCGTTCCGGACGTGATGTTCGTGATCGACGCCAACAAGGAAGAGCTGGCGATCAAGGAAGCCAACACGCTGGGTATCCCGGTCGTCGCGATCCTCGATTCGAACGTTTCGCCTGACGGTATCGCTTTCCCGGTTCCGGCCAATGACGACGCCGCTCGCGCGATCCGTCTGTACTGCGAGGCCGTGGCAATCGCCGCGACCCGTGGCGGTCAGCAGCGTCAGGCCAATTCGGGCGTCGATCTGGGTGCCCAGGTCGAAGCGCCGGTCGAGGAAGCGCTGAACGCGGAGCCGGTCGCCGGTGACGCCGCCCAGCAGGCCGACATGGCCGCCGAGGCCGAGCGTCAGATCGACGCGTAATTGAAACATGGCCGGTCTACGGGCCGGCCACCGTCCGTTCGGGCTGAGCCTGTCGAAGCCCTGTCCTTTCTGTTCGAAAGAAAGTGCAGCCTCTCGACAGGCTCCGGGCAAACGGTGTTTGAAGAAGGATAGGTAAAATGGCCGACATCACGGCAGCAATGGTCAAGGACCTGCGCGAAAAGAGCGGCGCGGGCATGATGGACTGCAAGAAGGCGTTGGGCGAGGCCAATGGCGACATGGACGCCGCGATGGACTGGCTGCGCACCAAGGGCCTCGCGGCGGCCGCCAAGAAGTCAAGCCGCACCGCGGCAGAGGGGCTGGTCGGCGTCGAGGTGCAGGGCACCAAGGGCGCCGCGGTCGAAGTCAATTCGGAAACCGACTTCGTCGCCAAGAACGACCAGTTCCAGGCTTTTGTCCGCGACGTGACCTCGGTCGCGCTCGAGCTGGGCGACGATATCGCGACGATCAAGGCGGCGGCGCTCGGCGGCAAGACCGTCGAGGAAGTGCTGACCAACAATATCGCGACGATCGGCGAAAACCAGACGCTGCGTCGTGCCAAGCGCCTCGAAGTGTCGCAGGGCGCTGTCGTGCCGTACGTTCACAATGCGCAGGCCCCCGGCCTGGGCAAGATCGGCGTGCTCGTCGCGCTCGAGAGCGAAGCGGCGACCGACAAGCTCGAAGCGCTCGGCAAGCAGCTGGCGATGCACATCGCCGCGGCCTTCCCGCTGGCGCTCAACGAGGAGGATCTCGACCCGGCAGTGATCGAGCGCGAGCGCGCGATCGCTCAGGAAAAGGCGTCGGAGAGCGGCAAGCCAGCCGACATCATCGCCAAGATGGTCGACGGCGCGATCGCCAAGTACCGCAAGGAGAATGCCTTGGTCAGCCAGCTGTTCGTTATGGACGGCAAGACCAAGATCGCCGACGTGGTCGCCGCCGCCGCCAAGGAGGCCGGGTCGCCGATCAAGTTGGTGGATTATGTCCGCTTCCAGCTCGGTGAAGGCATCGAGAAGGAAGAATCGGATTTCGCGGCGGAAGTCGCGGCCGCTTCGGGTGTTCCGCAGCCGGCCTGATCGTCGCCGATCATCGCAGGAAATAGAGGTCGCTTCCGGCAGGAGGCGGCCTCTTTTCGTTTCGGACGAGGGGGCCGGGCGGGCGAGGTCCGGGAGAACATGGAGTCACCGCGCCGCCGGCCGCCGCATCCGGCGCGCGGCCCCGGGAATCTCGACAAGATCGAGGTCCGCCACGGCCCGCCCGCTGGCCGCCCCGGCGTGCGCGACCGTCCAGCCCGATTTGACGAAGATTCGCGGCCAACATGCTTGGCAGCGGGTCATGGCGCCACTAAGGTCCGCGCCACTCCATTCCCTGCCGCAGGTTCCATGACTCTTCGATCGTACAAGCGCATCCTCCTGAAACTCTCGGGCGAGGTCCTGATGGGCGAGGGGGGGCTGGCGATCGACCCGGCCGTGACGGCGCGGGTCGCCGGAGAAATCAAGGACGCCAAGCAAGCCGGGCACGAGCTTTGCGTCGTCGTTGGCGGGGGCAACATCTTCCGCGGACTGTCGGCAGCGGCAAAAGGCATCGAGCGCGCGACCGCCGACTATATGGGCATGCTCGCGACCGTGATGAACGCGCTCGCCGTCCAGAATGCGCTCGAACAGATCGGCGTCGATACGCGGGTGCAGTCGGCGATCCCGATGGAATCGGTCTGCGAGCCCTTCATCCGCCGGCGCGCCGCACGCCACCTGGAAAAAGGTCGCGTCGTGATTTTCGCCGCGGGCGTCGGCTCGCCATTCTTCACGACCGATAGCGGTGCGGCATTGCGGGCCGCAGAGATGAAATGCGACGCGCTCTTCAAGGGCACGTCGGTGGACGGCGTCTACAACGCCGATCCCAAAAAGGACCCGGCGGCAAAGCGATATGAAACCGTCAGTTACGACACGGTTCTGGCAGACAATCTCAAGGTGATGGACGCGAGTGCCATTGCCCTTTGCCGCGACAATGACATTCCGATCGTGGTGTTCAACATCCGCGAACCGGGCAATCTCGCCTCGGTGCTGCGCGGAGAGGGCGTCTCGACCGTCGTTCAGAAGGAAGGATGAGAACATGGCCGCTTACGACAAGGCCGACCTCGAACGCCGCATGGCCGGCGCCGTCGAAGCGCTGAAGCACGATCTGGGCGGGCTGCGTACCGGCCGCGCATCGACCGCGTTGCTCGATCCGGTCACGGTCGAGGTTTATGGCGCGCACATGCCACTCAACCAGGTGGCGACCGTATCCGCGCCCGAACCGCGCATGTTGTCGGTGCAGGTGTGGGACAAGTCGAATATCGGCCCGGTGGAGAAGGCGATCCGCTCGGCGGGGCTCGGCCTCAACCCGATCAACGACGGCAACGTGCTGCGCCTGCCGATTCCCGATCTGACCGAGGAGCGTCGCAAGGAGCTCGCCAAACTCGCCGGCCAATATGCGGAAAAAGCGCGGATCGCCGCGCGTAACGTGCGCCGCGACGGCATGGACAGCCTGAAGACAGACGAGAAGAAGGGCGTCTATTCGGAGGACGAGCGCAAGCGCCACGAAACCGAGGTGCAGAAGCTGACCGACAGCACGATTTCGGACATCGACGCCGCCGCCGCCGGCAAGGAAAAGGAAATCCTCGGCCAGTGAGGTTGCGCCGCACACATGCCACCGTTCGCCTCGGGCTTTGCGAGGGGCGCGCCGGCCGTACGCGCTTCGACGGGCTCAGCGCGAACGGTTGGGGTGGGGCGTGCAGATAATGGCGGCGGTCGCACCGATCGAAAGGGGGGGGAGCGGTGTCGCGCTGCCGCGCCATGTCGCGATCATCATGGACGGCAATGGGCGCTGGGCCAAGAAGCGCCATTTGCCGCGCATTGCCGGCCACAAGATGGGTGTCGAGGCGGTCCGCAAGGTGACGCGAGCAGCCCGCGCCATGGGTATCGAGGCGATGACGCTCTACGCGTTCTCGTCGGAAAACTGGCGCCGGCCGGAGGAAGAAGTCGGCGACCTGATGGGCTTGCTGCGCCATTTCATCCGGAGCGACCTCGATGAACTCGTCCGCGAGAACGTCCGGCTCAAGGTGATCGGCGACTATCGCCGCTTCTCGCCGGATCTCGTCTCGATGATCGACGATGCGATGGCCCGCACCGCCGGCAATACGGGTCCTTTGCTGGCGATCGCGCTCAATTACGGGTCTCAGGCGGAACTGGCCGGGGCGGCGCGCGAACTCGCTCGCCGCGTCCGCGACGGCGAGATGGCAGTCGACCAGATCGACGAAGCATCGATCGAGAATCTGCTCGACACGCACGATCTGCCACCGCTCGATCTGCTCATCCGTACGTCGGGCGAACAGCGGCTGTCGAATTTCCTGCTCTGGCAGGCCGCTTATGCCGAATTGTTGTTCGTCGATACCTTGTGGCCCGATTTCGACGCCGAGACGTTGAGCGAGGCGGTCGCCGCGTTTGGACGGCGGCAACGTCGTTTCGGAGGCTTGTGATCGACTCCCCCGCGCGCCCGCCCAAGCGCCCGCCCGAATTGCTGGTTCGTGCCGCCGTCGGCATCGCATTGATGGCCTTCGCCCTGGCGGCGGTCGTGCTGGGCGGCTGGATCTTCTGGCTGGTGGTCGGGGCAATGGCGATGGTGATGATCGCCGAATGGGCGGACCTGGTCGGCGCCTCCGCCCGCGACAAGCGCGGGGCGATGCTGGCACTGGTCGTGCCGCTGGCGATCATGTCGCCGGCGGCCGCCGGTCCGGGCTGGTTCGCATTGGGGATTGTCGGTGCGACCGCGGTCTTCGTCGCCGCCGTGATGAAGCCGCGCCTCCTCGCTCTCGGGCTGCTCTATGTCGGGCTGCCCGTTCTGGCGCTGCTCGTCATTCGCGCGCACGGGGAGTTCGGGCTGATCTATACGCTGTGGACGCTGGCGCTTGTCTGGATGTGCGACATCGGCGCGTATTTCGCCGGCCGCAAGATCGGCGGCCCCAAGCTCGCGCCGGTGGTCAGCCCCAACAAGACCTGGGCCGGGCTCGCCGGCGGAATCGTGCTCGCCAGCCTGTTCGCGGCCGTCATGCACTGGCAATACGGCCTCGCCCTGCGGCTGACGCTCGCCACGCCGCTCCTCGCCGCGATCGCGCAGGGGGGCGATCTGTTCGAAAGCTGGCTCAAGCGCCGGGCAGGGACCAAGGACAGCGGCTCGCTGTTTCCCGGCCATGGCGGCGTGCTCGATCGGCTCGACGGACTGGTGCCGGTCGCGCCCGCCGCGGCATTCCTGGTCGTCATCGTGCCGCTGCTCTACACCTGGCGCCCGTGAAGACCGTTACCATCCTGGGCGCCACCGGATCGGTCGGCAGTTCGCCGCTCGACCTGATCGCGCGCGAGCCGGAGCGGTTCAAGGTGCGCGCACTCACCGCCAATTGCGACGTCGCGAAGCTGGCGGCCGCGGCGCGCCGCACCCGCGCCGAACTGGCGGTGGTCGCCGACGAAACCTGCCTGCCCGCGCTGCGCGAAGCACTCGCGGGCACGGGGATCGCGATCGCCGGAGGATCCGACGCGGTGTGCGCGGCGGCCGGGGATGGGGCGGACCTGACCGTCGGCGCGATCGTCGGATGCGCCGGCCTGCGCCCGGTCATGGCCGCGGTCGAACGGGGCGGGACCGTCGTCATCGCCAACAAGGAGCCGCTGGTCTCTGCTGGAGACGTCGTTCTCGACGCGGCGAAACGCCATGGCGCCACGCTTCTGCCCGCGGATTCGGAACACAATGCGATTTTCCAGTGCTTCGACACCGCTCAGGCGAAGCATGTCCGACGCATCCTGCTGACCGCAAGCGGCGGCCCATTCCGGGAATGGAGTCTCGAGCGGATGCGCGACGTGACGCCGGAACAGGCGGTCGCTCATCCCAACTGGTCGATGGGCGCGAAGATATCGATCGATTCGGCGACGATGATGAACAAGGGCCTCGAACTGATCGAGGCGGCTCGCCTGTTTCCGGTCGAGCCGGGGACGATCGAGATCATCGTCCATCGCCAATCGCTTGTTCACTCCCTCGTCGAATATGCGGACGGGTCGGTACTCGCGCAATTGGGTCCCGCCGATATGCGGACGCCGATCGCCTATTGCCTCGCCTGGCCGGACCGCATGGCGACGCCGATGGCACCGCTCGACCTGATCGCGATCGGTCGGCTCGACTTCGAAGCGCCCGACGAACAGCGCTTTCCTGCACTCCGGCTGGCACGCCGGGCGCTGGAGACGGGGGGAGCGCGCCCGGCTATCCTCAACGCCGCCAACGAAGTGGCGGTGGCGGCATTCCTCTCGCGCCGGATCGGGTTCCTCGAAATTGCCGCAATCGTCGCCGATACGCTTGATCGCTACGACCCGCCTGCGCCCGAGACGCTGGACGACGTACTGGCTATTGACGGTGAAGCGCGTACCATCGCGGGCGAGCGTGTAGAGGATTGCGTTACCTGATGCAGAGCCCCGGCCTTTTCCTGTATGTCATCGGCTTCGCGCTGTTGCTCGGGCCGCTCGTCTTCTTCCACGAGCTCGGCCATTATCTCGCGGCGCGCGCCTGCGGCATCAAAGCCGATGTCTTTTCGATCGGGTTCGGTCGGGAAATTGCCGGCTGGACCGACAAGAGAGGTACGCGCTGGAAGTTGAGCTGGCTCCCGCTCGGCGGGTATGTCCGCTTCGCCGGCGACATGAATCCGGCCAGCCAGCCCGACCCCGCCTGGTTGGCGCTGCCGGCGGCCGAACGCGCCCGGACGTTCCAGGCGAAGCCGTTGTGGCAGCGGGCGGTCGTCGTGCTGGCGGGCCCGCTCACGAATTTCCTTCTCGCGTTCCTGATCCTGGTCGGATTCGCGCTCGTCTATGGCGACAACCAGACGCCGACGGTCGTCGCGCAGATCGAAAAGGGGAGCGCCGCGGCGGCCGCGGGATTGCAGTCGGGCGACCGGATCACCGCGATCGGCGGACGGGCGGTGTCGACCTTCGAGGATCTGGCCGATTACGTCCAGCTTCGCGCGGGCGAGCGGGTCAGGATCGATTTCGTCCGTAACGGCACCGCGATGGCCAATGATACGGTGATCGGAAAGCTCCACGTCAAGGACAAGTTCGGCAATGAGGGCGATGTCGGATTGCTCGGCGTCCATGCCGCCGACCCGATCTTCGTGCGGGTCGGCGTATTGGAAGCACCGGGTGTCGCTTTCCACGAACTCTTCTCGCTCGTCCGCCAGACCGGCGACGGGCTCGGGCAGCTGATTACCGGCCGGCGGCCGGTCAAGGACATGTCCGGCGTCGTCGGCATGGTGAAGTTCTCGGGCGAGCAGCTCAGCATGGGCTGGCCGCAATTCATCTGGCTGGTCACGCTCATCTCGATTAATTTGGGGTTCATCAATCTCTTGCCAGTTCCCATGCTCGACGGAGGGCATTTGCTGTTCTACGCGATCGAGGCCGTGCGGCGGCGTCCGGTGACGCCGGCGATCCAGGAATGGGCCTATCGCGGCGGGCTGGCGGCAATTCTCGTCTTGTTCCTGGTCGTTACCTTCAACGACCTGGGCAAGGTAGGGTTGTGGCAGCATCTCGCCGGGTTGATCGGCTGAGACGGTTAGGGCAGGGCGGGCGCGCCTGTAATCACGCAACGGCAAATGTCTCCTGCTGGGGTGGAATAGTGAAAGTTATCAAGGCTTCGAAGTTCGGTACGCGCGCCGTGTCGGTGTTGCTCACGGGAACCATCCTTTCGGGGATTCCCGTGGCCAGCTATGCCCAGACCGCGCCGGCCGCACCTGCGCCCGCTCCAGCCGCGACCGCGGCTCCTCAGGCAGGTACCGCCACGCCAACGCCAACCCCTGCGGTCGCGCCCGTTCGCGTAATCCGGTCGCTGCGCGTCGAAGGGTCGCAGCGCATCGAGCCCGAGACGGTGCTGTCGTACACGAAATTACGCGTCGGCCAGGCGTACACCAACGAAACGCTCGACCAGGCGCTGCGCGACCTGCTCGCGAGCGACCTCTTTGCCGACGTGTCGATTGCGGGCGTCGAAACCGGAGAGATCGCGATCCGCGTTCGCGAAAACCCGATCATCAACCGCGTGATCCTGGAGGGCAACAAGACCCTCAAGTCCGACAAGATCACCAAGGAAATCAAGCTCGCGCCGCGTCAGATCTTCACCCGCACCGCCGTCCGCCAGGACGTCGCGCGGATCGTCGAGCTCTATCGCCGCCAGGGCCGCTTCGCCGCGCGCATCGATCCGAAGATGGTCAGCCTCGACCAGAACCGCGTCGACGTCGTGTTCGAGATCGACGAGGGACCCAAGAGCAAGGTCCGCGCGATCAACATCATCGGCAACAACGTCTTCTCCGACGGCAAATTGCGCGAGCAGATGGTCACGAAGCAGGCGCGCTTCACGCGCTTCTTCTCGTCCAACACGTCGTACGACCAGGACCGTCTGGCCTATGACCAGCAGAAGCTGCGCCAATTCTACCTGACCCAGGGCTATGCCGACTTCCGGGTGACCTCGGCGGTGGCCGAACTGACCCCGGACAAGAAGGACTTCATCATCACGTACGTGGTGGAGGAAGGCCCGCGCTACAAATTCGGTAACGTCACCGTCGACAGCGACATCCGCGATTTCGACAATACGCGCCTGGCCAAGGGCCTGGGGATCAACAAGGGCGACTGGTACAACGCGAAGAAGGTCGAGGATTCGGTCGATAACCTCAACCAGACCGCTGGCCTGTTCGGTTACGCCTTCACCGACGTGAACCCCGAATTCAGCCGCGATCCCGACAAGCTGACGATGTCGATCAACTTCCATATCGCGGAAGCCAAGCGCTCGTATATCGAGCGGATCGAGATCACCGGCAACCGTAACACGCAGGACAGGGTGATCCGCCGCGAAATCCGCCTGGCCGAGGGCGACGCGTTCAACAGCTTCCAGGTCAAGCGCTCGCAGGACCGCATCAATTCACTCGGCTTCTTCCAGGACAAGTTCGAGATCAAGCAGGACCAGGGCTCGGCGCCCGATCGCGTCGTGCTCAATGCGAATGTCGAGGAAAAGGCGACCGGCGAACTATCGCTGTCGGCCGGCTATTCGAGCCTCGAACGTTTCATCATCCAGGCCGGCATCACGCAGCGCAATTTCCGGGGCAAAGGCCAGGAACTGCGCGCCAACGTCGACTACTCGATCTATTCGAAATCGGTCCAGCTGGGCTTCACCGAGCCGTATCTGTTCAACAAGAACGTCGCCGTCGGCGTGGATCTGTTCCGCCGCGACTATAATTCGTTCAACTATCTCGGCGATCAGCGCCAGACCACCTATTCGCAGGTGTCGACAGGGTTCCAGGTACGGGCCGGTGTGCCGATCACCGAATATTGGTCGCTCTCGGCGCGCTACGGTCTTACGTACGATCAGGTCGGGTTGGACAAGGCGACTTACTACACCGACTCGAACAATGACGGCCTCCGAGGCAATAGCCCCGGCGACACGTGCGATCCTCTGCAAGCTGGACGCTATCTCTGCGACGCGATCGGCAATCGCCTGTCATCGGTCGTCGGCTATTCGCTCGTCTATGACAGCCTCAACAGCCGACTGAGGCCAAGCGCTGGTAAGAGACTGGTCATCAGCCAGGATTTCGCGGGACTTGGAGGCGACGTGCGCTACATCCGTTCGCGCATCGAAGCCTCCAAATACATGAACCTCGGCCACAACTGGATTTTTTCGGTCAACGGAGAGGCAGGTTACATCGCCAGTCTCGAAAAGAGCCGCGGTGCAGGCATCGATAAGGTGCGGATCACTGATCGATTCTACCTCGGTGAGCCGCAAATCCGCGGTTTCGATATTCGCGGTGTTGGGCCACGCGTTCAGCGCATCAACTACCTAACCACAACCGACCCGACGACAGGCGCCGTCACCGGGCAGACGCTCGATCCGGACAAGAAGAATTATATCGACGACGCATTGGGTGGTCGCGCATATTATCTGGTGCGCTTCGAACTCGAGCCGCCGCTGTCGGGTGGCGTGCGCGAACTGGGCTTGCGCCCCTCAATCTTCCTCGACGTAGGTGCCGTCTGGGGCGTAGCGAAACCGCAATTGACTCAATTCCCGTCTCATATCGACCAGGCGACTGGCAAGACGATCGTCGATCCGATCGTCACACCGATCAAAGATAGTTCGGGCAGGCAACTCTATAACAATACCGACCCCACTACCGGCGCCGTCACGCAGACCATCTGCGCGATGGGCCTCCCCGATGCGAGCGGCACTTGCACTGGCACAACCACCAACACCGCTCTGTCCAGTTCGGTAGGCCCGTTCTACGAGCAGTTCGTCGGCGATACGCCGCGGCCGCGCGTTTCGATCGGGTTCGGCGTCAACTGGAATTCGCCCTTCGGGCCGCTTCGCATCGACATCGCCAAGGCGCTTCTGCACTCCAAGGGCGACGATACCAAACTCATCACCTTCAACGTAGGGACTCAATTCTGATGAAGACCATGATCAAGTATTTCGGCATCAGCGCGGTCGCGCTGACGACCGGTCTGGCGCTGGCGCCCACTGCCTCCGCCCAGGCGGTTGCCGTCGCCGATCCGCAGACCGCGATCCTGAAGACGACGGCGTTCACCACCGCGATCAATCAGATCAAGGTGACGTACAAGGCCGGCCTCGACCAGGCCGAGGCGATCCGCAAGGAACTCGCGCCGATGGAGCAGGCGTTCGACGCCAACAAGGACGGACAGCTCGACGATTCCGAGCTCGCCAAGCTGCGTGCGTCGCCCAATTTCGCGAGCATCCAGGCCAAGGAGCAGCAGGCATCGCAGGCCGAGATGCCCGCGCTGCGTGCGCGCGCCTATGCCATCGAGCAGATCTCGCAGAAGTTCCAGCAGGCCTATACCGCGGTCAAGACCGCCAAGCGCGTCAGCCTGGTGATCCGCCCGGAAGCGGCGCTCGATTATGACGCCAATGCCGACATTACCGACGACATCACCGCCGAGCTGAACAAGCTGGTGACCAATGTCAGCATCACGCCGCCGGCCAACTGGCAGCCGGGCGGCAACGCCGCGGCGGGCTCGGCGCCGGTCGCCGGCAATCCGCCGTCCGGCGTTCCCGGTGCGTCGCTGCCGCCGGCGCCGGCGCCTGGCAAGAAGCCGGCCGGCCGGTGAGCGAGGGCGCCACGGCAGCTGCATCCATCGGCCCGCTCGATATCGGGCGGGTGATGGCGGCGCTGCCGCATCGCTATCCGATGTTGCTGGTCGATCGTGTCGAGGAGCTGATCCCCGACCGATCGATCGCGGCCATCAAGGCGGTGACGATCAACGAAGGCTTCTTTCAGGGGCATTTCCCCGGCCGTCCGATCATGCCGGGGGTACTCATCGTCGAGGCGCTGGCACAAGCCGCGGGCGTGCTCGCGGTAGAGAGCCTGGGCCTCGCCGGGTCGGGCAAGCTCGTCTATTTCATGGCGATCGACGAAGCGAAGTTCAGGAAGCCGGTCGAGCCTGGCGTGCTGCTTCGCCTCGAGGTGGAATTCGTCCAGAAGCGCGCCAGCGTGTGCAAGTTCTCGGGCCGCGCGCTGATCGACGGCCAGGTCGCCGCGCAGGCGAATTTCACGGCGATGATCGCAGATCCGCCATCGGCCTGAGGCAGGCGGCAACCGTACCATTCCATGCAGGTTGCGCTCGCGGCTGCCCTCTGCTAGGCGCCGCGCCTTCGCTGCCGGTCGGAAACCGGCGGCATTCCAGAAGGATTTACGTCGTGAAGAAAGACACTCATCCCGATTACCACCTGATCAAGGTCCAGATGACCGACGGCACCGTGTACGAAACGCGCTCCACCTGGGGCAAGGAAGGCGACACGATGACGCTGGAAATCGACCCCCTGTCGCACCCGGCCTGGACCGGCGGTCGCGGCCAGATGCTCGACGCGGGCGGTCAGGTGGCGCGCTTCAACAAGCGTTTCGGCGGGCTGTCGCTCGGCAAGAAGTAAGCGGCGCCGCTTCGGCGGCAGCGCTACGACCGGACGCCGCGTTTCCTCGGGAGCGCGGCGTTCGTTTTTCTACGAAAGTGGGATGTCCTTAACGCGCTCTTAGGCATCGGATGCCTAGGCTTTGCGCCATGGAATCCAGGCAGCTCAACATTTCGGCAGAATTCGAACCCGCGGTGATGAACCGCCGGCAATCCCCTCGTGCGCCCGTGTCGCTCGACGCGAAGCTGGGTAGGGGCGGGCTTGACCGCACCTTGTGCCGGATCACCGATCTCTCGCCCGAAGGCGCGCGCATCTCGACCTATTCGGCGCTCAAGAGGGACAGCGTGATCTGGCTTACGCTCCCCGGAGCGGGGCAGGTCGCCGCGACCGTCCGCTGGGCGGATGACTTCCAGGCCGGCTGTCAATTCCACCATCCGATTCCCGAACACCTGTTCGACGCGCTCGTAGAGGTCGGCACGGTCTGATCGGTCGCGGTCGTCTGGCGGAGAGGGTGGGATTCGAACCCACGGTGGGCTTCCGCCCACGGCGGTTTTCAAGACCGCTGCCTTAAACCACTCGGCCACCTCTCCGCGCCCGAGCGCTTTGGGCAAGGGCGGCGATTTGTGCAAGCCGCGCGACGATGGGGGATTCACCTTTTCCGTTCACTGTGGCACGATCCGGAAATGCGGGAACGGGGTTTGATCGGTGGATTGATGGCGTCGGCGGCGTTGGCGGCCGGCCTTTGGTTGTCGGCGAGTTCGGCCAACGCGCAGGACGAGGCCGGATTCCAGTCCTATCTGACGGGGGTCCGCAGCCGCGCCGTGGCGCAAGGCGTGAAGCCGTCGACCGCGGACCTGGTGCTGGCCGGGCTGACCTTCAACAAGCGCGTGATCGACCTCGATCATGCCCAGCCGGGCGGTAATCCGGCCAATCCGACCGACAATGCCGCTCCGCCCTTCGCGCCCTATCTGCGCGCGCATGTCGACGCCGCGCGGATCGACGAGGGGCGCACCAAATATCTGGCGCAGCGCCCGCGATTGCAGCGCATCGAAGCGGAGACCGGAGTCCCCGAATCGATCATGGTTTCGATCTGGGGGCACGAGACCAATTACGGCCGCATCATGGGCAATTTCGACCTGCCACGGGCGCTGGCGACGCTCGCTTATGACGGGCGCCGCCGATCCCTGTTCGAGGGGGAATTGATCGCCGCGATGAAGATGGTCGATCGCGGCGTCCCGCGCAGCCAGCTCGTCGGTAGCTGGGCGGGCGCGATGGGCGGTCCGCAATTCCTGCCGTCGGTATTTCTCCGCACCGCGCGCGACGGCGACGGCGATGGCCGTATCGACATCTGGCACAGCGACGCCGACACGCTCGCGTCGATCGGCAATTATTTCTACAATGCCGGCTGGCGCCGTGGCCAGCCCTGGGGACTGGCAGTAACGGTGCCGGCATCCTTCGATCGCTCGGACGTGGCCAACAAGCTGATCTCGCCTCGCTGCCCGCGGGTGTTCGCGCGGATGAGCGCCTGGCACACCATGGCCGAATGGCGTGCGATGGGGATCGTGCCGCAATCCAAAGCATGGCCGGCGAACAATGTTCAGGCGGCGCTGATCGAGCCGGACGGTCCCGGCAAAACGGCCTATTTGCTGACCGGCAATTACCGCGTCATCCTGGATTACAATTGTTCGAATTTTTATGCGTTGAGCGTGGGGTTGCTGGCGGATGCGGTTGAACGATAGCGCGGTTGCGGCCGGACTGGGCGCGCTGCTGATACTGGCGGGGTGCGCGGGAAGCGGGAGCGATCGGCCGCGTTTGCCGGATCCGGTTTATGGCAACGCCCCGCAGGGCGGTTATCCACAAATCTATCCACCCGTTCCTCCACAAGGTTCGGAAGCGTCGACGGACCGCGCGCCGGTCCCCGCAAGCCGTCCTTATGCACCGGCCGGACAGCCGGCACCGCTCGGCGCCGATGAAATGGAGGCCGGTCCGCCACCCTCGAGTGGCCCCAGCGCCACGTCGGGGCGCGGCGCCGAGCGCTATGACGAAGTCGGTTATGCGACCTGGTATGGCAACGAGATGGCAGGTGGCCGCACCGCGTCGGGCAAGGCGTTTGACCCCAAGGGCTTCACCGCCGCGCACCGTACCCTGCCGCTCGGTTCCTATGTCGAGGTGACCGCGCTCGGAACCGGGCGGACGATCCTCGTCCGGATCGACGATCGTGGACCGCGTCAGGGCAATTTGCTGATCGATCTGTCGCAGGGCGCGGCGCAAGCGCTCGGCATCGATGGGCGCGAGGCGGTACGCGTCCGCACCGTCACCGCGAGCCCTGCCGACCTGGCCGCCTTCCGGGCCGGTCAGCCTGGTGCGCCGCGACTCGACACGCCGCCGGCGTTGCTCGCCGGCCTGCGTCAGCGACTGAACGGCGGATCCGCCGCAGTGGCTCCCCCCCGCGCCCGGGCGGCACCACTGCCGATCGTTCGCATTCCGCCCGAACCGCAAGCCGTGCGACCGTCGGCCGCCGGCGCCGCACCGCGCAGCACGCCCGGAACCGGAGGTTTCTACGTTCAGGTCGCCGCCTTTTCGAGCCAGGCGCGCGCCACGGCCCTTGCCCGGAGCCTGGGTGGCCAGGCGATCGCCGGAGGATCGGTATGGCGCGTGCGCCTTGGACCCTATGCCACGCAAAATCAGGCGAATCGGGCACGTGACGGCGCCGCCGCGCGCGGCTATGGCGATGCTCGCGTCGTCCGCGAGGACTGATCGACCCGCCCTGCGTACCGACTGTTACGGACTGAATTTGCCATGAAATATATGCCCAAGCTGATCCACCTGAGCGCGGCTTCCGCTCTGGTCCTCGCCGCCGTGCCCGCGACCGCGGCGGCACCGACCTTCGATACGCCGGCGCCCGTCGCCTATATGGTCGATCTGTCGTCGAACGCCGTCCTCTATTCGAAGGATCCGGATCGGCGCATGCCGCCAGCGTCCACGGCGAAGATGATGACGGTCTATGTCGTGTTCGACATGATCAAGAAGGGTCAGCTCAAGCCCGACCAGCAATTCACGATGAGCCCGGACACCTGGCGGAAATGGCACAGCCAGGGCTCAACCATGTTCCTGAAGGCGAACGAAAGCGTCAGCGTCGACAATCTGCTCAAGGGCATCGTCACCTTGTCGGGCAATGACGCTTGCGTGGTCATGGCAGAGGGAATTTCGGGCACCGAACAGGCGTTCACCGACCGGATGAACGAGACGGCGAAGCGGCTCGGCCTGACCAACAGCCATTTCGGCACCTCGAATGGCTGGCCCGACAATGGGGCGACCTACGTCACCGCGCGCGACCTTGAGAAGCTGGCGGCGGCGACGATCCGCGACTTTCCCGACCTCTACAAACGCTATTATTCGCTGCCTAGCTTCACCTGGGGCACACAGATGAACGGTAGCGCGATCGATCAGGCGAACCGCGACCCGCTGCTCGGTGTCGTGGCTGGAGCGGATGGTCTGAAGACCGGCCATACGGAAGAAGCGGGCTATAGTTTCGTCGGGTCGGCGATGCAGAACGGTCGCCGCCTGGTGATGGTGGTGGCCGGCTTCACGACGTACAATCAACGTCGCGACGAATCGATCAAGTTCATGAACTGGGGCTTCCGCGCCTGGCAGTCGCACCTGATCGTCGCCAAGGGAAAGCAGGTCGCGACGGCCGAGGTCCAGCTCGGATCGTCGAGCAGCGTTGGCCTGGTCGCCGCCGACAATCTCAACATGACCGTGCCATCGGGCACCACGCCGAACTCGACCGCCAAGGTAGTCTATGACGGCCCGCTCAAGGCGCCGATCAAGGCAGGCGATCACGTCGCCGACCTGATCGTCACTTCGCCGGGCATGCCCGACCAACGCTTCCCGCTCGTCGCCGACAAGGATGTCGGTCAGGCCGGATTCTTCGGGCGTGCCTGGACCGGCTTGAAACAGCTGTTCGGCGGCTGATCGCGCAATGGCGCGTGGTAGATTCCTGTCGGTCGAGGGCGGGGAGGGCGCGGGCAAGTCTACCCAGGTCCGCCGCCTCGCCGATGCGCTGCGCGCGCGCGGTCTCGATGTCATCGTCACGCGCGAACCGGGCGGCAGCGAAGGCGCCGAGGCGATTCGCCACCTCTTGATGCAGGGCGATGTGCAGCGTTGGAGCGCGCATACCGAGGCACTGCTGTTCGCCGCCGCCCGCGCAGACCACGTGGAAAAGGTCATCCAGCCAGCGCTTGGCGTCGGCACCTGGGTGATCAGCGACCGGTTCGTCGATTCGTCGCGCGCCTATCAGGGCGTGGCGGGCGGGATCGACGATGCCGCGGTGCTCGCGTTGCACGGGTTCGGCTCGCGCGGCCTGCTGCCCGACCGCACCCTGGTGCTCGAAGTGCCGCCGGAGATTGGTGCGGAGCGTGCCTCGGCGCGCGACGGCGCCGCCGCGGACCGTTTCGCCGCGCGCGAGCGGAGGTTCCATGACGATGTAGCCGCTGCCTTCCGGCGGTTCGCCGTGGCCGAGCCCGACCGCGTCCGGCTGATCGATGCGAGCGGTGATGTCGATACGGTTTCGGCGGCCATGCTCGCCGCGGTCGCCGACCTGCTGCCATGACGCCACTCCACGGTAACCTACACGCGCGACAGGCTTTTTCGGCGGCAATCGACAGCGGGTCGATGCACCATGCCTGGATCTTCGCCGGCCCGGAAGGCGTGGGGAAGGCGCAATTCGCGATGCTCGCGGCGCGGCGGCTGCTCGCGGGTCCCGGCCAGCCCGACGATTTCTCGGTACCGCCCGATGACCGCACGCAGCATCTGATCCAGGCCGGCGCGCATCCCGACTTCAAATTGCTCCAGCGTCTGCCACGCGACGAGAAGAAGCCCGACCAGGGGCTGGCGCGCAGCATCCGCGTCGATCAGGTCCGCGAGCTCGACCATTTCCTCGGTGTCAAGCCGACCTATTCCGACCGCCGCGTGGTAATGATCGACACCGCCGACGACCTCGAGCGACCGGGCGCCTCGAACGCCTTGCTCAAGAACCTCGAGGAGCCCCCTGCGGGTACGGTCTTCCTCCTTATCAGCCATGCGCCCGGGCGGCTGCTGCCGACGATACGCTCCCGCTGCCGGATGTTGCGCTTCGAACCGCTCGACGATGCTGAGATGCGCGTTGCTCTGACCGATGCCGGCGTCGCGGCTGACGAGGTCGACGAGTTGATCCGGGTGGGGCAGGGGTCACCCTCCCAAGCGCTGGCGATGGCCGGACTCGATATCGCCGGGCTCGACCGCGCGCTCGCCGAGATGGCCGGGGGCGATCCGACCAACGCGATACGGGCGGAACTTGCCCGCTTGCTATCGCTCAAGGCAGCGCAGGAGCGTTACGAGGCATTTCTCGAACGCGCGCCCAACTTCATCGCTGCACAGGCGCGCACGCGGTCGGGCGAGGCCCTGCGGACCGCGCTCGACGCGCATGACGCCGCGCGCAACCTCTCGGCGAGCGCGCTCGGCCTCTCGCTCGACGCGCAGGGCACGGTGTTCGAAATGGCAGGGATCGTCGCGCGGTTGGCACCGGCTAGGGTCTAGTGTGGTGGATTCGAAGTTCGCTTCATTTATCGGCTCCGCGGGGAGCGAATTTCAAATCCATAAACCGCACTATAATCATATGGTTGCTAGCGACCCTGATGAATCTCAAGTTGGTTCAACCCTCGCCCGACGGTGCGACGAACGTCGGATTCGGGTTACTAGCCCGCTGGCCACTTCTCGGCGCTGATCAACGCGTCAGGATCGGGGGTGGAGTCGAGATAGAGCGGTTGTGACGGCCGTTTGCGATTCTTCTCCACGGGATCGAAATAGGCTTTGTCGCCTTTCGACCCTTCCGGCTTCAACTTCATGTAGCGCGAGACGAAATCGCCGGTCAGCAGGTTCCAGCTGATCTCGTGCGTATCGTGCTGAAATGTCCGGCTATAGGATGAGGCGTCGAGCCCGATCAGCCGCATCTTCTTCGCCGCGGAATCCCAACGATAGCGGTAGGTCGTCTCGATCGCGCTGGTCCCGCCGGTCAGATCCTTCACCACCAGCACGCCTTTGACGACCGACAGTTGCGCCGGACCGAGCGCGGAGGATTCGAGATCGTGGCTGCCCGTCGGATCGTGGCCCAGGTCGGTTTCGGTACGATAGGCGAGCAGGACATGGAGACGGCGGCTGTCATTGCCGTTCTCGATGAACGCCGTGTCGGTTTCGCCGTCGCCGTTGAGATCGCCGTCGACCCGCGCCTCGACCGTGGCGTCCTGTGCCATGGTGTTCTGGAGTTCGTCGGGGCTCGCGACCGGAACACGCTGGGCGGTCGCTGGCGCGGCGGTCACCAGCAGAGCGAGGGCGGCGGCACGCATGGTCATGACGAAGCTCCGATCGTTTCGCCCACGCTATCACGGCTCCGCGGGAGGTTCCATCGGCGCGGCACCTGCACTAGAGGGCAGGGCATGGCCGACCCCTATTACATCACCACCGCCATCAGCTATCCCAACGGGCGACCGCATATCGGCCACGCTTACGAGGCGATCGCTGCCGATGCGATCGCGCGCTACCATCGCCAGGCCGGGCGCGACGTGCGGTTCCAGACGGGAACCGACGAACATGGTTTGAAGATGGTCCAGACGGCGCGTGACCGTGGCATCGAGACACGCGCGCTGGCCGATGAGATGTCGGGATATTTCAAGGCGATGGATGATCGTCTGAACATCTCGTACGATCGGTTCATCCGGACCGTCGAAGCCGATCACCATGCCGCCAGCCAGGCGATCTGGGAGGCCATGGCGGCGGCTGGCGACCTCTATCTCGACCGCTACGAGGGCTGGTATTCGGTCCGCGACGAAGCGTTTTACGACGAGAAGGAACTGATCGACGGGGAAGGGGGCAAGCTCTCTCCCCAGGGCACCCCGGTCGAATGGACCGCGGAGGAGACCTGGTTCTTCCGGCTCAGCAAGTACGAGCAGCCGTTGCTCGATTTCTACGCGACCAATCCCGACTTCATCCGCCCCGAAGCGCGGCGCAACGAGATCCTGCGCTTCGTCGAGGGCGGGCTGAGCGACCTGTCGGTCTCGCGCACCAGCTTCGACTGGGGCGTCAAGGTGCCGGGCAGCGACGGGCATGTCATGTACGTCTGGGTCGACGCGCTGACCAACTACCTGACCGGTATCGGCTATCCGGATCTCGACAACCCGCTGGGCAAATACTGGCCCGCCGATCTCCATTTGATCGGCAAGGATATCGTGCGATTTCATACAGTTTACTGGCCAGCTTTCCTGATGAGCGCGAACATCGCGCTGCCCAAACAGGTGTTCGGTCACGGCTTCCTGCTCAACCGCGGGGAGAAGATGTCGAAGAGCCTGGGCAACGTCACCGATCCGATGGAGCTCGCCGATCGCTTCGGGGTCGATCCGCTGCGCTATTTCCTGCTGCGCGAAGTGAGCTTCGGTCAGGACGGCAGCTATTCGGAAGAAGCCATCGTCACCCGCTGCAACGCCGATCTCGCCAACAATGTCGGCAACCTCGCGCAGCGCTGCCTGTCGATCATCGCCAAGAATTGCGGCGGCCGATTGCCCGTATCGGGCGCCGCGACCGACGCGGAAGAGGCGCTGGTTGAGAGCGTCAAAGCGGCCCAAGCCAGCATGCACGCGGCGATGGGCGAACTGGCGATCCACGCCGCGCTCGAGGCGATCTGGGCGGCCGCGCGCGACGCCAACCAGTATTTCGCCGACCAGGCGCCATGGAGCGTGCGCAAGACCGACCCGGCCCGCGCCGACACGATCCTCTATTACGCTGCTGAAGCGATCCGCCACATCGCGATCATGGCGCGCTGGGCGATCCCGGAAAGCGCCGACAAACTGCTCGATCTGCTGGGGCAGGGGACGGACGTGCGCAATTTCGACGCGCTCAACCGGCCGATCGCGGCGGGTACCGAGCTGCCCGCGCCAAGCGGCGTTTTCCCGCGGCTCGAAATGGCGACGGAGGCGGCATGAGGCTCGCCGACAGCCATTGCCACCTGAACTACAAGGGTTTGGGCGAGCAGCAGCAGGACGTGCTGACACGCGCCCGGCAAAGCGGCGTTGTGGCGATGCTCAACATCTCGACGCGTGAGCGCGAATGGGATGACATCATCGCCGTCGCCGATCGCGAGCCGGACGTATGGGCGACCGTTGGCATCCATCCGCACGAAGCGGACCAGCATCCCGATGTGGACACCGCCAAACTGGTCGAGCGCGCGGCGCATCCGCGCGTCGTCGGGATCGGCGAGAGCGGGCTCGATTATTATTACGACCATTCGGATCGCGGCCGCCAGCAAGCGAGCTTCCGCGCGCACATCGCCGCCTGCCGCGAAACGCAACTGCCGCTGGTCGTGCACACGCGCGATGCCGAGGAGGATACCGCGCGCATCCTGCGCGAAGAGATGGAGCAGGGGGCCTATCCCGGCGTGATCCATTGCTTCACCGCCAGCGGCGACTTTGCCGACAAGGCGATGGACCTGGGCTTCTACATCTCGATCTCGGGCATCGTGACCTTCAAGAATGCCAGGGATTTGCAGGAGACCGCCGCACGGCTGCCGCTCGATCGCCTGCTGATCGAGACCGACGCACCCTTCCTCGCCCCCGTCCCGCATCGCGGCAAGACCGGCGAGCCCGCCTTCGTCGCCGATACCTGCCGATTCCTGGCGCAATTGCGCGGCGAGGATCCGGACGAACTGGCCGACGCGACGCGCGCCAATTTCCATCGTCTGTTCGCCAAGACGCAGGCGTGAAGGTCCGCATCCTCGGCTCGGGAACGTCGTCGGGAGTACCGCGAATCGGCAATGTCTGGGGCGCCTGCGATCCCGGCGAACCCAGAAACCGCCGCACGCGCGTTTCGATACTGGTCGAAACCGCGACGACGCGTATCCTGGTCGATACCGGTCCCGATATGCGCGAGCAGCTGCTGGCTGCCGGCGTGGATCGCGTCGACGCCGTGATCTGGACGCATGATCATGCCGACCACACGCATGGCATCGACGACCTGCGTCAGCTTTTCCATGCAACCGGGCGACCGGTCCGCGGTCTGGCGCGCCCCGCGACCGCGACGGTGCTGATCGAGCGGTTCGGCTATGTCTTCCACGGCCGCGACGGCTATCCGCCGACCGTCGCCTGCGAGGAACTGCCCGATGCGCTCACCGTCGGCGATATCGAGATCACCGTCACCGACCAGCCGCACGGGTCGATCCACTCGGCCGGCCTGCGCTTCGAAAGCGCCGGAGCCGCGATAGGATATGCAACCGATTTCAATATTTTAACCGATGACATGCGAAAACTCTATCAGGGACTCGATGTCTGGATCCTCGACGTGCTGCGCCGCGAGCCGCACCCAAGTCACCCGCATCTGGCCCAGGCTCTGCCGTGGATCGCGGAGCTGGCGCCCGGACGGGCGGCGCTGACGCATCTCGATCAGTCGATGGACTATGCCGCCTTGTGCAAGGAACTCCCGCCGGGGATCGAACCGGCCTATGATGGCCTCGAATTCGAGGTAAGCCGGTGAGCGACATGACCGGAAATGTCATCTTCTACGTCCTGCTGCTTGTCCTGCCGCTATCGGCTTTGCTGGCGCGGCGGATTCCGCTCGGCCGCGCCGCCGTCATGGGGCTCGCCTGGGTGGGCATCTTCGCGGTCGGGTTGCTGATCGTGGGCATCGTCAATCAGAACCAGTGGCTGATCTCCGGGACGCGGTCGTTATTCTATGGCCCGGATCAGTCGGTGGTCGGCAGCGAGGTGCGCATACCGATGGCCGATGACGGCCATTTCTGGGCACGGGCGACGATCAACGGCGTCGAGCGGACGATGTTGGTCGATAGCGGCGCCACGGTAACGGCCTTGTCGACCGGCACGGCCGATGCCGCCAAGATCGACTATGATACGATGAGCGCGCCGGCGGTGGTCAACACCGCCAATGGCGAGGTGACCGGCCGGTCGGCGACGATCGGCGCGCTCAAGGTCGGCGGCATCACGGCGACGGACTTGCCGACGATCGTTGCGCCGGAATTCGGCGATCAGGACGTGCTGGGAATGAATTTTCTGTCGCGGCTCAAATCCTGGCGGGTCGAGGGGAAGACGCTGATCCTCACCCCCGAACCCAAATGAGTTTTACATAATGTATATTATCAATCTTGTCGATGCGCCGATAGGGGGAGTCCCCCACGCATGAGCAGCCCTGCAAACGCCACCGTTCCCGCCAGCAACATCGATCGCCTCGTCGCGATCATGGCGCGGCTGCGCGATCCGGTGAGCGGCTGCGAATGGGACACTGTCCAGACGTTCGCGACGATCGCGCCGTACACGATCGAGGAAGCCTATGAGGTCGCCGACGCGATCGAACGCGCCGACATGGCCGACCTCAAGGACGAACTCGGCGATCTGCTGCTTCAGGTCGTGTTCCATGCCCGCATGGCCGAGGAAGCCGGCGACTTCGCGCTGAACGACGTCATTGCGTCGATCTGCGACAAGATGGAACGCCGGCATCCGCATATCTTTGGTGACGCCGCCGAGGGCGGGCATTATCTCTGGGAACAAATCAAGGCCGCGGAGCGGGGGGCCAAGGGCGCTGAAAGCGCGCTCGATGGCGTGGCGATCGGCCTGCCCGCCCTGCTCCGTGCCGAAAAACTCCAGAAGCGTGCCGCGCGCACCGGGTTCGACTGGCCCGACGCCAGCGGTCCGCGCGCCAAGATCGACGAGGAGATCGCCGAGGTCGAAGCCGCGAGCGATGCCGAGCGCGAGGAAGAAGTCGGCGACTTGTTGTTCGCGGTCGTCAATTGGGCACGCAAGCTCGATATCGACCCAGAAGCCGCGCTGCGCGCCGCCAATGCGAAATTCGAGCGCCGTTTCAAGGCGATGGAAGCCGCGGATGACAAATTCTCCGACCGGAGTCTCGATGAGCAGGAAATGCTCTGGCAGGCTGTAAAGAGAATGGCCCAGAGTGACGTACCTTAGCACCTTAAAGCTGGATCGTCATGCCGGACTCGTTCCGACATCCAACCAGCCGCGCCGGAATCCAGGGGGCTTCCAGCTTTTCCGTCGCCTTCCATTGGACCCCGGATCTAGTCGGTACTTATCCTCTGGCGCCAAGTAGGCGGCTTTCCGCCCTTGTTCCCCCGCGAAAGCGGGGGTCTAGAGCCAAAAGCGACGTCGCCTGCGATCCTGGACCCCCGCTTTCGCGGGGGAACAACTTGCCCTTGCTCGAACGGGATAACCGCCGAACAAATTCGCGGTGACGGAAATGGACCAGATCTACCGCACGCCGCTCTCGCTCTAGCCGATGCTCAGGCCGCCGTTCGCAATTTGCCGCGGACCGACTTCGCGAAAATGGTGAAGTCAGTGACGAAGGCCCGGTTCACCATCGCCGAAACCGCCGCGATGCTGTCGGCGTCGGCTTCGACTTTCTTGGGAAAATCCGGCATCTTGGTCCGAACCCGGCTGGAGATACGAAAAGCGATGTGCTGACCGTCGGCGAAGCTGCGGAACGTGAAGAACGACAAGATGTCCTTGCCGTAGAGCGGGTGTCGGTTGAAAAGAATCTCGTCCACCTTGAGCTCGTAATAGCACGATGCCTGCGATGCCGTGTTGCGCTCCCCCACCTTCCAGTCTTGCGGTGCGTCATGAAAATATATCGCCGTCTGGGCCGGCAAACCCAATGTCGATTCGAGATCGAGCGATTTCAATTGCTGCGATTGCCCGGCCGGATCCAGAACGGACCCAAGAACTTTGACCTGTGCACGCGTGTCCCCAGTCATAAGCGCGGGCAATAGGCCCGGCATGCCGCTTCCCATGGTTCCCCCATTCAACTTCGCGGTCGGCCAAATATGGAGTTCGCAGGGGTTCGCCTTTGCAGGTCCAATCGCCAGCGCCGCCATCGTCACGATGACTCCTGCAATCTTGAGTTTCATATTTCCCCCCGCTTTCCCCGTTCTCACCGAATATCTTTATCGATCGAGTAGACCCGTACGCAGGACGAACCGCTCATAATCGCGCGGCGCCATCCGCACGTCGTAGATCGCGCGGTTTCCGTCGACTTCCTGCCCCAGCACCTCACCATGCTGGTGCAGCCACGCGGCCCCTGCCCCGTCGCCAGTCTCCAGCGTGATCGAATAACGGCGATGGCCGGCCGTCAGCTTGCCTGCCACCTCGCGCTTGAGCTCTTCCACCCCCTCCCCGCTCATCGCCGAGATCGCGACGACGTCGTCGCGGCGATCAGCCTCGACCAGCGCTTCCTCGCGTTGTTCGGGGTCGAGCAGGTCGATCTTGTTCCACGCTTCGAACCGCGGCGTTTCGTCGGCGACACCGATCTCGTGGAGCACCGCCTCGACATCGGCGCGCTGCGCCTCGCTATCGGGATGCGCAATGTCGCGGACGTGGATCAGCAGGTCGGCCGATACGACTTCCTCCAGCGTCGCCTTGAACGCGGCGACCAGTTGCGTCGGCAATTCGGAGACGAAGCCCACCGTGTCGGACAGGATCGCCTTGTCGATGCCCGGCAACTGGATCTGGCGCAGGGTGGGGTCGAGCGTCGCGAACAGGAGGTCTTCCGCCATGACGTCAGCGCCAGTCAATCGATTGAAAAGCGTCGACTTTCCGGCGTTGGTATAACCGACCAGAGCGATCACCGGCCACGGCGCGCGCTGGCGCCGATCGCGATGCAGGCCGCGCGTCCGGCTGACCTGGTCGAGTTCCTTGCGCAGCCGTGCCATACGATCGCGAATCAGCCGGCGGTCGGCCTCGATCTGGGTCTCACCCGGGCCGCCGAGGAAGCCGAAGCCGCCGCGCTGGCGTTCCAGGTGGGTCCAGCTCCGCACCAGCCGCCCGGCCTGATAATCGAGATGCGCAAGTTCGACCTGCAGCCGCCCTTCGGCAGTCGCGGCGCGCTCGCCGAAAATCTCTAGGATCAGCCCGGTACGGTCGATCACCTTGCAGCCCAGCGCAGTCTCCAGATTGCGCTGCTGCACCGGTGTCAGGCTGGCGTCGAACACTGCCAGTTGCGCGTCCTCCATCGCCACCTGCGCGGCGAGCTGTTCGACCTGGCCCGATCCGATCAATGTCGCGGGCTTGGGCTGACGGACGCGAAGGGCGATCTTCTCGGCCACGACCACGCCGATCGCCATAGCAAGTCCCGCCGTTTCCTCGAGCCGGGCATCGGCGTCGCGGCTGGCATTGCCCTGATCGGGCAACACGACGATCGCCCGCGCGCCGCGGGTGAATTCGTCGCGATCGCGTTCAAATCCTGTGGTCAATCGCCGTCGGAACCGTTTGATTCTTCAGCCAGATTAAGCGGGCGCGCCGGCTGGATGGTCGATACGGCATGCTTGTAAACCAACTGGGCCATGCCTTCCCGTTCGAGCAGCATGCAGAACAGGTCGAACGCGGCGATATGCCCCTGGAGCATGACGCCGTTGACCAGGAACATGGTCACGCTGTCTTCGGATTTGCGCACCGCGTTCAGGAAGATTTCCTGGAGCAACGGCGACTTCTTCTGGTCGTTGCCGACCGCGTCGGTGATCGCCTGGATATCGATCGGATTGGACGGCATGATGGTCGAGATCGCATGCTTGTAGATCAGTTGCGACTGGCCATCCCGCCGCAGCAGGACCGAGAAATTGTCGAACCAGGTGACGATGCCCTGGAGCTTGACGCCTTTTACGAGGAACATGGTTACTGGCGTCTTCGACTTGCGAAGCGCGTTCAGGAACAAGTCCTGGAGCGAGGTCTGTTTGTCGGCCATCAGGCGATCCTTGGTCTTGGCGGGCCTTGGCCCGCATGGCGCCGTTCCCTGGCGTCTGAAGCACGCGCCCACGCGACGCGCGCGACATGTTATATAGTTGACGCGTAGCCGTTACGTCCAGCTTGGTTCGAGCGGCGGCGTCCCGTGATCGGTCAATCCTCCCGGCTGTCGGTGATGCCGAGCAGCTTGAGCTTGCGATGCAACGCCGACCGCTCCATCCCGATAAAGGTCGCGGTGCGCGAGATATTGCCTGAAAAGCGCCGGATCTGCACCTTGAGATATTCGCGTTCGAACGTCTCGCGCGCCTCGCGCAGCGGTGCCCCCATCATCGCCGAGGCCCCCGCCCCGTCGCCACCCCCACCCAGCACTTCGGCGGGCAACAGGTCGACGTCGATCCGCCCGATCCGGTCGCCCGGCGCCAGGATGATGGTGCGCTCGACCACGTTCCTCAGCTGGCGGACGTTGCCGGGCCATTCGTAGCTCTGCAGCGCCACCATGGCGTCATCGGCCACTTCCGGCGTCGGCACGCGGCGTTCGGTGGCGTAATGCGCGACGAAATGCTCGACGAGCGCAGGAATATCCTCTCGCCGGTCCGCCAGCGGCGGGATCGCGACCGGCACGACGTTGAGCCGGTAATAGAGATCCTCGCGGAACCGCCCCTCCGCAATCTCGCCCTGCAGGTCGCGCGCCGTGGCGGATACGACGCGTACGTCGACCTTGACGGTTCGCGTGCCCCCGACGCGGGTGAAGCTCTGGTCGGTCAGCACGCGCAGGATGCGGCCCTGCGTCGCCACCGGCATGTCGGCAATCTCGTCGAGGAACAACGTCCCGCCGTGCGCCTGTTCGAGCAGGCCGGTGCGCACCAGGTCGCCGGCTTCCTCGACGCCGAACAATTCCTCTTCGACGCGTTCGGGTGTCATGCGCGCTGCGCTCACCACCACGAAGGGTCCCTGTGCACGCTGGCTCCAGCTGTGGAGCAGGCGCGCGGCAACTTCCTTGCCGACGCCGGCGGACCCCATGATCAGCACCCGGCTGCCCGTGCTCGCCACGCGCTTCAGGGTCGCGCGCACCGCGTTGATCGCGGTCGAGGCGCCGGTCAGATCGCTGTCGCGCCCGGTCGCCGCCCGTAACGACGCGACTTCCTGGCGCAGGCGCTCGGTTTCGGTCGCGCGGTCGACCATCAACAGCAGGCGGTCGGCGTTGAACGGCTTCTCGATGAAATCGACCGCACCGCGGCGGATCGCCGCGACCGCCGTGTCGAGATTGCCGTGCCCCGAAATCACCAGCACCGGGATCGAGGGGTCACGCCGCTTGATTTCCTCGAGCAATTCTAGCCCGTCGAGCCGCGATCCCTGCAGCCAGACGTCGAGCAACACCAGGCTCGGGCGCCGGACGGCGATCGCTTCCAGCGCGGAATCGCTGTCGCCGGCGGCGCGCGTCTCGTAACCTTCGTCCTGGAGGACGCCGGCAACGAGTTCGCGAATGTCCTGTTCGTCGTCGACGACGAGAATGTCGAGGCTCATGGTTTCTGTCCGGTACGGGTAAGCATGGCGAGGGCACCTTCGCCCTTGCTGGTTTCGGCGGGGTCGCGCGCGTCATCGAGCAACGCATCGAGTTGCTGGGTGTCGAACACGATCGTGACGATCGTGCCGCCGCCGGGGCGGTCGGCGAAGCCGATCGTCCCGCAATGTTCCTCGATGATCTTCTTCACGATCGCGAGGCCGAGCCCGGTGCCGCGCGCGCGGGTGGTCATATAGGGCTCGACGATCCGATCGCGTTCGAGCGGCAGGCCGATGCCGTTGTCGGCGATCATCACGGTGAGCATCCGGTCGCCATGGTCGAGCGTCATCGTGATCTCACCCGGCGGGGCATCCTCGCCGCGCGCCTCGATCGCCTCGACCGCGTTCTTGACGATGTTGGTCAATGCCTGACCGATCTGGCGGCGGTCGCACACCAGCGGCGCACTCTCGGGCGCGTCGAGCCGGAAGGCGATGTCGGGATGCGCCACTTCGTGCAGGAACAATGCCTGCCGCGAGAGATCGATCGCCGATTCGGGATGGAAGACCGGCTTGGGCATCCGCGCGAAGGACGAGAATTCGTCGACCATCCGGCGCAAATCGCCGACCTGGCGGACGATCGTGTCGGTCAATTGCGCGAACACCCCGTCCTTTTCGTCGATGGTCTTGCCATAACGGCGCTGCAGGCGCTCGGCGGCCAACTGGATCGGGGTCAGCGGGTTCTTGATCTCGTGCGCGATGCGACGGGCGACGTCGGACCAGGCGGCGCGGCGCTGATCGAGCAATTGCTGGGTGATGTCGTCGAACGTGAGAACCCGCCCATCCTCGTCCGCGGTGATCCGCACGGCCAGTGTCCGCGCCTCGCCGGCGATATTCAGTTGCAGGATCGCCTCGCGCGCTTCGCCCGTCAGGAATTCGGCAAGCTCGGGCGCGACATCGGCGAGTTGAGCCCCGACCGCCCGGGTCTGTTCGAGCTTCAACTGAGCGATCGCCGAGGCGTTGATCACCCGGATCCCGCCGTCGCTGCCGACCGAGACCACGCCGGCCGATACGCCCGACATCACCGCTTCGATCAGCGCGCGGCGGCTTTCCAGCGCGCCGGTCTGTTCCTGCAGCCGGCTCGTCATGCGATTGAACGCATCGGCAAGCGTGCCGACCTCGTCATCGGTGCGCGGATCGGGAACGCGCGCGGTCAGATCGCCTTCGGCAATCCGTCGCGCCGCGGCGACCATCTCGCCGACCGGACGGACGAGGCGATCGGCAACCACAAGTGCAATCCAGACCGCGATGCCGACGATGAACAGCGCAACGATGAACAGCGCCGCGTTGAACTGGAGCTGGAGCGATCGCGCCCGCGATTGCAGCGCGCGGAAGTCGGCAACCACCCCATCAAAACGCTGGAGCTGACGATTGGCGCCTCCACCTTCGGTGACGCGCCCGGCGTAGAGCAACAGTCCGTCGACCCCGGGCACGGGCGCCACCACGCGAATGCGATCGCCCTGGACGGTCACGACGCTGTGCTTGTCGCGCTCCACCGAGGCGACTGCGACGGGATCGATCTGTTTCTCGACGCTGCCATATTCGTCGACGCGAGTCAGGAACTGGATCTGGTTGTTCGCCTCGACCCGGAACAGCGCGCCTTCGGACAATTGCCGGTTGTAGAGCTGGAGCGTCAGGTAATTGGTCAGGGTGTAGCCATAATCATCGCGCTTGGTCAGCACCGCCTCGGGCGTCGCGGTGCGCAGCCAGTCGGCTCCCCAGTGCGCGGCGATGTCGTCAGCCGCCTGCAAGGCATTGGCATTCCAATTGGCCAGCGACTGTTCGTACGATTCCTGCGCCAGCGTCGTCGCATTCTTGAGCACGTTGCTGACGCGATCCGACAGCCAGAATTCGACGCCATATTGGAACATGACCGACGCGAAGATAACCGCCAGCACGGTCGGCACCGTCGCGATCGTCGAGAACAACGCGACCAGGCGGACGTGCAGCCGCCCTTCCCCACCCGCGCCCGACCGCGCCGCGCGGCTCTTGGCGATGCGCCGTCCAAGCAGCATGATCAGCGCGACGCAAGGCCCGAGGTTGACGATCAGCAGCAGCGCGACGAGCGGCGGCGTGAGCAGTCGCTGCGGCGCGGCGCCCGCGCGAACGACGAAATAGGTCGCGATGCCGACGGCAACCGCCAGCGCGAGCACGCCCAGCTCGATCGCCGGGGTTATGCGGGGACGCCCGCCCCAGAAACGCCGGGGCGCGGCGATCGTGCTATCGCCACTCATCGTTGCAGGATTACAACGCTATCGTGGCAAGGAAAACACATATTTGACGTCAAACCGTCGCGGATCAGCCCCCGTCCGCCGCGCCGTCGAGATCGATGCCCAACGTATCGAGCCGTTTGCGCAACGTGTTGCGATTGATTCCCATCGCCCGCGCCGCGCGCAATTGGTTACCCGCGTGGCGCGCCAGCATGGCCTCGATCAACGGCCGTTCGACCTCGGCGATGATGCGCTCGTACAAGGTACCGTCGTCGAGGCTGCGGGGTTCCTCGCGCGCGATCCGATCGATCCGGGCACGGACCGCCGAGTCGAGATCCGTTCCGCCCACGGGCGGAACGCTCGACGGCATGCCCAACATACTGCCGAGTTCGCCTGCCCCGATCACTTCGTCGCGGCTGAGCACCGCCAGCCGGCGCATGATGTTTTCGAGCTCGCGGACATTGCCCGGCCAATCGTGCGCCTCGAGCGCGATGACGGCTGCCTCGTCCAGCCGCTTGCGCGGCAGGCCATTCTCCGCGGCGCGGTCGAGAAAGTGCCTGGCGAGCAGGGCGATATCCTGTCGCCGTTCGCGTAATGCGGGAAGAGTGATCGGTACAACATTGAGACGATAGAATAAATCCTCACGAAACTGGCCCGATTGCACGAGTCCGCCGAGGTCGCGATTGGTCGCCGCGACGATCCGGACGTCGGCTTTGATGGTGCGCGCGCCGCCTACCGTGGTGAATTCGCCCGACTGCAGGACGCGCAACAGGCGTGTCTGTGCTTCGAGCGGCATGTCGCCGATCTCGTCGAGGAACAGGGTGCCGCCCGCCGCCTGCTCGAACCGCCCCGCCGATCGCGCCTGCGCCCCGGTGAACGCGCCGCGCTCATGGCCGAACAATTCTGCCTCGATCAGATCGCGCGGGATCGCCGCCATGTTGATCGCGAGGAACGGCGCACGTGCCCGCGGCCCGAGATCGTGGATCGCCCGCGCAACCAATTCCTTGCCAGTTCCCGATTCGCCCGAGATCAGCACGGTGAGGTCGTTGGAAATAACGCGGGCGATGACACGGTACACGTCCTGCATCGCCGGCGAGCGGCCGATCAGCGGCAGCGCGCGGTCGGCATCCTCGAGCGCGTCGTCAGGGCCCTCGCCATGGCGCCCCAACGCGCCATCCACCGCGCGCGTCAGGTCGTCGAGATCGAACGGCTTGGGCAGATAGTCATAGGCGCCCACCTCGGTCGCACGCACCGCGGTGGTCAATGTGTTCTGCGCGGACAGGACGATGACCGGCAGATGCGGGAACGCCTCGGCAAGGCCGGCAACCATATCGAGCCCATTGCCGTCGGGCAGGACCACGTCGCTGATCACGACGTCGGGGGTCGCGGCGCGCAATTCGCGGTTGAACTCCGCCAGACTGCCCGTCGTCGTCACGCGATGCCCGACGCGGCGCAACGCATGCGCGACGACCGTACGGATCGCGGCATCGTCGTCCAAGACCAGGATATTGCCTGCGCGGCTCATCGCGCGCGCGCCAGCAGGATACGGAATACGGTCATTTCGGGCGCCCCCTCGCGCGAATATTGCACCACCCCGCCCATGTCGCGCACCAGCTTGTCGACCAGGGCGAGGCCGAGCCCCTGCCCCTCCGGCTTGCTCGACACGAACGGGCTGAACAGATGGTCGGCGATATCGGCCGGTGCGCCGGCGCCATTGTCGATCACGCAAAGCTCGATCGGCAGGCCGCGCCGTGGCTGGCCCGGCCCGGCATCGACGGCCAGGCCGTGGCGGTACGCGGTCGAGATCAGGATACGCGGCCGCTTGACGTCACCAAGCGCTTCCGCCGCGTTTTTCAACAGGTTGATGACGATCTGGAGCAAGGCGTCATTGTCCGCGAGCACCGGAGGCAGCGACGGATCGTAGCTCTCCTCGATGCTGATCTCGCGCGCGAAGCCGGTCTGCACCAGGCGCCGCGCATGATCGAGCAAGGGGTAGATGTTGATCGGTTGCGGATGGACCTGCCGGCCGGTGAAATCCTGCATCTTGTCGATCAGGGCGGCGATGCGGTCCACCTCGGTCGTGATGAGCGTCGTCAACTCGCCGCTCGCTCCCTCGGCCGCGAGCAATTGCGCCGCGCCGCGGATGCCTGAGAGCGGATTCTTGATCTCGTGCCCGAGCATCGCCGCGGCGCCGATCACGGCGCGCGCGCCCCCACGCTCGGCCGATTGTCCGACCTTGCGCGTTCCGCTCGCGGCATGCAGCGCGATGGCGCGCCATCCGTCATGGTCGGCCACCGGCGTCTCGTAATAATCGACTCGAAGGCGCCCGGTGCGCTCTGTGCCGATGTCGAAATCGAATGCCGAGACCGCGCGGCCGTCACCCGCGCCGGGCGGCGGGACCAGCACGTCGGCCAGCGGCAGGCCGCGCATCGCTCGTTCGGACAGGTTGAGCAGCGATTCGCAATCGGCATTGGCGTTGCGCACCAGCCCATCGGGATCGATCACCAGCAAGGCGATGGGGAGCCCCGCAAAAAGCTCGCCGAAGGAAGGACCTCCATTCATGATCGGCAACGGCCGTGAACGGAGACCCGAGGCGCGTGCGGCGCCTCAGGCCGCAGCGCGGGCTCGCCAGGGAGCATAGAAATCGGCCAGCATCGCCTTGACGCGATCGGCGTCCGGCTCCTGGTTCACCTTGTTGCGGAATTCGGCCGAGCCGGGCAGGCCCTTGGTATACCAGCCGATATGCTTGCGCATCATGTTGACGCCGGTCTCGATCCCATAATGCGCGAGCATTTCTTCATAATGACCTGCGATTACGTCATATTGCTCGTCGATCGCCGGTTCGGCGATGGTTCGCCCATGTTGCAGGTACGCCATCACCTGGGCGAGCACCCACGGCTTGCCGTATGAACCGCGCCCGATCATCACGCCGTCCGCACCGGACAAATCGAGCGCCTTGACCGCATCCTCGGCCGAGCAGATGTCGCCATTGACGATCACGGGTACCTTGACCGCATCCTTGACCGAGCGGACGAAGCCCCAATCGGCCTCACCCTTGTACATCTGATTGCGGGTGCGACCGTGTACGGTGACCATCTGCACGCCGATATCCTCGGCAATCCGCGCGAGTTCGGGCGCGTTGAGGCTGGCATGATCCCAGCCCATCCGCATCTTCAGCGTGACGGGGGCCTTCACCGCCTTGACGCAGGCTTCGACGATCGCACTGGCGAGCTTGAGGTCGCGCATCAGCGCCGATCCGGCATCGCCGTTGGTCACCTTGCGCACCGGGCAGCCCATGTTGATGTCGATGATCGCCGCGCCCTTGTCTTCCGCGAGCTTGGCCGCCTCCGCCATCTCATAGGGCGTACAGCCGACCAGCTGCATCGACACGGGATCCTCGCTCGGATCCCACATCGCCTTCTGGATCGACTGGCGCGTCTCGCGGATCGCGGCTTGGCTGGCGATCATCTCGGTCACGTTGAGGCCCGAGCCGAACCGGCGCACGAGGCGACGGAACGGGAGGTCGCTCACGCCGGTCATCGGCGCGAGGATCACGGGGGTATCGATCCGGACCGGACCGACCTGGATGGGCGCGAGTTTCGTCATGTGCCTAAAAATCGGGCAGCGCATAGCGGGGCGCGTTGAGTCTGGCAAGCTCGGCGCGGCTGGGCTAGGCGCGCGGGCATGTCATCCCAAACAGTCGCGCTGATCGTGGCCGCCGGCAAGGGCGAGCGGGTCGGCGGCGACACACCTAAACAGTTTCAGCTCCTCGCCGGCCTGCCGCTGGTCGAGCACAGCCGCCGTGCCCTCGGCGCGCATCCCCGCATCGACCGCGTCGTCACGGTGGTCGCCATGGGCAATGAAGATCGCGTCGATGGCGACACGGCGATCGGCGGAGCGACGCGACGCGAATCGGTGCGTAATGGATTGATGGCGATCGGCGATGCCGGACGCGTCCTGATCCACGACGCCGCCCGGCCGATCGTTCCGCCGGCAGTCGTCGACCGGCTGCTTGCCGCGCTCGACCAAGCGCCCGGCGCCGTCCCCACGCTGCCCCTCGCCGATACGATCGCGGGCAACGGAGACGGACTCGGCGACGTGATCGACCGGTCGACCCTGGTCCGCATTCAGACACCGCAGGCGTTCGACTTCGCCACGATCTTGGCCGCGCATCGTACCTGGCCGGAAAGCGAGGAAGCGACAGACGACGCCCAGATGGTACGGCGCGCCGGGCATCGCGTGGCGATGGTGATGGGCGACCCCTTGCTCGACAAGATCACCTTTCCCGGCGACATCGCGCTCGCCGAAACACGCCTCGGAGCAACCATGCACGTCAGGACCGCGACCGGATACGACGTCCACCGCCTCGTGGCAGGAGAGCAGCTCTGGCTGGGCGGCGTGCTCATTCCCCACGACAAGGGCCTGTCGGGGCATAGCGACGCCGATGTCGCGCTGCATGCGATCACCGATGCCGTGCTGGGGACAATCGCCGCGGGCGATATCGGCCAGCATTTTCCGCCGAGCGATCCCAAATGGAAGGGCGCCGAATCGGGCCAGTTCCTGGAACATGCCGCGTCGCTGGTGACTGCCCGGGGCGGCACGATCGATTTCGTCGACCTGACCATCATCTGCGAGGCGCCCAAGATCGGGCCATATCGCGGCGCGATCCGCGATCGGGTCGCCGCGCTGTTGCGGCTCCCGCCCGAGCAGATTAGCGTCAAGGCGACGACGACGGAGCGGCTGGGCTTCACTGGCCGCGGCGAAGGAATTGCCGCGCAGGCGATAGTGACCATCAGAATCTAAGGGATTCGCAATGAAGAAGCTGACAGGCGCGGCGATCGCGCTGTGGACGGGTATGGCGGCGACGACCGCGCAGGCAGCGGCGGCCGATGCCAAGCCGTGTCTGACCGAGACCGAGGCGCAGTCGCTGATCACCGCAGTCCTGCCCGACATCTTCCAGCAGGTCGGACGCACTTGCAGTGCTGCGCTGGCCGAAAACGCGACCTTGCGCGGCGGGTTGCCGTCTTTGCTGGCGCGCTATCAGGGGCCCGCAGACAATGCCTGGCCGCAGGCCCTCGCCGCCTTTGGCAAGATCGGTGGTAAGGATGTCGCCGGGCTCGATCCCAGGCTGCTGCGCCCCATGGCGGGTCCCATGATCGGCACGATGATTGCCGACGATATCAAGCCGCGCGACTGCCCGACGATCGACCGGGCGGTGGGATTGATGGCGCCACTGCCGCCGGCCAACACGGCCGGACTGATCGTGCTGATTGCCGAGACCGCCGGCAGGGACAAGAAGGACAGCCCACTGACCATTTGTCCGCCAATGTCGGCGCCGGCAGCGGCGGGCAAATGACGGTGGATACCGTCCTGCCGCCCGAACTCGTCGCCGCTGCCCGCAAGGTGGTCGAGGCGAACAAGGCACTCGGGCGCAAATTCGCCCTGGCCGAGAGTTGCACCGGCGGTCTGGTCGCTGCGGCAATCACCGAGATCCCGGGCTCGTCGGAAGTGTTGCTGGGCGGGTTCGTGACCTACTCGAACGACGCCAAGAACGAATTGCTCAAGGTCAGCCACGACGTGCTCGACACGTTCGGCGCGGTATCGATCGCGACCGCCTGGTCGATGGCGCAGGGCGCGCTGGAGGCGACCAATGCCGATCTCGCGGTGGCGATCACCGGCATTGCCGGCCCGGGCGGCGGCAGCGAGAAAAAACCGGTTGGTACGGTCGTGTTCGCGCGTGCCGAACGCGACGCCGACCCGTCAGACGTCGTCGCCGACCGCAAGGATTTCGGCGATCTCGGCCGGGGCGGCGTCCGGCTTCAGGCGGCGCTGGTCGCGCTCGAATTGCTGTTGCCGCGCGAATCGGACGGACCGGCACCGTAAAGCTGCGCCGCGCGCGCCTCGAACGCGCTCGTCATCTTGATCAGTGCCGCCGAGAAGACCTGCCCTGCCAGCATCTCGAACACCCGGTTCTTGAACGCGAAGTCGACCGCGAAATCGACCTCGCAGCCGCCCGGCGCGGGCCGGAAATGCCAGTCGTTGGACAGATGCTTGAGCGGCCCGTCGAGATAGTCGACATGGATCGCGCCGGGCCGGTCCTTCTTCACTTTCGAGGTGAAGGTCTCGCGCAGTCCCTTGAACCCGACGATCAGGTCGGCGACCATTTCGGTCGGCGAGTTGCTGCGGATCCTGACGGCGCTGACCCAGGGCAGGAATTCGCCGTAACGTCCGACATCCGCGACCAGATCGAACATCTGTTCGGGCGTGTACGGCAGGAATCGGGTTTCAGCGTGGCGGGGCATCGGCCTTATCCGTCATGCCAGCGAAAGCTGGCATCTCAAGCCGCATTCGCACGCTCAATTGCCCGGGACCCCAGCTTTCGCTGGGGTGACGGAGAGCTTCGCCTCGCGCGCCGCACGCATCTTCGCGAAGTCGTCCCCGGCATGGTAGCTCGATCGCGTCAACGGCGAGCTTGCGACCAGCAGGAAGCCCTTGGCGCGGGCGATCGCGGCATAGGCGTCGAACGATTGCGGCGTGACGAAATCCTGCACCTTGGCATGGCGCGGCGTAGGCTGGAGATATTGGCCCATGGTCAGGAAATCAACGTCGGCCGAGCGCATGTCGTCCATCACCTGGTGCACTTCGAGTCGTTCCTCGCCCAGGCCGAGCATCACGCCCGACTTGGTGAAGATCGACGGGTCGAGCTTCTTGACCGATTCGAGCAGGCGCAGCGACGCATAATAACGCGCACCGGGGCGGATCGTCGGATAGAGCCGCGGCACCGTCTCGAGATTGTGGTTGTAGACGTCGGGTCGTGCCGCGACGATCGCTTCGACCGCCGCTTCATGCTTGTTGCGGAAATCGGGCGTCAGGATCTCGATGGTGGTGGTCGGGTTGGCCTTGCGGATCGCCTCGATCACCCGAACGAACTGCTTCGCACCGCCATCGGGCAGGTCGTCGCGGTCGACGGAGGTCACCACGATATGTTGAAGGCCCATCTGGGCCGCGGCGTCGGCGACGTTCTGCGGCTCCATCGGATCGACCATCCGCGGCATGCCGGTCTTCACGTTGCAGAACGCGCAGGCGCGCGTGCAGGTGTCGCCCAGGATCATCACCGTGGCATGCTTCTTCGACCAGCATTCGCCGATGTTCGGGCAGGCCGCTTCCTCGCACACCGTCGTCAGGCTTTTCGATCGCATCAGCGCGCGGGTTTCGGCGAACCCGGCGGAGGTCGGCGCCTTTACACGAATCCAGTCTGGCTTGCGCTGGCGCGGCTCGCGCGCGACGGAAGTGATGTCGTTCATGAACGCGCAAATAGCGATGCCGGGGCCCGCTTGCCACCCCCCGGGAGTTGCGACTCTCGCGCCGGATTGGCAGAGACGCGCACATGACCGATTTCAACGACCTCATCGACGGCTATCACCGCTTCCGGACGAGTGAGTATCGCCGCCACCGCGACCGCTGGGCCGAACTCAGCGAAGGCCAAAGCCCGCGCGTGATGGTGATCGCCTGTTCGGATAGCCGGGTCGACCCCGCGCAGATCTTCGATACCGTACCCGGCGAGATCTTCACCGTGCGCAACATCGCCAATCTGGTGCCGCCGTTCGAGCTCGGCGGCGGCCGCCACGGCGTGTCGGCGGCACTCGAATTCGCGGTGACGCAACTCGAAGTGCCCGAGGTCGTGGTGCTCGGCCACGGATCGTGCGGCGGCGTCGCGGCGGCCCTGTCGAAAAGGTTTGCTGGCGCCGCCCCGGGCGAAGGCGGCTTCATTGCGCATTGGGTCGACATGCTCGACGAGGCACGCGACCGGATCGTCGCCGAATACGGCACCGGTCCCGAGGCGGTGCGCGCAATGGAGCTGGAGACGGTCCGGACCTCGATCCGCAATCTGCGGACCTTTCCCTGCATTCCCGAGCGTGAGGCGGCGAGCACGCTCAAGCTGCGCGGCGCCTATTTCGCGATCGCCGACGGCGTGTTGCACATCATGGACGATGAGGGGAATTTCGCGCCGGCGTAACGCTCGGCGCGCTTCGATCGCGGGGCGGCGCTAGTCGCTTTTCTTCCAGCACGGCTCGAGCGCCCTGAAGGCGCCATCGACCCAGTCGGCAAGCGACGACCCGATGTTCGAGTTGATGACCGTTCTTCCCCCGGCCGCGTCGGTAGGCGCTTCAAGCTCGTACGTCGTGCCGTCCAGCACGATCTCGGGACTATCGCCCGCAATCCCGTACGGCGCCGGATGCGGCATCCTGAGATCGCGCATCGAGGCGATGACGCTCCGCACGGCGGGACAGCCGATGCTCGTGGCGACGAAATGCTCCCGACGGTCGATTGTCTGGCGGACGTACGTCATCCGGTATTCGAGCGTCGATCCCGTGGAGCGTGGCAGGGAATCGATCTCCACCCGTTCCTTGACATGACTGAGCGCTCCCGCGCGTGCAAACGCTGCCCAACCGGTCGGGACGGGCTGCGCAGCCATCGCCGCCAGGAGGAAGATCACAGCCTCAACGCTTTCCTCGCGACCTTCTCCAGTTCCGGGTCGAGCGGCGGTGGGTCCATCGGAACGTGCGCCTCCAACCGGTCCGCAATGGCGGTCAGCGCGGCGATGCGGGCGGCTTCCTTGTTGTTGCCGTCGATCGCGATCCAGGGTGCCCAGCGCGTATCGGTGCGCCGGAACATCTCCGCCATGGCGTCGAGATAATCGTCGCGCCTGTCGCGGTTGCGATAGTCTTCGAGCCCGGTCTTCCAGCGTTTCCACGGATGTTCGAGCCGCGCCTTGAGCCTTTTGTCCTGCTCCTCCTGAGTCGTGTGGATGAAGAGCTTGACGATCGTCGTTCCCGAATCCGCCTGTTGCGCCTCGAATTCGTTGATCTCGTCATAGCCGCGCCGCCACTGCGCCTCGGTGGCATAGCCCTCCACCCTTTCGACCAGCACGCGCCCGTACCAGGACCGGTCGAACACGCCGATATTCCCGTTCCCGGGCAGCCGGCGCCAGAAGCGCCAGAGGAAATGATGGGCCAGCTCCTCGGCGGTCGGCGCCTTGATCGGCCATACCTCGAAATTGCGCGGGTCCCATTCGGCGGTCAGCCGCTGGATGATTCCACCCTTCCCCGCCGCTTCCCAGCCCTCGAACAGCACCAGCGCGCGACGCTTGTGCAGGATGTGCGCGACCTGGATGTGCGCCAACCGCTTCTGCACCTCGGCGAGATCATCGGCGTAGTCGCCGGAATATTTCGCGCCGGTCTCGAAATCCTTGAGGTCGATCGTCATGGCCCGAGCCTGTGCGCCCCGACGCGGAGCGTCAAGCAGGCTCGCGCATGCGCCTGCGATCAGCCCGCAGCCGGATCCACCGCTTCGGTGACCGGCGTCGCCTTGGGCGCACCGGCCTGTTCGACCAGGCGGATGTTGAGTTCGCGCAATTGTTTCGCGGTGGCGAAGTTGGGCGCCCCCATCATCAGATCCTCGGCCTTCTGCGTCATCGGGAAGACGATCACCTCGCGGATGTTCGGCTCGTCGGCGAGCAGCATGACGATGCGGTCGACGCCCGGCGCCGATCCCCCGTGCGGCGGCGCGCCGAACTTGAAGGCGTTGATCATGCCCGCGAAGTTCGTGTCGACATCCTGCTGGCTGTAACCGGCGATCTCGAACGCCTTGTACATGATCTCCGGACGATGGTTCCGGATCGCGCCGGAGGACAGCTCCACGCCGTTGCAGACGATGTCGTACTGGTAGGCCAGGATATCGAGCGGGTCCTTGGTCTCGAGCGCTTCCAGCTCGCCCTGCGGCATCGAAAACGGGTTGTGGCTGAAATCGACCTTCTTCGCGTCCTCGTCATATTCGAACATCGGGAAGTCGACGATCCAGCAGAATTCGAACCTTTTCTCATCGATCAGCCCGAGCTGCTCCGCGACGCGGGTACGCGCCAGACCTGCCAGCTTGGCCGCCTGCGCTTCCTTGCCGGCGGCGAAGAACAGACCGTCATCCGGGCCGAGGCCGAGGCTGTCGGCAAGCGCGGACATCTTGTCCTCGCCATGGTTCTTGGCGATCGGGCCGCCCCATTCGCCGCCCTTGCGGGTCGCATAGCCGAGGCCGGCAAAGCCTTCGCTCTGCGCCCAGGCGTTCATGTCGTCGAAGAACTTGCGGCTCTTCTCGGCGGTAGCCGGCGCCGGAATCGCGCGGACGACATCGCCCGCCTCGACGATCGAAGCGAAGCGGCCGAAGCCCGATCCGACGAACTCGGCCGACACGTCGGCGATGATCAGCGGGTTGCGCAGGTCCGGCTTGTCGTTGCCGTATTTGAGCATCGATTCCTTATACGGGATGCGCTTGAACGGCAGCGGGCTGACGGTGCGGCCCTTGCCCTGCCAGTCGGCGAATTCCTCGAACACGCCGTGCAGCACCGGCTCGATCGCCGCGAACACGTCTTCCTGCGTGACGTAGCTCATCTCGAAGTCGAGCTGGTAGAATTCGCCCGGCGAGCGGTCGGCGCGCGCATCCTCGTCGCGGAAACACGGCGCGATCTGGAAATAGCGGTCGAAGCCCGCGACCATCAGCAGCTGCTTGAACATCTGCGGCGCCTGCGGGAGCGCGTAGAACTTGCCGGGATGGACCCGGCTCGGAACGAGGTAGTCGCGCGCGCCCTCAGGGCTCGACGCGGTCAGGATCGGCGTCTGGAACTCGGTGAAACCCTGGTCGATCATGCGGCGGCGGAGCGACGAAATGACGCCGCTGCGCAGCATGATGTTGGCGTGCAGCCGCTCGCGGCGCAGGTCGAGGAAGCGGTAGCGGAGACGGATATCCTCAGGATAGTCGGCCTCGCCGGCCACCGGCATTGGCAATTCTGCGGCCGCCGATTGCACCGTCACGGCGCGCGCGAACACCTCGATCTCGCCGGTGGCGAGGTTCGGGTTCGCCGTGCCCTCCGCGCGCGCCTTCACGACGCCGTCGATCGTCACCACCGATTCCGCGCGTAGCCCCTCGAGAACCGGCAAGGCCGGGGAATCGCTGTCGGCCACGACCTGGGTAATCCCGTAATGATCCCGCAGGTCGACGAACAGAACCCCACCATGATCGCGCTTGCGGTGCACCCAGCCGGACAGACGAACTTCCTGACCGACTTCGGCGGCGGTCAAGGCGGCGCAGGTATGGGTACGATAAATGTGCATGTTTCCGGCTTCGACTGGGGGAAGATTGCCGCCACACCGGATCGGAAGTCGGTTGTCAAGGACGGCGAGGAATGATTTGATCGAGGCGGCATCTCCGCAAGCCGGGGCCCGGGAAGACATGGAGGTGGAACATGTCGATCAAATGCTTGGCGATTGATGACGGCGGCAGCGCCGACGGCATGCGAGCGACCCATTCGCCGCCACCGCCACCGCCACCGTCGGGACCGGATTGGCCGGTCTGGCCCGGCGGCGTGCCGTTGCGGCCCGATATTCCGCACGTGCCGTCCGATCCGAGCGACGGCATGGCGGCCGGAAACCACCGTTGAGCGACAACTCGAACGAGGGGACGTCGCTCGCCGGCGCTTATGCCGCCGCCAATGCCAGTCTTCGTGAAACGGCGAAATGGCTGGTCGGCGGCGTGGTGGGCGCGTCCGCCGCCATTTTCGCGGGCTCGTCGCTTACAAGGCTCGGCAGCCTCGATATCGACCATCATCCCGTTCGGCTTGCGATTGCGATCGGCGGAGCCATGCTCGGGTTCGTGGCGCTGGGCCTCATCCTGCTGCGCGCGATCAGCGTCCTCCAGATCGAGCCGTTGACGATCGAGGCCGTCGCGACGGGCCAAGGCGAGATCCTGTCGGGCGTTCGTGCGAAGATCGAGGCGCATTATCGCGGCATGCTGCCCGGAAAAGCGAAAAGCCTGGAAGAGCTGGTCGGGATGGCCACGAACGCCTGGGAAAAACGCGATCCCAAGGATTTGCCGTTCGTCACCGAATATCTCGCCTATCATCGCGAGATCATGCCCCAGGCGTCGTTCTTCCAATTGCAGGCGAGGTTCCAGAAAACGGTTCGTGCGCTCTGGATCGGCGGGCCGCTTGCCATCATCGGTTTCGGTCTGTTCGCCTGGGCAGCCAATCCGCCGGAAGACAAACCCGTGCCCAAACCGCCACTGTTGCAAGTCAACTTGCCCTGACATTTCACAATTGTTTGTCCCGGCGCGACGCTCGGTATAAGGCCCCCCGATGCATATCCATGGCCTGATCGAGGACAATGCCGCCCTCGCCAATCTTTGCACGCGGCTCGCCCAATCTCCCTTCGTGTGTGTCGACACCGAATTCATGCGCGAAAGCACGTTCTGGCCGGAATTGTGCCTGATCCAGATCGCCGATACCAACGAGGCGGCAGCGATCGATCCGATGACGCCGGGCATCGACCTGAAGCCGCTGCTCGACCTGCTGGTCGATAACGAGGACGTGCTCAAGGTCTTCCATGCCGGCGGCCAGGATATCGAGATCATCTACAATCTGACCGCCAAGACCCCGCATCCGCTGTTCGATACCCAGATCGCGGCAATGGCGCTCGGGCAAGGCGAACAGATCGGTTATTCCAATCTGGTCGACAGCTGGCTCGGCCTCCAGATCGACAAGGGCGCGCGGTTCACCGATTGGGCCCGCCGCCCGCTCGAGGAACGGCAGATCACCTACGCCATTGCCGATGTCACCCACCTCGCCGAGATCTTTCCCAGGATGCTCGACAAGTTACGCAAGACCGGGCGCGGCGAATGGCTCGACCAGGAAATGGAGCGGCTGGCCGATCCCTCCAATTACGCCAACGATCCCGACAATGCATGGAAGCGGGTGCGGATCGCCGGACGCAAGCCCGACGTGCTGGGTCGGCTCAAGGCGTTGGCGCGCTGGCGCGAGATGGAAGCGCGGGGCAAGAACCTGCCGCGCGGCCGCATCGTCAAGGACGAGACGCTGGCCGACCTCGCCAGCCATCCCCCGAAAAAACAGAGCGACCTCGCGCGCGTGCGCGGCTTGTCGGCGACCTGGGCGGGGAACGATATCGGCGCACGGCTGATGGCCGCGCTGGCCGATGCCAAGCCGATGACCAATGCCGAAATGCCGCCGCGCGACGATCGCAAGCCGGGTCTCGGCAAGGACGGCGCGCTGGTCGCCGATCTGCTCAAACTCCTGCTCAAGATCCGCTCGCGCGACATCGACGTCGCCTCACGTCTGCTGGCGCGATCGGAGGACCTCGAGGCGCTCGCGGCCGGCCAGCGCGACGGGCTCTCGATCCTGACCGGCTGGCGCTATGACCAGTTCGGCCACGATGCGCTCGATCTGGTCGAGGGCCGGCTGGCCTTTGCGGTCAAGAACGGCAAGCTGCGCATGACCCGGACGGAGGAAGCGGCATGAAGAAGCTTTTGATCGCTGCTTTTGCCCTGACCGCCTTTGCGGTTGCCGCTTGTGCACCCGTGGCACCGTTGCCCGGCGTACCGACGGGGGAATGCTCGGCAAAGGGACTTGGCGATCTGGTCGGCCGCTATGCCACACCGTCGCTGGTCAACCGCGCCAAGCGCCGCGCCGGAGCATCGGTCGCCCGCATCCTGCGGCCGGGGCAAGTGGTGACGATGGAATATCTGAACGGCCGGCTGAACGTGAATGTCGACGAGAAGAACCGGGTGAAGAGCTTCAGCTGCGGGTGAGCTCAGCCCTCTCCCGTATGCGGGAGGCGGGGACTAGCTCGTCAGCAACGGCGTCCGGTCGCACGCCGCGGCCAGCGCCGCGTGCCGTTTTTGCACTGCCTCGCCATACAGCGCGACGTCGCGCCCCGCGAGATGAAGCGTCAGCGCCGACCCGTCCTCGCCCAGTTTCGATCGTTCGAGTGGACCGGCCACGCCGCCCGAGAGCCGCTGCCCCAACCGCATCGTCAATCCCCATTGCACCGCGCGCCGCAAATCGGCGGCAGGGGCGAGCGACGACAGCGGCTCGGGCGTATTCGCGCCGCCGCCGAGCGAGGTCCACAATGCCTGGGCGATGAGTGCCCTTCCCCGCGCATCGATCGCGACCCAATTGCCGTGCAAGGCGATCTCGACGCCCCGTTCGGCCCTGAATTCGGGATTCGCGTGCCAGCCGACATCGGCCAGCAGGCAGGATGCGTGCCGCAGTCGCTCCATCGCCGGCGTGTCCTGGAACAATGGCGCGATCCATCGATCGAGCAGGTCGCCATGTTCGGGGAAACGGCCGAGACGACGGCCTTCCTCGCGCGTCGCCACGATCAACGGGTCCTGGCGCCGCGTTTCGGCATCCAATGCCTCGAACAACAGCCCCTCGCGCAAGCCGTAGCTCGAGACGATGGTGCGGTCGTTCTTGAGGTGGCGAAGCAGCGCCGCCAGCAAGGCCGCGGCGTCGTTGAGCATCGGCGCGCGCTGGGACGATATGCCGGGCACGTCCTTCAACGTTCCCTTCTCGATATGACTGATGCTCCGGACGAGCCGGCCGATCGTCGCCGGCGACATCGCGTAATGCTGGATGATCGGCAGCGGATAGCGTTTCAGGTTCATGTCGAGCCGCGCAAGACTGCGCCACGACCCGCCGACGAGATAGAGCGGCAGCCCCTTGCCCTTGCCCGTCCATCCCGCCTGATCGAGCAATTTGGCGACGCGCCTGTCGATCGCGCCTTTGCCCTTGGCACGCAACGCGGCGACACGAAGGACGCCGAGCGGAAAAGAGGCACGGTCGCGTATCTCGCCCTTCTTGACGCGGACGAGTTCCAGGCTGCCCCCGCCCAGGTCGCCGACGATGCCGTCGGCGTCGGGAATCGCCGATAACACCCCCATCCCGGCCGCCATCGCCTCCTGTTCGCCAGAGAGCAATTCGACCGGCAGACCGATCGCCGCCGCGGCGTCGAGCAGGAGGTGCCCATTGGCCGCGTCGCGCACCGCTGCCGTCGCGACGGTACGGAGATTCTCTACGTCCATCTCGTGCGCCAGCGCGGCGAAACGCTCCAGCGCCTCCGTCGCGAGGGCAAGTGCGTCGGCAGCGAGCTCACCGGTCTCGGCAAGCCCCCTGCCCAGGCCGGCCATCACCTTTTCGTTGAACAGGATCGCCGGCAGGCGTGGCGGGCCCTGATATACGACCAGACGGATCGAGTTCGAACCGATGTCGATGATACCAGTACGCGGCGGCCCCGCGGCCGGATCGGCTTTCGGTTTGCGGAACAGCAGCGTCGCCATGCGGGGACTAACGCCGCCGCGTCAGCGAGAGTTTCGGCACAGCGCCGCCCTCTAGCGCGGCGCCCCGGCCCGACAACGACGGGTTGGTCATGAAATAGCGATGCAGGTTGAACGGACGCTGGCCCGGTTCGATGCGGTCGTAGCTGCCGTCGGAGTGCAGCACCCAGCTCTGTTCGGTGTCGATCAGGTTCGCCACCATCACCTGATCGAGGACCTGATCATGGACGGTCGGGTTGAGGATCGGGAGCATATATTCGACCCGACGATCGAAATTCCGCGGCATCCAGTCGGCCGAGGAGATGAATACCTTCGCCCCGTCATTGGGCAGGCTCTTGCCATTGCCGAAGCACCAGATGCGGCTGTGTTCGAGAAAGCGACCAATCACCGACTTCACCCGGATATTCTCCGACATGCCCGGGACCCCGGGGCGCAGGCAGCAGATGCCGCGGATGATCAGGTCGATCTCGACCCCCGCGTTCGACGCTTCGTACAATTTCTCGATGATCGCCGGATCGACGACCGAGTTCATCTTCGCCCAGATCGCCGCCGGCTTGCCCTCGTTGGCATTGGCGATCTCGGCATCGATCAGCGCGGTCAGCCGCAACCGCAGGTCGCGCGGGCTGATGCCGACCACGCTCAGCGTCGGTTCGACATAGCCGGTGATGTAGTTGAAAATCTGCGCGGCATCGCGGCCGATGTCGGGATCGGCGGTGAAGAAGCTGAGGTCGGTATAGATGCGCGCCGTGACGGGGTGATAATTGCCCGTCCCGAAATGGCAGTAGGTGCGATACTCGCCCGCCTCGCGCCGCACGACCATCGACACCTTGGCGTGGGTCTTCCAGTCGAAGAAGCCATAGACGACCTGCACGCCGGCACGTTCGAGCGCGGAGGCCCAGAGCAAATTCTGCTCCTCGTCGAAGCGGGCCTTCAATTCGACCACCGCGGTCACCGATTTGCCCGATTCGGCGGCGGCGATCAGCGCGTTGATTACTGCCGATTGCTTGCCGGCACGATAAAGCGTCTGCTTGATCGCCACGACATCGGGATCGGCCGCAGCCTGTTTGAGGAATTCGATCACCACCTCGAACGTCTCGTACGGGTGATGGACGACGATGTCCTTCGACTTGATCGCCGCGAAACAATCGCCGCCGAACTCGCGGATACGCTCCGGAAAACGCGGGCTGAACGGCACGAACTTCAGATCGGGACGGTTCTCGTCGATGATCGCGTCAAGGTCGTGGACGCCGAGGAACGCCCCGCTCTCGGTGACGAAGGCATCGCCGCCGGCCAGTTCCTCGCGCAGCACCGTCCCGAGCGCCTCTGGCATGCCCGACTCGAGCTCGAGCCGGATCACCCGGCCGCGCCGGCGCCGCTTGATCGCGTTGGCGAAATAGCGAACGAGGTCCTCGGCCTCCTCCTCGATCTCGATATCGCTGTCGCGCAGGACGCGGAATTCCGCCGCGCCGTTCACCGCGTAACCCGGGAAGATCAGGGTCGAGAAACGCTTCACCAGCGACTCGACCGCCACATATCGGGCCGTATCCCCGGGCAGGCGCACGAAGCGGGCCATCGCGGCTGGCAGCATGACCAGTTCGCGGATCGCCTCGCCATCCGACGCGCGGGTAAGGTCGAAGATCACCGCCAGCCCCTTGTTGGGCATGAACGGAAACGGGTGCGCGGGGTCGAGCGCCTGTGGCGTCAGGATCGGAAAGATCTGCTCGCGGAAATGGTTCTCCAGCCAGACCGCATCGTCACCCGTCACCGCCTCGTCGATATGGCGCGATCCGAGGACGTGAATACCGGTCTCCGCGAGTTCGCGGCGGAGGTCGCGCCAGACGTTGCGCTGATCCTCGACCAGCGCATCGGCGCTGGCGACGATCGCGGCCAATTGCTCGCGCGTGGTCAGGCCATCGGGCGACCGCCGGTCGACGTCCTGTTTCTGCTGGCCCATCAGGCCGGCGACGCGGACCATGAAGAATTCGTCGAGGTTCGACCCGGAAATCGACAGGAACCGCACCCGTTCGAGCAGAGGATGCGCGGTGTTGCACGCTTCTTCCAGCACGCGACGGTTGAATGCCAGCCAGGACAGCTCGCGGTTGAAGTAGCGCTCGCCACTCTCGCCGCTCTCGAACGGATCGTCGTCATTGGCGAGGCGCGCGATATGGGCGGGGCGAGTCATTTTTCCTCGTCTGTTGCTGACGGCCGGGAAATGATTCCGGCCTCCACCAATGTGCCCCGCGCGAGAGGAATCGACAAGCGCTTGCGGCGTTCGAGTACTTCCTGATCGAGCACGTCGACGGCACGCTCGACGGCGATGAAGCTGCGTTCGAGCCGGGCCAGCAACCACTGGATCAGGTCGGGACGGGCGTCGAGACCCCGCCGCAGGAACTGACGCTCGAGCAGGGCCTGCATCAGGGCATCGTCGGGAGGACCGATCGTCGCCACCGGGCTGGCGGCAAGGCGCGACCGCAGATCCGGAATGCCGGCCCGCCATTCCGGCGGCGCCGCATTGGCGACGAACAATTGCGGCCGCCGCGCGGCCTGCGCGTCGTTCCAGGCGTGGAACAGCTCCTTTTCCGGGCGCAGATCGGCATCGTCGACGATCCGCCCGCCGCTTCGGCTGACGAAGACGCGCGCAAGCAGGCTGCGGCCCGATTTGCGCGGCCCGACCAGCAAGGCCGTCATCACCGGCCAGGTGCCCCAATGTTCGAGCTGGTGAAAAGCATGCGCGTTGGACGGCGTGACGAGAAATTCATCGTCGCCCGGTCCGGGCGGCCAAGCCAGCGGCAGGCCGAGCTGCTGGCTCATCCCGTCGGTCGGTCGTCCGTCGGGACCGACGGCGGCGGCAGGGACGGTCGCCGGATGCGCAGCGTGGTGCCGTTGCGGCCGACCTGGAAACCCCGTGCTTCGAGCGCCGAGGCCAAAGCCGAAGGATCGCCGCTATAATTCAGCCGCATCACCGAGATGCCGCCGATCGCCATGCTGGTGGTGTTGGCGCCGCTGACGCCGGGAACGCCGCGCACCGACCCCTCGATCGTCGACACCGACGCGGCGGTCGGCGTGTCGAACTGGATGGTGACCGAGGCGCCGGCCGTGACCGGCGCCGTGGCGTCGCTGGTCGTGGTATCGCCGGTCGGCGTATCGGTCGGGGTCGGGGTGGCTGTCGGCGTCGCCTGGGGCGGCGGGATATAGGCAAGGCTGGGATCTACCCCGAGGCCGCCGCCACGCAACGCCTCCTGATACACCGCGTCGATCCGCTTGACGCCGGCATCGAGCAGCGCGGGGAGTCCCGCTTCGCTGTCGACACGCAACGCGAAGCGGGCAAGCAGCTGATCGTCCGGCCCGTGCCGTGCCTCGAACACGCCGACCACCGGCCCGCCCGGCCATTGGCGGTACAGCGTTACCGACGGCTCCACCACATCCGCAGCGGCATATTGATCGAGGACGCTCCGCCACCATCCGCGATCGCGCCGCTCGGTCTGTCCTTCGTTCGCCAACAGCGAATCGGCACCGACGCCGGTCGGCCGGACGTAATTCACCGAACTGTCGCCCGCCCGGAACCGCTGCCAGGCGTCCGCCCACGCAGTTTTCTGCTCGAATGCCACCGCCGCGCCGCCCGACCATTGGACCGGGATCACCAGCATCGGCGCCGACCGCGTGATGTCGCCGACCGCCCCCATCAGGCCGCCGAGCCGCGCGCGGCTGAACAGCACGCCAAGCTTCGCGATATAGCGATTGGGGCCGATCTCCTCGTTCTCGATGACGATCCCGGTCACCATCGAATCGAGCACGCTGTCGGCCGGCACGCCGCCACCGCCGCCGAATTTTCGCGACAGCATCTGATATGCCTTGCGCTGCGCGAGCTTCCACCCCGCCAGCCGCGCGGTCTCGGCATCGGGTCCGCTGACATCGACATCGACATTGTCGACCTGATAGCTGCCCGACGCGTCGATCGGCTCGTTGGTGTCGATCGTGTCGCCGTCGTCGCTTTGCGCGGCGACCAGCCCCGCACCCCCGGCAAGAGCAAGGGCCGCGGCAAGGGCGGATACGTGAAAGAAACGGCTGCGGCGCATGTCGGGCGCCCTTTTGGCGAAGCGGACGACTAAATCCAAGCGCGTTCTGGCATCCATCCGTCCACCAGCGCCATTGCCAGTGCGTAGCGCACGCCGTAGGCGGCTGCCATGAGCGAAGATCCCCGCCGCAACAGCCCCTACACTTATGCCGATGCCGGCGTGTCGATCGCCGCCGGCAACGCCCTGGTCCGCGCGATCGGACCGCTCGCCAAGGCAACCCGCCGCCCCGGCGCCGATGCCGATCTCGGCGGGTTCGGCGGTTTCTTCGACCTCAAGGCGGCCGGGTTCACCGATCCGCTGCTGGTCGCGGCCAATGACGGCGTCGGCACCAAGCTGAAACTGGCGATCGACAGCGGCAAGCATGACGGGGTCGGGATCGACCTGGTCGCGATGTGCGCCAACGATCTGATCGTCCAGGGCGCAGAGCCACTCTTCTTCCTCGACTATTACGCCACCGGCAAACTCGACAACAACACCGCCGAGCGTGTGGTCGCGGGAATCGCCGAGGGCTGTCGCATCGCCGGCTGCGCGCTGATCGGCGGCGAGACCGCGGAAATGCCGGGCATGTATGCGGAAGGCGATTACGACCTCGCGGGTTTCTGCGTCGGCGCGGTCGAGCGTGATCGCGTGCTGACCGGCAAGGAGATCGGCGCGGGCGACCTGATCCTCGGGCTTGCCTCGTCGGGCGTCCATTCCAACGGCTATTCGCTGGTCCGCCGGCTGGCCGCAGACAAGGGCTGGAAGCTCGATCGCCCTGCCCTGTTCGATGCCGACATATTGTTGGTCGACGCGTTGATGGCGCCGACACGAATCTACGTGAAGAGCCTGTTGCCGCTGATCGCCGAAGGGCGGATCAAGGGACTCGCGCACATCACGGGCGGCGGGCTGCTCGAAAACATTCCGCGTGTGCTGCCCGAGGGCGTCCATGCCCGGGTGAATGCCGACGATTGGGAACAGCCCAGGCTGATGGCTTTCCTGCAGGCGCAGGGTGCGATCGAGCCCGAGGAAATGGCACGGACCTTCAATTGCGGAATCGGCATGGCGGTGGTGGTGGGGAGCGGCCACGCCGAGGCCGTCGCCAGCGCGCTGAGCGACGCTGGCGAGACCGTGGTGTCGATCGGCGAGATCGTCGAGGGGCCGCGGGGGTGCACCGTGTTCGGTTCGACCGGCACCTGGAGCGCGCGCAGCGATTGGAGCGCGACGCACAATGCGTAAGCCCCTTCTCCCTTTCCACTTGCCGGAGGGAGACGAGTGAAAAAAGTCGGTATCCTCATCTCGGGTCGCGGGTCGAACATGATGGCGCTCGTCGAGGCGGCCGGCGACGCATACGAGGTCGTGCTTGTCGCGTCGGACAAGCCCGATGCGCCCGGCCTCGCCTGGGCGCGCGACCATGACGTGCCGACCTTCGCCCTGTCGCCCAAGGGAATCGGCAAACCCGCCTACGAGACCGCGATGACGGCGGCGCTGCGCGAGGCCGGCGTGGAGATCATCGCGCTGGCCGGCTATATGCGGCTACTGTCGGACGCGTTCGTCGCCGACTGGCGCGGACGGATCCTCAATATCCACCCCTCGCTGCTACCCAAATACAAAGGCCTCGACACGCATGCCCGCGCGATCGCGGCGGGCGATTCCGAGGCGGGCTGTTCGGTGCACGTGGTCACCGAAGAACTCGACGCAGGCGCCGTACTCGGCCAGGCGCGCGTGCCGGTCCTGCCGGACGACGATGCCGAAACGCTGGCTGCGCGCGTTCTTTCGGAAGAGCATCGCCTTTATCCGAGCGTTCTGGCAGACTTTGCGGCGCGATGAGTCCCGATCCCGACGCTGACCTCGAGCGGATCCGTACGATCTGCATGACGTTCCCCGAAGCGGCCGAGAAATTGTCGCACGGTTCGCCGGCCTTCTTCATCGAGAAGGGCAAGGTCTATGCCTATTACTGGCACAACCATCATGGCGATGGGCACACCGTTGCGATCGTGAAGACCAGCGGGCGCGAGGAACAGGCGATGCTCGTCGAGATGGATCCCGATTTCTATCACGTGCCACCCTATCTCGGCCCCTCCGGCTGGATCGCCATGGAACTGACTGGCAAGGCGACCGATTGGGATCGGGTCGAGGACAGGATCGCGATGAGCTGGGAAATGGTGGCGCCACGTCGCTTGCTGGAGGCCGGTGGCCGATGAATGACCTCGAAACTCCAGGCGAACGCGCCGAACGCGCCGAGCGATCGGCCATCCGTCGCCGTTGGATCAGCCTGGCCGAATGGGTCGGCATCGCCGCCTTGCTGGTTTCGGTCGCCGGCTTGTGGATCAGCTGGTCGGACCGCAAGGCGGACCAGGCCGAGAAAGCGAGCGATACGGCGGAGAAGTCACTGGTGACCTTCACCGCGACAAGAGCCCGTGGCGGCGCCGTGCTCGATCTGAGCGATCCCGATCATCGGATTCAGGAAATCGATGTCGCCTTCCCGCCATCGCTCGGCGCCGATGCGCAAACCGGGTTGTCCGATGCGACGATCGACGCGTCCTGGTTCGACAAAGCGCTGCTCAAGGCGACCGACAAGGGAAAGGACGAGCGGTCGGGCCGCCTCCCCGTGATGATCACGGCGCGTTGGTGGAATGGCGATGTGAAAAAGAGCGACCGCGCGATCTATCAGGTCGAATGGAAAACGGCGGGGCGGCTGTTCCGGGGCCGGACGGTGAGCTTGGAAGGCGCCAGCCTGGCGGAACGCGGAGGCACACCGGCGCGGCTCGATGCGCTGTGGGCGGCGGAGAAGCCCGCCCGATAGCCGTTGCCTACAGCGTCAGCGCGTAGATCACGTCGTCGCAAAGCGACGCGCCGACCCGATATTGTCGCTCACCGACCTTGGTGAAGCCCTGCTTTTCGTAGAAGGCGCGGGCGCGGTCGTTGCGCGCGTAGACGCCGAGCAACATCCGCTTGCGGCCCAAGGCGCGCGCGTCGACCGATGCCTGCGCCATCAGCGCCGGGCCGAGGCCGGTGCCATGGGCGCGCGACAAGGTGTAGATGCGGCGCAGCTCGATATCGTCCGGACCGGTCTCTACCGTCGGCAAATCGGGCGTGGTCAGCACCGAATAGCCGATCGGCGCCGCGCCGGTCGCGATCTCGGCCAGCACGACACGACTGCCCGCGTCGTCCGACCAGGCGCGAAATACCTCCGGATCGTTGGCCTTGGAGCAATGCTCCACGATGTCGGCTCCGCGCAGGATGCCGGCAAAGGTCTCGAGGAAGCAGGCGGACGCGACGAGCGAAAGCGCCGCGGCATCAGCTGCGGACGCTCGCTTCAGCCGCCATCCAGCCTCAGCCGACAATTTCGTCGGGGGTGAAGAAGAATGCGATCTCGATTGCCGCATTCTCGTCCGAATCCGATCCGTGAACGCTGTTCGCCTCGATCGATTCGGCCAGTTCCTTCCGGATCGTGCCGGGCTCGGCATTCGCCGGATTGGTCGCGCCCATGATGTCGCGGTTGCGCTGCACGGCATTGTCGCCTTCGAGCACCTGGACGACGACCGGACCCGAGATCATGAAATCGACGAGGTCGCCGAAAAACGGGCGTTCCTTGTGAACGGCGTAGAAGCCCTCGGCCTGCTCGCGGGTCATGTGAATGCGCTTCGACGCGACGACACGCAGGCCTGCGTCCTCCAGCATCTTGGTGACCGCGCCGGTCAGGTTGCGGCGAGTGGCATCGGGCTTGATGATCGAAAACGTGCGGTTGGCGGCCATGGCGGTCGCTCGCTCCTTGATTTTGGTTGCAGGAAGTTCGCGCCCCCCTAATCTGCCGTCGCACGGGATGCAAGGCGGGGAACGATGCGTAACTGGTTCAGGCTGGACGAGGGTACGCGCGACTTCCTGCGCGAGATCGCCATCGTGGTGATTGGCGTGCTCGTCGCCCTAATGGTCAATGAAATTGCCGAGCTTTTTCATTGGCACGAGCGTGTCGCCGGTGCGCGGGCGCGCATCTCCTCGGAGATGCAACGCGACCGCACCGCTATTGTCGCGCGGATCAATTGGCAACGATGCACCGGCCAAGCGCTGGATCAGCTCGACATGGTTTTGAAAGGCGCGGCACGCGATGGCCGGCTTCCTGATATCGAGGTCATTCCGGCGCCCGGTTTCCAGCCGCTATCGTCGGCCACATGGAGCACCGCGATCGTGACCGGTGTCGTCGCACACATGCCGGAGGACGACGCGGAACGATATGCGCGCTATTACGCCGCGATCGACAGGCTTGCCGAGGGCGAATGGACATTGGCCCAGCAATGGACGTCGATCGACGACGCGATCCATAGTCCCGGACCCATCGCCAGCGAAAAGATCGAAGCCTTGCGTATGTCGCTCGCGCAGGTCCGGGCGCGCATGCGCAGCAACGGCTTCGGGATGCACCAGGCGCTGGCAGAGGCTAATCCGGCGGCACCGGACATGAAACCGCCGGCTGCCGACGGCGGATGTCGCCCCTTGATGGTCGATCGCCGGCCCTATTCGGGAAAACCCGCCGCCTGACCAATGCTCAGGCCGCTTTCGACCAGCGCCCGTTCTCGTCCTGCTTCCAGTAATTGCGTTCGACGCCTTCATGGGCGGCAAGCGATTTCCAGGCCTCGCGCGCTTCGGCGATCTTCTCGCCGTCGAAAAAGTGAAAGGCGCGGTCGAACGCCAGCGCTGCGTCGCGCCAGCGGCCGTCGATCAGGGCAATGTTGCGCGCCTCGTTGGCGGGATCGGCCGTGGCGCTGATCAGCACCGGCTGCTCGTCATCGTCGCCTGCCCCCGCCTGGCCATGGGGCAGGAAGCTGTCGGGCGCGTATGTCCAGAGCAGCCGGTCGATCGCGCCGCGCTGTGCCGTATCGTCGCTGACGATCAGCAACCGTCCGCCGCCTGCGACCACGCGCTGGGCGATGCTCGGCAGCGCGCGTTCGAGCGGCGTCGCGGTCAGGTGATAAAAATCGACTTGCACGGAACGCCCCTCTTGTCCCCTCCCGCGTACGAGAGGGGAACTGGATCAGCCTTCGAAATTATCGGCCACGAAACGGTCGAGCAGGCGGACACCGAAACCGGTCGCCCCCTTGTCGTAGGTGTTGCCCGCCTTGTCGGCCCAGACCATCCCGGCGATGTCGAGATGCGCCCATTTCACACCGTTCTCGATGAAGCGGCCGATGAACTGCGCCGCGGTGATCGAGCCGGCACCGCGCGGGCCGACATTCTTCATGTCGGCGATCGGCGAGTCGAGCAGCTTGTTGTAGGTGTCGCTCATCGGGAAGCGCCACAACAGGTCGCCCGAGGCCTTGCCCGCCGCGAGCAACTGATCTGCCAGCGCGTCGTCATTCGCGAACAGGCCGCCATGCTCGTTGCCCAGGCTGATGATGATCGCTCCGGTTAGCGTCGCGAGGTCCACGATCGTCTTGGGATGATGCGTCCGCTGCACCCAGGTGACGCAATCGCACAAGACGAGCCGCCCCTCGGCGTCGGTATTGAGCACCTCGATCGTCTGGCCGGACATCGAGGTCAGGATGTCCCCCGGGCGGATCGCATTGCCGTCGGGCATATTCTCGACCAGCCCGCACACCCCGATGACATTGGCCCTGGCCTTGCGCGACGCCAGTGCCTTCATCGCGCCGACGACGGCGCCCGCGCCCCCCATGTCCCACTTCATGTCTTCCATGCCGGGCCCGGGCTTGAGCGAGATGCCGCCCGTATCGAACGTCACGCCCTTGCCGACCAATGCGAGATCGGGATCACCCGCCCCCTTGCCGTTCCACCTGAGCGCAAGCAGGCGGCCCGGTTTCGCCGACCCCTGCGCCACACCGAGCAACGCGCCCATGCCGAGTTCCGCCATCTGGTCGGGACCGAGCACCGTCACCTCGAGCCCCAGCCCTTCGACACTGGCAAGCACGCGCTCGACGAAGCTTTCGGGATAGACGACATTGGGGGGCTCGGCCACGAGCGTACGGGTCAGGTCGAGCCCGCGGGTGACCGCGAGATTGCGCTGCCAGGTCGCGTCCGCTCCCTCCGGCGCCCCGACGATCGTCACCTGCGCGAAAATGGGCTTCTGCTTTTCCGGCAGCTTGGTGCGATAGGTATCGATCCGCCAGGCGCGTTGCGCCAGCGCGCCGGCAAAGCGGCCGATCGCCGCCGGCGTGGCACCCGCCGCCCCGACATCGACCGCCGCGCTGACCGCGGTGGTGAGCAGGCGGGCGGTGACGGCGCCGCCGGCGCGCTCCCAATCCACGTCGCTGCCATCGCCGACGCCCAGCAACAGGATGCGATTCACCGCGCCCGCGCCACCGACGAACGCTTCCGCGATCGCCCCGGCCTCGCCTTCGAACCGCGCCGCAGCGCCAGCCGCGGCGAGAATTTCCTGTCCGGCACGCCCGCCGATCGCGGCGTCGGTTCCGTTCTTCTGCACGGGAATCACCAGCACATCGGCGACGGGCAACGTGGCGGCGAACTCGATCTTCATGGACTGCAACCTCTATTCAAAAAACACGAAATGCGTGCTGGACGCGCCTCTCTAGGCCGCTATTGCGCTCGCTGCAAAGCCGCGCGCCGGGCGATTGCGGATCGGCGATGCGGATGCGATACCGGCGGCCCGGCATGTCAGGGACCGTCGCCGGATGAAGGGTGTTTGGTGATCGTCACGCGTTCCGCATTTCTGGCCGGCTCGGCGATTCTTCTCGCGCTCGCGGCCGCTTCGCCGGTGCGCGCGCAGGATCTTCAGGATCGCCCCGTCGACCTGCCTCCGCCAGCGGATACGCCGGCGCCGAGCGATCCCGATCAGGTCCAGTTTTCCGCCGGATCGCTGCAATATGACATCGACACCGAGACGGTGACCGCGACCGGCGACGTCCGCATGTACCGCCAGGGCGACAAGTTGCGCGCGGACAAGGTCGTCTGGAACCGCAAGACCGGGAAGGTTACCGCGATCGGCAATATCGCGGTCACCAATCCCCAGGGCGACACCGCTTATGGCGACAAGATCGACCTGACCGATTCGCTCAAGGACGGCGTGGTCGACAACATGCTCGTCGTACTCGAACAAGGCGGGCGGCTGGCCGCGAACAAGGGTGAGCGCAGCGAGGACGGCGTGATCACCCTGCGCCAGGCGGCCTATACCCCGTGCTCCGTGACGAATTCGGAAGGGTGTCCGAAGGAGCCTTCGTGGAAGGTGACGGCGGTCAAGGTCGTCTATCGCCCCGATCGCGAACGGCTCTATTTCACCGGCGCGCGCTTCAACCTCTTCGGGTTCGCGACGATTCCGCTACCCAAATTGTCGAGCCCGGTCGGCAACGCGGCGCAGAGCGGCATCCTGAGCCCCGATATCCGCTATGGCCGGACCAACGGCTTCGAGGTCGGCATTCCCTATTATTTCAGGCTGGCCGACAATAAGGGCCTGACCATCACGCCGCGCCTCTACACCAGCGTCGCGCCGATGTTTCAGGGCGAATACGAGCAGCTATCGACCAAGGGCGCGTTCAAGGTCACGGCCTATGCCACCGTCTCGCCCCGCTCCGACCTGCTTGCCGCAACCGCGCCGACATCGACCGCCTTCCGCGGGTATATCGACGGTATTGCGCGCTATCAGCTGAGCCCCAATTGGTCGGTGTCCGCCTCGCTCCGCCTGACGACCGATCGCACCTTCCTGCGGCGCTACGAGATTTCGAACGACGACCGGCTGCGGTCGACGGTCAGCGTCGAGCGGATCGACGCCAACAGCTATTTCGCGATCAACGGCTGGCTGGTGCAGACGCTGCGGCTCGGCGATCATCAGGGACTGCAGCCGATCGCCCTGCCCGAATTCGACTATCGCCGCCGGATCGACGGCATTCTCGGCGGGCGTCTCAATCTGCAGGCGAACACGCTCAGCATCGCTCGCACCGCCGGCCAGGACACGCAGCGCGCCTTCGTCAGTGCGCAATGGGATCTGCGCCGGATCACACCCTGGGGCCAGGAAGTCACGTTGACCGCCTATGCCCGTGGCGATCTCTACAATGCCAGCGACACGGCGGCGACGACGGTGGTCAGTTATCGCGGCAGCAGCGGTTTTCACGCGCGCGCCATCGCTGCGCTGGCGCTCGACGTGAAATGGCCGCTGATCGGCGAGTTCCTGGGCGGCACGCAGCGCCTGACCCCGCGTTTCCAGATCGTCGCCTCCCCGCCCACCGCCAATTTGAAGGTTCCGAACGAGGATGCCCGGGCGGTCGATCTAGAGGATTCGAATCTCTTCGCGCTCAATCGTTTCCCCGGCTACGACCGATGGGAAGATTCGACGCGCTTCACTTACGGTCTCGATTACGCGCTCGACCTGCCCGGGATCGCGATCACGGCGACGATCGGTCAGAGCTACCGGCTGTCGAGCAAACCGAGCCTGTTCCCCGACGGTACCGGCCTGACCGACCGCTGGTCGGACATCGTCGGCCGCACCGAAGTGCGGTTCCGCGACTTCGTCTCGTTCGTCCACCGCTACCGGCTCGACAAGGACAATTTCGCGATCCGCCGCAATGAGGTCGACGCGACGGTCGGTACCAAGCGTACCTATCTGCTGGTCGGCTATCTCCGCCTCAATCGCAATATCGCTCCCACGCTGGAGGATTTGCGCGATCGCGAGGAATTGCGGGTCGGAGGGCGCGTCGGCTTCGCGCGCTTCTGGTCGATCTTCGGGTCGACGACGATCGATCTTACCGACAAGAACGAGGATCCGACGTCATTGTCGAACGGCTTCCAGCCGGTCCGCCACCGGCTCGGCGTGCAATATGAGGACGATTGCCTGCGGCTGGGCCTGACCTGGAAACGCGACTATCTGGACACTGGCGACGCGAAGGCCGGCAACAGCTTCCTGTTGACGCTGGCGTTCAAGAATTTGGGCCGCTAAGCATGGGTTCATGCGAGATCGGGCAGGCGCTAGCGGTTTGTCGGGTGCGCCCGGGTGTTCATGGGGTTTCTTTCTAGTGAAAATCTTTTCGATTTCGGCGCGCATCGCGCTTGCGCTTGGTGTCGGCGCGATGATGATCGCCAATGGTGCCGCGATCGCCCAGACCGTACCCGATGACGGTGTTCCGCAGACCGGCCTGGACATCCCCGAAAACCTGCAGATCTTCGGCAAGGTCGACCCCAATGTCCGCAAGCCGACGGCGATCGTCAACGGCGTGGTGATCACCGGTACCGATGTCGACCAGCGCATGGCGCTGATCGTCACCGCCAACCAGTATCAGCTCAACGATCAGGAACGCGAGCAGCTCCGACTGATGGTGTTGCGCGGCCTGATCGACGAAGTGCTCCAGATTCAGGAAGCCAAGAGCAACGACATCACCGTCACCTCTGCGGAGATCGACCAGGCCTATGCTCGCGTCGCCCAGAATTTCAAGCAGACGCCCCAGGAATTCGGGCCGTATCTGCGCTCGATCGGATCGTCGGAGCGATCGGTCCGCAAGCAGATCGAGGGCGAACTGGCGTGGCAGCGCTATCTTCGCCGTAATGTCGAGCCACGGGTCAACGTCAGCGACGAGGAGGTTCAGGCGATCCTCGACCGCATGAATCGCGACAAGGGTACCGAGGAATATCATCTCTACGAGATCTACAAGAACGCATCGGCGAACCCGCAGGCTGTGGTCGCCAGCATGCAGCAGATGATGCAGGAGATGAAGGACGGGAAGCAGACGTTCCGCTACTACGCCCAGACGCAATCCGAAGCGACGACGGGTCCGGGCGGCGGCGATCTCGGCTGGGTTCGCAATTCGATGCTGCCCACCGAACTCGCCACCGCGGCGTCGGAAATGCAGGTCGGTCAATTGGCCGGGCCGATCCAGACGCCGGGCGGCTTTTCGATCCTGTACATGGCGGAGAAGCGCCAGGTGCTCGGAACCGATCCGCTGGGCGCCAAGCTCAGCCTGAAGCAGATCAAGATCACCTTTCCCACGGGCACGACCCAGGAACAGGCGCAGACCCGCGCGGCCGAATTCGCCAAGGCGACCCAGGCGATCAACGGCTGCGGCGCGGCCAATCAGGCAGCCTCATCGCTGGGAGCCGAAGTCGTCGACAACGACTCGTTGACCGCGCGGGACTTGCCACCGGCGCTGCAGCAGATGGTGTTGAACATGCAGATCGGCCAGGCCACGCCGCCCTTCGGCTCGCCGACCGAAGGCGTCAGCGTCCTCGTCCTGTGCGGACGCGACGATCCCAAGGCGGCGGTACTCCCCAAGGCCGAGGATTTGCAGTATCAGATGGAACAGGATCGCGTGAACAAGCGCGCGCAGAAGATCCTGCGTGACCTGCGGCGCGACGCGATCATCGAGTATCGCTGACGGGAGCGCGCATATGACGGTTCTTCCCCCGCTGGCTGTCGCGATGGGCGACCCGGCCGGGGTCGGCCCGGAGATCATCGCCAAGGCCTGGGCGCGACGGTACGAGGAACGTCTGTCGCCCTTTTTCGCGGTCGGCGACGCGCGCGCGGTCGCCCGCGTCTGGGACGGTCCCGTCGTCCATATCAGTTCGCCCGGCGACGCCGTCGCCGCCTTCGACGACGCGCTTCCGGTGCTGACGGTCGAAGATGCCGGGGAGATCGTGCCTGGCCGTCCCGATCTCGAAGGCGCTCGCTGCGCGTTGCATTCGCTCGAACTCGCGACCGGACTGACACGCTCTGGGGCTGCCGCTGCACTCGTCACCGGCCCGGTATCCAAGGCACAGCTCTATCAGATCGGCTTTACGCATCCCGGCCAGACCGAATTCGTCGCCGAGCGCGTCGGCGTCGCCGCCAGCGCGACGGTGATGATGCTGGCCGGCCCGACATTGCGCGTCGTGCCCGCCACGACGCATGTGGCGCTCGGTCGGGTGCCCGGGCTGATCACTCCCAGCCTGCTGATCGCCAAGGCCGTCGTGACCGCGCGCGCCCTCGTCCGCGATTTCGGTATCGCCGCCCCCCGCCTCGCTTTTGCCGGGCTCAATCCGCATGCCGGCGAACAGGGGGCGATCGGCCGTGAGGAAATCGACGTGATCATCCCGGCGATCGAGACGTTGCGCGCGCAGGGACTAGACGTCACCGGGCCGCTGGCGGCCGACACCATGTTCCATGCGCGGGCCCGCGCGACCTACGACGCCGCGATCTGCTGCTATCACGACCAGGCATTGGTGCCGCTGAAGACGCTGCACTTCGACGAAGGCGTCAATATCACGCTGGGCTTGCCGATCGTCCGGACCTCGCCCGACCACGGAACCGCCTTCGGCATCGCCGGCCAGGGCCGCGCCGAACCGGGAGCGATGATCGCAGCGGTCCGCCTCGCCGCCGAGGCGGCGCAACGCCGTGCCGACACGTTCGTCGCGGCGTGACGATCCCCGATCTGCCGCCCCTGCGCGAGGTCATCGCGCGTCACGGCCTGTCGGCCTCCAAGGCGCTGGGGCAGAATTTCCTGTTCGACGGGCAGTTGCTCGCGCGCATCGCCGCCGTTCCGGGCGACCTTACCGATGCAGAGGTGCTCGAAGTGGGGCCCGGGCCGGGCGGTCTCACCCGCGCGCTGCTCGCAGCCGGTGCGCGGGTCGTCGCGATCGAGCGGGACCGGCGTTGCCTTCCCGCGCTCGCCGAGCTTGCCGACGCCTATCCCGGAAAACTCGAGGTGATCGAGGGCGACGCGCTGCAGATCGATGTGGCGCCGCGCTTCGCCACGCGTCCCCACATCGTCTCCAACCTGCCCTATAATGTCGGGACCGCGCTATTGGTCCGATGGCTGTCGGCCGACTGGCAACCCTGGTGGCTGAGCCTGACCCTGATGTTCCAGCGCGAAGTCGCCGACCGTATCGTCGCAGCCCCCGATGGCGACGCCTATGGTCGGCTGGCCGTGCTGGCGCAGTGGCGATCGACCGCACGGATCGCGATGACGGTCCATCGCTCGGCGTTCACACCACCGCCCAAGGTGATGTCGGCAGTGGTCCATATCGTCCCTGGGGCCGAGCCCGAAGGTATCGATTTTTCCGCGCTCGAACGCCTGACCGCCGCGGCGTTCGGCCAACGCCGCAAGATGCTGCGTCAGAGCCTGAAAGGCGTGGCCGGCGCTATCGAGGGGCTCGACCGGGTCGGTATCGACCCTGCTCGCCGCGCGGAAACCGTCTCGGTCGACGAGTTCGTCGCGCTGGCGCGCTGCCTGTCCTGAACCGAATTCGGCCGATTATTTGTCGGTATCGGGCTTTTCGGGCACCTTGGTCGCCGGCTCGACGCTCGGCGGCGGCCCCTTGGCGATGACCGCCGCCAGGGTGGTCGCGTCCGGACACGGCTTCTTGCCGCACAGCGTCTTGATCCTCGCCAGATTCTCGCGCGCCGCTTCCATCGCGCCCTTGGCGACCAGCGCCTCGCCTTGCCCGGTCAGCGCGACCAGATCGTTGGGCTCGATCGACAGGGCTTCGCGATAGAGGCGGATCGCCTTGCCCGGCAGGCCTTGCCGCTTGGCGACCACCGCAAGCTCCAGGAACGCGGCGCGATTGCGCGGATCGACCGCCAACGCGGTTTCCATCAGGTCGGTCGCCCCTTCGAGATTGCCAGCCGCCGCCGCCTGCCGCCCTTCCTGCAACAACGCCACCGACCGCGGGTCGATCTGCGCATCGGCACGCTGGCCCTGCAACGAGGTCGAAACGCTCAGCCCCGCCAGGGCAATCGCGAGCGCTACGGGCGAAAAACGCATGATAGTCTCCACTCGGGGCACAACGATATCGGCTAGCATGGCCGGATCAGGCGCGCGACAAAAAAGCCGTCGGTCGCGTCGTGTGCCGGCGTCAGGCGCTTGCCGTGCCCGCGCGCCCGGCCTTGCACGATGGGCTCTTCCGCAGCCCAGTCGGGATGCGCAGCCAGAAAGCGGTCGATCGGCGCCGCCCCTTCCTCGTCGAGCAGCGAGCAGACGATGTAGATCAACGCCCCGCCCGGCCGTACCAACGTCGCGCCGAGATCGAGCAGGCGCCGTTGCGTTTCCACCAGCCGATCGATCCGTGCCGGTGTCAGCCGCCAACGCGCCTCCGGATTGCGCCGCCAGGTTCCCGTGCCTGAACAGGGCGCATCGATCAGGACGATGTCGGCGCGGTCGCGCCAGTCTGGAAATGCTTCCCCTTCGCGATCAGGGTCGAGCAATCGCGGCTCGATGATCGTCGCCCCGGCGCGGTCGGCCCGCGGCGTCAGCCGCGAGAGGCGGGCGCGATCGATATCGCTCGCCACGATCGTGCCGCGATTGTCCATCGCGGCGGCGAGCGCGAGCGCCTTTCCCCCCGCCCCGGCGCAAAGATCGATCACCTCCATGCCAGGTGCCGCGCGGGCGGCACCCGTCACGATCTGACTGCCGGCATCCTGGATCTCGATCAGCCCGTCGCGCCACGCCGGCGTCTGATCGACGACGCTGCCCGTGGGCAGCCGCAGCGCGTCGGCGATGCCGTCAATGGTCCGAACTTCCGGAAAGTGCGCCGCCGCCATATCCACCGTCGCACGCAGGCGATTGACCCGGAGATCGAGCGGAGCGCGATCGATCAGGCTCGCCACGTCGACGGGGTCGAGCCCCGATGCCGTCAGGCGTTCGCCTGCCCAATGCGGGACGCGCGCCGCAACCGCGCGCGGCTCACGGGCTTCGATCGGCGCCGGCGCGCGCGCCGAGCCATCGAACAATGCAGCGATTGCCGGGTCCTCGTCGGCCAGCGCCACCAGCGCCGCCCGGCCCGAGGGCGGCGCATCGCCGAACCGGCGGATCGCGGCATAGACCAGCTCGCGGACCATTCTGCGATCCTTCGATCCAGCATAGCGCCGCACGGCGAAATAGCGCGCAATCAGCGTATCGGCCGCTGCCCCGCCTTCGCGCGCCCCGGCGATGATCTGATCGAGCAGCTCGATCGCCGCCGACAGCCGCGCGCCGGGCGTCATCGTGTCGGGTAGTTGGGCGCTTCGCGCGTGATCGTCACGTCATGGACGTGGCTTTCCTGAAGGCCCGCGCCGGTGATCTGAACGAATTGCGCGCGCTTCTGGAGATCGGCGATCGTGCGCGATCCGGTATAGCCCATCGCCGCACGGATGCCGCCGACCAATTGGTGGATGACGTCCTTCGCCGGTCCCTTGAACGCGACCTGACCCTCGATGCCCTCGGGCACCAGTTTCATCTGGTCCTTGATGTCGCCCTGGAAATAGCGATCCGCCGAGCCACGGCCCATCGCGCCGACCGATCCCATGCCGCGATAGGATTTGTAGGCGCGACCCTGATACAGGAAGGTCTCCCCGGGCGCTTCCTCGGTGCCGGCGAGCAGCGAGCCGATCATGCAGGTCGAGGCGCCGGCGGCGAGCGCCTTGGCCATATCGCCCGAGGTACGGATGCCGCCATCGGCGATCACCGGCACACCCGACTTGGCGGCTTCCTCGGCGCAGTCCATCACCGCGGTGAGCTGCGGTACGCCAACCCCGGCGACGACGCGCGTGGTGCAGATCGAGCCCGGGCCGATCCCGACCTTGATCCCGTCGGCGCCTGCGTCGATCAGCGCCCGGGTGGCTTCCGCCGTTGCGACGTTGCCGGCGATGACCTGAACCGAATTGGAGAGCTTCTTCACGCGCTCGACCGCGCGCGCGACGTCGCGGTTATGCCCGTGCGCAGTATCGATCACGACGAGGTCGAGCTCTGCCTCGACCAAGGCGGCGGTACGGTCGAACCCCTTGTCTCCGACCGTGGTCGCCGCGGCGACGCGCAGGCGGCCCGCCGCGTCCTTGGTTGCATTGGGATAGGTGACCGCCTTCTCGATGTCCTTCACGGTGATCAGGCCGACGCACTTGTAGTCGTCGTCGACCACCAGCAGCTTCTCGATGCGGCGCTGATGGAGCATGCGGCGCGCCTCCTCATGCCCGACGCCGATCGCCGCGGTCGCGAGATTGTCCCTGGTCATCAGCTCGGACACGGGCTGATTGGGATTGCCGGCGAAGCGCACGTCGCGATTGGTCAGGATGCCGACCAGCTTTCCGTCCGCCTCGGTCACGGGGATTCCGCTGATCCGATGGTGCGCCATCAGCGCCTGTGCCTCGCCGAGCGTCGCGGTCGGCGCGATCGTGATCGGATTGACGACCATCCCGCTCTCGTACCGCTTCACGGCGCGCACCGCGGCCACCTGTTCCTCGACCGACAGATTGCGGTGGAGCACGCCGATCCCGCCCAATTGTGCCATGACGATCGCCATGTCGGCCTCGGTCACCGTGTCCATCGCCGACGACAGGACCGGGATCGACAACGCGATGTCGCGCGTCAGCCGCGTATTGGTGTCGGCCTCGCTCGGCAGCACTTCGGACTCCGCCGGTACCAGGAGGACGTCGTCAAAGGTCAGGCCGAGCCGGATATTCATGGGGAGCGCCAATCTCTCGAATCGCAGGTTGGCGGTCCATGTAAACGCGGGGCTCCGGATTAGCTAGGGCCGTGGCAAGACGCGTGATAAAGTGCCCCCAGCGTTTCACAGGAGGGGTGATCCAGATGGGTCTGACGCTTGCGCTTTTCGTTCTGCTGTTCGTTGCCGTCTACTTGATGACCGGTATCAAGGTCGTCCGCCAAGGCTATCAATATACGATCGAACATTTCGGCCGCTTCACCACGGTCGCGCGGCCGGGGCTCAATTACTATTTGCCGTTCTTTTACCGTGTCGGGCGGCGGATCAACATGATGGAGCAGGTGATCGACATCCCGCAGCAGGAGATCATCACCAAGGACAATGCGATGATCTCGACCGACGGGGTCGTATTCTTCCAGGTGCTGGACGCCGCCAAGGCGGCGTATGAAGTGTCCGACCTCTACATCGCGCTGCTCAACCTGGTGACGACCAATTTGCGCACCGTGATGGGATCGATGGACCTCGACGAGACCCTGTCGAAGCGTGACGAGATCAACGTCCGGCTGCTCAACGTCGTCGATCACGCCACCACGCCCTGGGGCGTCAAGATCACGCGCGTCGAGATCAAGGACATCCGCCCGCCGCAGGACATCGTCAACGCGATGGCGCGCCAGATGAAGGCCGAGCGCGAGAAGCGCGCCAACATCCTGGAAGCCGAGGGATCGCGCGCCAGCGCCATCCTGCGCGCCGAGGGCGAGAAACAGTCCAAGATCCTGGAGGCGGAGGGCCGGCGTGAAGCCGCCTTCCGCGATGCCGAGGCGCGCGAACGCGCCGCCGAGGCCGAGGCCAAGGCGACCAAGATGGTGTCCGACGCGATCGAGACTGGCAGCGCGCAGGCGATCAACTATTTCGTCGCGCAGAAATATGTCGAGGCGGTGGGCAAGTTCGCCACCTCGCCCAATGCGAAGACGATCCTGTTCCCCGTGGAGGCAACGCAATTGATCGGGACGCTGGGCGGGATCGGCGAATTGGCCAAGGAAGCGCTCGGCCACACGCCGCCGCCGGCACCGCCGGCGCCCCGGTCGAGAGCGTAGGAGGTCATGATGCTCGCATGGCTCGAACATGGCGCGACCGCCTGGCTGGTCGCGGCGTTGCTGCTCGGCATCGCGGAACTGATCGCGCCCGGATTCTTCCTGATCTTTCTGGCGGCGGGGGCCGGCATCACCGGTTTCGTGCTGCTCGCGCTGCCGGACCAGCCGGTGCTGGTACAGGCGGCGATCTTCGCGATCGCGACGGCCACCACCGCGATGATCGGCTATCGCTGGTATCGGCGCACCGCGCCCAATGCCGATCCCCTGCTCAACGATCGCGCCGCACGGCTGATCGGCGAAGTCGTGACGGTGACCGAAGCGATCAGCGCGGGGAGCGGCCGGGTGAGAGTCGGCGACGGCGCCTGGCCGGCCCGCGGGCCCGATGCGCCGCTCGGTGCCAAGGTGCGCGTCGTCGGTGAAAGCTCGGGCGAGTTGCTCGTCGAACCCGCATGAGCTGGCTTATTGCAGCTCACGCTCATCGGACGTGCGCTCGCCCCTGTCCGACCGCCCAACAACATATTCTTGGGGCGGTCGGGTGAGAGTGCCGGCAGGTGCCGGATCCGTTTCAGCCGGCTGAAACGGAGTCGAACAAACTATGCCTTGTTGCCGCCGAACAGGCCCGAGGCGAGCCCGCCGAGCTGACCGAGAATACCCGAATTCTCGGTGCCGTTGATCAGCGTCGCGAACTGGCCGAGCGACCCTTCGCCACCGATATGGCCGACAATCTGGCTCAGCACGTCCGATCCCAGGCCGGTCGACGCCGCGGCGCCCTCGACCGTGTCGCCGGGCTCGGTATGCGACTTGGCCAGCGCCATGATCGCGCTCTCGGCCTGTTCGGGGGTGATCCCCACCTTGGCGGCGAGGTTCTGGACGTCGGCGTTCGAATTTACCTGCGCGAGAATCCCATCGAGCAACGACATGAAAGCTTCCTTTCCCTGGGCCGGAGGCGAAACGACTCCGGCTGGCCGACAGATACGCGCTTGCCGTCCGGTCAGGAAGCCATATCGGGCGGCAGATAGCCGAGCCGAGCCTCTACCGAGAACAACCGGTCGCGCGAGTAGATAGTCAGCGGCCAGTTACGCCGCCCCTGCGGCGAGGCGAGCAGCGCGTTGACGCTGTCGACCAGCCGCGATCCGGCCGGCATGCCGGCCAGATGATCGCGCACCGCCGCAACATAGGAGAGCGTGATGGTGTGATGATAGCCCTGGGTCGCGTCGTTCACCCCGCCCACCGCTTCGTTATAGCCGGAGATGATCGCGGGCAGGTCGCGCTCGACCTGGATATCGGGTCGCTCCGACACCAGCCACAGACAGGCGGCCAGGTGCGCCTCGTGCGTCCATTCCGCCTTGGGCAGAGTGCGCGCGAGCAGCCCCTCCCCCACATGGCGGATCGCGGCGTCGTCGGCGAAGAATCGGATCGGATGGTCGGTCATCGGTCGGGCTTCCTGTCGAAGGCCCGACCGACTGTCGAGCCCGGTTATGCTGTTTCGGTGGCGGGAGTCCGAGGCGCCGATTGTCGCACCCCTTCGTCGACATGATCCGCGAATTGCGCGAAATTCTCGACGAACAGGTCGACCAGCTTCGCCGCGGTGGCGTCGTAATCGGCCTTGTTTGCCCAGGTTTCGCGCGGGTCGAGGATATGGCTGTCGACCCCGGGCACCGCGACCGGCACCTGGAACCCGAAATTGGGATCGGTGCGGAACTCGGCATCGTTCAGGCTGCCGTCGAGCGCAGCGTTGAGCAACGCCCGCGTCGCCTTGATCGGCATGCGCTTGCCGACGCCATATTTGCCGCCGGTCCAGCCGGTATTGACCAGCCAGCAATCGACCCCGCCCCTGGCGATCCGCTCCTTGAGGAGGTTGCCATAGACCGACGGGTGGCGCGGCATGAACGGCGCGCCGAAACAGGTCGAGAAGGTTGCCTCGGGCTCGGTCACGCCGATCTCGGTGCCCGCCACCTTGGCGGTATAGCCCGACAGGAAGTGGTACATCGCCTGGTCGGGCGTGAGCTTGGCGATCGGCGGCAGCACGCCGAACGCGTCGGCGGTCAGCATCACGATGTTGCGCGGCACCGGGCCCATGTTCGCCGCGGAGGCGTTGGGGATGAAGTCGATCGGATAGGCGCCGCGCGAATTCTCGGCGAGGCTGTTGTCGTCGAGGTCGAGGACGCGCGTAGCGGGGTCCATCACGACATTTTCGAGCACGGTGCCGAACCGCTTGGTCGTGGCATAGATCTCGGGCTCGGCCTCCGCCGACAGGCGGATCATCTTGGCGTAGCAGCCGCCCTCGAAATTGAACACCGCTTCGTCCGACCAGCCATGCTCGTCGTCGCCGATCAAGGTGCGGCTGGCATCGGCCGACAGCGTCGTCTTGCCGGTCCCCGATAGGCCGAAGAACACCGCCGAGCCGCCCTCGGGCCCGATATTAGCCGAGCAATGCATCGGCATGATGCCCTTGACCGGCAGCAAATAGTTCAACAGGCCGAACACCGACTTCTTCATCTCGCCGGCATATTCGGTGCCGCCGATCAGGATCAGCTTCTCGCTGAAATTGACCGCGATCACCGTCTCGCTGCGGCAGCCGTGGCGCGCGGGATCGGCGCGGAAGCCCGGCAGGTCGATGATCGTATATTCGGCCTCGAAATCGGCGAGCTCGTGCGCGGCCGGGCGGACCAGCATCGTGCGGATGAACAGGCTGTGCCAGGCATATTGCGTGACGACGCGGACGTTGACGCGGTGCGCCGGCTGCGACCCGCCATACAGGTCCTGCACGAACAACGTGTCGCGCCTGGCGAGTTCGGCGAGGAAATCGGCCTTGAGCGCGGCAAACCCCTCGGGGCTCATCGGCTTGTTGGTCTTGCCCCACCACACGCTCGACTCGGTCTCGGCGTCGCGGACGATGAACTTGTCCTGCGCAGAGCGGCCGGTGTGCTTGCCGGTCGCGACCACGAGCGGGCCGTCCTCGGCGAGACGCCCCTCGCCGCGCGCGATGGCCAACTCCACCAGCGGAGCGGTTTCAAGGTTCCAATGGAGCGTGGCGGCAGTGGCGATGCCCTGCGCGTCCAGCCCCTTGGCAGGGACTCGATCGATCATCTTTCCTCCGAATACCGACACGTCACGGGTTGGCCCGCATACGTATGCATCCTCTTCTGACGGCGCGCATAGAGCCGGTCCGCGCGCCCGTCAAACGAGGCAATGGTTTAAGGGGGGAAAGGTTTCGCTTTGGTAGGGTGCCGGGCCGGCGGACCTGCGGCTACGTATTGCCACAGCCGCGGCGTTGCTGCGACGCTCAGTGGCACCGTAACTCGTGGAGGTTCGGCATCGCCGACTCAAACCCTCAACAGAGCGCCGTCCACACCATCACCGTAATTCCACGTCACCGTAACCCCAAATTTTCTATTACCAATGACGTAAACTTCGTTGCAGATTCACTGTTATTAAATCTAACATCGCGACACGCGTCGTTCCAAATTCGTAATTGATCTTCTGCACTTAGCTTTCCAATCAAAATCATTGCCGCTTGGAACCTTGACAATTCGTCCTTATCCAAAAATCCGAGACAGAATTTTATCATATCATTTGGAGACGAAAACGATAAATCAAAATCTTGGTGCATTCCTTCGCAAAATCTGGCGCACAAGTATTTTACGTCATCAATCGTCATTTCTAGGATACCCTGTAACTATTCGGTAGCCGGCAGGAGCCGACGAATCATGGCGTATGAGAACCCCCACACCGAAGGTCGTACGAATCGACGGCTCCTCTCTATCCGATCTCGCATATGCTTCCCTTCCCGTAGGTGATCCGAAGCGGGCGGTAACAAAGGCCCCACTTACATCGCCCCGAGCTACTGCTTGAACTCTCGCCGAATTTGCAGAGAGAGTTGCACTGATAAGCCTTGTCGCCGAAAACAAGCTTGTGAACGTGCCAGCACGCCTGAGACCCATGCAAAGCAAATTGAACGGCAAACAGTAGCGTTCGGCCTCCAACCGAGCCAACAGGAACGCATTGCTTTTCCCAACATGTCGCTCGAGGGTGTGTCCGCCAGCGGCCTCTTCTTCGGGCAAGTTCACTATCCGACCGCCACCTGGACTTGCCGCCCCTCTGCCGTTGGGCCCCGCACCCAAATGAGCGGACGAGCCAAAATCACCCGGCCCTCGCGTTCCAATTCCAATCGTGCCGGGACTCGAAGTTCCGGTGCAGCTTATGCTGCCCGTGCACACGCCAAATCGAGCGTTAGGTGCTTCGTGTTCCGCCATCCCACTCGGATCGCTTCCATCAATCGGATCGTTTGCGACATATGCATAAAGATTATTCTGATCCTCATATCCGATCGGATCGGTCTGCATGAACCGCCCGAGGGTGGGCGAGTACATGCGGGCCTTGTAGTAATAGATCCCAAGCTGCCCGAGCCACACCTGGCCGGTATATTGGAACCGGCCGTAATTGGTGCTCGGCGTGATGCCATATTCGTCAAAAACGTTGATCCAGTATTTGGCCCCGCTCGCATCCGCCAGCGACACGATCGAGCCCTGGTAATCGGCTTGCAGGCTGTAGCGTGTGCCATAACCCGTGCCATTATACTGGATCATCGGGTCGTCTTCGTTCGGGCCGTGGACGAACCTGAACGGGTTGCTGCCGTTCATCTCCATGACCAGCGCGTCGCCGTCATAGGTGAACTCGAGCGTCTTGGCCGGAAAGGCGTACTGCCACAGCCGTCCCAAGGGATCGTATTTGATCGTAATTGGCCCAACACCAGACGTCGCCGAGGTCATCCGGTTCTCGACGTCGTAGCCATAGCTGTTGGTGCCGTCGCCGGTCAGGTTGCCGTTATCGTCATAGGTGAACGCCGCGCTGCCCGCGGTCGCATATTGGTTGAGCCCATTGACCGCGTACGGCCGGCTGACGCTGACATAGGCGTTGAACGCATAGGCGTCGTTCGATCGTGTCCTGGTCACGATCTGGCTCGCCGGATTGTAGCCGAAGGTGCTCGTTACATCGCTCGTCGTGCCGGCGAGATCGTCGGCCCAGCTCGTCGGCCGCGACACCGTGTCGTAGCCGAGCGTCGTCGTCACCGCCCCACGCGTCTGGCTGCCGACACGTCCTTGCGCGTCATAGACCGTCGAAACGATCGCGGTCGCGCCCGCTTCCTTGATCGTCGTCAGCCGGTCAAGCCCGTCATAGGCATAGGTGAAGTAGCTATTGTCGGGATAAGTCAGCTGCGACCGGTTGCCATCGGCATCGTAGGTGTAGCCGAGCGTCCGGGCAGTCGTACCCATGGTGTTGGTCGTGCTGACGAGCTCGCCGAACCCGTCATAGCTGTTGGTGATCCCCACCCCGCTCGCCGAGGCGAACAGCGCCGCGGTCTGCAGACCGCGCGCGTCATAGGCGTAATAGACGTCGTTCGCCGTCCCGCCGGGAATGTCCTTGACCGTGTTGCGGTTCAGCGCGTCGTATGCATAGCGGAGGACGTTGCCGTCGCGTTTCATCAGCTTCGCGCGGTTACCGTCGCGGTCGTAGGCGTATTTCTCGCAATCGTCCCCCGCCGTCCGCGTCTCCGACGGCCCCGCTACCGTGTTGCCGAAGCCGTCCGTCGCCTCCGCTATCGTCCCGATCGTGCAGGGCGCCGAACTGCCCGTCACCGTCTTCGACGGGAATGCCCAGGCGACCAGCCGGTCGAACCCGTCATAGGTGTAGGTCGTGAGGTTGCCGTCGGCGTCCTTCAGCGTCTTCTGCTTGCCGTTGGTGGTATAGGTATAGGTGACATAATCCTGCTGCAGCTGAGGCAGACCATTGGCGGTCGTCTGGGATTACGGTGACACGTGCAATAACCCCTAATTACCCACCCCCAACATCCTTCGGCTTGGGCCCACGTCTGGCGGGAGCCAGGGTCAAGCCGGTTCGCGCTTCCATGTCCGCCAGCCATTCCTTCGATCCGACCGGCCGACCCACGCTCTCCGCCTTGCGCAGCGAAGCATAGCTCATTGCCTCGTCGAACGCTTCACCCAGGAACGTCGCGAAGTTGCCGACCCGCTCCAGCGCCGGCGCCGCATCGACAAGGTCGTCGCTCTCGCCCGCAAGCAGCGCCCGCGTACTCGACCAGCGCCAATCCTCCGCGCGCTCGACCAGCCGCGCCCGCACCGGGTTGAGCGCGACATAGCGCAGCGCGCTCACCAGATGCGCCTCGTCCATCGCCACCGAACTGAACCGCCCCTGCCACAAATGCCCGGTCACCCTGAGGCGCGCGTTGATGTATCCGGTATAGTGGCGATGGACATAGCGGAACGTCCGGCGCAGCCCGTCCTCGTCGCTCGGCACCGCGACGATGTGAACGTGGTTGGGCATCAGGCAATAGGACCAGATCGCCACCCCCGACCGCGCCGCCGCATCCGACAGCAGGTCGAGATAGAGTTCGTAGTCGCCGTCTTCGAAGAATGTCTGCTCTCGCCGATTGCCGCGTTGCGTTACATGGTGCGGGATGCCGGGGAGCACGATGCGCGGGAGGCGGGCCATTGCGCTACACTAGCGGTGCTGGCGTGCACAATAAAGGGGTTTATGCACGTGTCACCGTAATTACCGTAATCCAATTTATTATAGTGTCTCCGGAATTATTGATTTACCAGTATCGTATTTAATCAAGTTAATAAGCTCATATGAAATGAGGTAGTCAGCCATTTCTTGCTCTCTCAAACTACTGATGCTTACAGCCAACAGGTTTTCGGATGACCACTCCAGAATGGCGCCCATCTGCTCCATTTCTAACGCCATACGCTGGCGCGCCTCCAGAGTCTGGCGGATAAACCAGATCCTGAACGTAACTTGACCAGCCGACTTTACGACGCGTTTTAACGTATAACTATCGTCCGTTTCGACCTCGTCTCCCAAGGCCAAGTCATTTACGAAAAAAGGAATGCAACATAGAATATACCTTAACGGAGCAACCTCATGGCCCCAAAGCTGCTCCCACTCCCTTCGTTCATTTTTCACTCCGAGGTATGCTGCAAAAATGAAATTTGCGCGGTCACGCCAGGCGGGAGCACTGTGTGTAGCTTCGTAATCGCCTTCTTCGTATTTCATACTCTCACCCTTTTGGCCAATGCGGAGGTGGCCAACTGCCACGATAGCCGGGGGGTGGAGACTTAGGGAAGCGTCCCGTTCCCTTCGAGCGATTGCAGTGTGGACACGCAAGTACGGCGTTGTCCACTGTGGCGTTACCGCCCAAAAAACGGTCGACTCTATGGTCAACCTGCGTCCCCGTTCCTGGCCGTCTACAGTACACACAAGTAGCAATTACGGTGACGCCTGCAAAAATCCCCAATCGTCAGGCGACGCAAAATCACCTGCCTCATCGATGGAGCAGAAGTACAAAACTACCGCAGCCCCACATTGCCCTCACCCACCCAAGCCATTGCCAGTGGCCCTCGCACGCCCTACTCGTTCCGATCAATCTGATTGGGACACGCCCGCACGATGACGGCCACCATCGCGCTCGTCGATGACGACCGCAATATCCTCACCTCGGTATCGATCGCGCTCCAGGCGGAGGGGTTCCTGACGCGCGTCTATTCGGATGGCGAGACGGCGCTGAAGGCGCTGATCGACAATCCGCCCGACCTCGCGATCTTCGACGTGAAGATGCCGCGGATGGACGGGCTCGAACTGCTGCGCCGGCTGCGCGAGAAGAGCCAGATTCCGGTCATCTTCCTGACCAGCAAGGACGACGAGCTCGACGAGGCGCTCGGCCTGGCGATGGGCGCGGACGATTACATCGCCAAGCCGTTCAGCCAGCGCCTGCTCATCGCGCGCATCCGCGCCATCCTGCGCCGGACCGAAGTCAGCCAGGCGCTGGCCGGCGGCGACGACGCGGCGGGCGAGACGGTGATCGAGCGCGGACGCCTCCAGATGGACCCTGCGCGCCATCGCGTGACCTGGGGCGGCGAGAACGTCACCCTGACCGTCACCGAGTTCCTGATCCTGGAGGCGCTGGCGCAGCGCCCCGGCGTGGTCAAGACGCGCAACCAGTTGATGGATGCCGCCTATCACGACGACATCTATGTCGACGACCGGACGATCGACAGCCACATCAAGCGCGTCCGCCGCAAATTCCGCGAGGTCGATGCCGAATTCGACGCGATCGAGACGCTCTATGGCGCCGGCTACCGTTTCTCGGAGGAATGAGCCGGAGAGCGAGGGGCGCGACCTCACGCTTCGTTGGTCGGGACGGATTTCGCTCACGGCACGCATCCTCGCGCTCAACATCTTCGCGCTGGCATTGCTCGCGGGCGGCTTCTTCTACCTCGATTCGTATCGCAGCCGCATCCTCGACAGCCGCACTGCGCAGGCCAGCCGCGAGGCCCGGCTGATCGCGGCGGCGATCGCCACGGCACCGATCGACCATCGCGACCGGCTGGCGCTGCGGCTCGCCCACGACACCGGCACGCGCATCCGCCTGTTCGCCCCCGACGGCCAGCAGATCGCGGACACCCAGGCGATGGGGCTGCGTAATTTCGTGCCGATCGACCCCGACAAGCAAGGATGGGGATTGCAGGCGGCGCGCTATCTCGACGCGATCATCGATACGGTGGTCAACGCGCCGCGCGCGCCCTTGTACCGCGAGCGCAAGGGCGGTGCCGAATGGCCGGACGTCCGCACCGCGCGCGATACCCAGGCGGCACCGGCCACCGTGTGGCGCGCACCCGACCGCACCCCGATCATCACCGCCGCCGCGGGCCTGGGCGACGGTGAAGTGGCGATGACCACGGTCAATGCGCGCGAGATCACCCAGACCGTGCGGCTCGAACGCTTCCGGCTCGGGGTGGTGCTGGCGATCGTCACGCTCGTCTCGATCTTCCTGTCGCTGTTCCTGGCGCGGACGATCGTGCGGCCGCTGCGCCGGCTCGCCCGCGCGGCGGTCCGCGTCCGGCTCGGGCGGGCGCGCGAAGTGGTGGTACCCCGCCTGCCCTCGCGACGCGACGAGATCGGCAGCCTCGCCCGGGCGTTGAGCGACATGAGCCAGGCGTTGCGCGCACGGATCGACGCGACCGAGGCGTTTGCCGCCGACGTGACGCACGAAATGAAGAACCCCCTCGCCTCGCTCCGCTCGGCGGTCGAGGGGCTGGCCAACGTCAAGGACCCGGCACTGCAGGAACGGTTGCTGGCGATCGTCCGCGACGACGTCCATCGGCTCGATCGCCTGATCACCGATATTTCGGAAGCCTCGCGGCTCGATGCCCAGCTCAGCCGTGCCAAGTTCGAACCGGTCGATGCGCTCGCGATGATCGCCGCGCTGATCGAGCAGCGCGGGGCGCGCGGGATCGAACGCGGCGTCCGGCTGCGGTTCGACGACAATGCCCGCGGCCATCCGCTGGTGATGGGCGAAGGCGCGCGGCTCGAGCGGGTGTTCGAGAATCTGTTCGACAATGCGGTGTCGTTCTCCCCCGATAACGGCCTGATTACCGTGAGCACCGCTGTCGGCGAGGGCGATCTCGTCATCCGCGTCGAGGACGAAGGGCCAGGCGTTCCGCCCGAGTCGCGCGAGGCGGTGTTCCGCCGGTTTCAGTCGATCCGTCCCGAAAATGAGGAATTCGGCAAGCATTCCGGACTAGGCCTCGCCATTGCGCGGACGATCGTCGAGGGGCATCAGGGCACCATCGCGGTCGAGTCGCGTGAAGACCGCCTGAGCGGGGCCCGGTTCGTCGTCCGGCTGCCGCTCGCGCCGAATTGAGTGGAGGCAGCCATCGCGACCGCGCTTTCGTTCGAAACGCTCCACGTCTCGTGCGTCGCCGTGGACGGCCGCGCCGTGCTGATCGAAGGCGCGCCGGGCATGGGTAAGTCCGACCTGTCGCTCCGTCTCATCGATCGCGGTGCGACGCTCGTCAGCGACGACTACACCCTGCTCCAGCGCGCCGGACGCGACCTGATCGCGTCCCCGCCCGATACGATCGCCGGACAGATCGAGGTACGCGGGCTGGGCATCCTGACGATGCCGTATGTCGACAAGGTGCCCGTCGCCTTGCTGGTGCGGTTGACCGATGCGCCCGAACGCATGCCGTTGGCCGATGAAGTGCGGCGGATCGCCGGACTCGATATTCGCGAGGTCGCGGTCGATCCGCGCAGCGCGTCCGCCGCGATCAAGGTAGAACTCGCGCTCCGCCATCTGACCGGCGCGGCGGCGTGAGCCGCGCCAAGGAAATCCTGCTCGTCACCGGCCTGTCGGGCGCCGGCAAGTCGACCGTGCTCAAGACGCTCGAGGATCTCGGCTGGGAGACGGTCGACAATCTCCCGCTCCGCCTGCTCGACCGGTTGCTGAGTACGCCGCTGTCCGAAAGCGCCGAGGGCGATGTACCGCTGGCCGTCGGGATCGGTGCGCGGACGCGCGACTTCGACCCAGACAGCGTCGTCAAGCGAATCAAGAAGCTGCGCGCGGAACATGGCTATGACATCGGCACGCTGTTCCTCGATTGCAGCGGCGCCGAACTGGAGCGCCGCTATGCCGAAACGCGGCGCCGGCACCCGCTCGCGCTCGATCGCCCGGCAAGCGACGGCATCGCCCGCGAACGCGAATTGCTCGCCCCGCTGCGGCGCTGGGCGAACCGGCTGATCGACACCACCGACATGAAGTCCAACGAACTGGCGCAACAGGTCCGCGCGACGTTCGGCGGCGATGGGCTCGGCGAGCCGACCCTGTCGATCATGTCGTTCGGCTTCGCCCGGGGGGTGCCGCGCAACGCCGACCTGGTCTTCGACATGCGTTTCCTGCGCAATCCGCATTGGGATCCGAAGCTGCGTCCCGGCACGGGACTCGATGCCGACGTCGCGGCGTATGTCGCCGCCGACCCCGCCTACGATGCCGCCATGACGCAAATCGAAGACTTGTTGCTGTTGCTGCTGCCGCGCTACCGGGCGGAAGGAAAAGCCTATGTTACCATAGCCTTCGGCTGCACCGGCGGCCGGCATCGCTCGGTCCATGTCACGGAACGGGTCGCGAAGCGGTTGCGCGGCGCGGGGTTTTCGCCCACGGTCACGCATCGGGATCTGGGGGCGGCACCGCAGGACTCCTTGGAGGGTGCGCCGCAGACGGGTTTGGGATAGTAAGAACAGCATGATCGGTTTGGTTTTGGTGACGCACGGACGACTGGCGTCCGAGTTCGTGACCGCAATGGAACATGTCGTCGGGCCGCAGGAACGCGTCGAAGCGATCGCGATCGGCCCGGACGACGACATGGAGGCACGCCGCGCGGACATCGCGGCGGCAATCGGCAAGGTCGATGACGGCAAGGGCGTGATCGTCCTCACCGACCTGTTCGGGGGAACCCCATCCAACCTGGCCATTTCGCTGCTCGAGCGCGGACGGGTAGAGGTGATCGCGGGGATCAACCTGCCGATGCTCATTCGCCTCGCGTCGGCGCGCAAATCGATGAAGGTCGTCGAAGCGGTGATCGCGGCGCGCGAAGCAGGCCGCAAGTATATCGCAGTGGCATCGGAAGCGCTCGGCGAGGCCGCTGCCTGATGCCGGCGATCAGCCGTTCGGTCCTGATCAGCAACAAGCGCGGACTGCATGCCCGCGCGTCGGCGAAGTTCGTGACGCTCGCATCGTCGCAGCCGGTCGAGATCCTGGTGGTCAAGGACGGGCCGGCAGTGACCGGCACGTCGATCATGGGGCTGATGATGCTGGGGGCGGCGATGGGCGACACGATAACGATTTCGGCCGATGGCGACGGCGCCGAACATGCCGTCGGCGCGCTGTGCGACCTGGTCGAGGCGAAATTCGGCGAGGATTGACGCCTTTTCCCTCCGTCATGTCAGCGAAAGCTGGCATCTCATGGAGGGGAATATTGCAAGAGATCCCAGCTTCCGCTGGGATGACGGATTAGTTGAAGCGATAGATGCCCCGCGAGATCACCGCTTTCTCCAACACCCTGGTCAAGCGCGTCCGCAGCCTGCGCGACAAGAAGCATCGCAAGGCCGAGGGCCTGTTCCTCGCCGAGGGGCTGCGCATCCTGACCGAGGCGCGGGAGGCCGGCCATCTGCCGCACTATCTGTTCTTCGCCGCTGACAGTGCGCGGCACCCGCTGGTGGTCGCGCTGACGGAAGCGGTCGAAAGCGCGGGCGGCGAGGCGATCCAGACCAGCCACGACATCCTTTCCAAACTGTCGGGCAAGGACAATCCGCAGGCGGTGGTCGGGGTGTTCGCCGAATTCACCACGGCGCTCGCGGCGCTCGATCGCTCGACCGCGCCGATCTGGCTCGTCGCCGAACGGCTGCGCGATCCCGGTAATCTCGGGACGATCCTGCGCACCGGCGACGCGGTCGGCGCCGGCGGGCTGATCCTGCTCGACGATTGCGTCGATCCCTTTTCGGTGGAGGCGGTGCGCGCGAGCATGGGCGCGTTGTTCACCGTGCCGATCGCGCAGGCGCGGTGGAGCGACTTCCTGCCATGGCTCCGGTCCGGGCCGGGCCAATTGGTCGGGCTGAGCCTGCAAACCGATCACGACTATCGCGGCGCAACATATGTCGCACCGACGTTCCTCCTGACCGGGAACGAGGCGCAGGGCCTGCCCGACAGCTACGAAGCGGCGTGCGACCTGCTGGTCAAACTACCGATGCTGGGCAAGGCCGACAGCCTGAACGCGGCGGTGGCGACGGCGGTGATGGCGTACGAGGTACTTGCCCACCACCGACGCTGATTGCGAAGAATCAGGCCTCGACCGCCATCAGCTTCGACGCGACGAACCTTTCGTCCTCCGGCTCGTAGATCGAGCTGGTCACGAAATCGCGACCGTCGAGGCGTAGACCGGCCAGGCCGTCGAGCTTGAACAGGCCGACCTTTTCCTCGCGCGGGCGCTGGCCGTCGCGTTCGACGGTGATCGCGGCGACATAGAGCGCGTCGTTCTTGGTGAACAGGACATGCGGCGCCAGGATGACGTGCATCCGGTTGTACGTCGCTGCGACGCACACTTTGCGCACGATCCCTTCCAGGATCACGGGCGCGCCGCCATTGGGCACAGGCTCGGGCTTCTCGGCGAGGTACATGGTGCTTCAATAATACAAATGCTGCATTGCAGCAAGTTTTATCCGGTCGCCTCCGCCAGGCGCGCGGCGTCATTCGTCGCTTTCCTCGATCGTTACCCGGTCGGGATAGAAAGCGAGATGATCGCGAATGCCCGCCACCGCCTCGTGCGGCTCCTCATAGGTCCAGACCGCATTCGTGCCGCGGTCGATCCCGGGAATCGAGAAATACGACGCCTCGCCCTTGTACGGGCACCATGTATGATGGTCGCTGCGATCGAGCGTCGACAGATCGGTGTCGCCACGCGGGACATACTGAACCGCGGGATACGTCGCCTCCCGGAGAGTCAGCGCGCCCTTCGTGTCCGCAATCACCCTGCCGCCGGCGGAGACCACGACGCGCCTGGGATTCGGCACGATGGTGATCGGATGATCGGCGTTGGGGGTGAGCGTACGGCGGGCGGTGGCAGTATCGGACATCGGCAGGACTCCTCGGCTGCCGGTCAGATGGGGACGGCAGCCGGTTCGCTCAATATCCCGTCATCGAATAGGGCCGCGACGCCGGGTCCCTGCCCCAGTTCTTGTTGGGTGCCGCCGACATGGTGAAGCGCAGCGTTCCACCACGCATGATTTCGTCATGGCCGATCCACACGCGGGACAGCGGCTTGCCGTCCAGCGACACCGATCCGACATAGCGATTGGCCGGCGACAGGCCGTCGGCGATCACGGTGAATTTCCTGCCATTCGGCAGATTGAGCGTGGCGCGATCGACGAACGGGCGGCCGATGACATATTGCCCGCTCCCCGGCGCAACGGGGTAAAAACCAAGCGCGGTGAACACCAGCCAGGCCGACATCTGACCGAGATCGTCATTGCCTGCGAGCCCGTCGGGGGTCGGCTTGTACTGGCTGTCGACGATCTGCTTCAATCGTTCCTGCGTCCGCCACGGCGCCCCGGCATAGACGTAGAGATAGGCGACGTGGTGGCTCGGCTCGTTGCCGTGGATGTACTGGCCGATCAGGCCGGCAATGTCCTCGGCATGGCTGTAGTCGAGCTTCGAATTGTCGAAGTCGAACATCGCGTCGAGCTTCTTCACGGTCGCCGCATCGCCGCCGAGCAGGCGAATCAGCCCGCCCTGATCCTGCGGCATGAACCAGGAATATTGCCAGGCATTCCCCTCGGTATAGTCCGACCCGTAATTGATCGCCGTCGGATCGAACGGCACGCGGAAGCTGCCGTCGCTCTTGCGCGCGCGCAGCCAGCCGGTCTTGGCGTCGAAGCTGTTACGCCAATATTGCGCGCGCTTCTCGAACGTATCCGCGATGTCGGTGCGGCCGAGCTTGCGCGCCATCCTGGCGATCGTCCAGTCGTCGAAGGCATATTCGACGGTCTTCGACGCAGCCTCGGGCTCGCGATCGATCGGCACGTAGCCGAGCTTCATATAGTCGCCGAGGCCGCCATAGGGCGCATAGGTCGCGCTCGCGACCATCGCGTCGAGTGCCTTGTCGGGGTCGAACCCCTTGATGCCTTTCAGATACGCATCGGCGATGACCGGCACGGCATGGTAGCCGATCATGCACCATGTCTCCTGCCCCTGGAATTGCCAGATCGGCAGGATGCCATAGGGGCTCTCGTCGCGGCTCGCGAGCAGCGAGCGCACGACATCGGTCGTGGTCTGGGGCGGCTGGATGATCGTCAGCAGCGGATGTTCGGCGCGGAACGTATCCCACAGCGAGAAGGTCGAGCGGAAAGTGAAGCCGTCGGCCTTGTGGACCTGACCGTCCGGCCCGCGATAGCGACCATCGGCGTCGCCCGCGATGCTCGGTGCCATCATCGCGTGGTACAGCGCGGTGTAGAGCGACTTGCGAGTAGCGGGATCGGCCTGAATGTCGACCGCGCCGAGCGCCTTGGCCCAGGCCGCCTCGGTTCTGGCACGAATCGCGTCGAACCCCCCGGGTTCGCTGTCGAGGTTGCGGATCGCCCCGTCTTCGTCGACGCTAGAAATCGCCACCTTGACTTCCAACGGCGCGTCGAGCCGACCGAAATCGAGCCGGGCGACGAGCGCACGCCCCTTGATCTCGGCGATGTCGGTGCCGCTCCGCCCGGGGCCCTTGAACCCCTTATATGGTATGTCGGTTTCGCGGTTGACGAAGTCGTGGCCGGTGATCGGTCGAGAGAACCGCATCGCGAAGAACAATTTCCGCCCCGGTGCCCAGCCCCGCGTCTCCCGCCCGCCGGTCAGCGTGCCGTCATCGCGCAGCCGCACCGACGACCACAGGACCTTGCCCGGATAGTCGTAGAGGCTGGAGCGCAGGTCGAGCACGAGGTGCGCCGGCTTGCCGCCGCGAAAGGTGTAGCGGTGGACTCCGATGCGCGTTCCCGCGGTCAATTCGGCACGCACGTCGGCGTCGGTCAGGTTGACCGCATAATAGCCGGGCGACGCGACCTCGCCCTGATGCGTGAAGCGCGACCGATAGCCGCTGCCGGGCTTCGCGGGATCACCCGGTTCGAGCGGTACCGTATCACCCGACACCGGCATCAGCAGGAAATCGCCGAGGTCGGAATGTCCCGAGCCGGAAAAATGCGTCTGGCTGAAACCCTGGATCGTGGGATCTTCGTAGCGATAGCCCGCGGCATGGCCGTAACAAGCGCGGATGACGCATGTCGCATCGGTATCCGGCGAGACCTGCATCATGCCGAAGGGCGACACCGCGCCGGGGAAAGTATGCCCCTCCCCGCCCGTTCCGATGAACGGATCGACCGCGGCGACGGGGCCGCCGGCGGGAGCTGCCTGGGCGATCGGGGAGAGCACCAGCCCGCCGGCAGCGAGCATGGCGGGAAGACGGCGCGCAAGGAGCATCGGCATGCCCACGTCAAAGCACAACGGCCGCCTCACGCCAAGGCGGCCGTTGCACCCGCCGTCAATGCCAGAAAATCAGCAACAGGATGATGATCGGGATTGGAATCCCGAGCAGCCAAAGCAGGATACCCTTGCCCATCGCGCCACTCCTCCGATTGTCGTTTCGTTGACGGATCAACCCGCGACCCTTTGCACCGTTCCGAGAAATCGCGTTGATGCAGATCAGGGCACTTCGTGCCGCCTTCGCGCCTCCGCGTGAACCCATTGGGCGTACCCGCCACGCATGTTTTCGGCTTGTCCCGCTCAATTCCTCGGCGCAGGAACTCCAGCCATGCCGCATCCGTTCGTCGCCGCCCTGGATCTCGCCCCGCACCCCGAGGGCGGGTGGTTCCGGGAAACGATGCGCCAGTCCGATCCGGACGGCGGCCGCGATCTCGCCACCGCGATCCTGTTCCTGCTCGACGCCGGCGAACGCTCGCACTGGCACCGGGTCGATGCCGCGGAATTGTGGATCTGGAACGGCGGGCACCCGCTGACGTTGCTGATCCACGATGAACACGGCACGACCGAACACCGTCTCGGCCCCGACGCGCCCCAGGTCCTCGTCCCAGCCCATGCCTGGCAGGCCGCCGAGCCGCGCGACGGCTGGGTTTTGGTCAGCTGCGTGGTGACGCCCGGGTTCGACTTCGCGGGCTTCGAGCTGGCGCCGCCCGGCTGGAGCCCGGCATGACGCGCGGCCTCGGTCTGGAAGAACCCGAAATCGAGCCCGCGCCGAGCGACGGGCTCTCCCTGCCGCGCCGCTATCTGGCGATCGGCGCATTATGCTCGGGAACGGCGCTCGTCATCATCGACGGCGGCATCGCCAATGTCGCCCTCCCCTCGATCGCACGCGATCTGAGGGTCGATTCGAGCTCGGTCGTGGCGATCGTCACGGTGTATCAGCTGATGCTCGTGATGCTGCTCCTGCCGTTTGCCGGTCTGGGCGAGCGGATCGGGCTCAAGCGCATGTACCAGGTCGGGCAATTGATCTTCACCGTGGCGACGTTGCTTTGTTTCTTCGCCAAGAGCCTGCCGTTCCTGCTCGTGGTCCGCGCCGCACAGGCAATCGGTGCGGCGGGCGCGCTCGCGGTATCGTCGGCGCTGATCCGGTCGACCTATCCGTCGAAACAATTGGGGCGCGGGCTGGGGATCAATTCGGTCATCGTGTCGAGTTCGGCGGCGGCGGCCCCCACGATCGGCGGCCTCGTCCTGGCCGTCGCGCCCTGGCCCTGGGTGTTCGCCTGCGCGATCCCCTTCGCCCTGCTCAGCCTGATCCTCGGGCGCGCCTTGCCCGATCCCAAGCCGCGCCATGCGAATTTCGACCTGTTGGGCGCCGGCATGTGCGCGGCGATGTTCGGGCTGGTCATCGGCGGCGCCGAAAGCGCGGTTCACGGCAACAGCCCGGTGGTGTCGGCCGCGATCGTCGCCGCCGGTGCGCTGATCGGCTATTATTTCGTGCGCCGCGAACGCCAGGACGCCAACCCGATCCTGCCGCTCGACCTGCTCGAACGGCCCGTCATCGCGCTTTCCGTGATCGGCGCCTATACCGCGTTCATCGCCTCGATGACCTTGCTGCTGTCGACGCCGTTCCGCATGACCCACGAATTCGGGTTCAGCGCGGCGATGGTTGGGGCCGTGATCGCGCCCTGGCCGCTCACCAACATGGTCGTCGCACCGCTGGCCGGGTGGCTGTCGGACCGCATCCCCGCCGGCCTGCTCGGCGGGATCGGCATGTGCATCAGCATCACGGCATTGCTGCTGATCGCCTTCCTTCCGGCGCATCCGAGCTATTTCGACATCGCCTGGCGCATGGCATTGTGCGGGTCGGGCTTCGGCACCTTCATGCCGCCCAACGCGCGCCTGATCATCGGCAGCGCACCGCGCGAGCGCGCCGCGGCGGCAGGGGGATTGATCTCTACCGTGCGGCTGACCGGGCAAACGACGGGGGCGACTCTTGTCGCCCTGCTCCTGGCGCTCGGCATCGGATCAGGCCGGACGCCGCCGCTGGTGTCGGTCGGTCTGGCGGTCGTCGCCGGACTGTGCAGTCTTGCTCGGTTGCGCCCCTCGATCCGCAATCCCTCGCGGACCGAGGTGCAGAGCGAAGTGCCCACGCTCAAGACCACACGCTGAGCGGCACGAGCCCCGGCGCGGCGGCCGCAAAGCATGCGCCGCCGTTGCACGATCTGCTGAAATCGGCATGACGGCGCAATGAGCGACACGCCACGCCACATCGTCATTCTGGGAGGCGGCACCGCCGGCTGGATGGCGGCCAACCTGCTCGCCCATCATCTTGGTGCAGCGGTGTCGATCACAGTCGTGGAATCGCCCGAGATCGGGATCGTCGGGGTCGGCGAAGGCTCTACGCCGCAGTTGAAAGCGTTCTTCGACACGCTCGGCATTGCCGAGGCCGACTGGATGCCGCGCTGCAACGCAACCTACAAGACCGGCATCGCGTTCGAGGGTTGGTCCGAAGAGGCGGGGTACGAAAGCTATTTCCACCCCTTCCCCACCGAACTCGACGGTTTCACGGCGCCAGCCTTCTTCGTCAACGCCTATGCGCGACGCCACAATGCCGACGTCTGGGCGCATCCGGATCGCTTCTTCCTGCCCGCGGCGCTGGCGCATCGGCGGCTGGCGCCGCTCGTGCCCGAGAATTTTCCGTTCGGGATCGGCTATGGCTATCATTTCGACGCGCACCTGGTCGGCGCCTTCCTGCGCGACCACGCGATCGGGCTCGGCGTCCGCCATCGTCAGCAACGCGTCGTCGACGTCTCGATCGAGGACGGCATGGTCCGGCACTTGGTGGTCGAGGACGACGGTCCGATCCAGGCCGATTTCTTCATCGATTGCAGCGGTTTCCGATCGGTGATCGTCCAGGGCGCGCTCGGCGTCCCGTTCGTGTCGTTCGCCGACAATTTGTTCAACGACCGCGCAGTCGTCATGCCGACCCCGCGCGATGCAAGTGGCACCAATTGCCACACGATTTCGACAGCGATGCGACACGGCTGGGCATGGAACATTCCGCTCACCAGCCGGACGGGTAACGGCTACGTCTATGCGAGCGGCCATTGCTCCGCCGACGAAGCGGAAACCGAATTGCGCGCGCGGCTCGCCCTGCTCGATTCCGCGGTCGAAGCGCGACACCTGACGATGAAAGTCGGGCGCGTCGCCGACAGCTGGTCGGGAAATTGTCTGGCGCTCGGACTCGCGCAGGGATTCATCGAACCGCTCGAGGCGACGGCACTGCACATCGTCCAGGTCACCGTGGAGGGATTCCTCTACGCCTGGCGTGACGGCGGCTTCACCCCCCGGTTGCGCGACGATTTCAACCGAATGATCGCGGCCCGTTACGACGGCATTCGCGACTATATCGTCTGCCACTATCGCATGAACAGGCGTGGCGACACCGATTATTGGCGCGTCAACGCGACCAACAATCGCCTGTCGGACTCGCTCAAGGCGCTCATCACGTGCTGGTTCACCGGGGGCGACCTCGAAAAGGAAGTCCTCGAACAAGGCATCGCCGGCTATTATCCGCCGCAATCGTGGCATTGTCTGCTGGCGGGCTACGGCCAGTTTCCCGACCCCGCGCGGTTATCCTCCGAGGTACCGAGGCCACCGACCGACATGACCGCGATCGACGACTTCATTGGGCGTTGCGCGCTCAATTTTCCGTCACACGACGACGCGCTGGCGGCATTGGGCAACTCCTAGCCCGCCCCGCATCCCATCCGGACGACATGGGAAAAGGCTTCCGCCGGAGCACGAGCAGCCGGCACGACGGAAGCCGCCCGCCGCATCCCGTCAGAACACCGCCTTGGCGGGACCGCCCATCATGGCCGCGCGGACCAGCGGGATCGGCGGGCCGCCATAGGACAGGAACTGGTCGTGGAACTGCTTCCACGCCTTGCGGCCACCACGGGTCGCGGTCCAGTCGTCGCGCAGCTTGCGGATCATCAGCTTGCCGAGGGTGTAATTGAGATAGGCGGGATCGTAGGTCCCGCGCGCGGCCTGCTGGTCCGAATTGCCTTCGTCCTGATAGCATTGCTCGCGGAACATCTTGTACGACTGGTCCTGCGTCATGCCGCGGGCATGCATGCCGATCGCCGACAGGAAGCGGCAGTCGCGCAACAAGGCGTTCGACAGTTCGCCGATATGCGTTTCGGGATCGCCGTTGCCGAGCCCGGCATCCCACATCATCTCCTCGGCATAATGCGCCCAGCCTTCGGCATAGGCATAGCCGACGAACAACTGGCCGAAGAGCGACGGCGAGCGGTTGGCATGGAGGAACTGGACGAAATGCCCAGGCATCACTTCGTGCACCGACGTGAACAGCAAGTCGGCCTTTCCCGGCACGAAGCCGAGTTGCTTGGCCTTGGGCCAACTCGGATCGGGCGGAGAGATGTAATAGACCGAGGGGATGCCCTTATCGAACGGTCCCGGCGGATCGATATAGGCCGAATTCTGCCGGTTATAGGGCGGGCTTTCCTCGACCAGCGCCTGTTCGGTCCCGGGGATCGACACGATGTCGTGCGACACCACGAACTGGCGCAGCATCGGGATCTGGCGCCGCGCCTCGGCGACGGGGTCGTTGTTCGGCGGCTTGTTCGCCGACATTTTCTCGACGCACGCCTGAATGGTCTTTTTGGGTGCGTATTTGGCGCAGGCTTCCTTGAGCGCTGTCTGGTTCTTGGCGAGGTCCGCTTCGCCGGCCGCCTCGAGCTGGTCGAGCGGCGTATCGACGCCTTCGGTTTCCAACAGCATGCGCTGGAACTTTTCCGGCCCGAGCGCGAAATCCTTGGTCGCGGTCTTCTTCTGGTTACCGAGCCATTTCGCCAGGTCGCCGATCACCGTCGCGGCGGTTTCGGAGGCGTCCTTCAGGTCCTTTTGCATCTTCTTGTCGTGGACGCCGGCGAACGCCTTGCGCGCGTCGCCACGATAATAGTCCGCGAATCCGCTGAAGGCTGCGACACCGTATTTGATGAAGCTCTCCGGCATCGGCGTGCGCAAATTGGTACGGATGTTCCACACCGCCGACGGCACCTGGCGGAAGAACTTGATCAGCGCCGCCATCCGGACCTTGGCCGGAGCATAGGGGCGCGCGATATACGTGTTCGGGTCGAGCCCGTTGCCCACGTAATAGGCCGGATTGGTATGCGGCTGATCGGCATCGTCGAGCCAGAACAACTTGCCCTTCGCGACCTGGATCAGATAGTCGCGCTCGAACGCATCGTCCTTCGACATCTTGCTCTTGTCATAAGCCTGGGCGTCGGCGATCGCCTTATGCAGGTAATCCGATTGCGCCTTGAGGCCCGCCGGGCTCCAGTCGGGCATGACGCCGTCGAATTCGTGCTTGCCCTCGTAAACGGCGAAGGCCGGGTCCAGCTTGAACCAGCCGTCGATGAAATTGTTGCGGAAATCCGCCCAGGACAAGGCTGGCCCCGATGTTGCCGGCGCCGGCGTGGCCGCGTTGCTCACGCTCGTCTCGTTGACGTTGGTCTTGGTAGTCGACGAATGGCACGACGCCAGCGCGATGCAGGCAACGACGCCCAGCAGCTTCGACTTCATTGAACTCTCCGAACCCTGTGGTCAGAGTGCTGCCAGATTGCGCGCGGGGATACCAGCCCGGTTCGACGAACCGCGATATGCCGAGCCTATTTCAGCGGAACGACAACCTCATTCGGGTTGACCACGTTGAGCTGCTTGCGGGTCAGTTCGTCGGCCATGTCGGGATCGACCTTGTTGGGGTCGAGCAATTGGACGCGATTGGCGAGCACCGCCTGCTTTTCCTTGAGCATGGCGAGCTGCTGCTGCTTTCTGACCAGCAGGCGCTGGTAATCGCCATAGGCGAGCGCGCCATTGGTCCCGACGACCGCATAGATACCGAAAAAGGTCATGATCCCCAGCGCGAGCGCGGGCAAAGCGGCACGACGAAAAACGGAACCGAAAGTGGTGCGACGACGAGACATTCTGGGAAAGCCTTGTCGCGCACCATGAGTCGCGGATCAAGCTAGTATTTAACCATAAATCGGCGAATCGAATCGGATCGGCGCCGAAGTGAATCGGATCGGGATCGCCGGCTGCCTCTCCCCGCCGTCTCCCCGGACTTGTTTCGGACCCAATCCGGCCGTGGATGCGCGTCCGATGCCGGGACAAGCCCGGCATGACCGTCGGGACTCAGCGCCCGCGAATGACGCTCCGTCCCGCGAACACCGCGACGTCGCCCAGTTCCTCTTCGATGCGGATGAGCTGGTTGTACTTGGCCAACCGGTCCGAGCGCGCCAGGCTGCCGGTCTTGATCTGCCCGCAATTGGTCGCGACCGCCAAGTCGGCGATGGTCGCATCCTCGGTCTCGCCCGAGCGGTGCGACATCACCGCGGTATAGGAATGGCGTTGTGCCATCGACACCGCCGCCAGCGTCTCGCTCAGCGTGCCGATCTGGTTGACCTTGACCAGGATCGAATTGGCGAGGCCGCGCTCGATTCCGTCCGACAGCCGCGCCGGATTGGTCACGAACAGATCGTCGCCGACCAGCTGGACCTTGTCGCCGACCATGTCGGTCAGCGCCTTCCAGCCCTCGAAATCGTCCTCGGCCATGCCGTCCTCGATCGAGATGATCGGATATTTAGCGACGAGATCGGCGTAATAGGCGGCCATTTCGTGCGGGGTCAGCACCTTGCCCTCGGCCGAGATGTGGTACTTGCCGTCCTTGAAGAATTCGGTCGAGGCCGGGTCGAGCGCAAGCATCACGTCGTCGCCGGGCTTGTACCCCGCCCCCTCGATCGCCCGCATGATGAAGTCGAGCGCGTCGGTGGTGTTGGCGATGTCGGGCGCGAAACCGCCTTCGTCGCCGACGCCGGTCGACAGGCCCTTGTCGTGAAGCATCTTCTTCAGGGTGTGGAAGATCTCCGAGCCCGTGCGCACTGCCTCGAACAGCGACGAGGCGCCGACCGGCATGATCATGAATTCCTGGAAATCGATCGGGTTGTCGGCATGCTCGCCGCCATTGATGATGTTCATCATCGGCACCGGCAGGACATGCGCGTTGACCCCGCCGACATAGCGGTAGAGCGGCAGGCCGCGGGCATCGGCGGCCGCCTTGGCAGTGGCGAGGCTGACGCCGAGGATCGCATTGGCGCCCAACCGGCCCTTGTTCGGCGTCCCGTCGAGCGCGATCATCGCCGCATCGACCTCCGCCTGGTCCTCGGCATCGACCCCGAGCAGCGCCTCGGCGATTTCGCCATTGACCGCATCGACCGCCCTGGTCACGCCCTTGCCCGACCAACGGCTCTTGTCGCCATCGCGCAGTTCGACCGCTTCGTGTGCACCAGTCGAGGCGCCCGACGGCACCGCGGCACGCCCGAACGACCCGTCCTCGAGCATCACCTCGACCTCGACCGTCGGATTGCCGCGGCTGTCGATGATCGTGCGGCCGTGAATGTCGATGATTGCGGTCATGGAACGGTCTTCCTAGATTAAGGTGATGGGCGTCGCGGCGGCGCTCTAACGGCTTCGTGCCGCGGCGGCAATTCGCTCGTGGCGCGCGCGGAACCGTCACGCGCCGCCTTGGTTGTCCATTGCGAACGAGTAAGGAAGAGTACCATGGCCGATACCGCATCGAACGAGACGCCGACCGACGCCGTCGGGACCGACACGCCCAGCGCCGCCCAGACGCTGAAGGACAATGTCATCAAGTTCGCCAACGATGCCGGCGAAAAGGCGAAGGGCTATGCCGAGGACGGCAAGAGCCGCGCCGGAACCGCGCTCGACGAACTCGCCCAGATGCTCCACGACGCGGCGGGCACGGTCGACGAGAAGGTCGGCGAGCAATATGGCCAGTACGCGCGTTCCGCCGCCGAGGCGGTCGCCAATTTCTCCGGCACGCTCAAGGAAAAGCAGGTCGACGACATCATCGACGATGCCCGCGAGTTCGTGAAGAAGAGCCCGGCAGTCGCGATCGGTACCGCGGCGGCGATCGGCTTCGTGCTGGCCCGGCTGGTCAAGGCCGGGCTCGATGCCCAGCCGGACAAGACGTCCGACAAGCCCGCCGCCAGCGGCAAAGACTGATCCGAGCGGTCGCGCGTGGAGGGGGACCCGCAGCCCGAGGACAGCATCACGTCGCTGGTCAGCCGGCTGATCGACGATGGCGAGCAGTTCGTCCGCTCCGAGCTCAAGCTCTATCGCGCGCGGTTGTTCGCCAGGCTCGACGACCTACGCACAGCGATCCTGCTGGGGATGGGCGCGCTGGTCCTCGCCCAGGCGGTGCTGGTCGCAGGACTGGTCGGGCTTCTGCTGACGCTGCGGGAAGTGGTCGGACAGGGTTGGGCCGCGTTGATCGTCGTCGGCTGCGGGCTGGTCATCACCGTGGCTATGGCCTGGCTGGCCTGGATACTGGTCAGGCGCGCGACCGAGATCAAGGACAAGGACGAGCGGCCGTGAACCTGATCGACCAGGAGCTTGCCCGGGCGGAAGCCAATTCGGCCGATGCGCGCCGGCAACTCGCCAGGACCGTCGTGGCGCTGCAATCGCGCCTGAAGCCGAGCGCGCTTGCCCGCGAAGCGATCGAAGACCTCAAGGAGGCGGGCGGCGAAATGGCGCGATCGGGGATCGAGGCGGTCAGGCGGAACCCGTTGCCCGCCATGGGCGTCGTCGCCGCGTTGACCGCATTCGCCGTTCGAAAGCCGATTGCCCGCCTGCTTCGCCGGAAACCGACCGATGCATGACGAGTTACCCCATCGCAAGAGGGACATGAAATGACCGATACTGCCGAAAAGAAGACCGCCGGCCGCATGGAAAGTGCGCTGGCCAGCGCGCGTGGGGCGACCAACGACGCGCTGCACGAGACCCGCAAGGCGGCCGCTCGCGCCGGCAAGGCGATGGAAGCCAACCCGCTCGCTGTCGTCGCCGGCGGCATCGCGATCGGGCTGGCGGCGGGCGCGCTGCTCCCACGGACGAAGCGGGAGACCGAATTGCTCGGCCCGGTCGGCAAGCGCCTGACCGGAGTCGCTGCCGGGGCTGCCGAAGCGGCGCGCGACGCGGCCAAGGCCGAGCTCGGCTCGCTGCCGCTCAGCAAGGATGCCGCCAAGGCGCAGGTCTCGAAGCTGATCGATCAGGTCGCCAAGGCCGTATCGAGCGCCGGCGACGCCGCGCTCAACGCCAAGCCGGTGGTGGATGCGGAACCCGTGACGAAGAAAGCGACCAGGAAGACCAAATAAGGCGCTTCAACGCGGCCGCCGGCGGCGTTATGGGGTGGGGCCATGAGCAAGCTCCACCTCGTCTTCGGCGGTCGCGTCAAGGATCCGCAAACACTGGACTTCGACGAAAAGGCGATCGAAGTCGTCGGCATCTACCCCGATTACGCCAGCGCCGAGAAGGCTTGGCGCGGCGCCGCGCAACGTACCGTGGATGACGCCGAGATGAAGTTCGTGGTGGTCCACCTGCACCGCCTGCTGGAGCCGGACCCCAGCCTCCAGGCGCCGCATCGCTGAGGGTATCCGTCGAGCGTTTCCGCGGGTTGGCCTCATCGCTCCTCGCCCGCCAGGCCGATATGGTAGCTGAAAGCTGACGGAGGGGCCGGTCAGCGAACCGGTACCGTCGGTATTCCTGCCCCTCCGACGCGCTTTGCGTGCCACCTCCCCATCGTGGGGAGGATAAAGTCTTGGAGTGCGCCGGAAGTTGGCGCGCTGGCCGAAGACGGCAGCCCGCTGCCCCTCAGGCCTTGCGATACCGCCAGGCGAGCATCGGCCGGGCGAGCAAGGCGCCGACGAGCAGACCGCCGAGCGGGTTGACCAGGCTGAGCGACACTTCGAAGCTGCCGACCAGCATGAACACCGCCTGCAGCGCGGCCCAGAGCATCGCCAAGCCGAGAATCTGCACCGGGCGCGAATAGCCCTTGGCGACCGGGAAAGCGGCAGGAATGCCGTAGAGCATCAGATACGCGCCGACCGCGGCGAAGAACCCGGCGTCGATCCCCGCGGTGGGAATGATCGAGCTGGGCGTGAGTGCCGTCCGCGCGATCGCACCGCCATAGGCACCGGCGACGAAGATCGCGATCAGCCCCGCCCCGCCTAGCGCCTTTTCGACAAAACGACCGACGATCAGCATCAGCGCGGTGTTGAACATCGCCGCCGTGATGCCGGCGAGAAGGAATTGCGACACCAGCGGCGACAGCCAGATCATTGGCTGCCGCCATCCGCCGGACACGAAGACGAGCGGCGAGAAGCTGTAGCCGAACGCCGCATCGCGCACCGCAGGGAGCAACTGCACGACTGCGGCGGCAACGATGAAAGCGATCAGCGCATCGGTCGTGCGACCGCGCGGCAAGTGGAAGCCGTTCAAATGAACTCGATCTTGGAGACGAGATAGTAACGGTCGCCCGCGGGCACCGAGACCTCGACCTCGTCTTCGACCTTGCGCCCGATCAGCGCGCGGCCGAGCGGGGAATTGTAGCTGATCCGGCCGGTCTTGGCATCCGCCTCGGTCTGGCCGACGATCTGGTACTTTACCGGCTTGTCGTCCTCATCGAGCAAGGTCACGGTCGCGCCGAAGATCACCTTGTCGCCCGACAATTCGGTCGGGTCGATGATCTGCGCGCGGCTGAGCTTGTCCTCGATATCGGCGATCGACGCCTCGATCTGGCCCTGACGCTCCTTGGCGGCATGATATTCGGCGTTTTCCGACAGGTCGCCGTGCGCGCGCGCTTCCTCGATCGCGTCCACGATCTGGGGGCGCTCTTCTTTGAGACGGCGCAGATCCGCATTGAGCTTTTCATAGCCCTCTTGCAGCATCGGCATCTTCTCGACGGTCGCCATACCCCTAGTCCCTCGTCAAATATCCATCCCCAAGCGGCCCCTTCACGGAACCGCCCGCACCTTGTTTCTCGTATGAGGGGATCAATTGTGCGAGTGCGAATGATAGGATTGGAGCGGGCGAACTTCAAGTGACCGCGTTGCAAGCGCGACAATGGCCTTCGCCGCCTCGACCGACGACGAGGCCGTGGTGAAGTGCGGAATCTTCTGGGCGACGGCCGACTGACGGATCGGTTGGGAGTCCTTGAGCGACTGCCAACCCTCGGTCGTATTGAAGATCATGTCGATGCCGCCGTCCTTGATCCGGTCGACGATATGCGGGCGGCCCTGCGCCACCTTGTTGACGCGTTCGACCGGCACGCCGTGTTGGGTGAGGTAATCGGCGGTGCCGCCGGTGGCGACGACGGTGAAGCCGAAATCGGCCAGTGCGCGGGCGCCGGGCAGGATGACTGGCTTGTCGCTGTCCTTGACGCTGATGAACACGGTGCCGTGTTCGGGCAGAATAGTCCCCGCACCGAGCTCGGCCTTGCCGAACGCCGCGGTGAAATCCTGATCGATCCCCATGACTTCGCCGGTTGACTTCATTTCCGGTGAGAGGACCGGATCGATCCCCTGGAAACGCGCGAACGGGAAGACGGCTTCCTTGACCGCATAATAGCCGATGTCGCGGTCGATCACGGGCAAATTCGCCAATTTCTCGCCTGCCATCACCCGGCTGGCGATCTTGGCGATCGGTGATCCGATCGCCTTGGCGACGAACGGTACCGTGCGGCTGGCGCGCGGATTGACCTCGATCAGATAGACCCTGCCGTCCTTGACCGCGAACTGGATGTTCATCAGGCCGACGACGTTGAGCGCCCGGGCAAGCGCATCGGCCTGACGCTCGATCTCGGCGACGATCGCGTCGGGCAGCGAATAAGGCGGGATCGAGCAGGCACTGTCGCCCGAATGGACGCCGGCTTCCTCGATATGCTGGAGCACGCCCGCGACCACCACGTCGGTGCCATCGGAGATCGCGTCGACGTCGACCTCGACCGCGTCGCGCAGATATTGGTCGATCAGCACGGGCGAATCGCCCGACACCTGAACCGCGGTCTGGATGTAATCGTCGAGCTGCTGGGTGCCGTCGACAATCTCCATCGCGCGGCCGCCGAGCACATAACTCGGGCGCATGAGGACGGGGTAGCCGATGCGTTCGGCGACCGCGACCGCCTCGTCACGGCTGCGCGCGATACCGTTGGCGGGCTGGAGCAGGCCGAGCTTGTTGACGAGCGCCGCGAAGCGCTCGCGATCCTCCGCCAGGTCGATCGCGTCGGGGCTGGTGCCGAGGATCGGAATCCCGGCCTTTTCGAGCGCATGCGCCAGGTTGAGCGGGGTTTGCCCGCCGAATTGCACGATCACCCCGACCAGTTCGCCGGCGCTCGCCTCGACGTGCAGGATCTCGAGCACGTCCTCGGCGGTCAACGGCTCGAAATAGAGCCGGTCCGACGTGTCGTAGTCGGTCGACACGGTTTCCGGGTTGCAATTGATCATGATCGTCTCGAACCCGGCATCGGCGAGCGCGAAACAGGCGTGGCAGCAGCAATAGTCGAATTCGATCCCTTGCCCGATCCGGTTGGGACCGCCGCCCAGGATGACGATCTTGCGCCGCGTCGACGGCTGACTCTCGTCCTCGGGCGCGCCGAAACTCGGCGCCTCGTAGGTCGAATACATATACGGCGTCTTGGCGTCGAATTCGGCCGCGCAGGTATCGATGCGCTTGAACACCGGGCGCACGCCCAGCTTGTGACGCAGCGCCCGCACCTCGTCCTCGTTGACCCCGCCGGCCATCGCCTTGACCGCTTCGTGGATCAGCCCGCTGCGCGCCGGGAAACGATCGCGCAGGCCGACCGACTGCACCGCGAGATAGGCCAGGCGCTTGTCGCTGAAGCCCATCGCCTTCAGGCGCCGCATGCCGGCCGCGTCCTGCGGCAGGCCGTTGGCGATCACTTGGTTCTCGGCGGCGATGATCTCGGCGATGCGTTCGAGGAACCAGGGATCGTATTTGGCGATCGCATGCACTTCGGCGACGGTGAAGCCCTCACGCAGCGCCTGTGCGGCGACCAGCAGGCGGTCGGGAGTTGCGGTGGCCAGCGCCGCCTCGATCTCGTCGCGCGGCGCGCCGACCAGCCGGTCGACGGTGTTGAAGCCCGACAGCCCGGTTTCGAGCCCGCGCAGCGCCTTCTGCATCGATTCGTGGATGTTGCGGCCGATCGCCATCACCTCGCCGACCGACTTCATCGCGGTCGACAGCACCGCCTCGGCGCCCTTGAACTTCTCGAAGGCGAAGCGCGGGATCTTGGTGACGACATAATCGATCGTCGGCTCGAACGAGGCCGGCGTCGCGCCGGTAATGTCGTTCTCGATCTCGTCCAGCGTGTAACCGACCGCCAGCTTGGCGGCGACCTTGGCGATGGGGAATCCGGTCGCCTTGGACGCGAGCGCCGACGAGCGCGACACGCGCGGGTTCATCTCGATGACGACGAGGCGGCCGTCCTTCGGATTGACTGCGAACTGAACGTTCGAACCGCCTGTTTCTACGCCGATTTCGCGCAGCGTCGCGATCGACGCGTTACGCATGATCTGATATTCCTTGTCGGTCAGCGTCAGCGCGGGCGCGACGGTGATCGAGTCGCCGGTATGGACGCCCATCGGATCGATATTCTCGATCGAGCAGACGATGATGGCGTTGTCCTTGCGGTCGCGAACGACCTCCATCTCATATTCTTTCCAGCCGAGCAGCGATTCCTCGATCAGCACCTCGGTGGTCGGGCTCGCGTCGAGCCCCTTGCGAACGATCTCGATGAACTCGTCACGGTTGTAGGCGACACCGCCGCCGGTCCCGCCCAGCGTGAAGCTCGGGCGGATGATCGCCGGCAGGCCGACCTTCTCCAGCCCCTCCAGCGCCTCGGCCTCCGAATGCGCGATCGCCGAGCGCGCGCTTTCGAGACCGATCTTGGTCATCGCATCCTTGAACTTCAGCCGGTCCTCGGCCTTGTCGATCGCTTCGGCATCGGCACCGATCATGATGCAGCCGAACTTCTCCAGCGTGCCGTCCTGCGCGAGTGCCAGCGCCGTGTTCAGCGCAGTCTGCCCGCCCATCGTCGGCAGCACCGCATCGGGGCGCTCCTTCTCGATGATCTTGGCGACCACCGCCGGCGTGATCGGCTCGACATAGGTCGCGTCGGCCAGATCGGGATCGGTCATGATCGTCGCCGGGTTCGAATTGACCAGGACGATGCGATAGCCCTCTTCCTTGAGCGCCTTGATCGCCTGCGTGCCCGAATAATCGAACTCGCAAGCCTGACCGATGACGATCGGCCCGGCGCCGATGACGAGGATCGAGGAAATGTCGGTACGTTTGGGCATGTTAATTTGCCTCCCAAACGCCGGTTGCATCCCAAGTGAGCTCGACTTCGCTCACCACACCGCTGTCGTCGTGTTTCAAAGGTTTTAGAAACCCCGCATGTACCGCGATCTTCACGCAGCCACGATCCAGATAGAGCGCGCCCCGATCCGGTGTTGAGAAATCTACTGGGATGAAATTGCTATTGAGATGGCGAGCGATCTGCATGAGATTCCGATAAAATAACATCTGTCGATCGGTTAGCCGGGCGGGTGCATCCAAATAAGCTTCCGCCCGAAGTCTCTTGTAGCCTTTATCACGTCGCCTCAAGACTATCGGCGCATCCGGCATTTCGAGATTTACATTCAGCATCATGCCGAGCGCCCCAACGCCCCAACGAACCGCTCGAACAGATAGAAGCTGTCCTGTGGACCCGGGCTCGCCTCGGGGTGATATTGCACGCTGAACGCGGGGCGGTCGGTCAGTTCTAGGCCGGCATTCGAGCCGTCGAACAGCGAGACGTGCGTCTCTCGCGCATTGGCCGGCAGGGTGTCGCGTTCGACCGCGAAGCCGTGGTTCATGCTGGTGATCTCGACCGCGCCGTCGGACAGGCGCTTGACCGGATGGTTGGCGCCGCGATGGCCCTGGAACATCTTGGTCGTCTGCGCGCCCACGGCCAGACCGAGCAATTGGTGGCCGAGGCAGATGCCGAACAGCGGGATGTTGGTCTCCAGCAGCTGCCGGATCACCGGCACGGCGTACTCGCCGGTCGCGGCGGGATCGCCCGGGCCGTTCGACAGGAAAATGCCGTCGGGCTTCAGCGCCATCACCTGGTCGAAGGTTGCGGTCGCAGGGACGACGCTGACCTTGGCGCCGGCCTGGACCAGATTGCGATAGATGTTGCGCTTCGAGCCGTAGTCGATCGCGACTACGTGGGGGCGTGTCTCGACTTCGCTCGACACGAACGGAGGTTGGTTGTCGGTCGAGCCCGACGGAGCTTTCTGGGCGGGATCCCCACCCAAACCGTTCGTGTCGAGCGAAGTCGAGACACCTCTCCCACCCTCGCCCTCATACCCCTCACCCAGCCGCCAGACGCCGCCTTCCCAGCCGTAATCCATCTCGGTGGTGACCGCGATCGCCAGGTCCATGCCTTCCAAACCCGGCCAGGCGCGCGCCATGTCGAGCAGCAGCGGTATGTCGAACTTGCCGTCGGCGGCATGCGCGATCACGCCGTTGGGCGCGCCGCCGGCGCGGATACGCTTGGTCAAGGCGCGCGTGTCGACCCCCGACAGGCCGACGCGGGCATGGCGCTTCATCCAGTCGTCGAGCCGCTCGACCGAGCGGAAGTTGGACGGCGCGGTCACGTCCTCGCGCACGATCATGCCGAGCGCGTGCGGGTTGTCCGCCTCGATATCGTCGGGATTGGCGCCGACGTTACCGATATGCGGGAAGGTGAAGGTGATGATCTGACCGGCGAAGCTCGGGTCGGTCATGATCTCCTGATAGCCGGTCATCGCGGTGTGGAAGCACACCTCGCCGACCGCCTGCCCCTCGGCACCGAATCCTCGCCCCCACAGCACGTCCCCCGACGCCAGAACTAGGCATCCCGTGGCTCCTGCGGGCGCGGCAAAGGGATTGGCGTCGGCCATTTTGGGCGGGCACTCCTGGGGTTTGGACAGCGATGTCGTTAAGGTCCGGCGCCTAGACCCCTACCCCCCTCGCGTCAACGCCTTTGGTCGGCTCACGCCGACTTGCGGCACCAGCCCGCTCCCCCACCCGACCTCCCAATCAGGATATTCTATGGGAGGTCGGGTGGG
>CAZFTL010000001.1:0-325077 GCA_964521615.1 uncultured Stakelama sp. | reverse complement strand
CCCGCTCCCCCACCCGACCTCCCAATCAGGATATTCTATGGGAGGTCGGGTGGGGGAGCGGACTGGTGCCGCTTCCGGTTCGCCAGAACCGGACTATAAGCGCCTACATGATAAGAGAAGACATCAAGACCGCCCTCGTCACCGCCATGAAGGGCGGAGACAAGCAGGGCACCGCCGCGATCCGCCTGATCCAGAGCGCGATCAAGAACCGCGACATCGAGGAGCGCACCAAGTCGCAGCCGACCGAGGACGACACGCTCGTCACCGAAGTGCTGCAGAAGATGGTCAAGCAGCGCCGCGAATCGATCGAGATGTACGTGAAGGGCGGCCGCCAGGAACTCGCCGATGTCGAACAGGGCGAGATCGACGTGATCGAACGGTTCCTGCCCGCGCAGATGAGCGAGGACGAGACCAAGGCGGCGATCGAGGCGATCAAGGCCGAACTTGGCGCCAGCGGCAAGAAGGACATGGGCCGCGTGATGGGCGAGCTGAAGGCCCGACATGCGCAGAATCTGGACATGTCCAAGGCGAGCGGGCTGGTGAAGGCGGCGTTGAGCTGAGATGACCCGGCGCGGGAGCGATCCAGCGCTTCCCCTCCCGCGAGCGGGAGGGGACCGAGGGGTGGGCCCGCGCTATCGCCTGGATCGGCCGACGGCAAAGGCGCGCACGCTTCGCGCCGGGGCGAACGAGATCGAAAGCTTGCTCTGGTCGCGTTTACGGGGTCGCCGGCTCGAAGGTTTGCGATTCAATCGCCAGATGCCGATCGCCGGATTTTTCGCTGATTTCGTAACGCGCAGATGCCGCCCGGAAGCATTATTTCGAGAGCCGAGGCTGTCGCGTGATTCGATTCTGGAACAACGAAGTGTTGGGAAATGTGGACGGAGTCGTTTCGGAGATCGAGCGGGTTCTTCGCGAGATGGCGCTTGCCAGGAGCACGCCTTCCCCTAACCCCTCCCCTAAACGGGAGGGAAATCCGTGACCTCCGCTTCTATCTGACCTGAGATTGCTATCTTTGCGCCGCGGCGAGCGACTTAAATTCCGCCAGTTGCCAAAGCAGGCACTAATGGGCCATGGGCGTGCTATAATGCACGCGTGAGTTTGACACCTGCCTTCCTAGACGAATTGCGCGCACGTACCCTGCTGTCGGCGTTGGTCGGCAAGAGCGTCAAGCTCACCAAGGCCGGCCGTGAGTTCAAGGGCTGTTGCCCGTTCCACAACGAGAAGACGCCGAGCTTCTACGTCAACGACGACAAGGGCTTTTATCACTGCTTCGGCTGCTCCGCGCATGGCGACGCGATCCGCTGGATGACCGATCAGCGGGGGCTGCCGTTCATCGATGCGGTCAAGGAACTCGCCCAGGCGGCCGGGATGGAAATGCCAGCCCAGGATCGACAATCTGCCGAGCGCGCAGAGCGCGCGAAAGGGCTACACGAAGCGATGAGCGACGCGGCCCAGTTTTTTACCGATCAGCTAAATGGTATCGCTGGAGCAGAAGCACGCACAGTTTTGGAAAATCGAGGCGTCACGCAGGAAACCGCGCGCGTGTTTGGCCTTGGTTATTCGCCAGATGCTCGCGGCCGGCTACGCGAACATTTGAAGGGCTACGGTGACCAGACACTCATTGAAGCCGGATTACTCATCAAAGTCGATGAAAAGGAACCCTATGACAGGTTCCGTGGTCGTCTGATGATCCCGATTCGCGATCCTCGCGGTCGCGTCATCGCGTTTGGCGGCCGAGTGATTGGTCAGGGTGAGCCAAAGTATCTCAACTCGCCTGACACACCGCTCTTTGACAAGGGCCGTACTCTCTACAACCTCGACCGCGCTGCATCGGCGAGTCGGAAAACAAATCGTGTAATTGTAGTCGAAGGCTACATGGACGTGATTGCTCTCGACCAAGCTGGATTTGCGGATAGCGTTGCCCCCCTAGGCACTGCCCTAACCGAACATCAGCTAGAAAGGCTTTGGCGGTTAACTGACGTCCCGATTCTATGCTTTGATGGTGACTCAGCCGGACAGAAGGCGGCTATTCGAGCGGCATTGCGCGCCCTTCCCGGTCTCGTTCCGGGCCGCAGCCTATCGTTTGTAACGCTCCCGGAAGGTCAAGATCCTGACGACTTAGTTCGTTCAGAGGGAGCCCCCGCTTTTGAGAAGTTATTATCTCAGCCAGAGGAACTCGTCGACCGCCTTTGGAAACACGAACTCGCTGAATACCTAGCCGCAGATAGGCGCACACCCGAGGCACGTACGAAACTTGGCGACCGACTGAGAAATCATGCCAAACAAATCAAGGATCAATTTGTCAGGGAGGACTATTTAGCTACCTTTAACACTCTCGTGTGGGACTTGTTCCACCCAGAGAAACCTAGCAAATCTTTCTCTAGATTTGGCTCAGCTCCACCTCGAAGGCCGATAGCTGAGCGGCTGCACGCCATCGCCCTTCATGGAATTGATGAGGTTACGATGGTACCGGCGGTCCTAAAGGGGTTGCTCCGATACCCAGCTCTGATCGCACCGCTAGCGGAAACCATCGTCCGTATCCCGATCAATGCGATGCGCTTGAGGCAGGTCAGAGAGGTCATGCTAGCAAGCGCCTTACGAAATGGCGCTCTTGAAACGAATGAGTTGGAAGCCGATCTTAGAGCTGATGGCCACGCTGGCGTGCTAAGGCAGATGGAAGCCGTCACGCTTGCGTTTTCGTTTCTCACTCATCAAGGCGATAGCGAACAAGCCAAGCTCGATTTGGTCTTGGCTATAGAGACGCTAAGCGACGGACCGGAGTTTGAGATTGGCATTCAGCAAGCGCAGGCTCGGGAACACGAATGGTCCGCAGATGATTTTGAGAATTATGTGAAGCTCCTGCGGGCAAAATCGGATTCTGAGCGTTTATTTCAAGATAGCCTATCGGGGTACGATGACCGTACGAACGATGTTGCTTAACGAGGGTATTTGATGGCGAAGACGAACATGGCGGATGCGGCCGAGCCGCTCGAGACGGGCGACGCTCCGCTGATCGATCTCAACGACGCGGATATCAAGAAGCTGGTCGCCCGCGCCAAGAAGCGCGGCTACATGACCGTCGACGAACTCAACAGCGTCGTCGGCGAAATGTCGACCGACCAGATCGAAGACATCATGTCGGCGCTCAACGAGATGGGCGTCAATGTCGTCGAGAACGAGGAGCAGGGCGAAGACGGCGACGAGCAGAAGGACGAGGACGAGGATATCGATCCCGTCGATTCGCCCGACGACAACGCGCCGGCGCTCGAGACCAAGAAGAAGGAAACGGTCGATCGCACCGACGATCCCGTTCGCATGTACCTGCGCGAAATGGGCGCCGTCGAGTTGCTCAGCCGCGAAGGCGAGATCGCGATCGCCAAGCGGATCGAGGCCGGCCGCGACACGATGATTCTGGGCCTGTGCGAATCGCCGATCACCTTCAACGCGATCATCGACTGGTCGACTGCGCTCAACGAAGGCTCGATGCAGCTGCGCGAGATTCTCGATCTCGACGCGATGCTGTCCAAGGGGCCATCGGCCGAGCAGGTCGAGGGTGCCGAGGACGACGATTCGGGCGAGATCAGCGAGAAGACCGCGGGTACCAGCTTCAAGGAAGAGGAAGAAGTCGAGGAAGTCCAGTCGGCCGACGAGGACGACGACGACATGACCGAGCGCCGCGCGCCGCGTCCATCGGACGACGACGACGAGGACAACACGCTCAGCCTCGCCCAGATGGAAGAGCAGCTCAAGCCGATGGCGCTCGAGCGGTTCGCCAACATCACCTCGATCTACAAGAAATTCTCCAAGATGCAGGGCCAGCGCCTCGACGCGATGGGTGCCGGCGGAGAATTGTCGGCCGCCGAGGAGCGCAAATATCAGAAATTGCGCGAGGACCTGACCGCCGAGGTCGAGAGCGTGCAGTTCCACCAGGCGAAGATCGAATATCTCGTCGACCAGCTCTATTCGTTCAACCGGCGTCTGACCGCGCTGGGCGGGCAGATGCTGCGTCTCGCCGAGCGCCACAAGGTCAGCCGCGTCGACTTCCTCAACCGCTATCAGGGCAACGAGCTTGACGATTCGTGGCTGGGCGGCGTCGCCAATATCGACAAGAAATGGACTGCCTTCGCGACCAACGAAGCAGGATCGGTCGACCGCATCCGCGGCGAGATCAGCGAGATCTCGCAGCAGACCGGCATGGCGCTCCCCGAATTCCGCCGCATCGTGAACATGGTGCAGAAGGGCGAGCGCGAGGCGCGCATCGCGAAGAAGGAGATGGTCGAAGCCAATCTCCGCCTCGTGATCTCGATCGCGAAGAAGTACACCAATCGCGGGCTGCAGTTCCTCGACCTCATCCAGGAAGGCAATATCGGCCTGATGAAGGCGGTCGATAAGTTCGAATACCGCCGCGGCTACAAGTTCTCGACCTATGCGACCTGGTGGATCCGTCAGGCGATCACCCGCTCGATCGCCGACCAGGCGCGGACCATCCGCATCCCGGTCCACATGATCGAAACGATCAACAAGCTGGTCCGCACCAGCCGCCAGTTCCTCCACGAACAGGGCCGCGAGCCCACACCGGAGGAAATGGCCGAGCGCTTGTCGATGCCGCTCGAAAAGGTCCGCAAGGTGATGAAGATCGCCAAGGAGCCGATCTCCCTCGAAACGCCGATCGGCGACGAGGAGGATTCGCACCTGGGTGACTTCATCGAGGACAAGAACGCGGTCATCCCGGTCGATGCCGCGATCCAGGCGAACCTGAAGGAAACGGTGACCCGCGTGCTGGCCTCGCTCACCCCGCGCGAGGAACGCGTGCTGCGCATGCGCTTCGGGATCGGGATGAACACCGACCACACGCTGGAGGAAGTCGGCCAGCAATTTTCGGTGACGCGCGAACGCATCCGTCAGATCGAGGCGAAGGCGCTGCGGAAGCTCAAGCATCCCAGCCGTAGCCGGAAGATGCGATCGTTCCTCGACCAGTAATACGAGCTCTTTATGCAGGAAGAGGGGTCATGGCGGAATCCCGCCATGACCCCTTTCTTTGTTGGAACATTAAAAATCACCCCAATCACGCTGCTACTATTGGGTGGAGGCTGACAGTCCATTTTCCAGACTGCTACTTTCCGAAGATGGACATTGCCTCGGACTCGGCGACGCTAGCTTTTTACGAAGCGAATGCACATTCTTACGTTGGACACCGGCCCGATGAGGCGTCGCCGGACCTGCTCGCCTTCCTGCCTAGATTGAAAGGTGGTTCGACAATCCTGGAGTTAGGCTGCGGAAGCGGCTCTGACGCGCTCGCAATGGAGAAACTCGGTTTCCGCGTCGATGCTACCGATGGGGTGGCCGCGATGGTCGCGATCGCCAATGAACGCCTTGCGCGCGGCGCGAGAGTGATGCGGTTTGATGAGCTTGAAGCAACGAACGAGTTCGATGCTGTGGTTGCATGTGCATCGCTCCTTCATGTGCCAGCGATTGGGCTGCCGGATGTTTTGGGGCGAGTCTGGAAAGCGTTGAAGCCCGGCGGCTTGCATTTTGCCAGCTTCAAAACGGGCGGCACGTCAGGATGGGACGAGCATGGGCGCTATTACAATTACTTGGATCATGCCATCGCAGACGAGATTTACCGATCATCCGGACTGTGGGCCGAGCTAATTTTCGATGAATACGACGGCGTAGGTTACTTCGGCCCCGCGGCCAGATGGCTGACCGTCGTCGCGCGGAAAGGCGACTGATCGAGCGACAGGAAACGGTTTGTGCAATCGGCTCCTTTGGCGTCAGCAATCGGGTCGTCAACAGCGATCACCCGACTTTAGGGTGCGGGCTGGGACCGAACTCTAACTCAGCTGACCTGCACCGAGCGCTCAATACGCCACGTACGGCCCGTTCAGACTCCCCGCCGGCCGGCCCTCGATCGCGGTATAGACCGTCCGTCCGAAATAGAACGGCACGCCGAAATCGAAACTGTTGGCGAACGGCAAGGGCGGCGTGACGAGCGTGGGATTCACCCCCAGGCCCGGCGCGACGGTGGACGTGCCCGATACGTCGAGCGGGCTGTAGAGCTCGAACGCGCCGCTCGCGGTCGTGCCGTTGGCCGCGGTGATCAGTGGCGACAATGGCGTCGCCACCGCCGGGCAATAGAAAGCGATCAGGCTCTTGTCGGTGCAGGGATTGAGCGCCGTGTCGATGAAGAAATAGTCGTTGCTGCCGCTGTCGAGAAAGCTCTGCGTGAGCGCCTTGCCGTTATAGGTGGCGGTGAAGAAACCCGCCCCGAGACGGTTCGAGGACGCCGTGATCGGCAGGATGGTGCTCGCGGCAAGGCCGTTGTCGGCCTGCGTCGCGATACCGAAGGTGATCGTGCCGGTCAGCGACGTCACGCCGCGTTGCGCGACCGAGGGCAGCGAGATGATCGTGCCGTTATTGTCGGTGGGGAAAGCCGCGACGGGATTGGGCAATTGCTGGAACGGCGCCGACGCGTTGGCCGCGCGTGCGATGACGCTGCCGCACCCGCCGCTCGGGCAGTCGTAATAGATCGCCCCCGCCGAGCCGCCATTGACCGTGCAATAGCTGCCGCAATCGGTGGTCGTGGTGCCGATGCCGATGATGCCGTTGGCGCCGAAATCCTGCACCGTCTGGATCGCGGTGCCGCCGCCTGACGAGCAACTCGATGGTGCCGTGGCGAAGGTGCCGCCATCGCCGATCGCCTGGAACGGCATGCTGGCGACCTTTTCGCCCGCGATCGAAAAGTCGGCCGTCCGTACCGAGCCGAAGGCATAGGAATTCACATATTGATAGCATTCGCCGACCGCATTGCCCGACGTGTCGGTCTCGGTCGGCAGCGCCGCCAGCAACCCGGCGTTGAGGACCGGCTGGATGATGCGCAGCCCGACCGAGCCGGTATCGAGAATGATATGGTCGATCGTCTGGCAATTGCTCGTCCCGGGCGCACAGATCGTGACCGAGACATAGGGCTCGTTGAACGCGGTATAGGCATTGGCGCCGGTGTTGAGCGCAGCCGGCCCCGCATCGAGCGTTACCGTCGCCGTGTTCGCGGTAGGCGTCGGCGTCGGGGTCGGGGTCGGCGTGGGGGTCGGTGTCGGGGCCGGAGCAGACGTTCCGGCGCCACTCGACGGCGAACTGGCACCCCCGCTGCATGCGGCGAGCGCAAGCGCCATCATGACGGCGCCGAGCGGCTTGGACAGGGTCATGGTTGCTCCGACAGATCGCTGACCGAAAACCCCGCCGGCGCCAGCGAGGGAATGAACGCCACGCCGCGGAACCAGCCCATATGCCCCTCCGCCTGGATCTTCAGGTCAGGCTGGGAGACTTGCGGCGGATGGCGCAGCGAATGCATTTGCCGCGCGGTGGCGATGCTGCTGGCCTGAAAGGTCGCGAAATAGGGACCGAGCAGCGAACTCAGATCGGGTTTGCCGGGCCCCGACCAGGTCACCGCGAATACCACGCCATTGGCATTGGTGAATTCGTGAACCAGGCCGCCATTGGGCCGAACCAGTTGGTGGCGCGCGTAGCCGCCGATCGTTGCCGTGCTCAACCGCGCCGCCATCCGGCTGCCGTCGGCGGAAATGCTCGAGACCGGGCCGCCCAACCTCGCCGCCGCCGGGACGGGTAGCGCGAGCGGGATGACGGCGAAGGCTATAAGGCGATGGATCAGGGACACGGCCGGGCGACCTCCACACGCAAAGCGATCGTCGCGTCCAATCGACCGCGTAACGACCGATTTGCAGCCTATTCCTCGCCGGTTGCGTGTCAACGCCTGTTTGGGCCGGGAACCCCCGATCTATTTCTTGGTGTCCGCATAGAGCGGCACGCTCGGTGCCACGGGATCGAGCAATACCCATAGAGCGATGCCGGTCGCGACGAGCAACAAGGCGAGTGCGGCCATGAGCGCCCGACGCGGCGCGATTTCCGGCAGCAACGGCAGCAACAGCAACGCAGATACCGCCAGCGGAATGGCGGCGATCATCGGCATGCCCGGCCCGACCGCCTGCATCAGGAAAAAGCCGAGGCCGAGCATATAACCCACCCCGAGGATCGCCGCGACGATCTCCGCCGCTTTGCCCGCGCCGGCGCCCACGTGACGCCCGAACGCCAGGGCAATGCCGCCAAGCATCAGTGGCACGACGAGCGGATAGGACGCAGTGGGGGCAGCCGCTTGCGCCACGCCAGCCAGTACCAGCAAGGGAATCGCCGTGCCCGTCACGCTGCCGATGGCGGACGGCATCCACCGCCGCATCGTCAGGAACGCCGCGAGACAGACGAGCAATGCCTGGACCTGAAGGCGGGGAATCGCCGCCAGCCGGTCGTAATAGTGATTGTTCGCGCCGAAGCCCGTCGACACCATGTTGACGAGATAGAGCAACACCGAGGCGATCAGCATCAGCAGGACGAGCATTCCCGCGCCCTTGCCTATTTCGCTGATGCTCGCACGCCGCCACCCAGCAGCCGCATATCCAGCGGCAGCCACGACCAGGAACAGCCAGCCGAGGCTCGACGGATAGCTGACGAAGAACAGCCCGAACGCATCGAAAAAGGTGCGATCCTCCGCCTTGCCGGGCAGCGCCGGCGCGTCGGCGAGCGCGCGGGTAAGGTCGAGGGTCTGCCGCCCCATATCCTGCAGCGCGCCTTGGTCGAGCGCATCGGGCGTGGCCAGCGGCGAATGATAGAGGCGCGGGCGCCCGATGAACGCGAAATTGAAACCGGCATATCCAAGTTTCTTGGCCACCGTCAGGTCGGTCGAATTGGGCAGCTTCTTGTAGACGAAGACGCTGAGCGACGTCGCGACCGGACGATTCACCGCACGACCGAACAAGGCCATCATCGCGCCGTTGTCGTTGCCCGTCTCGAACATCGACGCCCGCCCTCCGCCGCCGCGCGTTTCGAGATTGACGATCACGCCGACATGCGCGCGGCGCGGGTCGCCGGCGAAGAACAGCTTCGCGCCTTCCAGCCCCAGTTCCTCGCCGTCGGTCAGCAACACCATGACATCGCGCTGCAATGGCCCACCCGCCTTCAGCGCGCGCATCGTTTCGAGGATGGAGGCGACCCCGGCGCTGTCGTCCGCCGCCGCGGGCGATCCCCAGACGCTGTCGTGATGCGCCATCAGCAGGACGGCCGGCTGCGTACGATCCCGGCCGGGCAGGACGGCGACGATGTCGGTGAGCGGCGGCGCGGGATCGTTGCTCCTGCGCCAGCCGTTGAGCCGCCTCGCGGCGGTCGGGCTCATCGGGCCCGAGATCGTCGACACCTGCAGGCCCAGGCCCTTCAGACGAGCGATCAGATAATCGCGAACCTCCGCATTTCCTGTGCTTCCGGTCGGATGGGGCGCCCGTCCGATATGCTCGATGTCCCCCATCGCGCGGGTGGCCGAAAATACCGTGGCGGGTGCGCCGGCCGGGGCTGGGCCCGGCGGTGTGGTCGCGACGATCGCCAAAATCGCCGCACCGATCAATGCGACCAGCGCCCCCCACCATTTCACCATGCCCGCGTCCCCTCGCTTGTCGCCGGGCAGGCTAGTGACGAGCGCGGGGGCGGGCAAGAACATGATCGCGCACGACAATCCGTGCGCCCCACGCGACCGCACGGATGTTGCCTACGCCCCTCGCGCGGGTTGCGACATACTTAAGGGCCAATAAACCGCGTCTTTACGTGCTTCGGTATATCCCTCGGCCCCAGAAGGTGTGCAAACACCATGGGCATGGGGACTATGTCAGTCGAAACGCTATCTTTTGATCGTCGCAGTGGCGGCTGGAGCGTGCTCACCGCGCTTGCCGATGCTGATGGCAGCGCACGGCACCCGTTCGTCCAGGCAATGTGTGCCCCGGGCGCCGCGACTCGCGACCTTGCCGATGCCATCCACCTTCTGTGCGCGCTGCATGGCCGCCACCCCGGCGCGATCGATCACGCGATGGCGCACCGCCCCACCGCCGCAGCCGAGCCCTGGCTCGAAGCCGCCGCGGAAGCGTTCGCCGACGAACGCGCCCTGCTCGCGCGGCTGACCGCTGCCGCGGGTCCGATTCCCTCCACTCCCGGACAGGCCGAGTCGGAAGCCGCCGTCAACGCGCAGCGCCACGCACTCGACATGCTTGCACAATCGGACCGTGTGGGATGCGCGGTCGGCGCCTCGATCGCGCTCGTGCTAGATTGGCGCGCAATGCGTGCGCTGATGAACAACGCTGCCGATCGTGCCGGTTTCGCACCGCTCGCTTCGCGCCTGCCGATCGACGCGGAAACCCAGACGCTTGCCATCACGCTTGCCGCCGACGCACCGGTCGAGCGCGCGATGAGCTTCGGCGCGCAGCAATTGCTGGCCCAGCATCGTGCGCTTTGGGACCTGGCCGAAGCGCGCAAGAGTGCCCGCGACCGGAGCTGACGCCGGACGGCTCCTACCCTCTCCCACCGCCACGCTTGCGTTTCGATTGGTAGCTGACCAAAACCAAACCCGAGTTTCGAAAATTCGGGGAATGTGATGATTCGCTTCGAGGGCACGCAGAGCTATGTCGCGACCGACGACCTCAAGGTCGCGGTCAACGCCGCCGTGACTTTGCGCCGTCCGCTGCTCGTCAAGGGCGAGCCCGGCACGGGAAAGACCGTCCTTGCCTATGAGATCGCGAAGGCGGTCGACGCGCCGCTGATCGAATGGAACGTCAAATCGACGACCAAGGCGCAGCAGGGCCTGTACGAATATGACGCGGTCGCCCGCCTGCGCGACGGCCAACTCGGCGACGAGCGCGTGCATGACATTTCCAATTATATCCGCAAGGGCAAGCTCTGGGAGGCATTCACCTCGCCCCAGGTGCCGGTCCTGCTGATCGACGAGATCGACAAGGCCGATATCGAATTCCCCAACGACCTGCTCCAGGAACTCGATCGCATGGAATTCCATGTCTACGAGACGAAGGAGACGGTGCGCGCGGCCGAGCGACCGATCGTCGTCATCACGTCGAACAACGAGAAGGAATTGCCCGATGCGTTCCTGCGCCGGTGCTTCTTCCACTATATCAAGTTCCCCGACCGCGACACGATGCAGGCGATCGTCGACGTCCACTTCCCCGGCATCCAGAAGATCCTGGTGTCGAAGGCGATGGACATCTTCTACGACGTCCGCGAGGTGCCGGGGCTCAAGAAGAAGCCCTCGACCAGCGAATTGCTCGATTGGCTCAAGCTGCTCCTCCACGAGGATATGCCGCTCGAGGTGCTCCAGAATCGCGACCCGACCAAAGCGATCCCGCCGCTTCATGGCGCATTGCTCAAGAACGAGCAGGACGTGATGCTGTTCGAGCGGCTGGCATTCATGGCCAAGCGTCAGCAGGGCGGTGGTCCGCGCTGATCACGGGCCGGAAGGGTTGGCAACCGCCTGTCCATCCGGTCTCGATTGAAAACCGGCAGTCCAAAGTCGTCATGCCGGGCTCGTTCCGGCATCCACCGTGCGGCTGAACCAGCCGTCAGGCCGCTCGTCATGCGCCGGCGGTCCGGTGACCCCGGCGCAAGGCCGGGGCGACGGCTGATAGCTGACGTCACCCCAGCGCAAGCTGGCGCCTCAAGCCACTTGAGATGCCGGTGCTTGCTGGCATGACGCACGAATGAGCGACTTCCCCCAGCCCTACGGCGCCACCCGCTTCGCCCGCGTCCGCGCGCGGCTGGAGGCGGCGCAGCCGACCAGCGGGTGGACGTCATTGGTCTACGAATTCCTCCTGTTCGGCTTCAAGCAGGGCTGGGCCTGCCTGTTCGGCGCGCTGATGCTGGCGCTGCTGCTCGGCACCCATTTCGTCTATCCGGCAAACGCCTGGATCGCGCGCAACGATTTCCTCACCATCATGGCGGTGCTGATCCAGGTTGGCATGCTCGCCTTCCGGCTGGAGAATATGGAGGAGGCCAAGGTCATCCTGGCCTTCCATGTCACCGGTACGGTCATGGAACAGTTCAAGACCCGCGCGGGGTCGTGGAATTACGATCCGGGCGGCGTGCTCCATATCGGGCTGGTGCCGCTCTATTCGGGCTTCATGTACGCCGCCGTCGGCAGTTATATCGCGCGAATCTGGCGGATCTTCGGCATCCACATGACGCATTGGCCACCACGCTGGCAGTTGGTCGCGCTCGCCACCGCGATCTACGTCAATTTCTTCGCCCACCATTGGCTGCCCGACATCCGCTGGCTGCTGTTTGCGGCGATCGTGCTGATGTTCTGGCGATCGCGTTTCTATTTCACCCCGTTCCGGCGGGAGCGCTGGATGCCGATCCTGCTCGGTTTCTTCCTGGTCGCGCTGTTCATCTGGTTTGCCGAGAATATCGGCACCTTCGCGCACGCCTGGTCCTATCCCAATCAGCGCTACGGCTGGACGATGGTCAGCCCGGCAAAGCTCGGTTCCTGGTATTTGCTGATGATCATTTCCGTGGTGATGGTGTCGCTGATCCACCATGATGACGGTGCAACGAATTTACGGTCACCGGCGGATTAACCCCGTCCGCAAACCATCCGGTCAGCCAAGCTTCCTTATGGCGGTCGCGCATGAGGAGATACCCCCCCCATCTCCGCGTGCTGGCGGCCGCTTCTGCCCTGTTGGCAGTCGTGGCCGCCCCAGCGCGCGCCGGATCGCTGCTCGACTATGTCGGGCAGTGCGTGCCCTTTGCACGCGCGGCGTCCGGCATCCAGATCTATGGCGATGCCTGGACCTGGTGGGGCCAGGCCGACGGCCGGTATCGCCGTGGCCAAATCCCGCGCGCTGGAGCGGTCGCTGTGTTCCGCAAGACGGCGCGGCTGCCGCTGGGCCATGTCGCCGTGATCAGCCGCGTCATCGACAACCGCGTCGTCATGGTCACGCACGCCAATTGGTCGCGCCAGAATGGCGAACGCGGCCATGCCGAGCAGGACGTGACGCTGACCGACGTCAGCCCCGACAATGACTGGAGCGAGGTTCGCGTCTGGTATCGCGATGCCGAAGGCCTGGGGTCGACCACTTTTCCGATCTACGGTTTCATCTATCCGGTCGAAGTCGACGGACAGAAGGTCAAGGCCGCGCGCGACCTGACCGGCAAGGATCCCGATTATGTCGGCGCGTTGATAGACGCCTATCGCTGACGCCTGGGGTGCGATAAGACCGTACCCATGTTTCTGAACTTCCTCGACGAGCTCCGCGCCGCCGGCATTCCGGCGAGCCTGAAGGAACATCTCATCCTGCTCGAAGCGCTGGACAGGGACGTCATCAGCCGGACGCCGGAAGATTTCTACTACCTGTCGCGCGCGGTGTACGTGAAGGACGAAGGCCTGCTCGACCGTTTCGACCAGGTATTCGCCAAAGTCTTCAAGGGGATTGCGACCAGCTATGGCACCCAGACGGCGGAAATTCCCGCCGATTGGCTGAAGGCGATCGCGGAAAAGTATCTCAGTCCAGAGGAAATGGAGGCGATCAAGTCGCTGGGCTCCTGGGATGAGATCATGGAAACGCTCAAGAAGCGACTGGAAGAACAGGAAAAACGCCACCAGGGCGGCAACAAGTGGATCGGCACCGGCGGCACCAGCCCGTACGGCAATTCGGGCTATAATCCCGAAGGTGTCAGGATCGGCGGGGAATCCAAGCACGGCCGCGCACTGAAGGTGTGGGACCAGCGCGAGTTCAAGAATCTCGACAGCACGCGCGAGCTAGGCACCCGCAACATCAAGATCGCGATGCGCCGGCTGCGCCGCTTCGCGCGCGAGGGCTCGGCGGACGAGCTCGACCTCGACGCGACGATCGAGGGCACCGCGCGACAGGGCTGGCTCGACATCCACATGCGCCCCGAGCGGCACAATGCGGTCAAATTGCTGCTGTTCCTCGACGTCGGGGGGTCCATGGATCCGTGGGTCAAGCTCTGCGAGGAGCTGTTCTCGGCGGCGACATCCGAATTCAAGAACATGGAATTCTTCTACTTCCACAATTGTCCCTATGAAGGCGTGTGGAAGGACAATCGCCGCCGCTTCACCGAACGCACGCCGACCTGGGACGTGCTTCACAAATTCGGCCACGATTACAAGCTCGTCATCGTCGGCGATGGCTCGATGAGCCCGTACGAGATCACCCATCCGGGCGGCTCGGTCGAACATTTCAACGAGGAATCCGGGGCGGTGTGGATGCACCGCCTGACCACCACCTACCCCGCCGCGGTCTGGCTCAATCCGATCAAGGAAGAGCAATGGGGCTATTCGCAGTCGATCAAGATCGTTCGCGAGCTGATGAACGATCGGATGTACCCGCTGACGCTTGCCGGGCTGGATGATGCGATGCGCGAGTTGACGCGCAAAAGGTGAATCGGGCTTCGCTGTTTTGAGGTGGCTGACGAGATCGATACCCGCCTATACGCGTCGCGGAGGTGGTCAGCAGGCCTCGAGCTGAGCAAGCTTGGCCTGGAATTTTTCGGCAAGGTCGAGGCGGCGTGCGCGCGCTTCGGCGGTTACGGCATTCTTCGCGGCGATGCGCTCCTGCGCAATGCGGCGGGCGTAAAAACGAATATCTGATTCCATGGCGCGACCCCGATCCCGCGATTCGGTTATCCACAGACCATGTCACGGTGATGACAGGATGCATCCGTTTTGGGACCAATCGGCAGCGACTCGCGATAGAATGCCGATTTGGCGTCGTTTTCCGCCTATTTTCCCTTGGCGATGCGGCGTGCGATGGCGTTCTTCTCGCGCAATGCGGAGTCGGTTCCCGGCGACCGGTAGAGGGCGCGAAGATAGGCGCTGTCCGCGTCGGTCATCTGCGGTGCGCGATGAGCCGGCGGATCATCGAACAGCGACAGGATCGTGGCTACCCCATTGCTTCCCGGCGCGGGCGGACGCGTACGGGCGAGGCCGCGCATCGCGGCATAATCGGAAATCTGGCGCAGCGTCATCCCGATCGTCGCATCGCGATCGATAACGACGAAAGAGCCTTCGACATCCTGGCGCGTGGGTTGATGGACGATCGATGCCGACATTACCTGCAGCGTCGGCACGCCGGACAGATTATTGCCCCCGGGGGCATCCTCCATCTGCCCTTCACCGAAGCCGTCTTCGTTACGCAGCGACGTCACGCTCCACGCACGAGCAGTCTTCGGCGCGATCAGGGCGTCGACATCTCGCGGCGCGAGCCCGTTCAGCCAACCCGGCCGGTGCGCACGGATATCCTTGACGAGCGCCGCACCATCCCCGGCCAGCACCACGAGAAAGTTCGTCTCGCACTTGGTCTTCTTCGACACCTCGACGCCGGCGGCAATCGCATCGACCTCGATTCGCTTCTGGATGATCGTCGAATATGGTTTGGCGATTCCGATGACGGCGGTGCAAAGCGGCTGGTGAAAGCGGGCCAATTGCGTATCGCTGCGCACGGCAATGGACGCGACATAGCTTTCCGCAGCTTTCGGGTCGATCGGCCGGCGACCGTTGACGATGATATCCTTGGCCGAGGGCAGCGTCTGCGCAGCTGCGGCGGCTGCCATCATGATCAGGCCCGCGGCAACGAGGCGTAGGACGGTCATCGGCACCTCAATATATCAGGAACGGCCTGCACGCCTCAGACCACACCGCCTCGTCCGGCACGGTGATGGTGTCGAGATCGCCTGGCAGCGCTGTCGCGTCGTCCACCCATTCGCGCAACGCCGGCCCGCCGTTGATCACGTCGATCGCCAGCTTGTCGAAGACATATTCGTACGGGAAATCCCGCCACAGATCGTAATCGCCATGGAGCGAGCGGATCGCCTTGAAGGCCAGTGCCTGGAGCCGCCACGGCCTGAACGCGTGATGATCGTATGCGCCACCCTCTGCATGGATGAACACGCCGCTGCACAATTGGCCGACATGCTTGTGGAACGTCGGCTGGAACCAGATATCGCGGAGCGTACACCCCTCGAGCCATTGCGGCGCGATGCGGCGCATCTCGGCGATCACCGCTCGCGCATCGATATCGGGAGCACCGAACAATTCGAGCGGACGCGTAGTTCCTCGTCCCTCGGACAAGTTGGTCCCTTCGAGCATCACCGTGCCGGCATAAGCGCGCGCCATGTTGACATTGGCGGCATTTGGGCTGGGATTGATCCAGGGCCGCTCGGGCGGCCAGCCGAAACCGGACGCGGCATCGGGTTGCCAGCCCTCCATCGCGATCACCCGATACTCTACGTCGAGCTTGAAATGGTCGACGAACCAATGCCCCATCTCGCCCAACGTCAGACCATGGCGCATCGGCATCGGGCCCGCGCCGACAAAGCTTTCCCAGCCCGGTTTGAGGGTCAGCCCCTCGATCGGCCGGCCGGCGGGATTGGGACGATCCAGCACCCAGACCGATTTGCCATGCGCCGCCGCCGCTTCGAGCACGTAAAGCAAGGTCGTGACGAAGGTGTAGATGCGGCAGCCGACATCCTGCAGGTCGATCAGGATGATGTCGAACGTGCCCATCGACTGGCCGGTCGGACGCCGTACCTCGCCGTACAGGCTGAACACCGGCATGCCATAGGTCGGGTCGGTATAGTCCGGCGACTCCATCATATTGTCCTGGAGGTCGCCGCGCACGCCGTGCTGCGGCCCGAATACCGCAGAGACGTTGAGCCCGGTCGCGACGAGCGCGTCGAGCGAATGGGTCAGGTCCGAGGTGACCGAGGCGGGATGCGCGAGCAATGCCACGCGCTTACCCTCGAGCGGTTTCCTGAGCTCTGGCTCGGCGAGCAGCCGGTCGATACCGAATTTCATGCGCCCGCTGGTGCCGGGAGCGTCGCGACAAAGCAATCCGCGTTGTGGAAATCTGGCGCTTCGCCGTGATGTTCCAGCGCCCAGAAGCTCTTCGACCCATCGGTCGCTTCGACCACCACCGTCAGCCCGAGCCGCCAGTCGGCCATTGCCATGTCGGCAAGTTCGACCGACGCGGTCAGCGCCGGGGGCCTCCAGGCCAAGCTCGGCACCACTGCCGCGGCACGCATCGCCGCGCGATAGCCGTCAAATTCGTACGTCGCCCAGCGCCCGGAGGGCGACAGGTTGAGTTCGGTGTAGCCAGCCCGACCCACCGGCTGCACGAACGCCTCGAAACAAGTATGCATCCACAACTCGTCAGTGCGCGCCGACGGCATCGTCGCGGGCCACAGGACGCGATCGAGATCGCCTTCGACCGTGTAGCGCAATGACAGGGTTTCACCATCTCGTGAGATCGCGACGCGGATCGCGGTGACGGCACTACTCGGGTGAGCGGAGTGCGGAACGAGGGACAGGTCGGTCATGATTTCCCCTGCATTGGCGCTTCCTGCTCGCTTTCAGCCAGGCTAGGCTCGGCGCGCAAGGGGGGAATCATGGCACGTATTCTGGGGATCGACGGAATGACCGTCGACCAGCTCAACGACGAGTTGGCGAACGGCGCTCGTTTCGTGATGTATCAATATTGCATCTCGGTGCTGGTGATGTCCTTCCGCCGCGGATCGCACATCCACTTCATCCGCTCGGGGGAGAGTGCGGTCGCGCGCGGGCTCGGCTTCACCACGCTCACCGTTTTTCTCGGCTGGTGGGGGATTCCGTGGGGACCGATCTTCTCGGTTCAGTCGTTGGTGACCAATCTGTCGGGCGGCAAGGACGTGACGGGTGAGGTATTGAGCCACCTAAATGCCAATATGCAGGATACCGCGCCAGCACCGAGCATCTTCGATTGAGTAGGCTACGCTGGTAAAATCTTCGTCACGCGCCTATGTCGCGCGCTTCCAATGGCTACTACACTCCCCTCCCCGCCCCGCGTGGGCATGGTCTCGCTCGGCTGTCCCAAGAACCTGGTCGACAGCGAGCGCATCCTGACCAAGCTCCGCTCGGACGGCTATCAGATGTCGCCCGACTATGCAGGCGCCGACGTCGTGCTGGTCAATACCTGCGGATTTCTCGATTCCGCCAAGGAGGAAAGCCTCGAGGCGATCGGCGAGGCGATCGCCGAAAATGGTCGCGTCATCGTCACCGGCTGCATGGGCAAGGAAGCGGAAGTCATCCGCACTCGTTTCCCCGACGTTCTCGCGATCACCGGCGCACACGAATATGAGCAAGTGGTCGGCGCGGTGCACGAAGCGGCGCCGATGCCGCCCAACGCGTTTCTCAACCTGGTGCCGGAAAGCGGGCTCAAGCTGACGCCGCGCCACTACAGCTATCTGAAGATTTCGGAGGGCTGCAACCATCGCTGCGCCTTCTGCATCATCCCGAGCCTGCGCGGCGACCTGGTCAGTCGGCGCCCCGACGCGATCCTGCGCGAGGCCGAGAAGCTGGTCGAGGCGGGGACGAAAGAGCTGCTGGTCATCAGCCAGGACACGTCGGCCTATGGCGTCGACATCAAACACCATCCACGCCTGTGGAAGGGCCAGGAAGTCCGCGCGCACATGACCGACCTGGCGCGCGAGCTCGGCAAGATCGCCCCCTGGGTGCGGCTGCACTATGTCTACCCCTATCCCCATGTCGATCAGGTCGTCCCGCTGATGGCGGAGGGGCTGGTGCTCCCCTATCTCGACATCCCGTTCCAGCATGCCAGCCGCAATGTGCTCAAGCTGATGCGCCGTCCGGCCAACGAGGCGAAGGTGCTCGAACGCATCAAGTCGTGGCGCGCGATCGCCCCCGACATCGCGATCCGTTCGACCTTCGTGGTCGGCTTCCCCGGCGAGACCGAGGAGGATTTCCAGTATCTGCTAGACTGGCTCGACGAGGCGCAGCTCGACCGCGTGGGCGCGTTCCGCTTCGAACCGGTTGAAGGCGCCGCGGCCAACGCCCTGCCCGATCCGGTGCCCGAGGAGGTCAAGGAGGAACGCTACGCCCGGATCATGGCGAAGACCGCGGCGATCAGCGCGGCCAAGCTCCAGGCCAAGGTCGGCCGCACCTTGCCGGTGATCATCGATGCGATCGACGAGGACGGAGGGGCCACCGGCCGCAGCCAGGCCGATGCGCCGGAGATCGACGGTGAGGTGTTCCTGCGCGACGCCGGGCATCTAGCGGTCGGCGACATCACCCCGGTGCTGATCGAGGAAGCCGACGAGCACGATTTGTACGGCGTACCTGCCTAGTTCGCCCGAATCTGTCCCGATCCCGGACAGCCCTATTGCCAGATGTCCAAGGCTACCTAACAGAAGGCGGCATGAGGTTCATGGCAGCCATTTTCGGTCTGGTCGCAGCGTTGCTGGCGCCGACCGTCTCTGCGCAGGTGGTGCCCGCGCCGATGCAGAAGATCGTCACGCCGGTCGATCCGATGACGATGGGCACGGACGATTTCCGACGCCTTGCCAGTCCGGCAATCTGGGACGGCCTGTCGGTCAATCGCATCGAATTCCGCGAGGACCGCGCGTTTTGGCGACTCTATCGCATCGTCAATCTGCGTCATCCGGACGGCCCCTTGTGGTTCGTGCCGCACGACAATGAGAATGCTGCGTTCCAGGCCGCGGTCTTCGCCGTGCGATCCTATGGCGGCGTGGTGATCGCCGTCGAGGAAGCCCGCTCGGTCGACGGGCCGGACAGCCGGATGAACCCCGATGTCGCTTATGGCCGGTCGATCGATCCCAACCGCAACTTTCGCGACGACACGCCCAATTATGCGGCGACGATACTCGCCGACCTCGGTTCCCCGCCTCGGCTGATCATCGCGCTCCACACCAACGAGCCCGGTTACGATGCGTCGGAATCGACCTGCACGCCGCCGGGCGCGACCAATACCGGCAAGGGCGAGATCTCCGTCCTGTTGTGCAGCGATCTCTATTCGCCACGTCCATCGGTCCGGGCGGCGTGGCCCTATGACGATACCGACAGCGTCGCGATCGTGTCCTATCTGGGCGATCGCAGCCCGGCGAGCGGCTTTTGCGCGCGACCGCTGGCGGACGCCGATATGAACATCATGTACGAGCATGTCGTGACAAGCGACGGATCGCTGTCCAACTATGCGCTGTTTCGCGGCTTGCCGTACGTCAACCTGGAGACCCAGGATCGGGGCAGCGACCCGGTCGGTCTCGCCAACGCCCGGTCGCGGCAACTGGCGATGATCGCGACCGTCATGGCTCGATGCGCGCCGATCGATGGCCTCGCGCTCCGTCCTCCCGTTGCCGCACCGCCAAAGCCGGCGGTGACGCCGAAACGTCGGCGGCACCGCTAGCCCGCAGAAGTCCCCACCGATTGCACCTCGCGCAAGGCGGCCTATAGCGGGGCGTCACTATTCGGAGCGACCTCCCCGATGCGCTTTCTCCCGCTTGCCCTGCTGCTCGTCGCCACCCCCGCCATCGCCCAGGACCTCACGCCTGCCGAAAGCGCGAAGGTCGACACGATCGTCACCGACACGCTGGCGCGCAACGGTGTGCCGTCCGCGTCGATCGCGATCGTGCGCGGCGGCAAGATCGTCTACGCCAAGGCCTATGGGAAGCAGTCCGAGACGATCGCGGCGCCGCGTGCGGACGCGCCGTACCAGATCGCGTCGATCTCCAAGCAGTTCACCGCTGCCGCGATCCTGCTGCTGCAGGACGAAGGCAAATTGAGCCTCGACGACACGGTCGCCAAATGGGTGCCGGGCATCACCGACGGCGACAAGATCACCATCCGCCAGCTGCTCAGCCACACGTCGGGCCTGCAGGATTACTGGCCGCAGGATTACAGCTTCGCCGCGATGGAAAAGCCGGTGACCCCGCAGGGCATCGTCGACCGCTGGGCGAAAAAACCGCTCGACTTCGCGCCGGGCACGCAGTGGCAATATTCTAACACCGGCTATGTCGTTGCCGGAATGATCGTGGAGAAAGCCGCCGGCAAGCCGTTGCTCGCCTATCTCCAGGACAGGGTGTTCAAGCCGCTGGGCATGAAGGCGATGGATCAGGACCTGGCGATCGGCAAGGACTATCCGCAAGGCTATCACCGATATGCGCTGGGACCGGTACGGGTCGAGAAACCGGCCGCGCGTGGCTGGCTGTTCGCGGCGGGCGAACTGGCGATGTCGGCCAGCGACCTCGCCAAATGGGACATCGCCCGGATGGACCGTAATGTGCTGACGCCCCAGGAATGGAAAACGCAGGAAACCCCGATCCTGCTGACAAATGGCAAGACGACCAATTACGGCCTCGGCGTCTTCGCCGGCACCGCGAAGGGCCGCAAATATGTCGAACATACCGGTGAGGCGGTCGGTTTCCTGTCGGAAAATATCGTGTTCCCCGACGACAAGGCAGCCGTCGTCGTGCTGGTCAATTCGGACTTCTCGGACGCGTTCACCAGCATCGCCGGTCAGATCACCGACCTGATCCTGCCGCCCGTCACCGGCGGCGAGGCCGCCGATGCGGAAACCGCGAAGACCGCGCATGCCCGCGCGGTGTTCGACGAATTGCGTGCCGGCAAGCTCGACCGCTCGACGATGACCGAGGATGCGAACTACTATTTCGACGCGACGGCGACCGCCGATTATCGCGACAGCCTGGGCAAATTGGGCGATCCGGAAAGCTTCACGCTGACCCGCCCCGCGCGGCTGCGCGGCGGGTTCGTCAACCGTAACTACAGCGTCACCTACAAGGACGGCACGAAATTGTCGGTGGTGACCTATGCCGAGCCCGACGGTGCCGGCCGCTACGAACAGTTCATCGTGATGCCGGCCGAATAGTCCTCCCGCTTCCGCACCGCTGCTACCCGACCGGAATTCCGCATGACCGACTTCGCCGCCCTGCTCCAGCCCGATCGCGGTCAGGCCGCCCGCACGATCGAGATCGTCCATCCCGACCAATTCGCCGACTGGCTCGGCGGGCAGCCGCCGCGCGTACGGGCGATGCTGTCGGCTGGCCGAATAACCGGCAAGGCTGGCAACAAGGCGATCCTGCCGGGTGACGGGAGCGAAGACTGGTCGGTGCTGCATGTCTGCGACGATCCAGCCGAATCGCCCTGGCGTCTCGCCTCGCAGCCCGACTTCCTGCCCGACGGGTCGTACCGATTGAAGAGCGGCGAGCTCGGCGCCGCCGGTCTCGGCTGGCTGCTCGCCCAGCACCGCTTCGACCGCTACACGAAACCCGATAGCAATGGCGGGCCGCGCGTGCTGTTGACCGCCGATCCGGCTGGTATCGGCGAGACTGTCCGGATAGCGCAGGCGACCGCGCTCGTGCGCGATCTCGTCAATCTGGGGTCGTCGGACATGGGGCCGGCCGATCTCGAAGCCGAAACGGAGAAGCTGGCGAAGAAGTTCGACGCGACGCTTACCGTAACGCGCGGTGACGCGCTGACCACCGGCTATCCCATGATCGATGCCGTGGGCCGCGCCGCCGCCAAACATCGCGCGCCGCGACTGATCGAGCTCGAATGGGGCAATCCCAAACACCCACGCATCGCCGTGCTCGGCAAGGGCGTATGCTTCGATTCGGGCGGGCTCGACATCAAGCCGGCGAGCGGCATGCGGTTGATGAAGAAAGACATGGGCGGTGCCGCGCATGCGCTCGCGCTGGCAAGCCTGATCATGGGCGCGCGGTTGCCGGTCCGCCTGCATCTGCTAATCCCGGCGGTCGAGAATGCGATCTCGGCCGATGCCTTCCGCCCTGGCGACGTGCTGAAGACGCGCAAGGGGCTGACCGTCGAGAACACCAATACCGATGCCGAAGGACGGCTCGTCCTCGGCGATGCGCTGACCAAGGCCGGCGAAGGCAAGCCCGAGCTCGTCATCGATTATGCGACGCTGACCGGCGCGGCGCGGGTGGCGCTTGGCCCCGATTTGCCCGCGACGTTCGTCAGCGACGAGGGACTGGCAAGCGACCTGCTCGATGCCGGCACTGCCGTGTTCGACCCGCTGTGGCGATTGCCGCTTTGGGACGGGTATGACGATTATCTGAAGTCGGATATCGCCGACCTGATCAACGCCCCCGACAACGGCTATGCCGGGGCCGTCACCGCCGCCTTGTTCCTGCGCCGCTTCGCGCCCGACGGCGTGCCCTGGGCGCATTTCGATACCTTCGCCTGGCGCCCTACCGCTAAGCCCGCACGACCCAAGGGCGGCGAGGCACTGGGGCTGCGCGCCGCCTGGGCGATGCTCAGGAACCGTTACGGCGCATAGCTATAACGTAATGTACCGATGCCATGGCGGTCCGGCTGGAACGCTGGCCAAGCACGGTCGGCTGCCTTGGTAATTTGTCGCAAGACGTGATCGGGAAGAGAAAGCCCCCCTGTTCCCAAGCTACATTCGCCGCCAAAATATCCGCAAACGTAGCGACTGGCGATGCCGGACACGAACGCAGCGGAAAAAGAGGTCCCATACAGCGCTTCGGGCTTACTGTACGGCTGCACGGTAGCAAGTGCGTTGGTCAGGTCACGAGAGCCACCCGGCGCGAGTATATAGCGGTCCGCCGGCACTTCCCCGTATAGCGAGTTGGCCGAGGGTCCCGTTCCGGCGTCGTTGCCTTGCCCGACTGCGATCACGCCCGAAAAGACCGCCGGCATAGCGATGGGTGGATCCCGATAACCTTCCCGGTTCCCCGCAGCGGCAATCAAAACGCAATCAGGATGGGCTTGCCGGAAACGGTCGAAGAAAAAGGCCATTTGCGGCACGCTGGCCGGACTTCCCGAGGGCGTCCCGCATACGCCACACGGGCGCGCATCGCAGCTGACACTGAAACTCATGTTGATGATGTTGCAGCCATTCTCGGCCGCCAAATATAGGCCGGCAATCGCACCGCTGAGCGAACCCGATCCATTGGAGATCCTTATCGACAGCAAGTCGGCGGCAGGCGCGAGCTTCTGGATGATGGCCGCGACGAGCGTTCCATGCCCGACACGGTCGGTCGGCTGTCCACCACGATCGTAGGGATCGGTGACATCAAACTGAACGTGGAACAGGCGAGCTGGATTGGTCAGAGCACTCGCATCGATGCCACTGTCAAGAACGCCCACAACAGCGCGCAAACCGCATGACGGGGAGGCGGGCATCGCGTCAATCTCGCCAATCGCTCGGTCTATCGCCGAGGCGTTGATGGCCGCCGCCGACGACATATCCACTCGATAGTCAGGGCATGCTGCGTCGATTACTTCGAGCTTCAAAAGGCGCGCTGCCGCATCTTGTTCGGCCCCCTCAGGCACCCGACCAACAACCGGCAACGGAAAGCGATCGATCGCCAGCTTTTCCGCGAAAACACGCCTTTCCGAATACCTTTTTACGATCTCGTCGATACCGAATTCTATCTGGAAAGGGAGTCCGATCTCTTCGGCAATCCTGCCCTCTATTTCCGTAATGCCGAATTCTTGTGGCGCCAGGAGAACGCGCCCCGGAAGGAAGCAGTCCATTGGCTATTTCCAGGTTAACGTAACTTTGAAATTGGCTCCGATCGAACCCTTGGTGACGAAGGGCACCTGCCCTTCAGCACCTACATTGATACCAAATTCAATCGCGATTTCCGTCGGCCGCTCAGGCAAGTTCTTCAAGTTCCCAACGACCGCCTCCGCCGCGCCACCGACCACATCGGCAACCTGCGCGATTTTGTCGCGCGTCGCCTCCACAAGGCGATCGCGCGCCGATTCGAATCCGAATTCCTCTCCGGGAGAGGCTATTTCTATCCCGAAGCCAAGGTCAGTTGCGCCACCAGCCACCGTACATCCCCTATCGATACCGCTGTTGTAGGGCGATCAGGCCTAGGCTCAATTTGATTCGCCTCCATTACGAACGGAATGTCGTCAGTTCGATTGACCGCCGCGCACCATCCCGAGAATGTCGTCGAGCGGATTGCCGTCGTGATTGGCATCGAGCATCGACGCCAATCCACCGAGGCTGCCCAGAATGCCGCCTGCCGGCGACGCCGCCGATGCCTGCGGCGCCGCCGGAGTCGCTGGCGCGGCGCTGGCCGCATGGCCCGCGATCATCGATGTCAGCACGCTCGCGGCGATTCCACCGAGCATCCCGCCGCCCATTTTCTTCGAAACCTGCTGTGCGACCAGCCCCGCAACGATCGGCAGCATGGCCTTCAGGATCGTGTCGCTGATCCCGGTCTGGGCCGACGCCGCGGTCGCGACCGAACGGCTGACATCCTTCGAGCCGAAAATCTGGCCCAGCACCGCATTACCGGCATCCGTGTCGGTTGCTGGCGATGCGGTCGCATTGGCGATGTCGGCGACCGACCCCAGCCCGCCGCCCTGCTCCGCGCTTTTGATGCCGCCGAGCACCGCCGGCAGCAGCGCGCCGACCGCGGCATTGGCCTGATCCGGAGTGAGGCCGAATTGCTGCGCAAGTGCACCGACGTCCAGCTGCGGCTGGCCACCGCCGGTATTGCCGCCGGCGCCGCCGGTCGCTTCCTGTAAGAGCTGTCCGAGAATATCCATGGTCGCGACTCCGAAAGAAGGTTGCCACAACGCTAGTTCGGATACCGAAGTAAATACAACCGCAATCAGGCGGCGGTGGAGCGTACCGCGTCGATCAGGACAAAGGCAATGCGCGCGATGCGGTTCGAGCGGTTTTCCCACCCATGCGCGGTGCCGCGCTGAATCAGGATGTCGCCAGCCCGCAACAGCGTCTCGTCGCGATCCAACACCGCGACGATCTCTCCCTCCAGTACGATTGCATAGTCGATCGTATCGGTGGTGTGCATGCTTGCCGACCGGGTGCTGCCTTCGTGGTGATCGGCATCGGGATAGAGCGCGGCGAACACCGCCTTGACCATCGCCGCGCGCTGGTCGGGCGTGGCGTCGCCGATTGGTGGGAAGTCGATGACGCGCAACACCGTCCCGTGCGTCGGCGGCAGGACGCCGCGATGGTCGACGATGTCATCCGGTGCTTCGATCGCGCCGGGCGCCGCGTGCGTGCGCCATATATTGGAGCTGCGATAAGTCGTTCCGGGCAGCACGAAATCCGCGGGGCTGGGGCCGTCCGCCGCAACATAGGATTGCCCCTCCGCGTCGATCGCCGTGAGCACGCGGCGCGGGGCGGACAACGGCTGCTCGCTCATGCAGGCACCGTCATCGCCGCCTCGACGATCGGGACGAATTTGTCCGCCGTCAGGCTGGCACCGCCGACCAGCGCGCCGTCGACATTGTCGATCGCCAGGATGTCGGTCGCATTCGATCCGGTCACCGACCCACCATAGAGGATCCGCACGCCCTGCCCCGCATCACCGAGTACCTGGACGAGCTTTTCGCGGACGATTGCGTGCATGTCCCCGATTTCCTCCATCGTTGGAGTCCGGCCGGTGCCGATCGCCCAGCGCGGTTCGTAGGCGATCGTGAGCCAGCTATCGTCTCCGTCGTCGGGCAGGCCCTGCTCCAGCTGGCCGCGGACGATGTGTCCGGCGCGCCCGGCATCGCGCTCCGCCTGGGTTTCGCCCACGCACAGGATCACGGCCAAGCCGTTGCGCCGTCCCGCCGCCGCCTTCAGAAAGACGTCGTGGCTGGTTTCATGCTGGTCGGCGCGCCGTTCGGAATGGCCGACAATGGTGAAGCCGGCCCCCGCTTCACGCACCATCGCCGCCGAGATGCAGCCGGTATGCGCGCCATTGTCCGCCTGATGGACATCCTCGGCACCGATCGCCAGCGACGGTACCCGGGCACAGGCGGGCGCGATCAGGGTGGCCGGCACCGCGACCGCAACGTCGACCCCCGGCATGGCCAGGGCGGCCGCCGCGATGCGGTCGAGTTCGGTCAGCGCCGCCAGGCTGCCATTCATCTTCCAATTGCCCGCGATCAGCTTGCGCCGTGCCATGTTTCCTCCCTTTTACCGCTTCCCGATAGCGCCGGTACCGCGGCACGCAAGCGTCGCGCTTGATGCACGGGCCGCCTCCCCCTAAAGCGTCGGCTCGTTTTTCCTGGACCAACCGATCGGGCCCCATGCTCACCTTCTTCCGCAAAGTCATCTTTTCACCCATCGGCGCGATCGTCACGCTGATCGTCGTTGGCCTGATCGGCCTCGCCTTCGGCCTGGGCGACGTGACCGGCCTGCGCTCGCAGGCGCTCAATGGCCAGAGCTCGACGACCGCGGCAACAGTGGGCAGCGAGACGCTGTCGGTGGCGCAGGTGCGCAACGACACCGAGGGTCTGCTCAACATGTATCGCGGCCAGCAGCCGCAATTGACGATGGCGGACTTCATCGCACGCGGCGGCCTCGACGGACCGCTCGATAGCCGCCTGACCTCGATGGCGATGGAGCAATTCGCGCATAGCCAGGGCGTGCGCGTCGGCAAGTCGCTGATCGACAACCAGATCACCAACATCCCGGGCATTCGCGGGCTCGACGGCAAGTTCGACAAGGACAATTACAATCGCCTTCTCGCGATGCTGAAGCTCAACGACCAGCAGATGCACGATCAGATGGCGCGCGATCTGACCACCCAGCTGTTGATCGGCCCGCTCAATGCCGGCGCGACCGACAAGCTCAAGGCCCCGGTCGGCGTCGCGACCAGCTACGCGTCGATGCTGCTCGAAAAGCGCGCCGGTACGATGGCGTTCGTGGACACCCGGAAGATGCCGGCAGGCGCTCCCGTCACCGACGCCGAATCGACCGCTTATTACAAGAAGAACGTCGCCCGCTACACGATCCCCGAGCGCCGATCGGCGCGCTACGCGGTGATCACCATCGACGAGCTCAAGAAGCGCGCGGTGCCGACCGACGACGAGATCGCCAAGGCCTATGAAGCCCAGAAGGCGAAGTTCGAACCGGGCGAGACGCGGTCGATGAAGCAGGTCGTGCTGGCCGATCAGAAAGCGGCAAACGATCTGGCGACGAAGGTTCGCGGCGGCACGGCGATCGACGCGGCGGCGAAGGCTGTCGGGCTCGAGGCCGGCGCGATCAACGACGTCAACAAGACCGCTTATGCGGCGCAGTCGTCCCCGGCGCTCGCCGACCAGGTGTTCGGCGCGGCGCAGGGTGCCGTGATCGGTCCGGTCAAGACGCCGCTCGGCTGGGCGGTGGTGCATCTCGATAAAATCACCAAGGTCGCCGGCAAGACGCTCGACCAGGCCAAACCCGACCTGATCAAGGAACTGACCGACCAGAAGCTCGGCGTCATCGCGCAGCAATTGCGCGACCAGATCGACGACGCGATCACCAATCGCCAGACGCTCGATCAGATCGCTGCGTCGCTGAAGCTCACCGTGCAGACGACGACGCCGCTGACGGTCAACGGCACCGATCCGACCGCAGCGACGCCGGTCAAGCCCGATCCGAACCAGGCGCCTTTGTATCAGGTGGCGTTCCAGTCGGAGGCGGGCGACGATGCCCAGCTGGTTCCCTATGGCCAGGACGGCAGCTTCGCGATCGCCAAGCTCGACAAGATCATCCCGGCGGCACCACGCCCGTTCACGACCGTCGCCGATCAGGTGAAGAAGGACATCGTGATCGATCGCCAGGTGAAGGCGGCGCGCGACATCGCCAACGGCATCATCGCCAAGGTCAACAAGGGCACGCCGCTGGCGCAGGCGATGGCCGAATCGGGCATCAAGCTCGACGGCACCAAGCCGATGGCGGCCAATCGCGCGCAACTCTTCGCCAGCAAGCAGCCGCCGGCGCCGCTGGTCCTCCTGTTCAGCAAGCCCAAGGGCAGCGCATCGCTGCTCGAAGCGCCGTACAAGGGCGGCTGGTTCATCATCGTCGTCGACTCGGTCGAGAAGGGCAATGCCGCCGGCAACGCGCAACTGGTCGACAAGATGCGTGGCGACCTGGGCGCGTCGCTCGGCGACGAATATCGCCAGCAATTCGCCCGCGCCGTACGCGACAAGGTCGGCGTCAAGAAGAACGATGCGGCGATCGCGGCGCTGCGCAGCGATCTGCTCGGCCAGAGCCAGGATGGCGGCGCCGACAGCCAGCCGCAATAACCGATGGTCGAGGGTGCCGACGCAGCGCTCGCCGCGCTCGCTTCCGGGCGGCCTGCGCTCGTCTGGCGCCGCCAGGTCGCGGACACCGAAACGCCGGTCGCCGCCGCGCTCAAGCTGATCGAGCCGGGGCGCGGCGATTTCCTGCTCGAATCGGTCGAGGGCGGCGCGGTGCGCGGCCGCCACAGCCTGTTGGGTCTGGCGCCCGATCTTGTGTTTCGCGCCGAGGGAGAAAGCGCGGCGATCAATCGCCATTGGCTGACCGATCGCACCGCGTTCGAGCCCTGCGCCGAACCCAGCCTGACCGCCTTCCGCTCGCTGGTCGGTGCGTGCCGGATGGACGAGGTACCGGCGGAGCTGCCGCGCGCGCTCGCCTGCCTGGTGGGTTATTTCGGATATGAGACGGTCGGTCTGGTCGAGCAGCTGCCGCGCCCGGCCGGCGCCGGTCTGGGATTGCCCGACATGGTCTTCGTGCGTCCCACCGTCGTGCTGATCTTCGATCGCCTTGCGGATCAATTGTTCCTGGTGGCGCCGTTATGGCCGGACAGCGGGCTGGCACCGGAGAGCGCACTCGCGCTTGCCGAAGAGCGGATCGACGGTGTTGCCGCCAGGCTCGCGAGCGCGGCGATGCCGGCATCGCCACGAGCCGAGCCGAGCGAGCTGAAACTCACTCCGACCCTGCCGGCCGGCGCCTATCGCGAGATGGTGCTGAAGGCGAAAGACTATATCGCCGCGGGCGACATCTTTCAGGTCGTGCTCGCGCAGCGCTTCACCGCGCCGTTCGCGCTGCCGCCGATCGAGCTGTACCGGGCATTGCGCCGGGTAAACCCCTCTCCCTTCCTCTATTTCCTCGACCTGCCCGATTTCGCGCTATCGGGATCCAGTCCCGAAATCCTGGTTCGCGTGCGCGACGGCGAGGTGACGATCCGGCCGATCGCCGGCACGCGCCCGCGCGGCAAGACGGCCACCGAAGACGAGGAAAATCGCGCCTCGCTGCTCGCCGACCCCAAGGAACGCGCCGAGCATCTGATGCTGCTCGACCTCGGCCGCAACGATGCCGGACGCGTCGCCGCTCCGGGTACCGTCAAGGTCACCGACAGCTATACAATCGAGATGTACAGCCACGTCATGCACATCGTCTCCAACGTCGTCGCCCGGCTCGACGACCGCCGGGATGCGCTGGACGCGCTGTTCGCCGGCTTTCCCGCCGGCACCGTCTCGGGCGCGCCGAAGGTTCGCGCCTGCGAGATCATCGCCGAACTCGAACCGGAGGCGCGCGGTGCCTATGCCGGCGGAGTCGGCTATTTCTCGCCCGACGGGTCGATGGATTCGTGCATCGTGCTCAGGACCGCGGTGGTCAAGGACGGCGTGATGCACGTGCAGGCCGGTGCCGGCATCGTCGCCGACAGCGACCCCGCCTATGAGCAGCGCGAATGCGAAGCGAAGGCGGGAGCGCTACTGGCTGCCGCCCGCGAAGCGATCGCTCGGGCGGGCGATGTCCGGTTCGGGCAGTGACGCCCTGACCTACAGGCGATTACTGATCCGTTTGCCCGTTGGCCTTGGCACGCTTTTCCGCGGCCCAGGCCCGTGCCGCTGCCATGGCGCAACCCGTCTGTCCGCCTGACCCCACCGGTGAGCAGGTATCGGGCAAGCCGGCCGCTTCGCGGCTGGTCTGCTCGTCGGCCGCGACGCGGTTGACCCAGCTCTGCCGGGCGGGCGGGATCGGCCCCGCGCCGCGCAGCGCCTTGGGAATGCGGTAAGGGTCCTCGACAGTCGTACACACCACGATCTCATCGCTGTTCGACTGCGGACATTTTTCATTGGGCTGCAGGATCACCGAGCGAATGCGCTTCGGCGGCTGGCCGGTTTCGGCCTGCTTGTCGGTCGCCTGCTGGGCCATCGCCTCCACGGGCACGGCAAGCATCGCCAGAGCGGCAAACGCGGTACGGATCATCGGTGCGACCTTTCCATGGGCAGCTTCAACGCCCCCGAGATAGGATCGATCCCGTATCATTCCAGCATCTCGCGGGCCGAAACACGGCGAAACGAGGGCGTTGCACCCCTGGAACACATGATGAGCAAAAACCTCCCGCGCTGACCGTAAGGCAATAGGCGGGCGCTCCACACCCATCCCGGAAAAGCCGTCCGTTGCGTCCGAAGCCCCGGCGCGGCCCAACGCGCCCAAGTGACGACCCATGCGCCTTCTTCGCAGCTCCTGCTCCCCTGACCGCATCAATCCGTCCCTTCTCAGCTCTTTGGCATCGATGACGGTGAGCGATTTTCGGCCGATCATCATTACGGGATAATCCGCAGGCTGCGGCGAAACCGCCTCTCGAGACGGATTTGCTAAACTACCGCTTGCGCGGCCAACACGACCGGACCGATTGTCGCCGTGCTCGATACGCGCTAGCGGCACGCCCATGATCCTCGTCATCGACAATTACGACAGCTTCACCTGGAACCTGGTCCATTACCTGATGGAGCTGGGCCAGGACGTGCAGGTCGTACGCAACGACGCGCTCACCGCGCGCGATGCGGTGGCGAGCAATGCCGAAGCATTTCTGATCTCGCCCGGCCCGTGCACGCCCAATGAAGCCGGGATCAGCCTCGATCTGGTCGCTGCCTGTGCAGAGGCGGAACGCCCGCTGCTCGGCGTGTGCCTGGGCCATCAATCGATCGGCCAGCATTTCGGCGGGCATGTCGTGCGCGGCGGGCTGATGCACGGCAAGACCTCGGCGATCACCCATGACGGCACCGGGCTGTTCAAGGACATCCCCTCGCCGTTCCAGGCGACGCGTTATCATTCGCTCGTGGTCGAGGACATTCCCGCCGACCTGATTGTCAATGCACGCGCCGATGACGGTTTCGTGATGGGCTTCCGCCACGCCAGCTTGCCGATCCATGGCGTCCAGTTCCATCCGGAAAGCATCGCCACCGAACATGGCCACCAGATGCTGGCCAATTTCCTGGAGCTCGCCGGGCTGAAGGCAAAGGCGCTGGCGTGAACCAAGCCATCAACCGTCACCCCGGAGTTGTTCCGGGGTCCAATGCTCCTTGTCGGAATCGAGCCGTTGTTGCGCGTGGTGCGCGTTGGATGCCCGAACCAGTCCGGCATGACGACCATGACTGAATTCGCCCTCCTCCCGGATCCGTCAACGCCGCTCTCGCGCGAATCGGCGGCGCAGGCGTTTGCCGACATTCTCGACGCCAGGACGTCCGAGGAGGCCATCGCCGACTTCCTGATCGGCCTGACCGATCGCGGCGAGACCAGCATCGAAATCGCCGAAGCGGCCCGCGCGCTCCGCGCCCGGCTGATCCCGATCGATGCCCCCGCCAACGCGATCGACGTGTGTGGCACGGGTGGCGACGGCCATCACACGCTCAACGTCTCGACCGCGGTCAGCCTGGTCGTCGCGGCGAGCGGCGTACCCGTCGCCAAGCACGGCAACCGCGCCGCGTCGAGCAAGGCCGGCGCCGCCGACACGCTGGAGGCGCTCGGTCTCGACATGGAACGTGCCGGTGCGCTCGCCCAGGCGACGCTCGCCGATCTCGGCATCTGCTTCCTGTTCGCGGCTAATCATCACCCGGCGATGAAACGGATCACCCCGATCCGCCGGAAGATCGGCAAGCGAACGATCTTCAACCTGATGGGACCGCTGGCCAATCCCGCGCACGTCACGCGCCAGCTGATCGGGATCGCGCGCCCCGATTACGCCGCCACCTATGCCGAGGCGCTCGGCCAGCTCGGCACCGAAGCGGCGCTGGTCGTGTCGGGTGAGGAAGGGCTGGACGAGGTATCCGGCGCCGGGCCGACCGTCGCCGTGAGCGTCGGCGCGCTGTCGCTGCCCGGCCATATCGCGCCCGAAGACGCCGGCCTGCCTCGCCACCCGATCGTCGCAATCCATGGCGGCGATCCCGCCTACAACGCCGCCGCGCTTCGCCGCCTGCTCCAGGGCGAGCATGGAGCCTATCGCGACGCCGTCCTGATCAATGCCGCCGCCGCGCTCGTGGTGGCGGGCGCCGCCGATACCCTGCTCGAAGGAGCCGAGGAAGCCGCCGAAACGATCGACAAAGGTCTTGCCAACGCGCTGCTCGACTGCTGGATCGCCTACAAATGACCAATATCCTCGACCGTATCCTCGAAACAAAGCGCGCCGAAGTCGCCGCCAAGAAAGCCACCACGTCGCTCGCCAGCCTGGAGGCGATGATCAGCCGCCGCGACGGCCCGCGCGGCTTCAAGGCGGCGCTCGACAAGAAGGCGAAGACCGGCCCGGCTCTCATCGCCGAGGTCAAGAAAGCGAGCCCGTCCAAGGGTGTGATCCGCGAGAATTTCGCCCCCGCGGCGCACGCGATCGCCTATCTGAAGGGAGGCGCCACCTGCCTGTCGGTGTTGACCGACGAGCAATATTTTCAGGGCGACGATTCCTATCTCGCGCTGATCCACGACACCGTGCCGCTGCCGTTGATCCGCAAGGATTTCATGATCGATCCGTGGCAAGCGCATGAGAGCCGGGCGCTGGGCGCCGACGCGATCCTGATCATTGTCGCCGCGCTGGACGATGCGCGCATGGCAGAAATCGAGGCGGCGGCGATCGATTGCCGGCTCGACGTGCTGGTCGAAGTGCATGACGAACGCGAACTCGACCGTGCGCTCAGACTCAAGTCGCGCCTGATCGGCGTGAACAATCGCGACCTGCGCGATTTTTCGGTGAGCTTCGATCGAACCTACGAACTGGTCGGCAAGGCGCCGAAGGACTGCACGTTCGTCGCCGAAAGCGGACTGCAAACGCGTGCCGACCTCGACGCGATGCGCGACCGCGGGGTGAATTGCTTCCTGGTGGGCGAAAGCCTGATGCGCGCCGAGGATGTCATGGCCGCGACGCGGGAGTTGCTGGGTGCCTGAGCTTACCCATCTCGACGCGGCGGGTGCCGCGCGAATGGTCGACGTTTCCGCCAAGTCCGAAACCGAGCGCCGCGCCGTTGCCAGCGGTCGGATCGCCATGTCCCGCGACGCCGCGGCGGCGATCGGCGCGGGCAATGTTGCCAAGGGCGACGTCCTTGCCGCGGCGCGGATTGCCGGGATCCTGGCGGCAAAAAAGACCGGTGAGCTCATTCCGCTCTGCCATCCGCTTCCGATCACGAGCGCGGCGATCGATCTCGCGATCGAAGAGGACGGTGTCACCGCGACCGCGACGATCACGACCACCGGCCGCACCGGGGTTGAGATGGAGGCCATGACCGCGGTCTCGGTCGCGTTGCTGACGATCTACGACATGACCAAGGCGATCGACAAAGCCATGACGATCGGCGGCGTGCGCCTGCTCTCGAAGACGGGCGGCAAATCGGGCGATTGGAGCGCGCCGCAATAAATGGCGGCGCTGCTGCCCGTCGCGGAAGCCCAGAAGCGCTTGTTCGCCACGGCTCCGCGCGTCGCGACCGAGCGCCTGCCATTGTCGGATGCCGCCGGGCGCTGGGCGGCGGAGCCGGTGCTGGCGCGCCGCACACAACCAGCGGCGGACCTGTCGTCGATGGATGGCTATGCCATCCGTTTCGACGACCTGCCCGGTCCGTGGCGCGTCGTCGGAGAGAGCGCGGCGGGACGCCCTTTTACCCGCGTGATCGGCCCGGGCGACGCAGTGCGCATCTTCACCGGCGCGGCAATGCCCGACGGCGCCGACAGCATCCTGGTTCAGGAAGAGGCGAACCGCGACGGCGAGGCGCTGACCCTAGCGGGCGAAGGACCATCGCGGCGCGGCATGAGCGTCCGGCGCAAAGGGCTCGATTTCGATCGGAACACCACGCTCATCCTGGCGGGCGAGCGACTGACCCCGGCAGCGATCGCGCTCGCCGCTGTCGGCGGCCATGGCGAGTTGCTGGTCAATCGGCGATTGCGCGTCGCCATATTGGCGACCGGCGACGAACTCGTCGCCCCCGGGACGATCGGCGACGATCCGCTCGTCTTGCCGGAGGGCAACAGCGTGATGCTGACGGCGATGCTCGCCGATCTCCCGGTCGATGTCGTTCCGCTCGGGATCATCCCCGACGATCTCGAAGCTCTCGCCGCCGCCTTCGCCAACGCGCGCGCCGATATCGTCGTCACTACCGGTGGCGCCTCGGTCGGCGATCACGACCTGATCCGTCCTGCGATCGAGGCAGCGGGCGGCACGATCGATTTCTGGCGGATCGCGATCCGGCCAGGCAAGCCGATGCTGGCCGGCACACTCGGTGGCGCCATGGTCCTCGGCCTGCCGGGCAATCCGGTGTCGGCGTTCGTCACCGCGACCCTGTTCCTTCGCCCGATGATCGCCGCGATGGCGGGCGCGGCCGATCCGATGCCGCACTCCTTGTCGGCCATGCTGGCCGAACCGCTGCCGGCCAACGATCATCGTCAGGACTATCTGCGCGGCCGCCTGACCGACGGCCAGGTTTCGGTCGCGGCCATTCAGGACAGCTCGATGCTCGCCACGCTTGCCCGCGCGACCTGCCTCGTGATCCGGCCGCCGCATGCGCCGCCGGCGGCAATCGGCGATCGCGTGGAAATCCTCCCGCTCGCTTGACTTGACCCCGGACGTTCCATAAAAGTTCCACGTCTGTTCTTGACGGAGGAACGTCAATGCTCACCAAGAAGCAGCACGAGCTGATCTGCTTCATCAACGATCGCCTCAACGAAACCGGCGTCTCGCCATCGTTCGAGGAGATGAAGGAGGCACTCGACCTCAAGTCGAAGTCCGGCGTGCATCGCCTGATTTCGGCGCTGGAGGAACGCGAATTCCTGCGCCGCCTGCCCAATCGCGCCCGTGCGCTCGAAGTGCTCAAGATGCCCGAGCGCGGCGACAAGCGCGCCGGGACGGCGCAGCCCAAGCCGAGCAATTTCCGTCCCGCGCCCGAGCCCGCCAACGACGTCATCGAGATCCCGCTGCACGGCCGTATCGCGGCGGGCGTACCGATCGAAGCGTTCGAGGGATCGTCGATGCTTCCCGTACCCGCAGCCCTGCTCGGCAGTGGCGAACATTATGCCCTGGAAGTCGCGGGTGATTCGATGGTCGAGGCGGGCATTCTCGATGGCGACTATGCGCTGATCCGCCGCACCGAGGTAGCGCGCGACGGGGAGATCGTCGTGGCGCTGATCGAAGACAGTGAGGCGACGCTCAAATATTTCCGGCGCGAAGGGGCTATGGTGCGGCTCGATCCGGCCAATCGCTCCTATGACCCGCAGCGTTACGCGCCTCAGCAAGTCCGGATCCAGGGGCGGCTCGCCGGTCTGCTGCGCCGCTACGACTGAATGCCTGCGATGTGACGATCCAGGGATGGTGATCGCCCGGTCGGCGCACGGTGACGATCCGTCCGCTGGCCAAGCTGATCGCCAATCCGCCGGTGCGGCGTAGCGCCGGCGCGTCGAGCTTGAGCCACGCTGGCCGGCATGCGGACGGCAATCGCCGGTCGCTTACCACGATGTCGGCGGCGCGGCAGGCGGCGATGAGTTGGTCCGACGGCAATTGGTACAGGCTGCGCGTCGCCAGCACCCGGAATGTGCGCCCGCCAGATTGCACCAGCGCCAGGCAGGCGTCGCGCGTGCAGGTGGCGAATGGCTGGTCCGACAGCAACAGTGCTTCGCCATCGACGCCGGCATTTTCCGCCATCGTCTCGCGCGCATAATCGCCCGATTTGTCGCGCAACATGGCGATACCGCCCGCGGGGGTGCGGACGGCGAGGTGTTGGCCGTCACCCGAGATGAGCAGGTCGGGAACGGGGGTCGATACTGCCCATGCGGCACCCAACGCGATGGGGATCAACCCCGCGACGCGGATTCGGCTCCGCCAAAGTACGATCCACAACAGCCCGATGATGATCAGAGCGAAGGCGCCGTCGGGCATGCCCGGCAGCATCGCGACCGATCCCGGTGCTTCCGCCGCGCTGTGTGCGATCCATAGCAACAGGCCGATCGCCCTGCCCGCTACCCACCAGAACGGAGCTCCCAGCCCGATCGCATCGGCCGCCAGCGCCAGCGCCTCGGTCGGCATGACGACGAAGGTCGTCAGCGGAATCGCGACGATATTGGCAAAGACGCCATACATGCCTTCTTTGTGGAAGTGATAGATCGCGATCGGCGCGAGCACGGCCTCGACCACCGCGCCGGTGAGCAGGAGCGATCCGCCCTCCCGCATCGTGCGGCGCCACCAGGGCTCGTCGCGCTTTTCGAACCAGCGCTTGACCCGCGGATGTTCGTGTAGCGCGACGATCGCGCCGACCGCTGCGAAACTGAGCTGGAAGCTCGGCCCGGTCATCGACTCCGGCCAGAGCAGCATCACGACGAACGCGCCCGCCGCGACCAGCCGCAGAGTGATAGCCTGACGCCCCATCGCGAGTGCTGCCAGCACCAGCAACGCGGCGATGCAGGATCGTGCGGTGGGAACCTGGCCGCCGGTCAGCAATGTATAGCCGATCGCCGATACCGCCCCCGCGCCCGCCGCGACCACCGGAATCCGGATCCGGAGCGCCAGCCATGGCCACAGCGCCAGCAATCGTGTCACTGCCCAGATCGTCGCAATGACAACGGCGGAGATATGGAGACCGCTCACCGCCAACAGATGCGCCAGGCCGGCACGCCGCATGGCATCCGCATCCTCCTGCGAAATGGCCCCCTTGTCGCCCGCTGCCAGCGCCGCCGCGATTCCGCCGGCACTGCCGTCGATCCGGGCCTCGATATGCGCGGCGAGCGCCGCGCGCAGGCCGTTCGACGTGCCGCCGGGGAGGATCACTTTGACCGGCGCGAAGCCCTTGCCCGTCGCGCCCAGTCGCTGGAACCACGCCACTTGCCGAAAATCGTACGCGCCAGGCACCGTCGCCTCGTTGGGCGGCATCAGTCTCGCCTGCAGCTTGATGATCGCACCCGGTCCGAGTCCCGTCGGGACGTCGGTATCGGCGATGTTGACGCGGATATGCGGCGGCAAGGTCAGCGGTACCGGCCGACGGACGCAATCGGGCCTACCACCACGATAGCCGCCCTGACGATTCGCGAAACAATCGGACCGCCGCGCGCCTGAGGGATCGACGGATAACGGCACCAGCCGCACGCGAACCAACTCGCGAGCCGGCAGCGATTCGATCCCTCCGACTCTTGCGGTCAGCATGACGATCGCGGGCCGGGTGAGAACCGGCGCGGCGACCGCTGTCGCCCGCCACCAGACGAGACCCATCCCGGTCGCCGCGAGGCAGGCCGCGATCGCCACCGCGCGGCCGGCCCGTCCGCCGCGTCCGACGGCAATCGCAGCCAGTGCCAGGCCGGCGAGCGCCAGTATCGAGGCGGTCCATTGCAGCGGATCGTCGAGCACGAACCAACCCGCGATCCCGGCGCCCAGCGCAACGGGCAGCCAGAGAGGGAGTTGATCGCGCTCCGCCTCCAACCCATGTTCGAGTGCGTGGCGTGCACGTGCCACCAGTATCGCCAGCGTTTGTAGCGGCCGGGACCGCGTGCTAGGGCCCCGGGCGGCGACAGTCGCCATCACGTCATCCAGCCTGGGAGCACGCGCGCTTGAGCGCCAATTCTGACCCCGGGTCGCCCATTTCCGGCGCGCCCGTCACCAATGTCGTCACCCGGTTCGCGCCGTCGCCGACCGGCTTCCTTCACATCGGCGGCGCGCGCACCGCGCTGTTCAACCTGCTGTTCGCGCGGCATCACGGGGGCAAGTTCCTCCTGCGCATCGAGGATACCGATCGGGCGCGATCGACGCAGCCCGCGATCGACGCCATTCTGGATGGGATGCGCTGGCTAGACCTGGAATGGGACGGGCCGGAAGTCTACCAATTCTCACGCGCCGCACGCCACGCCGCGGTAGCGCACGACATGGTCGCGAAGGGCGCCGCCTATCGCTGCTACCTGACCCAGGACGAACTCGCCCAGATGCGGGCAGAGGCGGAGGCGGCGAAAAAGCCGCTGCGAATCCGCTCGCCTTGGCGCGACCGCATGCCCAACGATCCGGACGCGCCTCACGTCATCCGGCTGAAGGCCCCCAATGAAGGCGCGACGACGATCCATGATCGCGTCCAGGGCGAAGTGACCGTCCAGAATGTCGAGATCGACGACCTCGTCCTGCTGCGCTCGGACGGCACGCCGACCTACATGCTGGCCGTCGTCGTCGACGACCACGATATGGGCGTGACCCACGTCATTCGCGGTGACGACCACCTCAACAACGCGTTCCGCCAATTGCCCATCTATCGGGCGATGGGCTGGCCTGAGCCGGTCTATGCGCACATTCCGCTGATCCATGGCGCGGATGGGGCCAAACTTTCCAAGCGCCACGGCGCGCTTGGCGTGGACGCCTATCGCGACGAGCTGGGACTGTTGCCGGAAGCGGTCGACAATTATTTGCTGCGTCTGGGGTGGGGCCATGGCGACGACGAGATCATCAGCCGGGCGCAAGCGATCGAGTGGTTCGATCTCGACGGCGTCGGAAAATCACCAAGCCGGTTCGATCTGAAGAAACTCGAGAACCTGAACGGGCATTATATCCGGGAAGCGGACGACGATCGCCTGACCCGCCTGGTGGCCTCGCGAATCCCCCTGGACCTGACGCCGCCGCAGCACGACCTATTGCGACGCACCATGCCGTTTCTCAAGCCGCGCGCGGCGAATCTGATCGACCTTGCCGAGGGCAGCGCGTTTCTTTTTCACGCCAGGCCGTTGCCGATGGACGCAGATGCAGCATTGCTCCTTGCGGGGGATGCCCCTGGCCTGCTCAAACGTATGCACACGGCGCTTGACGCGCTCGCGGACTGGGATACGGAGGCGCTCGAAAACGCGGTTCGGCAAGTCGCCGAAGACGCCGGGGTGAAGCTCGGACAGGTCGCGCAGCCGCTCCGGGCGGCGCTGACCGGCAAGCGAACCTCCCCCGGTATTTTCGACGTCCTCGCGGTGCTGGGCCGCGAGGAAAGCCTGGGCCGCATATCCGACCGGATGGCGCACTGATTTCGAAGGGAAAGCTACGATGGCCGATACCAACACCATCAAGTTCGGGGATCACGACTATCCGCTCATGGCGGGATCGGTCGGTCCCGAGGTCGTCGATATCCGGAAGTTCTATGGCGAAACCGGGATGTTCACCTACGATCCCGGCTTCACCTCGACGGCCAGCTGCGAATCCGCGCTCACCTATATCGACGGCGACGAAGGCGTCCTGCTCCATCGCGGTTACCCGATCGGCCAGCTCGCTGAAAAATCGAGCTTCATGGAAGTGAGCTACCTGCTACTCAATGGCGAATTGCCGTCCAAGGACGAATTGAGCGAGTTCACCCACACGATCAGCCGTCACACGATGCTGCACGAGCAGCTCGCGACCTTCTATCGCGGCTTCCGTCGCGACGCGCACCCGATGGCGGTGATGTGCGGCGTGGTCGGCGCGCTTTCCGCTTTCTATCACGATTCGACCGACATCAACGATCCGCGTCAGCGGATGATCGCATCGCATCGCCTGATCGCCAAGATGCCGACGATCGCGGCGATGGCGTACAAATACAGCCTGGGTCAGCCGTTCCTCTATCCGGACAATTCGCTGAGCTATACCGGCAATTTCCTGCGCATGACCTTCGGCGTCCCGGCCGAACCGTATGAAGTGAATCCGGTAGTGGAAAAGGCGCTCGACCGGATCTTCATCCTGCACGCCGATCACGAGCAGAACGCGTCGACCTCAACCGTCCGTCTGGCCGGCTCGTCGGGCGCCAACCCGTTCGCCTGCATCGCGGCGGGCATCGCTTGCCTGTGGGGCCCGGCACATGGCGGCGCCAACGAAGCGGCACTCAACATGCTGCGCGAGATCGGCACGCCCGACCGCATTCCCGAATTCATCGCCCGCGCGAAGGACAAGAACGATCCGTTCCGCCTGATGGGCTTCGGGCACCGCGTCTACAAGAATTACGACCCGCGCGCGACGGTGATGCAGCAGACCGTGCGCGAGGTCTTCGACGCGCTCAAGGTCAGCGATCCGGTGTTCGAGGTCGCGCTGCAGCTCGAGCACATGGCGCTCAACGACCCCTATTTCATCGAGAAGAAGCTGTTCCCGAACGTCGATTTCTATTCGGGCGTGATCCTGTCGGCGATCGGCTTCCCGACGACGATGTTCACCGCGCTGTTCGCGCTCGCCCGCACCGTCGGCTGGGTCGCGCAGTGGAACGAGATGATCAGCGATCCGGCGCAGAAGATCGGGCGTCCGCGCCAGCTCTATACCGGCCCGACGCAGCGCGATTACGTCGAGATCGGCGCACGCTGATGAAATGGCTGCTCCGGATCGGCGGCATCGTCGCCATCGCGTTCGGGACGCTGTTCTTCCTTCAGGGGCTGGATGTCGTGCATTGGCCGGCGTCCAGCTTCATGCTCGCTCAGCGCATCTGGTGCCTGTGGGGCGGATTGATCGTCCTGGCCGGGCTGGGAATGGTCTGGGCCGCGCGGCGGCGCTGACAATCTACGCCGCGCGATGCGCTTTGATCGGTTGCGCTTCGTTTTTGCGCAACGCCGTGACATCAAATCCTTAGAAGCAAACGACCGGCACGAAGCTCAATCCCGTCTTCCCGGCAGGCTCAGCATGAAGCGAGCCCCCTGCCCGGGCGCCGAATCGACCGTCAGGTCGCCCCCCATCGCGCGGGCGAGCCGCCGGGCGATGTACAGGCCCAGGCCGCTGCCGCCGGGTTCGCTGGGGTCGACACGCTCGAATTTCTCGAAGATTCGCGCCTGGTCCTCGACCGCGATACCCTTGCCCTGATCGGCGACGATGATGACGGCGGTGCCGCGATCGCGATGCGTACGGATCCAGACCATACCGCCATCGGGGGAATAGCGCACCGCATTGCCGATCAGGTTGACCAAGATCTGCAGGACACGCTTGAATTCGCCCGTCGCCGGTGCGCTGTCGACATCCTGCGGCGCGTCGATCCTGACGCCCCGCTCCCCGGCGCGCACGCTGAGCAACCCCGCCGCGCGGCGCCCGATATCGGCGAGATCGACCGGCTCGGCCGCCGGCGCGAAATCGGGCCGCTCGACTGCCTGAAGGTCGACCAGATCATCGACCAGTCCGAGCAGATGGCGCCCGGCGCTGGCGATGTCCGAAGCATAATCGGCATAGTCGCGCCGGATCGGCCCGTCGGTCTGCGCATGGATGCTGTCGGCATTGGCGATGATCCGCCCGAGCGGCGCACGCAAGGCGCGATCGAGCCGGGCACTGAATGCATCGAGCGGATCAGATTGCCCCTCGGCCTGAGGTGCCGGTCGCTCACGCTCCTCTGCCTTCACCGCACCGACATAGCCGGCGAACAGCCCTTCACTGTTGAGGCGCGGGTGCGCCGACAACGTCACCGATTGGCCCGTTGCGCGTACCGTCGCGGGCTGCCCCTCGAACGGCTGATGGACGGTAAGCACACCCAGGATCGGCATGGCGCCGGCGGCGTCGATCTCCAGCGCGAATAGCGATGCCAGTGGTTTGCCCAGCGCGTCGGCGGGATCGACACCGAATTGCGCCGCGGCGGCGGACAATTCGGTCATGTGCAGGGTCGCGTCGGTCTCCCAAGACCAATCGGCGCCCAGCAGCAGCAGGTCGCGCTCACGCCGTGCGGGATCGACGGGGGGTGTCCATGGTGCGCGCAGCTTCCAGCCGCTGAGCAACAGGCGCACCCCGTCCTCGACCGGATCGGCACGAACCCACAATTCGACTTCGTCGGGACCATCGGCGGCAAGCACGTGGCGCGACACGGTAATCCCCAGCCGCTGCGCGAGCCGCGCGAGCACCGCGACCTGCGGAACGGCGAAGGTTTCGCCGATCGCACCACCGGCACGGGCGTTCAGTTCTTCCAGCCGCGGCCCCGCCTCGACCAGCCGTCCATCGCGATCGACCAGCCCATGGACCGGCGGCAGCCCCGGATCTGCCGCGCTCATCGGCGCCTCTCAAGAGCGGCCATCGCCGCCCGGAAATCGGGATGGAGACGCAGCGGCGCCAGCGCGGTCCGGGCTTGATCGGGAGTCACCGCAACAATCGCATCGAGTTGATCGGCGAACGTCTCGACATCGCGTCGCGGATCGGCCTCACACAGGCTGAGCCCGATACGGGCGATAGCGGCGCGATCGAGCCCCGCGGCGCGCAGCGCGAGCCATAATTGCTCGCCACTATCGAACATCATGTCGCGCACCGATGCAAAATCTATCCCGAGCGTGTGACTCAGCAGGGCAATGAACAAGGCGATGCGGCGGTCACCAAGGGCATGAGTGAGCACCGCGGAGAGTTCTGCCGGTTCCGGCGCGACCGCCGCCGCGAGGCGCTCCGCAGCGCTTTCGACGCGGTCGCTCTCGTCATGTTCGGCCAGCGCACGCAGCGCAGCCTCCGCAACGGACCGGTCGGCGGCAGGCGTTTCGAGTTGCTCGCGAATCGCCGCCGCCACCCACCAGACGAGGCGATGGTGCAGTTCGGCGGGAAGCTCGGTGCGATCGAGACGGTTGCTGTCGATCAGTCCCCGCCGCCTGCTCTCCGCCGTCATCAGGGTTAGCGCGGCGTCGGCGACATTCGCATCCGCGCTGCTCGACAGCCGCGCGAGCAAGCTCGCCGAGCCGATTTCATCGGGCGGAACCGCGGGTAGCAAGTCGACCAGCAAATCCTGCCGCGTCCTCGCGATCAAGTCCCGCATCAGATCGGGATCGCGCAACAGCCCCGCTCCCACCAGGCGATCGAGTACCGGCATGCCGTTGCCGACGCGTCCCGCAAGGTCCGGACTGATTGCCGACAGGCTTCCCGAAATCTGGCGGCGCAGGTCGCGCTCGACCACCGCCACCATTGCGTTGAGTGTCGCGGCGAGCGTGGCGCGCGTGCGGTCGTCCAGACGGGCGTCATCGGCCAGGAAGAAATCGTCGATCGCATCGGCCAGGCGACGATCGGCACGCGACGTCGCAGCCGCCGCGCGAGCGAGCAGCTTGGCGGCGCTCGCACGGGCGCCATCATCCCTGTCGCCTGGATCGATCGACATGATGCGGATGTACGACGGTGTCGTTAAAGCGAGGTTAGCCAGAACGGGCGCGACGGCGCGGTCGACGGCGCCGACCGATCATCCGCGTGCCTTGGCGCGCAGCGCTTCCACCGCGAAGCCGAGCGTCGCTGTCGCATAGACCGCCGTCGCGGCGAGGCCCCAAACCGGATAGCCGATCACCACTGCCGGCAACAAAAGTAGTGGGTAAGCGGTCGGCACAGCCCACCAGGCGGGTCGCGCGACCGGGCTGGCCGCCCGCTCGGCCAACGCGCCGGCCATTATAGTGACGAGCGCCAGCAGGAGCGGCGTCGCGCTCGCGGCGAGGAAGCCGACATGCTGGCCAAGCAACAGGATCGCAAGCGCGACGGTTCCGGGGACGCTCCAGCGCACGATCCCGGCAAGCGTCCGCTCGTCGCGGAGCCAGGCAAGAATGTCGGTGAGCGCGAGGAGGGCGAGTGCCGCTATCGTGGCGGCGACGCCCGGTGCGTTCCAGCCCAGGAAGATCGCGGCCAGTCCCCCGATTCCGGTCATGCCGCCCAGCCCGGCCAGGGCCATCGCCGGGACGCCGCGCGCAACCAATGGCGGCAATGCCAGCTTGGCCAGCGGCGCGACGAGGAAGCGGTCGACCCAATTGGTACGGGTCCCCAAGGCCGCGACCAGGGCCGCGCGTCCCTTCGCCGCCAGGGCGCGCGAATCGCGCTCGACGCCATGGCCCTCACGCACTGCGGTCTCCGGCAACGGCACCTGCTCGGCGCCGCGCTGCGCGATCACGCGAAGAAGCGACGACGCGAAATCATAATCCTTGGGTAGTTTGGCGACATCGGCGATCCGCTGCGGATCGAGCATGGCGATTCCCGCCCAGACCGCGTTCGGTCCGATCCGTTCGAGCTCGTTACCGCTTTGCGCGACCAGCAAGGCATCGCGAGGGCGCGCGTTCATCGCCTCGATCATCGCCCCGGTCGTCACCAGACCGTCGGCCAACCAGAGCACGCGGGCAAGCGGATGAAGCTTTGCCAGCGCCTCGGCCGGTCCGCGCACCGCATCTACCGCCACGCCGCGCCGACCCAGCCGGTTGATCGCGCCCAACAGTTCCGGCGTCAGGCGCGAAACGACGACAATGATCTGCGAGGCACCGGCCGCGACCAGCAGCCGCGCCTGGAATTCGATCAGCGTCACGCCACCCACCGGCAACGTCGCCGCGAGCGTGTCATGGCGATCCGACGCGTCGACCGTAGCAAACAAGAGCCCCGCAAGCATCCGGGGCTGTTAGGCCCCGTGCCGGGCTATCGCAAGGATGGTGATCGCGTCCGGGTACGCGTCCGTCAGAGACGGGCCACCGCCCGCCGTAACTTGTCGACGGCCTGACCGTTGCCTGGCGTGCAGGCGACTTCGGAAGCCAGGCTCATCAGCCGCACCGCGCCGAAACTGGCCGCCAAGCCCTTCAGCCGAGCGGCGGCAAGGCTCCAGGATTCGTCGTTCGGCGCGGTTTCGATCGCGTCGATCGCCTTTTCCGCGCTGTCGATGAACGCCGCGCGCAGTTCGGCGATCAGCCCGGGTTCGTCACCGACTGCCGCCGCCAGGGTCGCATCGATTGCTCCGGGATCATAAGCCATTGGCCCATGTTAGCCTCCGGGCTTTAACGGAAGGTTTCGCAATCGCTTTGAAATGATCGGTTTTATGGTAAACAAAGCGTCATGAACGGGGGGTCCAAAATCGTCGATCTGCACGTCAGCGACGTCGCCTATGCCGTCGACAGCGAGCCAATGCCGCTGACCGAGGCGTATGATGCCGAGGTTTTCGAGGAACCCGAAGTGCGATCGGGCGCACTGAAATGGCGCCTGCTCGGGGCCTCAGCCTTGCTCCTCGCTTTGGGTTGGGCCGGCTTTTTCGGCTGGTACGCCTGGCCGCTGGTGCAGGTGGCACCGGGGCCGACGGTGCTCGCCCAGCTCGCCACCGGCCTGACCGCGCCGCTCGCGTTACTGGCCGTGTTGTGGCTGGTCATCCGGCGATCGAGCCGGATCGAGGCCCGCCGCTTCGGCGATACCGCGCGGTCGATGCGGGCCGAAGCGGAGCATTTGCAGAACGTCATCGACGTCATGGCCCAGACGATCGACGCCAATCGCGAAAAGCTCGCCGATCAGGTGACCGTGATGATGGCGACCGCCAGTGCGGCATCGGATCGGCTGGGCGAAGCGTCGGCGCTGCTCGACAGCCATTTCTCCAAGGCCGAGGCGGATTCGGGACGGATCGACAAGGCAGCGGCCAATCTGGAAGCCAATCTGCAGATCATGCTGGCGACCTTGCCGCATGCGCACGAACGGACCGCCGAACTGGCCGATAAGGTGGAAGCGATCGGCCTGACCGCGAGCGAGCGTGCCGCCGCGCTCGATGCGCAAGTCGCTGCCCTCGGTGAGCGCGCGCGTGAGGTCGACACGCATACCAGCGGCGCCGCCGAACGCCTGTCGGCGCATATTACCAGGATGGAAGCCACCAGCGAGACCGCCGGTGCGCGGCTCGAACAAGTGACCAGTTCGATGTCGGATGCGGTCGACGGTCTGCTCGACCGCACCGCGAGCGCGGTGGACGAAGCCCGCAAGGGTATCGCCGCACAGGGCGACGCGATGCTCGCGATGCTCGCGACAAACCAGGCGGCGCTCGACCGCACCGCGACCGACAGCGCCTCTGCGCTGGCAGGACGGATCGCCGCGATAGAAGCCGCGGTGAACCATGTCGCCGAGACGTTGGCGAAGGGCCAGGAACAGGTCGACGCGCTGACGCGCTCGATCGACGACACCAGCGGCGCGGCGCACCGGTTCGCCGGGGAGGCCGCACCGCAATTGCTCGAAACGCTGATGCGCATTCGCGACACCGCCAATGCCGCGGCGGAGCATGCGCGCGAAGCGATGGCGCGGATCGCGCCCGATGCCGCCGATGCGCTGGAAGCCGCCGCCTCGGGGGCGGTCGAAAGCGGGCTTGCCGCGATCTCCCGCGCTACCGAGAGCGCCGCCGCGTCGGCGAGCGATGCGTCGGACAAGCTCAATCGCCAGATGCTGGCGATCGCCGAAGCATCTGGTCAAATCGAAGCGCGCCTGGCCGAAACCGAGGAATCTAACGGCTTCGCGCGTCGCGTCTCGCTGTTGATCGAATCGCTCAATTCCGCCGCGATCGACCTGACCGGCATCTATTCGGCCGAGGTTCCCGAAGCGTCCTGGATTGCCTATCTCAAGGGCAATCGCGGCGCCTTCGCCCGCCGGGCGGTCAAGCTGCTCGATGCCGGCGAGATGCGCGCACTGGTCGACGCGTATGATAGCGACGAGATGGTTCGCGATCAGGTCAACCGCTACATTCACGATTTCGAGGCGATGCTGCGCGGCATCCTGGCGCAACGCGACGGCGCGGCAATCGGCGTGACCTTGCTGTCGTCGGACATCGGCAAACTCTACGTCGCGCTCGCCCAAGCGATCGAGCGACTGCGGACCTGAAGGCCGACTCCCCTCCCTTCATGGAAGGGAATCACGTCGGTTATCCCGCGCCGTTCCCGTCGAAGAAGTCGAGCATGCCGGGCGTCACCCAGCCATAGATGTAGTTGACGACGAACAATGCCCACAGGATCGTCGCGACGATCGTCACGCGTCGCGCGAGACGTCCGATATCAAATTCGTGCGGTGCGCTTTCGGCCTGGCCGGGCACATAGTCACCGCCTGCCTCGTGCGTGGTGCGAACGCCGAACGGCAGCACGAGGAACACCGAAAATGCCCAGAACAGGAAATAGATCGCGACCAGCGACGTCCAGCGCATGTCAGATCTCGATGACCAGCACGTCGACCACCGGTTTCTTGCCCGTCCAGCGAGTCGCGACCCGGCGGACACCAAGGCGCAGGTTCTCGCGCAAATCCTCCAGATCGCCGCGATGCTTGCGAACTACGTCGGCCGCGGCATCGGTTGCCTCGTCGATAAAGGCGTCGCGATCCTCCTCGACAGGGATTCCCTGCAATCTGACGTGCGGCGTACCGGCGAGCCGGTAGTTGCCGTCGATGGCGACCGCGACCGACATCTGGCCGTAACTGGCGACGCGGCGGCGCTCGTTCATCGTCGCGCCGTCGGCGGGCAAGATGACATCGCCGTCGAGCATCAGCCGCCCGACCGGCGCGTGACCCAGCTTTTCGGGCCTGCCCGGCGCAAGGCGGACGATGTCGCCGTCGGTCTGAACCATCGCCTGCGGGATGCCCTTGGACAGCCCGAAACGCGCCTGCTCCATCATGTGCCGCATCTCGCCATGGACGGGCAGCAGCAGTTCGGGGCGGATCCAACCGTACATCTTCTCCAGTTCGGGGCGACCGGGATGGCCCGACACGTGGACATGCTCCTGCCGCTCGGTGACCATCTCGACGCCGGCGGCGGCGAGCTGGTTCTGGATCCGGCCGATCGCGAGTTCGTTGCCCGGAATCTGCTTGGACGAAAAGACGACGGTGTCGCCCGCCTCCAGCTTGATGGTGTGATTGCCGTCGGCGATGCGGCCGAGCGCGGCGCGCGGCTCGCCCTGCCCGCCCGTCGCAACGATCAGTGTATCGCGTCCGGGAAGTCCCATCGCCGCTTCGGGTGAAATCGGCTCGGGAAACCCCTTGAGATAGCCGTTGGCACGCGACACGGTGAGGATACGGTCGAGCGATCTCCCCGTAACGCAGATCTTGCGTTTGGTCGCCTTGGCCACTTCGCCCAATGTCTGGAGGCGCGCCGCGTTGGACGCGAAGGTGGTAACGACCACCCTTCCCTTCGCCTTCTTGACCGCCTCGATCAGGCCGTCGCGCACGCTGGCCTCGCTACCCGAGGGCGCGGCGTTGAAGACGTTGGTCGAATCGCACACGAGGGCAAGGATACCCTCATCGCCGACCGCGCTCAGTTGATCGGGCGTCGACGGTGTGCCGAGCACGGCATTGCCGTCGTCGAGCTTCCAGTCGCCAGTGTGGAACACGCGGCCAAATGGCGTCTCGATCAGCAACCCGCTCGCCTCGGGGATCGAATGCGCCAGCGGCACGAAGCGCAGCTTGAACGGCCCGAGTTCGACGACCGTGTTGGGCTCTACCACGCTGAGTTCGACGCGGTCCTGGACGCCCTCTTCCTCCAGCTTGCCGCGGATCAGGCCGGCGGTGAACTTGCTGGCGAAGAGCGGGGCGCCGAGATCGTCGGCAAGATAGGGCAGCGCGCCGATATGGTCCTCGTGCCCGTGCGTCAGCGCGACGCCGAGCAGGTTTGCGCGCTGCTCCTCGATGAATTGCAAGTCGGGCAGAATGACCTCGACGCCCGGATAGGCGGGGTCGGCAAAGGTCACGCCCATGTCGACCATCAGCCATTTGCCCTGGCAGCCATAGAGGTTGACGTTCATGCCGATCTCGCCCGAACCGCCAAGCGCGACGAAAATCAGTTCGTTTCCTGGTATCACTGAGACTCAAAATCCTGTTCTGTGGGCATGGTCGTCGGACGACGTGCCGCAAGTCAAAATCGTCATGCCGGGCTTGTCCCGGCATCCACCGCGCCAATTGCCCGGACATCGCCAGCGGCACGGTGGGCCCCGGCACAAGGCCGGGGTGACGGTGTTAGTGTGGGACGGCGCCGACCACTCGACCGCCACCGTCCGAGAATTCATCCGGCCTGCGCCCGCTCCCACATCATCGCCAGGCCCTGGATCGTCAAATCGGGCTCGATCACGTCGAACACATCGGTATGCTGCTCGAACAAGACGGCCAGGCCACCGGTCGCGATCACCTTGGCCGGGCGGCCGATCTCCGCCTTCATTCGCGCGACGAGTCCTTCGATCATCGCGATATAGCCCCAATAGATGCCGATGTTCATCTGGCTGACCGTGTCGCGACCGATCACGCTGGGATCAGGCGGTGCCTCGATCGCGATTCGTGGGAGCTTGGCCGCGGCGCTGACCAAGGCATCGAGCGACAGGTTGATGCCGGGCGCGATGATCCCGCCCTTGTACGCGCCGCGATAGTCGATCCAGTCGAACGTGCTGGCGGTGCCGAAGTCGATCACGATCAGATCGCCTTCGTGAAGTTCATGCGCTGCGATCGCATTGACCGCGCGGTCGGCGCCGAGGCTCTGCGGTTCCTGCACGTCGATCGCCATGCCCCATTCGACCGGCTTCTGGCCGGCGACGAGGGCGGTCGTCTTGAAATATTTCTCCGCCAGCCATTGCAGGTTGTGCGTCGCGCGCGGCACCACGGTCGAGAGGATCACGCCATCGACTTGGCTGCGATCATAGCCCTCTAGGCTCAGCAACTGGCTGAGCCATACGGCATATTCGTCGGCGGTACGCCGCGGATCGGTGGCGATGCGCCAGCGCCCCTTGACTTCGCGGCCGTCGAGCAAGGCGAAGACCACATTGGTGTTACCGGCATCGATCGCGAGCAGCACTTAATTCAGGCTCCCAATGGTTACAGCAGGAACACGTCGCCAGCGTGAATGACACGCCGCGTGCCGTCCGCCAAGCGAAGGATGAGTGCTCCGTCGGGGTCGAGCCCATCGAACAGACCATCGAGCGCCGGCCCTTCGGGAAGGCGGACGGTGAGAGGGGTTCCGACCGGATGCGCGTTATCGACCCAGCGCCGCCGAACGACGTCGATGCCTTGCCCGCGCCAGCGCTCGACCCAGCGACCGAACGCCTCGGCCAGCGTCTCGATGAAATTCTCCGGCGCGACGGCGACGTCGTACGCGGCCAGGCTGGTCGCGACGCGATCGGTATCGTTAGGGTGGTGCGCCAGATTGACGCCGATCCCCACCACCACCGCATTGCCCGCACGTTCGAGCAGGATGCCCGAGAGCTTGGCGCCGTCGATCAGCAGGTCGTTGGGCCATTTGAGCAATGCCATGCCGGGGGCATAGGCACTGACGGTCTCTTCCAACGCCACCGCCGCGACCAGCGCTAGCGTCGCCGCAGGCGGATCGCTCGGCCGGATGCGGACGAGCGTGCTGGCGTAGAGATTGCCGGCGGGCGAGACCCAGCCTCTCCCCTGCCGCCCGCGACCGCCCGATTGCCGCTCCGCGCGCAGCCACACGCCTTCTTCGAGGCCGGTGGCCGCGAGCGCGATCATGTCGGCATTGGTCGACCCGGTTTCCGCGACCGTGCGGACGCGGCCGCTGGCGTCGGCGCTCAGAACAGCGCCTTCGCCGCCGCCATCGTCGCGACGCCCAGCGGCTTGAGCGCGAACCAGCCGACCGGCGAAATGAACAGCGCCAGCACCGCGATCAGACCATATTCGACCATCGCGTTACTCCGCTGGAACGCCGGGGCCGGGCTGTCGAAATACATCACCTTGATGATCCGCAGATAATAATAGGCGCCGATGACCGAGGCGACGAAACCGAACACCGCCAGTGGGAACAGTCCAGCGTCCATTGCCGCGCGGAACACCGCCAGCTTGGCGAAGAAGCCGAGCAGCGGCGGAATACCCGCCAGCGAGAACATGAAGATCAGCATCGCCGCGGCCAGGCCAGGGTGGGTTTCCGACATGCCCGACATGCTGTCGATCGTCTCGACCGGATTGCCGTCGGCATCGCGCATCTGAAGCACGATCAGGAAGCTGCCCAGCGTCATCGCGACATAGATGGTGAGATAGATCAGCACCGCCGACACGCCTTCCTGAGTGCCCGCGGCGAGGCCGACGAGCAGGAAGCCGACATTGTTGATCGACGAATAAGCCAGCAGGCGCTTGACGTTCTTCTGACCGATCGCGGCGATCGCCCCGAAGATGATCGAGGCGAGGCTCGCAAAGATCACGATCTGGCGCCAGTCGGCGATCGCCGGCCCCATCGCCTCGATCGCGACGCGCACGCCGAGCGCTACCGCCGCGACCTTGGGCGCGGAAGCAAAGAAGGTCGTCACCGGGGTGGGCGCCCCCTCATAGACGTCGGGAGTCCACATGTGGAACGGCACCGCCGACATCTTGAACGCCAGGCCGGCGAACACGAACACCAGCCCGAAGGTCAGGCCGTAATGCGGCACGCCGGGTGTTGCGGCGCCATAGGCCTGAGCGATGTCGGTAAAGAGCGTCGTCCCCGAGAACCCGTACACCAGGCTGATGCCATAGAGCAGGATGCCCGAGGCGAGCGCGCCCAGCACGAAATACTTCAGACCGGCTTCGGCCGAGCGCTGGTCGCGGCGCATGAAGCTCGCAAGGACGTACGCCGCTAGGCTCTGCAATTCGAGGCCGACATACAGCGTCAACAGGTCGCCGGCCGACACCATCATGCCCATCCCCGCCGCCGAGAGCAGGATCAGCACCGGATATTCAGGATGCAGGCTGTCGCCGTCGCCGCGCGCGAAGAAACGCGGCGCGATGATGATCGACACCGCGGCGGCGATATAGATCAGCGCCTTGGCAAAGGCGGCGAACGCGTCGGCCCGATACAGGCCGTCGAACACGACACCGGCATAGGAAGCCGGACCGGCCAGCGCGATGCCGGCGCCGATCAGCACGGCTACCGACGTCCAGCTGACCGCGCGGGTCGCCGCCTGGCCGCCCCAGGCGGCAACGAGCATTAGTGCGAGCGCGCCGACCGACAGGACCAGTTCGGGAAGCGTCGCCTGCAGCGAAGCGATCCAATCCATTACGCGTGGCCCTCCCCGGCCTTGACCTGAGGAACCTTGCCCGGCGTCGGCCTGGCATCACCCGCCGGCTGGGCGCGATCGATCCGCTGGAGGAGGATCTTCACGTCACCACGCATCGGCGCGAGGAAGCTTTCCGGATAGACGCCCATCCACAATACGGCGGCGGCGAGCGGCGCCAGCAGCGCGATCTCTCGCGGGCTGAGGTCGGTCATCGCCTTGACGTCATCGAATTTCAGCTCGCCGAACACGACGCGGCGATAGAGGTACAGCATGTACGCCGCGCCCAGGATGATGCCGGTTGTGCAGAGCAGCGTGATCGTCGTCGACACCTTGTAGGTGCCGGCAAGGCTCAGGAATTCGCCGACGAAGTTGCTGGTGCCCGGCAGGCCGACCGAGGCCATGGTGAACAGCATGAAGAACAGCGCGTAGCGCGGCATGTTGATCGCGAGGCCGCCATAGCGCGAGATCTCGCGGGTATGCAGGCGGTCATAGATGATGCCGACGCACAGGAACAACGCGCCCGACACCAGGCCGTGGCCCAGCATCACCATCATCCCGCCTTCGATACCCTGCTGGTTGAACGCGAACAGGCCGATCGTCACGATCGCCATATGGGCGACCGACGAATAGGCGATCAGCTTCTTCATGTCGGACTGCACCAGCGCGACGAGCGAGGTGTAGATGACCGCCACCGCCGACAGGCCGAACACCAGCCAGACCAGGCTCGCCGATGCTTCGGGGAACATCGGCACCGAAAAGCGCAGGAAGCCATAGCCGCCGAGTTTCAGCAGCACGCCGGCCAGGATCACCGACCCGGCGGTGGGCGCCTGGACGTGCGCATCGGGAAGCCAGGTATGGACCGGCCACATCGGCATCTTGACCGCGAACGAGGCGAAGAAAGCGAGCCACAGCCAGGTCTGCGCATGGACCGGGAAATCGTGGTTGAGCAGCACCGGAATGCTGGTCGTGTGCGCCTCGTTGACCATCCACAGCATCGCGACCAGCATCAGCAGCGAGCCGAGCAAGGTGTAGAGGAAGAATTTGTACGAGGCGTAGATGCGGTTCGCGCCGCCCCAGATGCCGATGATCAGGAACATCGGAATCAGGCCGCCTTCGAAGAAGATGTAGAACAGGAACAGATCCTGCGCGGCGAAGGTGCCGATCATCAACACTTCGGTCAGCAGGAACGCAGCCATGTACTCAGGCACACGCTTCTGGATCGACTGCCAGCTGGCGCCGATGCAGATCGGCATCAGCAGCACCGACAATTCGATCAGCAGCAGCGCGAAACCGTCGATGCCGAGCGCCCAACTGAAGGTGCCGAACAAAGGTACGTTCTCGACGAACTGCCATTGCGGCCCGCCGATCTGGAAATTGCTCCACAGCACCGCGCCCAGCACGAGATCGAGCAGGGTCGCGATCAGCGCGGTCCAGCGCGCGCCGTTCGCGCTCAGGAACAGGCAGGCCACCGCCGCGACGGCGGGAATGGCGAGCATGAGGGACAGAATACCGCTCATCGAGCCGTCCCCGCCGTTCGTGTCGAGCGAAGTCGAGACACGGTGATGACATCCCCCTTGGCCGTTTCTCGACTACGCTCGAAACGAACGGAGGAGAGAAGCACGTTGCGCGCGCTCATCGCGTGATCGCCCAGGTTACGGCTGCGGTCAGGCCGATCAGCATGACGAAGGCATAGGTATAGACATATCCCGATTGCAGGCGGCCGGCGACTCGGCTGCCGAAGGACACCACCCAGGCCGAACCGTTCGGCCCGAACCGGTCGATCGTCCCCTCGTCGCCGGCCTTCCAGAACAGGCGGCCGATCGCGAAGGCGGGACGGACGAACAGGATGTTGTAGAGCTCGTCGAAATACCACTTGTTGTACACGAAGTCGTACAGGTAGCGGAACGTCGCGGTAAAACGGGCCGGGATATCGGTCCGCCAGATATACGCCATCCAGGCGCCGATCAGGCCGAGCAGCATCACGACGAACGCGCCGAGCTTCACCCAGGTCGGGACCTGGTGCGACGCTTCGTACAGATCGTGATTGAACGCGATCGCGCCGTGCCAATAATGCTCGCCGGCCTCGGGGCCGATGAAGGTTGTCTGGAAGAGCACACCCGCCAGCACCGCACCCGTCGCGAGCAGGATCAGCGGGATCAGCATCGGCAGCGGGCTTTCATGCGGATGATAGCCGGCGGTGCCGTCGCCATGCCCATGCCCATGATCGTGATGATGATCATGGGCATCATGCCCGTGCGCCGCATGGTCGTCATGGCCGTGGCCATGCGCGTCGTGGACCGCGTGCTGGATATGCTCCGACTGCTCCCAGCGCGGCTTGCCCCAGAAAGTCAGGAACATCAGGCGCCACGAGTAGAAGCTGGTCAGCAAGGCGGCGAGGACACCGACATAATAGGCGCCGGTGCCGCGGCCCGAGGCAAACGCCAGTTCGAGGATGCCGTCCTTCGAGTGGAAACCGGCAAAGCCGATCTGCGGCAGGCCGAACACGCCCGGAATACCGACCCCGGTGATCGCCAGCGTGCCGATCAGCATCACCGTAAAGGTCACGGGAATCTTTTTCCGCAGGCCGCCATAGAAGCGCATGTCCTGCTCGTGGTGCATCGCGTGGATCACCGAGCCGGCGCCGAGGAACAGCAGCGCCTTGAAGAAAGCGTGCGTGAACAGGTGGAACATCGCCGCGCCATAGGCGCCGCTGCCCGCCGCGAAGAACATGTAGCCGAGCTGCGAACAGGTCGAATAGGCGATCACGCGCTTGATGTCGTGCTGGCAGGTGCCGATCGTCGCGGCGAAGATGCAGGTCGCGGCGCCGATGAAGACGATGAAGCTCAGCGCGGTCTCGCTGGTCTCGAACATCGGCGACAGGCGGCAGACCATGAACACGCCGGCGGTGACCATCGTCGCGGCGTGGATCAACGCCGACACCGGGGTCGGGCCTTCCATCGCGTCGGGCAACCAGGTGTGGAGGCCGAGCTGCGCCGACTTGCCCATCGCGCCGATGAACAGGCACAGGCAAAGCACCGTCATCGTGTCGAAGCGATGGCCGAGAAAGCCGATCGTCGAGCCCGCCATATGCGGTGCGGCGGAGAGGATTTCCGGGATGGAGACAGTGCCGAACACCAGGAAAGTGCCGAAAATGCCGAGCATGAAACCGAGATCGCCGACGCGGTTGACGACGAATGCCTTGATCGCCGCGGCATTCGCGCTCGGCTTCCTGAACCAGAAACCGATCAGCAGGTAACTCGCGAGACCGACGCCTTCCCAGCCGAAGAACATCTGGACCAGGTTGTTCGCGGTCACGAGCATCAGCATCGCGAAGGTGAACAGCGAGAGATAGGCGAAGAAGCGCGGCTGATCCGGATCCTCGTCCATATACCCCCAGGAATAGAGGTGGACGAGTGCCGAGACGCTGGTAACGACCACCAGCATGACCGCGGTCAGGCTGTCGACCCGGAGCGCCCATTGGACGTCGAGGTCACCCGACTGCATCCAGGTGAAGACCGGGGCGACCGTCGCCTCTGCGCCGGCCAGATAATGGATGAAGATCGGCCAGCTGAGCGCGCAGGACAGGAACAGAGCGCCGGTCGTGACGATCTTGGCCGGCACGTTGCCGATCGTGCGGTTGCCGAGCCCGGCGATGATGGCCGCGAGCAGCGGCAGGAAGACGATGAGCTGGATCATGCGCTCACCCCTTCATCCGGTTGGCATCGTCGACCGCGATGGTCCCGCGGCCACGGAAATAGATCACCAGGATGGCGAGCCCGATCGCGGCCTCGCCGGCGGCGACGGTCAGCACGAACATCGCGAACACCTGTCCGACCAGATCGTGCAGATAGGCCGAGAAGGCGACGAAGTTGATGTTCACCGACAACAGGATCAGCTCGATCGACATCAGCATGATGATCAGATTCTTGCGGTTGGCGATCAGGCCGAGCACGCCCATCCCGAACAGGATGGCAGCCACGACCAGATAATGCGTCAGGCCGATCACAGCTCCACCCCCTGGCCGACTGGCGGCTGCATGTTACGCGTTGCATCTTGCGGCCGGCGCGCGACCTGGCGGCTGATCTTCTGGCCCTTGACCCCGCCGCGAGCACGATGGGTCAGCGCGATGGCGCCGATCATCGCGACGAGCAGCACCAGGCCGGCGCCTTCGAAGACATAGAGATAATGCGAATAGAGCAGGTTTCCGATCGCCTGGATATTGGGGACCGTGTCCGGCGTCGGCGCGATGCGCTGGTCGAGCTTGGTGCCCCCAGCATTCCAGGCGCCGATCGCGATGAAGATCTCGCAGGCCAGGACGATGGCGACCAACGCGCCGATTGCCGCGTAGCGCACGAAACCGGCACGCAGTTCGGCGAAATCGATGTCGAGCATCATCACGACGAACAGGAACAGCACCGCGACCGCGCCGACATAGACGATCACCAGCAGCATCGCGATGAACTCGGCACCACACAACAGCATCAGCCCCGCGGCGTTGAAGAACGCCAGGATCAGCCACAGCACCGAATGCACCGGATTGCGCGACGTGATCGTCATCAACCCCGACACCAGCACCACCGCGGCAAACAGGTAAAAGGCGAGCGCCTGGATCATATGCGGACCTGCATGTCGCCCTCACCCTTCCCACGCGCCTGCGGCGCGCGGGCCCCTTCCCTCTCCCGATGGGAGAGGGAGGGAGCGGCGCAGCCGCGGAAGGGTGAGGGTGATCCGGAAGAGAAAGGAATCATCACGCGCCGCCTACCGATACGGTGCATCGGCGGCAAGGTTCGCGGCGATCGCGCGCTCCCAGCGGTCGCCGTTATCGAGCAGCTTCGCCTTGTCGTAGATCAGCTCCTCGCGCGTTTCGGTGGCGAATTCGAAATTCGGTCCCTCGACGATGGCATCGACCGGGCAGGCTTCTTGGCACAGGCCGCAATAGATGCACTTGGTCATGTCGATGTCGTAGCGCGTCGTACGGCGGCTGCCGTCGTCACGCGGTTCGGCCTCGATCGTGATCGCCAGCGCCGGGCACACCGCCTCGCACAATTTGCACGCGATGCAGCGCTCTTCGCCATTGGGATAGCGGCGCAGCGCATGCTCCCCGCGAAAACGCGGCGAGATCGGGTTTTTCTCGAACGGATAGTTGATCGTCGCCTTGGCCTTGAAGAAATAGCGCAAGGTCAGCGTGTGCGCCTTGACGAATTCCCACAAGGTGAACGACTTGATGATCTGTGCGACGCTCATCAGTTCGAAACCTTTTGAATTATTAAGTCCACGTCGCTCAAATCCGACACCTCACGGAAATAGCGGCACGGCCCTATTGCTTTGAACTTACGCTCGGATGGTCCTCCGATCATCGAGAGAACAGCGACCCAATGGCCCTCGAGTTTTCGCGGCGCTCCACCCTTACTGGACACATGCTCAAAATCAGTTGCCGAGAAATAGAGGATGCCGTCAGTCCCATCGATACTGGTGATCAGATCGACGCCATCTCTTTTTAAAATCAATTTTTTGGCAGCCGCCGATCTCAGCAGATTGCTGGGGTCGTAAAGTGAAATCCCTCCACCATCAATTGATGCTTCGTCAGTCGCGCGCTCCTGAAAGCGAATGATGAACGGAAGGAACTCTCCTTTCAAATCGACCTTTTTCTGGCCAGCCGCGTAGACCTGCAACTGACACGACAACGCAGCATCGCCCCTTGGCGTTGGAGCAAGGCCCCCGGCGACCATAATGGCCGACAGGATCGCGATCACGACCCAACTCCCACGCGCGTCAGCATCAGATAGCCCGACACCAGGAACACCCAGAACAGCGACAGCGGCAGGAACACTTTCCAGCCCAGCCGCATCAGCTGGTCGTAGCGGTACCTCGGCACCGTCGCCTTCACCCAGCTGAAGAGGAAGAAGAACACCAGGATCTTGAGGAAGAGCCAGATAATCCCCGGCACGACAATATGAGGGAAGAGGCCCAGGAACGGAATGTTCAGCGGCGGCAGATAGCCACCCCAGAACAGCACGGCGTTGAGCGCGCACATCAGGATGACATTGGCATATTCGCCGAGCCAGTAGAGCGCGAAGGCCATCGACGAATATTCGGTCTGATAACCGGCGACGAGCTCGGACTCAGCCTCGGTCAGGTCGAACGGCGCGCGCTGTGTCTCGGCCAGCGCCGAGATGAAGAACACCACCGCCATCGGGAATAGCAGCGGATTGATGAAATTGCCGTTGACCCAGCCAAAGGCGAAGCCCTTCTGCGCCTCGACGATCGCGGTCAGGTTGAAACTCCCCGACCACAGCACGACCGAGATCAGCACGAACCCGATCGAGACTTCATAGCTCACCATCTGCGCGGCGGCACGGAGCGCCGAATAGAAGGGATATTTCGAGTTCGACGCCCAGCCGGCGATGATGATGCCGTAGACGCCGAGGCTCGACGCCGCGAGCACGTAGAGCAGGCCGACATTGATGTTGGCGAGCACAACGCCGGCCTGGAACGGCACCACCGCCCAGACGATCAACGCGACCGTGAAGGTGATAATCGGTGCGAGCAGGAACAGCCCCTTGTTCGCCGCCGAGGGGATGATCGTTTCCTGGAGGAAGACCTTGAGACCGTCGGCGAACGACTGCAGCAGGCCGAGCGGGCCGACCACGTTGGGCCCGCGACGCAGCGCCATCGCCGCCCAGATCTTGCGATCGGCATAGATGATCATCGCCACCGCCAGCATCAGCGGCAGTGCGATCACCAGGATGTCGATGATCGTGGCGATGAACCAGGCCCAGCCGAAAGGCAGGCCGAGATAGGTGAACCAGGAGGTCATTCCGCGGCTCCCTTCCTCGTCGCCCCGGCGCAGGCCGGGGCCACAGGCGAAGGCGCGTGGCAAGAGTCGCCAGCGATCCCGGCCTTCGCCGGGATGACGGAAAGATGCCGGATCATTCCGCGGCCTCCGCAAAGGCTTGGCCGTGGATCAGTTCGGCCGAGCATTGCTGCATCGTCGGGCTGGCGCGGCAGATGGCGTTGGTCAGGTAGAAGTCCTTGATTGGATAGGCGACTTCGCCTTCGCCCTTGGCGTCGAGCGCCGGCGGGTTCCAGTCGAAGCTGGCAAGGCCGAGCTGGCCGAGCGCGGGCACGGCGAGCGCCATCTGCGCCCGCAATTCGTCGAAACTGTCGAACGGCAGGGTGTGGCCGAGCTTCTCCGACAAAGCGCGCAGGATCGTCCAATCCTCGCGCGCGTCGCCCGGCGCGAACACCGCGCGCTCGCCGCGCTGCACGCGCCCCTCGAGATTGACATAGGTACCCGCCTTCTCGGCATAGCTCGCGCCGGGCAGGACGACGTCGGCCGCGGCAGCGCCCTTGTCGCCGTGATGGCCGATATAGACCTTGAAGCTCTTGGCGAATTTCGAGAAATCGACCTCGTCGGCGCCGAGCAGGAAGAGCAGCTTCGGCTTGGCTGCGGCCACGTCGGCGATTCCGCCCTCCTGCGCGTAGCCGAGCATCAGGCCGCCCATCCGCGCCGCGGAGAAATGCAGCACGTTGAAACCGTTCCAGCCCTGCTTTACGACGCCGAGCTTCCTGGCGAGCGCCAACGACGCGCCCTGCCCGCCCTTGAGCGCCGCGCCGCCGACGATGATCATCGGACGCTCGGCATTCTTGAACGCGTCTGCCGCGGCCTTGGGCAATTTGCCGAGCAACGACAGATCGTTGCCGAGCCATTCGACCTTGTAGGTCAAATCGGTCTCGGGGCCGATCGCGAAGACCTTGGCGCCCTTCTTGATCGCCTTGCGGATGCGGGTGTTCACCAGCGGCGCTTCCCAGCGCAGATTGGTGCCGACCAGCAGGATCGCATCGGCGGTCTCGGCGCCAGCGATAGTCGTGTTGAAATTGACCGCGGCCAGGTTCGACACGTCGTAATCCATGCCGGTCTGTCGGCCTTCGAGCAGCGAGCCGCCCATCGCCTTGACCAGCGCCTTGGCCGCGAACATCGTCTCGCAATCGACCAGGTCGCCGGCGATCGCCGCGACGCTGTTCCCGGCCTTCACCGCCGCGATCGCCGCGAACGCCTCGTCCCAGGTTGCCGCGACCAGCTTGCCGTCCTTGCGGACATAGGGCCTGTCGAGGCGGCGACGGACCAGGCCATCGACCGCGTGGCGAGTCTTATCGGTCGCCCATTCCTCGTTGACGTCGTCATTGACGCGCGGCAGCGCGCGCAGCACCTGGCGCCCGCGGCTGTCGAGGCGGATGTTGGTGCCGACCGCGTCCATCACGTCGATCGCCAGCGTCTTCTTGAGCTCCCAAGGCCGCGCCTCGAACGCATAGGGCTTCGAGGTCAGCGCGCCGACCGGGCAGAGGTCGACGACATTGCCGCTGAGTTCGCTCGTCACCGCCTGTTCGAGGTAAGAGGTGATCTGCATGTCCTCGCCGCGATAGATCGCGCCGATTTCCTCGACGCCGGCGACTTCCTCGGCGAAGCGGATGCAGCGGGTGCACTGGATGCAGCGAGTCATGACCGTCTTGACGATCGGACCCATATATTTCTCGGTCACCGCGCGCTTGTTCTCGGTGTAGCGCGACGCGCCGCGGCCATAGGCCACCGACTGATCCTGCAGGTCGCACTCGCCGCCCTGATCGCAGATTGGGCAATCGAGCGGGTGATTGATCAGCAGGAATTCCATCACGCCTTCGCGCGCATTCTTCACCATCGGGGTGTTGGTGAAGATCTCCTGATTGTCGGCGGCGGGCAGCGCGCACGACGCCTGGGGCTTGGGCGGCCCCGGCTTCACCTCGACCAGGCACATCCGGCAATTACCGGCGATCGACAGCCGCTCGTGATAACAGAAACGCGGGATTTCCTTGCCGGCCGCCTCGCACGCCTGGAGCACCGTGGCGCCGGCGGGGACTTCGACCTCGATCCCGTCTACTTTGACTTTAGGCATTCGTAGTTCCCATGTCGGGGCGGCTGGGTATGTGTTGGCGGGTCATTCGGCTTACTTCGACAGCATGTGATAGAGCGGCTCGGCGACGATCAGTCGCAGATCTTGGCGTTTCACCGTGAAGTTCTGCCGCGGCGCGAGGCAATCGTTCAACGACGGCCGCAAGGCGTCGATCGCCGCCGCTTCGTCACGGCTGCCGGCCGCCGACTGGACCAGGCGAAGCGCCCTGAAAGGCGCCAACCCGACAACGCAGTCGCCGAACTGACGAAGCGCGATCAGCCTTCGGTTGCCGCCGGTTGACATCAATGCCCAGCGAGCGCGCGGCGGCGGCGACGTTGCGTCGAAGCGACCATTTTCAAGCCGGTTTTCGAGTGCTGCATAGGCAATCTCCGCGCGCTCGCGCCATGCAAGATTGCCGGTGGCGACGCGGTTGTCGCTGCACCCGCCATAATAGACGAGGACCCCACGCGAGGCGCGCACTTCATCGTAGGAGCCCGGGACGGTATCGAGCAGTTTGCGGACTTCTCGTGGGTCATTGTCGACCACGCATTCAGCGACATCCGGTCCGCTCGATGGCTCGCTCGCCGGTTGCGGCGGAACCGGCGCCATGCCCGACATCAGAAACGCATAGAGAGCGATCATCGTACCCCTCCCGTCTCACAACCAGCAGCCGTCACTCGACCGATAACGTATATCGCGAACGTCATTTCGCACCGTCCTGCGCCGCCTGCTGCAGCGCGACCATTCGCTTGTAGAGCGCTTCGGACAAGGTCGCCTGCAACCCCGACATCGTCACGCGAACCTGCGCCTTGGGCGGCAGGCAATCCGACAGCGACGGTCGCAAGCTCGCAATGGCATTCTTCTCGGCGGTTGTCGCCGGATCCGACAGGACCAGCGCGCGGGCGCCATCGGGCGAAAGCTTGGCGACACACGCACCGAAATCGATCGACACCTGATCGTCCGACAGCTTCGTCGCGACGAGCGCAGCCAGCGTGTCGCGCGGCATCAGGGCATAGTCGCGGATATAGAGCGCACGATAAACGGAACCGCGGAACAACAGCGGCGACATCCTCAGCCTTCCCGTCGACAGGCAGTCATCCCCGGCGATCTTGGCGAGGGCCCTTGTCTGCGCGGCATCGTCGGTCTGCGCGATCGCCCGCCGTACGAGCCCGAAATGCTGCTTCACGACACACAGGCCGTAGCGGTTCATCAGGTCACGCGCGCGATCGGTTTCGGACAGGTTCCGCTCGGACGGCACCGCGATGGCGTAAGGCGTGTACTGCGCCGATACCGGCACGGTCCACGCCGTCGCCACGGCGATGCCAAGAAGAGCGGCGCGCGCCATTACTCGGCGGCCTCCTGCATCGGCGCAGCGGTCGTGCCCTGGCGCTCGTGGATGCGGCGCTCGATCTCGGGGCGGAAATGGCGGATCAGGCCCTGGATCGGCCACGCCGCAGCGTCGCCCAGCGCGCAGATCGTATGGCCCTCGACCTGTTTGGTGACGTTGTAGAGCGTGTCGATCTCGCTGACATCGGCATCGCCGGTGCGCAGCCGCTCCATCACGCGCCACATCCAGCCGGTACCTTCGCGGCACGGCGTGCACTGGCCGCAGCTTTCATGCTTGTAGAAATAGCTCAGCCGGCTGATCGCGCGGACGATGTCGGTCGACTTGTCCATGACGATGACCGCCGCAGTGCCGAGGCCCGAGCCGAGCGCCTTGAGCCCGTCGAAATCCATCGGGCAGTCCATGATCTGCGCCGCCGGCACCAGCGGCACCGACGATCCGCCCGGGATCACCGCGAGCAGATTGTCCCAGCCGCCCCGGATACCGCCGCAATGTTCCTCGATGAGCTGGCGGAACGGGATCGACATCGCTTCCTCGACCACGCACGGCTTGTTCACATGGCCGCTGATCTGGAAGAGCTTGGTGCCGCGATTGTTCTCGGCGCCGAAGCTGGCGAACCATTCGGGGCCGCGGCGCAGGATGGTCGGCGCGACGGCGATCGATTCGACGTTGTTGACCGTGGTCGGGCAGCCATAAAGGCCGGCACCGGCCGGGAATGGTGGCTTCAGGCGCGGCTGGCCCTTCTTGCCCTCCAGGCTTTCGAGCATCGCGGTCTCTTCGCCGCAGATATACGCGCCGGCGCCGCGATGGACGAAGACGTCGAAATCATAGCCCGATCCGCAGGCGTTCTTGCCGACCAAGCCGGCGTCATAGGCCTCGGCGACCGCGGCGAAGAGTGTCTCTGCCTCGCGGATATATTCGCCGCGAATGTAGATGTACGCGGCGCGCGCGCGCATCGCGAACCCGGCGACCAGGGCGCCCTCGATCAATTTGTGCGGATCGTGGCGGATGATCTCGCGGTCCTTGCACGACCCCGGCTCGGACTCGTCGGCATTGATCACCAGGAAATTGGGCCGATCGGGCCGCGGCTCCTTGGGCATGAAGCTCCACTTGGTGCCGGTCGGGAACCCTGCCCCGCCGCGCCCGCGCAAGCCCGACGCCTTGATCCGGTCGATGATCGTGTCGGCGCCGATCTCGAGCAGCTTCTTCGTGTTGTCCCAATCGCCACGCGCCTGTGCGGCCTTCAGCCCCCACGGCTGGAAGCCGTAGACGTTGGTGAAGATGCGATCCTTGTCGGCGAGCATGTTATCGCTTCCCCATCGCATTCTGGACGAAATAGAAGATCACCAGCACCGCGCCGACGACGATCGCGAGCCCGATCAGCGCGAACGCGACGCGCAGCACCAGGCCCAGGATCACCAGCGCGCCGATGATGGCGAAGACGGCGATGATCGGATTGACGTTGCCGCGCATTACCAGCTCCCCCGGTAATCGTGGTTCTCGGTGACCATCTCCTTGAGCGTCGTCGGCCCGCCTTCGGGGCAGCTCGCGCGGCGGCCGGTCTGCGAGCCGACCTGCGGCTGCTCGCCCTTGGCCAGGGCGTCGAGCACCGCGATCGTGCGGTCGTAATCGAGGTCCTCGTAATTGTCGTCGTTGATCTGGACCATCGGCGCGTTGGCGCAGACGCCCAGACACTCGACCTCGGTCAGCGTGAACAGGCCGTCAGCGGTGGTATGGCCCTTGGACAGGCCCTTCGCCTTGCATGCCTTGAGCACGTCGTCGCTGCCCGACAGCATGCACGGCGTCGTGCCGCAGACCTGGACGTGATAGCGGCCGACCGGCGCCATGTTGAACATCGTGTAGAAGGTCGCGACCTCGTACACGCGCATGTACGGCACGCCGATCTCACGTGCGACGAACTCGATCACCGGGACCGGCAGCCAGCCCTGGGTCTGCGTGTCGGCACCGACCTGGCGCTGGGCAAGGTCGAGCAGCGGCAGCGACGCCGACTGGGCGCGACCCGGCGGATAGCGGCCGATGATTTCCTTCGCCTTGGCCGCGTTCTCCGCAGTCCATGCAAAATCGCCCCAGCGCGCGCGGGTCTCTGCTTCGTCAGGAATTTGGTGTGCTTCAGCCATTAGTGTTCCTTGGAGCGCCAAGCATTGAAAAAGCAGGCGGGCGCGGCACGAATCTTATCGACTGAAAACCTGATACTTCAACTTTATTGCCGACGGGAATAATGTCCGCGTTGTAACCAAGCAGATCACCACTCGACTCGAAGCAAAACCATGTCACATGATATCCCGGCGTACCACTTCCGAAGAAAGTAAGGTTGGAAACCCCGCACCCGGAAAGTTTTTCAGCAAATACCTTAAGCGACAATTCTTTGACGCCAAATTGCTTCTCGCCCGCGTCGTTAACCTTAATCGAGCCTTCGATACGATTACCAATGGCCTGGAAACCAAGTTTGGCACCGTCATTGAGAAAAGCCAGTAGCATCTTATCGCCGGCTATAGAGTGACCGGCTGATGGCGATCCCATTGCGCACATAACGCCTAGCGCTGCGATCAAAACAGCTTGCCTCACCGGTCGCACTCCCCGAACACGATGTCGAGCGCGCCCAGGATCGCGGTAGTGTCGGCGAGCATGTGGCCCTTCGACATGAAGTCCATCGCCTGGAGATGGCTGAACGCGGTCGGCCGGATCTTGCAGCGATACGGCTTGTTGGAGCCGTCGGCGACCAGATACACGCCGAACTCGCCCTTGGGGCTCTCCGTCGCGACATAGACATCGCCGGCGGGGACGTGGAAACCCTCGGTGTAGAGCTTGAAGTGATGGATCAACGCTTCCATCGACTGCTTCATCTCGGCGCGCTTGGGCGGCACCACCTTGCGGTCGTCGCTGGCGATCGGGCCGCCCGGCATCTCGTTGAGGCACTGCTTCATGATCCGCGCCGACTGGCGGACCTCTTCCACGCGCACCATGAAACGGTCGTAGCAGTCGCCGCGCGTGCCGACGGGAACATCGAACTCCATCTTGGCATAAGCGTCATAAGGCTGCGACTTGCGCAGATCCCAGGGGATGCCAGAGCCGCGGATCATCGGGCCGGAGAAACCCCAGCGCACCGCATCCTCGCGGCTGACCACCGCGATGTCGACGTTGCGCTGCTTGAAGATGCGGTTGTCGGCGACCAGGCTGATCGCATCCTCGAACAGGCGCGGCAGGCGCGTGTCGAGCCAGTCGGCGATATCGGTGAGCAGCTTGAGCGGCACGTCCTGATGGACGCCGCCGACGCGGAAATAATTGGAGTGCATGCGCGCGCCCGAGGCACGCTCGAAGAAGTTGAGGCAATCCTCGCGGATCTCGAACAGCCACAGGTTCGGTGTCATCGCGCCGACGTCCATCACGTGGCTGCCGAGGTTCAGCATGTGATTGGAAATACGGGTCAATTCGGCGAAGAACACGCGCAGATACTGGGCGCGGATCGGCACTTCCAGGTCGAGCAGCTTTTCCGCCGCGAGCACGAAGCTGTGCTCCATGCAGAGCGGCGAGCAATAATCGAGCCGGTCGAAATAGGGCAACGCCTGCGCGTAGGTCTTGTACTCGATCAGCTTCTCGGTGCCGCGATGGAGCAAGCCGACATGCGGATCGAGCCGCTCGATGATCTCGCCGTCGAGCTCCATCACCAAGCGGAGCACGCCGTGCGCCGCCGGGTGCTGCGGCCCGAAATTGATCGTGTAATTCTGGATCGTGACGTCGCCCGTTGTCGGGTCCTCGGCGTCGGTCACCCCCAGCATCTTGTCGAGCTGATCAGCCATTCTTCGGCTCCGGCTTCTTCTTGGCGCGGCTCGGCTTGGCCGGCGCCTCGGCGGTCGGCGCATCCGGCTTCACGCGCGGCTTGGCGGCGACCTTGCGGGTCGACGGCGCCCTGGCGGCTTCGGGCGCGGCGGCGACGTCCGCCTTTTTCGCGCGCGGCTTCGGCGCACGCTCGGTCTTGGCCTCCGCCGGCTTGGCAACCGGTGCGGGCGTCGCTTTTGCCTCAGCCTTGCCCGCGCCGGTATCGGCCACGCCCTCGGTCACCTTCGGCTGAGCCGGCGGCGGCGCGGGAGGCGGCGGTGGTGGGGGCGGAGGCGGCGGAGGTGGCGGCGCAGCGGCCGGCGCTTTCTCGTCGCCCGGCAGGATGTAGTCGGCGCCTTCCCACGGGCTCATGAAGTCGAACGTGCGGAAGTCCTGGGCCAGCTTGACCGGCTCGTAGACGACACGCTTGCTCTCTTCCGAGTACCGCAGCTCGACATAGCCGGTCAGCGGGAAGTCCTTGCGCTGCGGATGGCCGACGAACCCATAATCGGTCAGGATACGCCGGAGGTCCGAGTTCCCCTCGAACAGCACGCCGTACATGTCGTACACTTCGCGCTCGAGCCAGCCGGCGACCGGCCAGATCCCCGTTACCGACGGCACCGGCTTGATCTCGTCGGTCTGGACGTGGACGCGGATGCGGTGGTTGCGGGTCAGCGAGAGCAGGCAATAAACCACTTCGAAGCGGTCGGGCCGCTCCGGATAGTCGACGCCGGCGATTTCCATCAGCTGCTGATATTCGAGGCCCGGCGTATCGCGCAGCAGGGTCATCGTCTCGACCAGACTTTCGCGGTCGACGGTGAACGACACCTCGTACGCGGCTTCCAGGCTCGACAGGACACGGCCGCCGAGTGCCTTCTCGGCCGCCTCGATCACGCCGTCATTGGGCGCATGAAGGGGAGCTGCCGACTTCACCGCTCGATCGTCCCCGCGCGGCGGATTTTCCGCTGCAGCTGCATGATGCCGTAGAGCAATGCCTCGGCGGTCGGCGGGCAGCCCGGTACGTAGATGTCGACCGGCACGATGCGATCGCAGCCGCGCACGACGCTGTAGCTGTAATGGTAATAGCCGCCGCCATTGGCGCACGAGCCCATCGAGATGACGTATTTGGGCTCCGACATCTGGTCGTAGACCTTGCGCAGCGCCGGCGCCATCTTGTTGCAGAGCGTGCCGGCGACGATCATCACGTCCGACTGGCGCGGCGAGGCGCGCGGCGCGGCACCGAACCGCTCGAGGTCGTAGCGTGGCATGTTGACGTGGATCATCTCGACGGCGCAGCAAGCAAGCCCGAACGTCATCCACCAGAGCGAGCCGGTACGCGCCCACTGGAACAGCTCCTCGGCGCCGACGACGAGGAAGCCCTTGTCCTGCAGCTCACCGTTGAGGCCGTCGAAGAAACCCTGATCGGGCGGCACGATCGCCTGCCCGGTGGCCGGCCGCGGCAATTCCACGGGGCCCGAATGTCCGATGACAGAAGGGGTCATTCCCAATCCAATGCTCCCTTCTTCCAGGCATAGACGAGGCCAAGCGCGAGTTCGGCGATGAAGAGCATCATGCTGATCCACGCGACCCAGCCGAGCGAGAACACGCTGACAGCCCAGGGGTAGATGAATGCGGCTTCGAGATCGAAGACGATGAACAGGATCGCGACGAGATAGAAGCGGACGTCGAACTGGCTGCGCGGATCCTCGAACGCGGGGAAGCCGCATTCATACTCGCTCAGCTTCTCCGGATTCGGCTTGTGTGCGCCGGTAAAGCGGGCCGCGATCATCGGCAGGAACACGAACGCGCTCGACAGCACGATCGCGATGCCGAGGAACAGCAGGATCGGCAGATATTGTGACAGATCGACCACTATGTTCTCTCGCAAGTGCGAAACGTTGCGGCGTCTCTAGGACGGCACCCGGAGTCGGGCAAGGCCCAGACCCGTGAGAATGATTCGCAATTAGGGAATGATTGACGACGATCGCGGTCACGTCCGCGGCGTGTGGAAACCGCCGGCGCTCCTGCGGCCGCAGGAGCCCAGGGTTCTGAAGTACCGGATTGCGCTGGGCCCGTGCTTTCGCGTGAACACCCCCCTCGAATCCCGAGCTTCAAAGCCGGATGTCGAACGACTCCGGATTCTAAGCGGCGGCCGCAGCGATCCCGTCGATGACCGCCAGTTCGTAGCGGTTCCGGCCGTTCATCTTGGCGCGGTACAGCGCGGCGTCTGCGGCGATCGTCAGTTCGTGGACCGACCGGCCGGGCGCGGGGTTGATCGCCGCGACCCCCAGGCTGATCGTCACCTTTTCGGGCAGCTTGAACCCGGCGTCGTTGCTGCACGTCGCGACCATCACGCGCACGCGCTCGGCGATCGAGGCGGCACCGGCCTGATCGACCCCCGGCAGGATGAGCATGAATTCCTCGCCGCCCTGGCGTGCCGCAAGGTCGACGGGGCCGCGAACACCGGCCATCAGCATTTCCGCCACCGCCTTGAGGCAACGATCGCCCTCGGCATGCCCGTGCGTGTCGTTGAAGCGCTTGAAATGGTCGACATCGATCGCGACCACCGCGAGCGGTCCGCCATTGCGTAACGCCCGTTCCCATTCGTCGACCAGCCGGCTGTCGCGCTGACGACGATTGGCGAGACCGGTCAGCGGGTCGGTGCGGCTCACCCGTTCGAGCGCGTCGCATGCCTGTTCGAGCGCCTTGCCGCGTTCGCCAAGCGATTCGACCAGCGCCTGGTTCGCCGCCGCCAGCTTGTGCGCCTGCAGGACTTGCCCGGCGAGGCGGCGGCTGGTGCTCAGCAGGACGACGGTCATCACCGCCGCAGCCCCGCTCAAGGGCCAGTGTCCCGGCCGGTTGCCGATCAGGAACCCCAGGGTCGCCGCGATCATCACCGGCAATTCGAACGCCGCATACATCGGCCAATAAGCGACGTGCGCGATCGACAGCGTGAGGCCGCTCAGCGCCACGCACACCGCGAACATCACCTCATTGTCGGTGCCCGTCGCGGCGATCGTGCCAAGCGCGGCACCCCATGCCATGCCGGAAGCGGCGGCAAAACCGACCAGCGAGATCGCCCATCGGCGGAGTGGGACATGCGCGAACCGCCCGGATTTGTAAGCCGCGGCGGCTGCGCCCCGTCCGACGATGATGGTCGCGCTGGCGGCGACCCAGACGTCGAGCCAGAAACCGGCGCCCTGCTGCCAGAACAGGCCCGCCATCATCGCCGACCCGAGTAAGTCCATGCCGATCATCGTAAAAGCGATCGAATAGATCGCGTCGATCCGCGTCTTCAGGAACATGTCGTCCCTGGACATGGCTGAAGGCGTCGATCTCATTCGGCGCGCATAAGCCCGGCATTGTTAAAGTCGGGTTATGTATTTGCCCCAGATACTCATAATGGCAGTGCAACGATCGGCGCGGGACGCCGTTTTCCAGCGGCCGGGCTGGCCGCTTCTTCCCAACCGGCATCGGCAACGACGAGCAAGGCCTGACGATACGGCACCAATTGTGTGGGATCGGGCAAGCTCAGGTCTACCGCTTCCCGCTCGACGATCGCATCCCCCTGCAGGCGGAACCGGATCAACCGGGCCGGACTGCTGGCATTGTAGATCGCGAAATAGGTGCTGCCGGACCGCGCCAATCCGTCGAGCCCGCGCAGCGCCTTGCCGTCCTCGATCAGCGGCGTGCGCCGTCGCGTGGCGATGTCGATTGCAAACAACCCCTGGCTATAGTCGGCGACGATCAGCCTTTTCCCCGACCGGTCGAGCGCCGAGCCCTGCGCCGACTTGCCGGTCCCGGGCGAGACCAACGATTCCAATACCCGGCCGCCGGGAGCCAGGCGATACACCGCGCCATTGCGCGAATCCGAGACGAACACGCTGCCGCCGCCCACCGAAACATCTCCGCTATGAAGCGGAATATCGGGCCTGAAACGTGCGCGTAGCCGCCCTTTCCGGTCGATCGCGACGAGTGCGCCGGATTCGCAGGGGGCGATGCCGGGAAGCGTCGGGCAATCGGTCGCGATCCACAACCAGTGGCGTCGCGAGTCCCAGGCCAGCCCCAGCGGATTGGCAATCCCAGGAGGCAGGCGGATCTCCTGGTCGCCATCGGCGCGATGGGCGATGATCGTGCGGTCGATGACGCTCGATACCCACACGGTATCGCCGTCGGTGGCGACGCCTTCGATCAGGCGGTGCTCGGCCGGAATGGTGAAGAGCGTGGTGGGCGCCGCTGCCCCGAGCAGCGAGGCGGCCAGCCAGCGCATCAACGCAACGCGGTCGCGATCAGCTTGTGCAGCTTCGAGTGAAGGACGTCGTTGGCGGCGAGAAACTCGCCGCGTTCCATCGCGCGGTCGGCGCCGCGGAAATCGGTGACGAAGCCGCCGGCTTCCTTGACGATCAGCAGGCCCGCCGCGACGTCCCATGGCTGGAGGTCGGTTTCCCAAAAGCCGTCGAAGCGGCCAGCCGCGACCCAGGCGAGATCGAGCGCGGCCGAACCGAAGCGGCGGATTCCGGCGACTTCGGGCGCGACGGCGCCAAAAATACGGCTCCATTGCGCGAAATTGCCATGGCCCAGAAATGGGATGCCGGTCGCGATCAGGGCGTCGGCAAGGTCGCGGCGCGACGACACCCGGAGGCGCGCGTCCTGCAGCCAGGCGCCCTTGCCCTTCTCGGTCCAGAAGCTCTCGTCGGTCAGCGGCTGATAGACGAGCGCGGTGGTGATCTCGCGCTTGCCGTTCGCCAACGGCTCCTCGACCGCGATCGAAATCGCGAAATGCGGGATGCCGTGGAGGAAGTTCGAGGTGCCGTCGAGCGGGTCGATGATGAAGCGCGGCTTGTTGGGATCGCCGGCGATCTCGCCGCCTTCCTCGGCCAGGATGCCCCAATCGGGCCGCGCCTTGCGCAATTCCTCGACCAGCGTCTCCTCGGCGCGCTTGTCGGCCATCGACACGAAATCGGCCGGCCCCTTGCGACTGACCTGGAGGTGCTGGACCTCGTTGAAGTCGCGCCGCAGGCGCGGTGCCGCCTTGCGTGCGGCGCGCTCGATGACGGTGAAAAGGCCGGAATGGCTGGGCATAACAATCCTATCGAGCCCCTTCCCTTCAGGGGAGGGGTTGGGTGGGCGTTTTAGTCACGATGCCGTCGCGGGCAAAGGGTAACAGGTCGATCGTGGCCCCGCCACGATCTGCGAAATGCGGGGCATTTCGCACCTGTTGCCCGCCGTCGGACGAGCTACGCTCGCCGACCGGGCCGGCGGATCGGACAAATAGCGCCGCTATTTGACTCGTCCGCTCGGCCTCAATCCGCGCGGCGGACGTAGGTCTGCTCGTACACGTCGACCACGATACGCGTTCCCGACGCGATGTGCGGCGGCACCATGATGCGCACGCCATTGTCGAGGATCGCTGGCTTGTAGCTCGACGAGGCGGTCTGGCCCTTCACCACCGCGTCGGCCTCGACGATCGTCGCTTCGATCGTGTCGGGCAACTGCACGCTGATGGCTTCCTCGTCATAGAGTTCCATGACGACGTCCATGCCGTCCTGCAGGAATGCCGCAGCGTCGCCGAGCAGGTCGCGCGGCAGGGTCGTCTGTTCGTAGGTGTCCTTGTCCATGAACACCAGGCTGTCGCCATCGGCGAACAGGAACTGGAAGTCCTTGGTGTCGAGGCGGACGCGCTCGACGGTCTCGGCCGAACGGAAGCGGACATTGTTCTTGCGGCCGTCACGCAGGTTCTTGAGCTCGACCTGCATATAGGCGCCACCCTTGCCCGGCTGGGTGTGCTGAATCTTCACGGCGCGCCAGATGCCGCCCTCATATTCGATGATATTGCCGGGACGAATGTCCACGCCGCTGATCTTCATGACGATGTACCTGCTGAAAAGGAAAGCGCGCCTTTAGCCGGGCGTCCCCAATCCGGCAAGCACCGCACCGAAAGCGCGGACGGCGGCCGCTTCGTCCCCGCCCCAGACGGCATGCGACACGGCGAGGAAATCGGCACCCGCCGCCACCAGTGGCGCGGCATTGTCGGGGCTGATCCCGCCGATCGCGACGCAGGGCAGTTCGAACAATGTCGACCACCAGCTGAGCAGTACCGGCTCGGCATGATGTTTCACTTGCTTCGTGGCGGTAGGATAGAACGCGCCGAACGCGACATAATCCGCCCCCGCATCGCCCGCTTCCATCGCCAGGTGCCGGCTGTCGCGGCACGTGACGCCGATCTGCGCATCGGGACCGAGCACCGACCGCGCATCGCGCGGATCGCCGTCTTCCTGCCCGAGATGGACGCCGTCGGCGCCGAGCCTCTTCGCGAGCGACACGCTGTCGTTGACGATGAACGCGACCTCGCGATCCGCGCAGATGCGCTGCAGCGGCTCGGCGAGCCGAGCGGCTTCGTGCTGGTCGACGTCTTTCACGCGGAACTGGAACGCCGCTACGGGCCCGGCGTCGAGCGCTCGCGCCAGCCGATCGGCGAACGCGCCGCCGACATCGAGCGGCGAGATCAGGTAGAGCTGGCATGGTGGCCGGCGATCGTCGCGCTGGAAGGACACAGCGAAATTCGGATCGAGCGGGCCGAGAGGGTCTTCAAGATCGATCACGCTTGTGTCCCGCTGAAAGCGACGACGCTGCCGCACGAGAAAAGGGTCGATTTTGGCGGGAAAGCTGGAGCCACAATACGCCTTTGGTTGTGATGCAGGATCATCCCTCATGCCATGAACCGCGCGGTGCCGAACAGTGCGAATTTAGTCAGCGCGGGTTCTCGCCTTTCCAGCGCGCGGCGACAGTTGGATACAGGCGGTTGAGCCATATGACGAGAATCACCGTCATCACGGCGTCGACCAGCACATCGGCAAGATGAAATTTCACATCGGAAAACGGCGCGAGAAGGAGTGTACCCGGGACACGCTGAAGTCCGTCGGGTACGCCGAGAAACCACGTATTGCCGACGTTCCAACCCCAGTGCATGCCGACGGCGAACCACAAAGCGCCGCTGCGCCGCACTGACCACACCATGATCGCGGCAAACAGCGCATATTCGATGAACGAATCGATCGCGGCATCGGGCCGACTCACGTGCCAGCTGACGAACAACACGCTCAGGAGGATCGCGCCAGGATAGAAACCGATCGCGCGGCCGAGTTGCGTAAGAGCATAACCCCGGAACATGCTCTCCTCGACCAACGCCACCAAAAGATAGAAAAGCGCCATCCAGGAGAACGTCGTCGCCAGGTCCGCAACGCCGGCCCCACTCCATCGCAACCACGATCCGTCGAATGGCATCGCCGCCAACGTGGCGAGGATCACCGACGCGGAACCGGCAAGCACGCCAAACCCGACATCGCGAGCGGGCCGGGCCGAATGCAGCGCAAAGGCCTCCGCCGGACGCTTACTGGTACGCCAGAAGATGGCTATGGCGATCAGGTTAGCAGTCAGATAGCCGACTTCTATCCACATCCTGCCCGCACCGAACAGTTCCGGACGAAACCCCAGCACCGGCGGCAGTACGAAGCGCTGGATGCCAATCTGCCCGACCGCAACTACCGCGCAGAATGCCAGGAACAGCAGCAACGCCCGAACCCTGCCCAGCATCGTTATTCCCGCTCGCGCGTTTTCGCCCCCATTCATCGCCGCCCCCCGGTTGTTGCCGATCAGGTGTGGGACCCGATCCACGGGAAAGCTAGCCGCAGGTGTAACCATAGGCAAAGGTCAGGTGTTTACGATCGCCAGCAAGAAGCCGTCCCATTTCTTGGATCCCACCGTTTGCACGGCCGTCGCCGTGAGACGCGGATGGGCGTGGACATGATCGAACAGCTTGCGCGTGCCCTGGATGCGCTCGTCGTGGCTCGCGGCGTCGAGCACCCCGCCCTCCCTGATCACGTTGTCGACGACGATCGTCGTGCCGGGACGCGACAATCGGATCGCATGGTCGACATAAGCGGCATTGTTCTGCTTGTCGGCGTCGATGAACACGAAGTCGAACGGCCCTTCGAGCGTCACCAGGCTGTCGAGCGCGGGACCGGTGATCACCGTCACCCGCCCGGCAAGCCCGGCTGCGGCGATATTGGCACGCGCGACATCGGCATGGTGCGGGTCGATCTCGAGCGTCACCAGGTCGCCGTCCGCGGGCAAGGCGCGCGCGAGCTCGATCGTCGAGTAACCACCCAGCGTGCCGACTTCGAGAATGCGCCGCGCGCCGGCCATACGCGCAAACAGGTGGAGCATCCGCCCCTGCGCCGGTGACACGTCGATATCGGGCAACCCGCCCGCGGCATTGACGGCAAGCGCGGCCGTCAGCGCCGGGTCGTCACCCAACAGCCGATCCGCGACATAGGCATCGACGGCGGCCCAGCCCGGATTCTGTTCTCCCACACGTTCGACCATGCGCCGTCCTTTCGTTGAACAGGGTTGCCGCGTCGCGCTTTCGCCTTCCCGATAGTCACGTCAAGCCGCGACAATAGTGAAGTACAGACTTGACTGTTTAGCGACTCGCAAATATTGAAGTCCTCACTTCACTAAAGGAGCATGTCATGCCGGATGGACACGTCACCCACGCCACCTTCACCGTCGAACGCAGCTTCAAGGCGGCGCCCGCCACGGTGTTCCAAGCGCTCAGCGACCCCGCGATCAAACGCCAGTGGTTCGCTGGCCACGATCATACCGAACTGGTTGCGTTCGAAAGCGATTTCCGCCCGGGCGGCACCCAGCATCTCGGCTATAAATTTGGCGACAACAGCCCCTTCCCGGGCGTCGCGCTGACCGACGACGGCATCTTTCAGGCGATCGTTCCGGGCAGCCGGATCGTGATTACCAGCCGGATGGCGATCGGCGGGGCGCCCATGTCGGTATCGCTCACCACGTTCGAACTCGTCCCCAATGGCGAGGGCACGGAGCTGCTCTGTACCAACCAGGTCGCGTTCTTCGAAAATGCCGACGGTCCGGTGATGCGTGAACACGGCTGGCGCGTACTGCTCGACAAACTCGGCGAGGTGATCGAAGGCTGAGCCGGTGACGCGCGAACTAGACCGACTGTTCCAGGCTTTGGGGGACCCGACGCGGCGCGCGATCGTCGATCGCCTTGCCGAAGGCCCGGCGTCGGTCTCGCGGCTTGCCGAACCACTCGGGATCACCGTGACCGCGGTCGCCCAGCATCTCCAGGTGCTCGAGCAATGCGGCGTGGTGCGGACCGAGAAGGTCGGGCGCGTACGGACGGCCTCCCTCGTTGCCGACGGCCTGACAGCGGTCGAGCGCTGGGCACGCGACCGGCGGTCGATGCTGGAGAAGCGGCTCGATCGCCTCGCCGAACTCCTTGGCGAAAGCGGCTGACCACGACATCTCGCCATCTCGCCCCCCTTCCCTGCAAGGGACGGGGGCAGATGCCTAGGCGTCGATCTTGTCGACCGACGCTTCGTAGATTTCGTCGATCGCCTCGGCGAGCGCGGCGTCAAATTCCGCGTCACTCATCTGCACACGCAGGTCTTCGAGCAGGGCGCGGCTGAAGCTAGCGATGATCCCGCGGTTCTTCGCCAGCTCGACACACGCCTGGGCACGGCTATAGCCGCCCGACAGCGCGACAACGTGGAGGACGCGCGGATGGTCGACCAGCGGCCGGAACAGCCCCGGCCGGGCCGGCAGCGATAGTTTGAGCATCACCTTGTCGTCGCCCGGCAAGGCATCGAGCGCCTTGTGCAGCTCGTCCATCAGGATCGCGTCGGCCTCGGCGCGCTCGGCGCTCTTGATGTTCACTTCGGGTTCGATGATCGGCATCAACCCATGGCTCAGCACTTGCCGGGCAATGTCGAATTGCTGCGCGACGATCGCCGCAATCCCCGTGCGATCGGCGAGGTTGATGACCGAGCGCTCCTTGGTTCCGAACATGCCGAGCTTTGCCGAGCGCGCGAGCAGGCCGTCGAGTCCCGGCATCGGTTTCATCAGTTGGACGCCATCGGCCTCGGCTTCGAGGCCCTTGTCGATCTTGATGAACGGTACCACGCCGATATCGTGAAGCGCCTGGGGCACCGGCACGCCGTTCGCCTGGCCGTCCATCGTGCGCTCGAACAGGATCGCGGCGATCACCTTGCCGCTGGCGAAAGCGGGCGCGGTGATGATGCGTACCCGCATCTGGTGGATCAGATCGAACATCTCCTCGTCGCTCGACCAGGCGCCCTCCTCGATCCCGTACCCCTTGAGCGCCTTGGGCGTCGAGCCGCCGCTCTGGTCGAGCGCGGCGATGAAGCCGTGCCCGGCGGCGATCTTGGCGGTCATGTCGGCGGTCTGCATGGTCGATTCCCGTCTGTGCATACGTATGAACGGCGGCTGTTAGACAGCGTCCGGCGGGTCCGCAATGGCCACCGGATACTGAAACCGGTTAGATATGCGCCGCGGCACAAAGTCACGCCATGATCCGCGTCCGATTGGTTCCTTTTGGCGGTTTCCCCGATTGACCCGCAGCGGCGGCGCGACCATCCCGGACCGGGGCGATAGACGGGGGCACCGATGCGAGGAGCAGCGACTACGATCAAGGCGATGGCAGCGGCAGCGATTCTGGCCGGTGCGTCCGTCACTCTACCCGTAGCGGCGGGCGAGAAAATCGTCGTGGGCCAGCCGGCGCCCGATTTCACCCTTACGTTGATCGACGGCACCAAGATCCGGCGCGACGACCTCCGCGGCCAGGTCGTGGTGCTCAATTACTGGGCGACATGGTGTGGCCCGTGCCGTCAGGAATTGCCGCTGCTCGATGGCTATTACGACCTGCAGAAGCAACACGGCCTTCGCGTGTTCGCGGTAGCCACCGAGGATTCGGTCCCGGTCTACTATATGAAAAAGCTGTTCTCGGTGATGCACATGCAGCCCACGCGGCGGATCAAGGGACCCTATGAAGTGATCGGCAATGCTGTGCCGACCAATATCGTCATCGGACGCGACGGGCGTATCCGCTACGCGAAAGCCGGCGCCTTCACGCTCGATGCGCTCAATCAATTGCTCGTTCCCCTGCTCAATGAGCCGGCCCCGCCGCCGGTCCCCGCCGCAGCGCCGGCAACCTGACGACGCCGTCCCGATTCGGGCGGAACGCGGCAGACCGCGCCGTTGACCCGCGGGAAATCGCGGATCACATCGACACCATGCGCAGGGGGTTCAGGATCGCGACCTTGGTGCTGGCGATTCTCGGCCTGCACGCACCGCTGGCGGCCGGCGGCCCCGGCATCCCGTGGCGCATGACGTTGACGGGCGGGCAGCGCATGACGCTGGGCGACTTGCGCGGACGTGTGGTGGTGATCAATTACTGGGCGACGTGGTGCGTGCCATGCCGTGCCGAAATCCCGCTGCTCGCACGCTATTACCGCGCCCACCTGTCCCAGGGATTGGTGGTGATCGGCATCTCTGTCGATCCGGGCGCGAACGGTCAGGGCCAGGCGACCGCGTCGGTCATCCCCTATCCCCAGGCGACTTGGGTAGACGGTCCCGATATCGCGGTGTCCGCCGTTCCGATGAGCTACGTCATCGACCGCTACGGCCGCGTTCGCTACGCCAAGGCGGAGGCGTTCACCGCGCGAAGCCTCGACTCCGTGCTTCGCCCGCTTCTCGCCGAACGCTAAGCTATTCGCCGACTGGAAACGGATTGGGACCTTCGCCACGGAAGCGGGGATCACTACCTCGCAACACCCAGATGCCATCGTCGAGCGTGAAGCCCACCACCTGTTCGTCGTTCACGCCGGTCTGCTGATAGCAAAAACGGACGTTGTCATCCTGCACGATCAGGAGCCAGAGGACGAGGTCGCCGCCATAGGCCCATTCGGGCAGCTCCATGAGATGACTGCTCGCCTGCGCGTCCAGCTCGGCAACTTGCGACAAGACCGACCGCGCCACGCCGAACGCCGCAGAATCGAGGACGCCGCCGATGGCGGGAATCGAGATCGTCAACGCTCCATCGCCGACGGCCAACGTTATCTCGGCTTCGGCGTCGTAGACTTTGGCCTCAGCCGCGTCGAACAACGCGCTGAAATGCGGCGAGGGATGGGACCGCAGCCGATCGCGCATCCGCTGCCCTAGCCCTGGAGCGCCGCAACGCCCGGCAGTTCCTTGCCTTCCATCCATTCGAGGAAGGCCCCGCCAGCGGTCGAGACGAAGGTCATGTCGTCGGCGACGCCGGCCTGATTGAGCGCGGCAACGGTATCGCCACCGCCCGCCACCGACACCAGGGACCCTTCGCGGGTCAAGGCGGCGACGGTCTTCGCCAGCGTCATCGTCGCGATATCGAATGGCGGCGTCTCGAACGCGCCGAGCGGACCGTTCCACACGAGCGTGCGGCAATTCTTGAGCACGTCGCCCAGCGCCTCGGTGGCGGCGGGACCGATATCGAGGATCATCTCGTCAGGGGCGACTTCATGGACGTTGACCGTGCGCGTCGGCGGATTCGGCCTGAACTCCTTCGCGACGACCACGTCGTACGGCAAGTGGATGGTGCAGCCCGCCGCCTCGGCAGCGTCGAAAATCTCCTCGGCCGTACCGGTCAGATCGTGCTCGGCCAGACTCTTGCCGACATCGACCCCGCGCGCGGCGAGGAAGGTGTTGGCCATGCCGCCGCCGATGATCAGGTGATCGACGCGGCTGACAAGGTGCTTGAGCACGTCGAGCTTGGTCGAGACCTTGGCGCCGCCGACCACTGCCGCGACGGGATGCTCGGGCGCACCGAGCGCCTTGTCGAGAGCGTCGAGCTCGGCCTCCATCTGGCGTCCGGCGAAGGCCGGCAGCTTGTGGGCCAACCCCTCGGTCGAAGCATGGGCGCGATGCGCGGCCGAAAAGGCGTCGTTGACGTAGAGATCGCCCAGTGCGGCCAGCCGTTCGACCGTGTCCGGCGCGTTTTTCTCCTCGCCCGGATCGAATCGCGTGTTCTCCAGGATCGCGACATCGCCATCGTCGAGCATGGCGATGGCCTCGGCGGCGCCGTCGTCGTCGATGAACCGGACCGGGCGGCCGAGCACCTGCTCGAACGGGCGCGTGACGAGCGCCAGGCTCATTTCCGGGTTACGCTGTCCCTTGGGACGACCGAAATGCGCCAGGATCAGGACCTTGGCGCCCTTGTCGGCCAGTTCGGCAACCGTCGGAACCGCGGCACGCAGCCTTGTATCGTCGGTCACGCGGCCATCGGCCATCGGCACGTTGAGGTCCTCGCGGACGAGCACGCGCTTGCCGGCGATATCGCCCATGTCGTCGAGCGTCTTGAACTTACGCGCCATTCATACCTCCGTCACCCCAGCGAAAGCTGGGGTCTTATGCCGCGATTCCTTGCACGAGATGCCGGCTTTCGTTGGCATGACGCCGATTGTTCAGATCAAAGCCGCCATCGCTTTGGCGGTATCGACCATACGGTTGGAGAAACCCCATTCGTTGTCGTACCAGCTGACGACACGCGCCAGCTTGCCTTCGAGTACCGAGGTTTCGAGGCTGTCGACGGTCGACGAGGCGGGCGATCCCATCAGGTCGATCGAGACGAGCGGCTCATCGGTATAGTCGAGCACGCCCTTGAGCTTGCCCTCGGCCGCCGCCTTCAGCACCGCGTTGATTTCGTCGCGGGTGACGTCGCGCTTCGGGGTGAAGGTCAGGTCGACCAGCGACACGTCGGGTACCGGTACGCGGATCGCCGAGCCGTCGAGCTTGCCCTTCAACTCGGGCAACACCTCGGCAACGGCGCGCGCCGCACCCGTGGTGGTCGGGATGATCGACATCGCAGCCGCCCGCGCGCGCCGCAGGTCGGAATGGATCTGGTCCAGGATCTTCTGGTCGTTGGTGTACGCGTGGACCGTGGTCATCAGGCCACGCTCGATGCCGAATTCCTCATGCAGCACCTTGGCGACCGGGGCGAGGCAGTTGGTCGTGCACGAGGCGTTCGACACGATCGTGTGATCGGCGCTGAGCTTGTCGTGGTTGACGCCATAGACGACGGTCAGGTCGACATTCTTGCCCGGCGCGGAGATCAGCACCTTCTTCGCGCCGGCGTCGAGATGCTTCTGGCAGCTGGCACGGTCGGTGAAGAAGCCGGTGCATTCGAGCACGAGATCGACGCCGAGCTCGCGGTGCGGCAAGTTGGCCGGATCGCGTTCCGCGGTGACGCGGATATGCTTGCCGTCGATCACCATGTCCTGGCCTTCGGCGTACACGTCGCCCGGCCATTTGCCATGGACCGAGTCGCGCTTGAACAGCCAGGCATTTGCCTTGGCGTCGCCAAGGTCGTTGATCGTCACCAATTCCAGCCCGGTGTCCCTCTGCGCCAGCATCGCGCGGGCCACCAGACGCCCGATCCGCCCGAAACCGTTGATCGCAACCTTCACTGCCATTTGCTTCGCTCCTTGAGCTCGTGCCGGCGCGCGCGAATGGGGCCGGTCGATCGCGGGTGCCCTTTGGGGATCGTCGCCCGGCGCGTCAACCGTCCGGACCGCCATTTACTATCGCGATCGGCGCCCGCGCGTGGAGAAAGCGGGCCGTTCGCGCGGCGAATCGATCTTGCCGCGCCCCCGTCGCGTGCTATTCCGGGCGGATGGCAGACGTTTCCCCGACCGATCGGATCGACGCTGCGCTCGCCCGGATCGAACGGGCGGTCTCGGCCCGCGACAAGAGCGCACTCGAGTTGAAAAACCACCACGAATCGCTGCGGGCGCGGGTCGGCGAGGCGATCGCGGCGCTCGACGCGCTGGGGGCGCGCAATGGCTGAGGTGACGCTGACGATCGGCGACCGCCGCCACCAGGTCACGTGCCGTGACGGGGAGGAAGCGCAGCTTCGGCGGCTGGGAGAAATGCTTGACCAGCGCTGGGCGATGGCCAATCGCGCGTCGGGCGGGCTCAATGCCGAACGAACCATGCTGCTGATCGCGCTGATGCTGGCGGACAGCCTGGACCAGGCCGAGAACCGGCCGTCGGCCGATGGCGGCCCCAGCCCCGCTTATCTGGCGCGGCTGGCCGACCGGCTGGAAACCCTGGCCGAAAGTCTTGAGAAACCCGCGCCGGACGCCTAAATTGCATGGCGGCGGGTACTGCCCGATACGAGCTGTATATTATCCCTGAGGCTATTCATCATCCATGGGGGCTGTCCCTGCCCGGATCCTGGTCCGACGCACATGGTCCCCACCTGACGTACCGTGCGTCAGAGGATAACCCGGCAACCGGTCCATGGTGGTCCCGCCACTCCACCCCGACATGAGCATCGACGAAAAACGCGCGCTGCGAGCGCGGATACGGGCGGCGCGCGATGCGTTCGTCGCCACCGATCCGTCGCCCATCGCCGTTCCCGAAGCGTTTCGCGCGCGGCTCGGCCATGGTCTGACCGTGACGTCCTACGTACCGGTCGGCAGCGAAGCCGATCCGTCACCGCTCGCGCGCGCGGCCATGGAGGCGGGATGCGTGCTCGCTTTGCCCCATGTCACCGTCCGCAGCGAGCCGATGCGCTTCCTCGCCTGGGAAACCGATACCGCCCTGGAAGCAGGACCGTTCGGACTGAGCCAGCCAGCCGCCCGGGCCGCGGAACTTCGTCCCGACATCATTCTGACCCCAATGCTCGCCTTCGACGCCAGGTTGGACCGGCTCGGCCAGGGAGCGGGCTATTATGATGGCGCCTTCGCGCGGTTTCCCGATGCCTGGCGCGTCGGCGTGGCGTGGAGCGTCCAGCAGGTCGGTGATCTGCCGATCGACCCCTGGGACATGAAACTCGACGCCGTCGTCACCGAACAAGGATGGATCACGCCATGAACCCGCAGCCGAAACCGCGCTGGCAGAAACCGGTCGGAATGATCGCAATCCTTGCGATGATCGCGATCTGGTGCATCGCGGTCGCCAGCCTGTCGCGCTGGGTGGGGCAATGGCCGACGGCCCTGCAACTGGTTTTCTACGTTGTCACCGGCATCGCGTGGCTGTGGCTGCTGCCGATGCGGCGCATGCTGAGTTGGATGGAAACCGGGCGGTGGCGGTGAAGGCCGGCTCAATCGGCCTTTTGAGGAACTATACGCCGAAAATGGCGCGAGTGACGGGGCTCGAACCCGCGACCTCCGGCGTGACAGGCCGGCGCTCTAACCAACTGAGCTACACCCGCTTAGAAGCGTGAGGCGCGGCCACTAAGCGAGCCTCCCACCCCTGTCAACCGCTCCAAATCAGTTTCTTTTGACGCCCCAGCGCCCGCGCTTGCGCTCGCTCACCAGCGTGCCGTGTTCGAACAGGAAGCCGGCAATGTCGGGTTTGCCCGCCGCGCCGATCACGGTCTGGATGATGATCAGCAAGGGTACCGCGAGCAGTGCTCCCGGCGTTCCCCACACCCAGCTCCAGAAACTCAGCGAAATCAGGATCAACACCGGGCTGATCGTCAGGCGATGCCCGACGATGAACGGGGTGACCGCATTCGCCTCGAGCAGGTGGCAGCCGATCAGGATCGCGGCCGGGGTGAGCGCAACCCAGATATCGGAGAAGGTCATCAAGCCGCCGACCGCGAGCAACAGCGCGGCGACGATCGGCCCGAAATAGGGAATGTAATTGAGCAAGGCGACGATACCGCCCCACATCAGCGGATACGGCATGCCGATCAACCACAACACACCGGCGACGATCAGGCCGAGCGCCATATTGATCGCCGTGATCGTGCCGAGATAGGCCGAAACGTCGTCGACGACATCCTGAATGACGCGCGCGGTCGCCATGGCGCCGCCGAAACTAGCGCGGCTGGTGATCGTACGCCGCCGCGTCCGGGTCCAGCCAGCCAGGAAGAAAAACACCACCAGCACCCCGAAAAAGATCTGGACCAAGGCGGTCGGCGCCGACGTCGCCACCAGTTCGAGCAGCGAGCTGGGCGGCGCGACCGCCGATGGCGCGCGCGTATGCGGAATCGACTCGATGTGAGCCGCAGCCTTGTTGATGTACTTTTCGAGGCTCGAATAGAGGTCGAGCACCGGCGCGAGATTGGCCTGGATGCGGTCGATCCGCTCGGGCAGGCGCCGGAAGAATTCGATCGCCGGGACGACGATCGCCGCCAGCGCGATGTTCGCGGCCGCCAGGAAGGTGATCACGCAGATCAGCGCGGCGAGCCACGACGGCAGGCGCCGCCGCTCGAGCCATTCGAGGACGGGAATCAGCGCGATCGCGATGACCAGCGCGATGGTCACCGGCAGGAAGAATTCCGCCCCCGCCTTCAACGCGAACGGCAAGCCTAGCAGCAGACCGATGCTGGCGACCAGCGTCAGGCCGGCCAGCAGCCGGTCGCGGCGCGGATCGACCACCGGGGGAGGACCCTCGTCGGCCGCAGTCGAAGGCACAATGGGCGCAGCCGATGGCACCGGCGCGACGGCCGCAGGGCCGCCCACCGTCGCTTCCAGATTCGCTCCTGTCCCGATCGCACCGTTTTGCATATCGCTTCCGTAGCGCCATTGGCGCGCAAAGTAATCCCGGCTAGCCTCTACGCCATGGGCGACAAGCTGCTGGTCATCGACGAAGGTACCACCTCCACCCGGGCGATGCTGTTCGCCCCAGACGGGACGTGCCTGGGCAGCCAATCGGCGGAATTGACCCAGCATTATCCGGCACCCGGCCTGGTCGAGCATGACGCCGCCGAAATCTGGGACAAGACCCTCGCCTGCGCGCGCGCGATGGTCGACCACGCGGGGGGCGCCGGTGCGATCGCGGCGATCGGCATCACCAACCAGCGCGAGACGGTGGTGTTCTGGGACAAACAGACCGGCGAACCGCTGGCGCCCGCGATCGTCTGGCAGGACCGCCGCACCGCCGCCCGGTGCCGCGAACTCCGGGAGGCCGGACACGAACCCATCGTACAGGCGCGCACCGGCTTGCTGCTCGATCCCTATTTCTCTGGCTCGAAGATCGGCTGGGCGATGGCCCACTGGCCGCAATTGAAGGAGGCCGGCGACCGGCTGGCGATCGGAACGATCGATTCCTGGCTGGTGTGGAAACTTACCGCCAGCGGGGGCGCGTCGGGGCTTCACATCACCGACGCGACCAATGCCAGCCGTACCGCGTTGATGGCGATCGGCAGCGGTCATTGGGACGACGGGCTGATCGACCTGTTCGACGCGCCGCGTCAGGCGCTGCCCGAAATCGTCGATTGCGCCGGCAATTATGGCGCGACCACGGCGTTCGGCGCGCCGATCGCGATCTGCGGGATGGCTGGCGACCAGCAGGCCGCGACGATTGGTCAGGCATGTCTCGAGCCCGGCGACACCAAGGCGACGTTCGGCACCGGGGCGTTCGTGCTGACACAATATGGCGCCCGTCAGCCCGTGTCGAACAACCGCCTGCTCGCAACGGTGGCGTGGCAAATGGACGGCCGCCGCGCCTATGCGCTCGAGGGATCGGTGTTCGTCGCCGGCAGCCTGATCAAATGGCTGCGCGATTCGCTCGGCCTGATCGCGAGCGCCGCCGAAACCGAGGCGCTCGCGCGGTCGGTCGACGACAATGCCGGGGTTTATCTGGTCCCCGCGCTTTCCGGTCTCGGCGCCCCGTGGTGGGAAGCGGATGCGCGCGGGAGCCTGTCGGGGCTCAGCTTCACCGCCACGCGCGCGCACATCGTCCGCGCCGCTCTGGAGGCGATGGCGCACCAGGCGCACGATCTGAAGAGCGCCTTCGCCGCCGACGGCGCCGATTGGACCGCACTCAGGATTGACGGCGGCATGGTCGCCAACGACTGGATGGCGCAGGATCTGGCCGACATGCTCGCGGTCGAGGTCGAGCGCCCGGTGTTCGCCGAGACCACCGCACTGGGCGCGGCGATGCTCGCGGGCGTGGGATGCGGTCTGTTCGACGATCTGGCCGCTGCGGCAACGATGCGCGGCAGGATCGACACCTTCCGCGCCGCCATGGCTGCCGAGCGGCGCGAAGCGAGACTCGGCGGCTGGGCCAAGGCGATCAAGGCAGTCGTCGAGGCCGCTCCTTGAGCCTTACGGCGTGCGCGTATGGTTGTCGAAATATAGATAATCGGGCTGAAACTCGCCGGTCGAGGCCAGCCGCTCGAAGTCCAGCATCGTCACGATGCGGTCGGAGACTTCCACCATGCCCGCTTCGCGCAGCACGCGCAGCGTGCGGTTCACATGGACCGAGGTGAGCCCGCACGCCTCGCCCAGGTCCTGTTGTGTCAGCGGCCAGGCGAAAGCGCCGTTCTCGACGAGCCCCACCGCATCGAGCCGCGCATAGGTTTCGCACAGCATGTGGGCGACGCGCCCGACAGCGTCTAGCCGGCCCAGCCGGAAGATCCATTCGCGATGCATTGCCGCGTCCAGCAGGGTCGAGAACCATAAGACGCGGCCGAGATGGGGAAAGTGCTCGATGATCTCGGTGATCTTGGCGTGGGGCGCATATGCGACGGTGCATTCGCTGAGCGTCGCGACATCGTGATCGAGCCGCTGCAAGGGATAGGCGTGCAGGTCGACGAAGTCGCCGGGTGTCTGCACGCTGACGAGTTGCCGGTGCCCATCCGCACCATCCATGTAGCGGCACATGAATCCCGAAATCAGGAAAGTCGACCGCGTCGCGACGTCTCCGCGGTTCATCACGACTTTGCGGCGCGGTAACGTGACCGGAGCACTCATGATGCCTTCGAGGGCGGCAATTTCGTCCTCGCTCAATTCGCGACGCCGGCGGTTGCGCAGGAAGTTCTTGGTCAGCATGAAAGTCCCGATGCGTTGCATTTTTCGCTATCGTAACGAATGGAACCCGGGCTTGGTTTCCTGATCCGGCACCGTACTATCCGGGCATGAAGACAATCGGCCTGATCGGCGGGATGAGCTGGGAAAGCTCCGCGCAATATTACGCCATCGTCAACCGCGCGGTGCGCGACCGGCTCGGCGGCGCGCATTCGGCCAAATGCCTGCTTTACTCGGTCGATTTCGGCGAAATCGAACGGCTTCAGCACGATGGCGATTGGGCCACACTCACCGACCGCATGATCGACGCGGCGAGGCGCGTCGAGGCGGGCGGAGCGGATTTCGTGCTGATCTGCACGAATACCATGCACCTCATGGCCGATGACGTCGCCGCAGCGATCTCGATTCCCCTGCTCCACGTCGTCGATTCCGCCGCCGCCGCCATCGTCGCATCGGGCGCCCGGCGGGTCGGGCTGCTCGGCACGGCATTCACAATGGAGAAGGCCTTTTATCGCGATCGCCTGGCGGCCGCCGGGCTCGACGTGATCGTGCCCGACAATACCGACCGGCGCGAGGTGCACCGCGTCATCTACGAGGAACTGGTCGCCGGAAAGATCGAGCCGGCCTCACGCGCCGCCTATGGCGCGATCATCGCGCGCCTCGTCGAGCGGGGGGCGGAGGCGATCGTGCTCGGCTGCACGGAAATCATGCTGCTCGTCGACCAGTCGGATAGCGCGGTCCCGCTGTTCGACACCACCACGCTCCACGCGCTCGCGGCGGTCGATCTGGCCCTGGCCTGAGGTCGATCCGAACGTCCCCGACCGACTCAAGCGTCGGGTGCCAGACTGCGGTCGAGCGTCAATTGCAGGAAAACGAGATCGAGCCACCGCCCGAACTTGGCCCCTACTTCGGGCAGCCGCCCGACTTCCCGAAAACCGCATGCCCGGTGCAGCGCGATCGAGCCGTCGTTCCCCGCCTCGATCCCGGCGATCATCGCATGCTTGCCCATCGCCCGGGCACGTTCGATCAGCGCGCTCAGCAACGCGCGCCCGACCCCGGCGCGATGACGCGCCGGATCGACATAGACCGAATGCTCGACCGTAAAGCGATAGCCGTCCCAGGCGCGGAAATCGCCGAACGAGGCGTAGCCGGCGAGCATCCCGTCAATCTCGGCGACGAGGACGGGGAAACCGGACGCCTCGCGCGCGGTCAGCCAGGCCTCGCGTCCTGCCAGGTCGGATCCGGTCTCGTTCCAGACCGCGGTCGTCGACAGGACAGCATGATTGTGGATCGGCAGAATGGCCGCCGCATCGGCGAGGGTCGCATCACGGATCGAGATCATGATCCAGCGCCTATAGCGCGCGTTCATCAAAGACCAACCGCCGCGCAATTGACTTGCGGCGCCCTGCGCTCCTTGATGACGCCAATTACGCGGGGGAGCATGATGACGACCACCGACACGCCGCGCATCACCGCTGCCCAGGTGGCCGGAGTCACGCTCGGCAACGCTCTGGAATTCTACGACTTCCTGATCTTCACTTTCTTCGCCGTGGAGATCGGCCACACGTTCTTTCCCGCCGCCAATCCGCAATCCAGCCTGCTCGCCGCACTGGCCACCTTTGGCGCCGGCTTTCTGACGCGGCCGCTCGGCGGCGTCGTGCTCGGCATTCTTGGCGACCGGGTCGGGCGGCGGCCCGCTATGCTGGTGTCGTTCGCCCTGATCGGTCTCGCCAGTCTCGGCGTCGCGCTGACGCCGTCCTATGCCGCGATCGGGGCAGCGGCGCCGGTGCTCGTCATCCTTTGTCGCCTGATCCAGGGATTCGCGCTGGGCGGCGAAGTCGGGCCGAGCACCGCGTTCCTCGCCGAAGCCGCGCCGCCGCATCGTCGCGGCCTCTACGTATCGATGCAAATGTTCGGGCAGAATATCGCGGTCCTCATCGCCGGCCTGGTCGGCCTGATCCTCGCCCAGATCCTCGACGAGGCGACGCTCGGCGTATGGGGCTGGCGGATCGGGCTCACGCTCGGAGTTAGCGTCGTCCCGATCGGTCTGGTCCTGCGCCGTACCTTGCCCGAGACGCTGTCCAAGGATGACGCAAGCACCCCGCCCCCGCCGCTCGCCAGCTATCGCCGCACCGCGATCATCGCCTTCCTGGCGCTGCTGTCGGGAACGATCATGACCTATGTCACCAATTTCCTGACGACCTTTGCCAAGACGACGCTGCATCAGCCCTCCGATATCGCCTTCTGGGCGACCGTCGCGGTCGGCATCGGCGGCACGATCGGCGCGCCGCTCGGCGGCTGGCTGGCCGATCGCTACGGACGGCGTCCGGCAATGATCCTGCCCACCTTGCTCGTCTGTATCATCACGCTACCGCTATTCTGGCTGGTCACCGCGATTCCCGGCAAGGCCAGCCTGTTCGCTGCCGGTTGCCTGCTCCGCCTGTCGATCGGCATTTCGCTGAGCGCCGCACTCGTCCACATCACCGAGGATTTTCCACCGCGCGTCCGCTCCGGCGCGCTGGCGATCATCTATGCGGTGGCGATCTCGCTGTTCGGCGGCTCGACCCAATTCGTCGTCGCCTGGCTGACCGGCCTCACCGGCAATCCGCTGACGCCGGCCTGGTATATGGCCGCCGCCGCGCTGGTCGGCCTGATCGCGCTGAGTTTCGCTCGCGAGACGGCACCACGATGTGATGCTGCTACCCCCGGCTTGAGAAGCTAGGCCTCAGCTAATCCAAGTCGGAGCCGTGTGCGTTTTTTGCCAGCGACCGGTCTTGTCGATCACCATCGAATACAGCCACCCGCCGCCGCCGCCTTCGGCACCGGAGTTTCCCTCGGAGATCAACGCACGCCTGCCTTCAGCGTCCAGCCTCGCAAGTGAGACGCTCGCAATGAGCACGTCGGGATCATGGCGTTTGATCGCATCATTAACGGCCGCCTCGCCGAACTCGATATGATTGTCCGTGAGGAACCGCCTGATGACGGCGCACATTTCGATTGCACTCAAGTCGGGCTCGGCCGACATTTGGACAAGGGCCTCGCGCGGTGGAACAGAGACGCTATTTTCGCGTCCAAAATCAGTGGGATTCCAGCCATATTTGGCATCGGGGTTGATGCTCTCACTCCCCTGTCCGATCCAGGATGAGAAGATCACGGGGTCCTTTTTGGGGAGTGCAATCGACCGCACGACTTCCAGCGACGCCGCGCAGGCGCTCGCCCGCCGGTCGTCAACGACTGGGGCGCCTGTGCCTGGATCGGCTGCCGATAACAGCGCACCGAACAACAACGTGGCAATCATGCCGACCTCCCTGCCAACTACGCACGCAGCGCGGCTGCCTGTCGATCACACTACTGCTCGCTTGGCAACTATCGAAGCCCTTGGCCCTGCAACACCCAATGCCTACTTCGCGCCGGCCGGCAATACCCAGTTCCGCTTCGCCTGGGGATCGATCACCAGCGTGACCCTGCGGATCACCGGCAGGCCGATATTGGCGAGGTCACCGAGGAACGTGACGTCGGGATTTTCCAGTTCGACCGGACCGATGCGAACAGTGCCGCGGATACGGCCGCCATAGACCTCGCCCTCGGTGTTGATCGATTTGAAGCGGCCGACGACGCGCGGCTTCTCCATCAGCGGCACCTTGTCCATCAGGTCGATCGGCAGGCTGAGCGAGTCGTTATAGCCGGTATCGAAATGCGCCGGCAGCGTCGAACCGTCGGGCATCACGATCTGGACGCTCGGGATGTCGCGGACATAGTCGATCGCCGGCCCCGCCGGCAGCGGCGCTGTCGCGCGCGGGACGAGGCGCGCGCGGCCATTGGCGAGGTCGAGATAGACCAGGCTGCCGGTGAACATCTCCGACGAGATGATGCCCATCGCGTCGCTGCGATCATAATCGAGCGCAGTCGCCTCGATCCGCTTCACCTTGAGCCCGCCGATCGTGACATCGTCGATCACGACTTGCGGCAGGATGCGGCGCTTGCCGGTGGTACCGTCGATCTCGATCGTCGTACCGATCTTCTTGAGGTGCTCGCGCGAGACGATCAGCCGGTCGATCGAATGACCGTCCGACCCGGTATCGAACACCATCGGCAAGAGTTCGCCGTCGCCGATCCGCATCATCACCAGCACGCGACCTTCGGACTGGAACAGCGTGATGTTGCCACTGTCGGGAATGCCGGCGTCCATCTCTCGTGCCGCGGCGCGTGGTGTCGCGAGCGAGCTCATCGCGAAGACGGCCAACAGACCAAGCGTTGCGGCGGCAAATCCGTTTCTCATTCTATCCTCTTCATCGTCTCAGCGAACGTCACCCGCCTCAGCAGGATGCGTGCCAGAGATACGATGTAAGGGCGTAACGATCGACGCGGAGCCGCGATCGGCCTGTTTCATGTTCGATTTCGAACACGCACTGTGCGAATGCGGACACCGTCCGATCGCGCGCGACGCCGCACGGCGGCCGTATCGCAGGGGCATGCTACTCCAGCATGGTCCGGTATCAGGACGCTGCGCCTGCCCCGATATTCCGGCGACGATGCTCCAGCATCCATTTGCGCGCCATGGTGACCAGCGTCACCACGATCATGACGGCGCACAGTGAAAGCATAAGCAATCCGGTTATCTCGGGCGCGGCTCGACCATCAGTGGGTGCTCCCCAGGAAATGGCCAGCAAGAAGGCCAGCATCAGGGCAAACAGCACGACCTCCGCAATCAAAGCGCCCCAGTTGCGATCGCCTAGCGTGCGGTCGAGCCGGTCATCGCCCGACAGCGCCATCGCCCAGGGCGTCCGAGAGCGAAGAGCCCGCGCAGGTGCAAGCAACAGCCATCGTTCCCCTGACCAGCGCACCATCCAGGCAGCGGCAAAGAGCACGGTCCCCGCCACACTTCCCAAGCGCGAAGTCACCCCGGGGGCGAAAACGAGAAAGCCGGCGCCAGCCGCCAGAACAACCAGCACCATGGCCCAGAAGAACCGACGGCTGCCATTCTCGAACGCACTGAGGAATGACTGATACTCGTCGAGGCTCAGACGGTAGGCGGTGCCAACCCGATTGGCGCGATAGATCGCATCGTCCCCTTCCCAGTCGAACTGGTCGATGAACGGCTGAGTCTGATCAGGAGCCATCGCTTTGTACATCGCCGTTGGAAATAAAACGCACGCGGTAGGGCGTCAATCGAGGACGCCACGGACACTTTCGGGGCCGCGACGAACATCGCCGCCCGGCCCCTAGGCCGCGACGCTCGCCTGATCCTCGAACAACCCCTTCAGATCCTTCTTCAGGATCTTGCCGTTGGCGTTGCGCGGCAGCGTCTCGTGGACGAAGCGGATCGAAACCGGAACCTTGAACGCGGCGAGCCGCTCGCGCACCCAGCCCTGCAGTTCCGCCTCGGTCGCGGTCGCGCCGGGGGCGAGATGGACCACCGCCGCCGGTTCCTCGCCCAGCGTGCGATGCGGGATGCCGATCACGGCCGCATCGGTCACCGCGGGATGCTCGTAGAGCGCGTTTTCGACCTCGGACGAATAGATGTTCTCGCCGCCGCGGATCACCATGTCCTTGGCGCGATCGACGATGAACAGGAAGCCCTCCTCGTCGAGCCGGGCAAGGTCACCAGTGCGCACCCAGCCGTCGACGAAGGTCGCCGCACTCGCCTCGGGCTTGTTCCAATAGCCCTTCACGATCATCGGCCCGCGCGCCCACAACTCGCCGACCTCGCCGGTCGGCAGCACGGTGACGCCGTCTTCGGCGCGGATTTCCAGGTCGGCGGTCGCCACCGGCGGGCCGGCGCTGGTCGGCCGGTTGAGATAATCCTCGCTCGCATGGTGCGTCACCGTCGCCATCGTCTCGGTCATACCCCAGCCATTGCCGGGAAGCGCGCCGAATTCCTCATGAATCTTGCGCACCAGTTCGGGCGCGGACGGCGCCCCGCCATAAGCGATCACCTCGAGCGACGACAGGTCGTATTTGTGGCGGTCGGGATGCTCGATCAGCTGCCAGGCGATGGTCGGAACGCCGCCGGTCATGTTGACCTTCTCGCGCTCGATGATCTCCATCGCCTTCACGGTATCCCATTTGCGCATGAAGATCGTCGTGCTGCCGCTCGCCAGCGTCCCCATCAGGCCCGCCGAACAGGCGGTGACGTGGAACAGCGGGATCACCGTCAGGCTGGTGCGCGGAGTCGGTTCCGGAATCGGCTCGCCGCGCCGGATGAAGCTGCGCGCCGCCGAGAAGCCACCCGACATGATGTTGGTGACGAGGTTGCGGTGCGTGCCGAGCGCGCCCTTGGGGTTGCCCGTCGTGCCACTGGTGTAGAAGATCGTCGCGTCGTCATCGCTGTCGATCGCGACCCGGGGGCGGTCGTCCGCCGGCAGGTCCGCCCAGCTGTTCGGTCCGCCGATAATGTCCTCCAGCGCGGTAGCGCCCGCGATCGCCGTCGGCGACCGGGTCACGATGAGATGCTCGACAAGGGGCAATTCTGCCAGATGCGGCCTGATCCGCTCGTAACGCTCGATATCGACCAACAGCAATTTCGCGCCCGAATCGTTGATTCCGTATTCGAGCTCGGCACCGGTCCACCACGCGTTGAGCGGCACCGCGATGGCGCCGAGCGTCGTGATGGCGAAGAAGATCACCGGCCATTCGGGCAGGTTGCGCGTGGCAAAGGCCACACGATCCGCCTTGCCGATACCCATGTCCTGAAAGGCGCGTGCGAGCCGCGCCGTTGCGCGATAATTCGCTTCGTAGCTGACCCGCTCGCCCTCCAGGATCGTGAACAAGCGCTCGCCATGCGTCCGCGACAAATCGAGCAGCACGCCCAGATCGTGCGGCGCATGCTTCCAGATGCGGGTCGGCACGCCGCGAATCTCGATCGTTTCCAGCTCGAACTTGCTGCCTGGCGCGGTCAGCGCGGCGGTCGCGTCCTTCAGAGAAACCTTCGGCCAGGCAGGGTCGAGGGCTATAACTGGCTCAACTGCGGCGTTCATCGGCAAAGTCCGCTCTCCAAGGTCGATGGCGGGTCTTCGCCCGCTTGATTTTCGCAACGTTAGAGTTGATTCGCACGCCGCTCAAGGCAATAGAGAGTCGAAATTTGAAATAGAGGTATGGAACGGTGATGCTGATGAAAGCCCCCGAAAAGCACGGCTTCGACGCCGCCCGCCTCGACCGCATTCCCGCTTTCCTGAAGGAACGGTACCTCGATTCGGGCAAGCTGCCCAATGCCCAGATCCTGATCAGCCGCGACGGCGAAATCGTCCATTTCTCCAGCCAGGGCACCGCGCTCGAGGGATCGGACAAGGCGATCGACGAAGGGTCGATCTTCCGCATCGCCAGCATGACCAAGCCGATCACATCGGTCGGCTTCATGATGCTCGTCGAGGAAGGCAAGGTCGCGGTCGACACCCCGGTCCATCACATCCTGCCCGAGTTCAAGGGGGTCGGCGTCTATAATGGCGGCGGCGGCGGCGTGCCTTTCCTGCCGACCACGCCAACGACCGAGCCGATGCGCATGCTCGACCTGCTGCGCCACACGTCCGGCCTGACCTACGGTTTCCAGAACCGCACCAACGTCGATGCCGCCTATCGCGAGGGAAAGATCGAGAATTGGCATGGTGGTCATGACCTCGACGGTTTCATCGGCGCGCTCGGCACGCTGCCGCTCGAATTCTCACCGGGCACGGCATGGAATTATTCGGTCTCGACCGACGTACTCGGTGCGGTGATCCAGCGCGTATCGGGCATGCCGCTCGACCGCTATTTCGCGGAGAAGATCTTCAAGCCGCTCAAGATGGACGACACCGGCTTCGTCGTGCCCGACGGCAAGGTCGACCGGCTGACCGATTGCTACACGTTCGTCGCGGGCAAGGGCCGCGTCATGTACGATCGCGCGGGCGAAAGCGCGTGGCGGCGCCAGCCCAAGCTGCTGTCGGGTGGCGGCGGCCTCGTCTCGACCGCGCTCGACTATCACCGCTTCTGCCTGATGTGCGCGAATGGCGGGGAACTCGACGGCGCGCGCCTCGTGGGACGCAAGACGCTGGACCTGATGACGATGAACCACCTGCCGGGCAAATCGGACCTGTCGACGCTGTCGCGCTCGCTGTTCAGCGAAACGCAGAATGCCGGAACCGGCTTCGGGCTCGGTTTCGCGGTGACCGAGGATGTCGCGAAAACGATGATTCCGGGCTCTGCGGGCGAATATTATTGGGGCGGGATGTTCTCGACCGCCTTCTTCATCGATCCGGTCGAAAAACTGCACATGGTGTTCATGACCCAGCTCAGTCCATCGGGGCTGTACCCGATCCGCCGCGAATTGAAGACGCTGATCTATTCGTCGCTGACCTAATCCGTCGCCCCGGCGGAGGCCGGGGCCGCCGGCCACATGGCCGGCAACGGACCAGAACATAGCGGCCCCGGCCTCCGCCGGGGCGACGATTTCCAGGAGAGAAGAATGTCCGATAACCCCGCCTCACCGATCCGCACCGAACGCCATGGCGACGTGCTGGTGATCATCTCGAACAACCCGCCGGTCAATGCGCTCGGCGCGGCGGTGCGCGAGGGACTCGAAGCCGGGATCAAGCAGGCCGAGGCAGATGCGACGATCAAGGCCGTGGTGATCCGCTGCGACGGCCGTACCTTCTTCGCCGGTGCCGACATCACCGAGTTCGGCAAACCGATGAGGGGGCCGGGACTCGGCACGGTGATCGACATGATCGAGGCGCTCGACAAACCGGTGGTCGCGGCAATCCACGGCACCGCCCTGGGCGGCGGCTGCGAAGTCACCCTAGGCTGCCACTATCGTGTCGCGGTGCCGTCGGCGAAGATCGGCACGCCCGAAGTCAAGCTCGGCCTGCTGCCTGGCGCCGGCGGGACCCAACGCATTCCGCGCATTGCCGGCGTGAAGCTTGCGCTGCAGATGACCGCGATCGGCGATCCGATCTCGGCCAAGGCGGCGCAGGAAGCCGGGCTGATCGACAAGGTCGTCGGCGAGGACAGCCTGGAAGCCGATGCCATCGCCTTCGCCAATGACGTGGCCGACAAGCGCCCCCTGCCCCGTGCCTCGGAGAAAACCGCGACCGCCGACCCGGACGCGGTCGAGGCGTTCAAGAAGGCCAACGCCCGCAAGTTCCGCGGGTTCGATGCGCCCGCCGCCAACATACGCTGCGTCGAGGCATCGACCCATGGCACCTTCGCAGAGGGTATCGCGACCGAACGCGAGGAATTCATGAAGCTGATGATGGGCAGCCAGTCGGCCGCCCAGCGCTACATGTTCTTCGCCGAACGCCAGGCCGCCAAGGTCGACGACATTCCGGCCGACGTGAAGCTTCGCCCGATCAAGAAGGTCGGCGTGGTCGGCGCCGGCACGATGGGCGGCGGCATCAGCATGAACTTCCTGACCGCGGGCATTCCGGTCACCATCGTCGAAATGGCGCAGGAAGCGCTCGATCGCGGCGTCGGGGTGATCCGCAAGAATTACGAGAATTCCGCCAAGCGCGGCCGCTTCACCCAGGAAAAGGTGGAGCAGATGATGGGCCTGCTGACCCCGTCGCTCAGCCTCGACGACCTCAAGGATTGCGACCTCGTCATCGAGGCGGTGTACGAGAATATGGACGTCAAGAAAGAGCTGTTCGGAAAGCTCGACAAGATCGCCAAGCAAGGTGCGATCCTCGCCTCGAACACTTCCTATCTCAACGTCGACGAGATCGCCTCGGCCACCGCCCGCCCGGGCGACGTGATCGGCATGCATTTCTTCTCGCCGGCCAATGTCATGAAGCTGCTCGAGGTGGTGCGCGGCGCCAAGACCGCACCCGACGTACTGGCGACGGTGATGGCGCTGGCCAAGCCGATCGGCAAGGTCGCGGTGGTGTCGGGCGTGTGCCCGGGCTTCATCGGCAACCGCATGCTCTCGGCGCGCAACGCCCCCGCCAATGCCATGCTGATGCAGGGCGCGCGACCCGAGCAGATCGACAAGGCTTTGGTCGATTTCGGATTCCCGATGGGCGTGTTCCAGATGGGCGACCTGGCCGGCGTCGATATCGGCTGGCACCGCGATCCGTCGAAGCAGGACACGATCCGCGAAGTGCTCTGCGCGCGCGGCCGCTGGGGGCAGAAGACCGGCAAGGGCTGGTACGATTATGACGAGAACCGCAACCCGACCCCGTCTGCCGAGGTCGCGGAGATCATCGAGGATTTCCGCAGCCGGTCGAACCAGCCGAAGAAGGTCTTCACCGACGACGACATCATCGCCGCGACGATCTACCCGATGGTCAACGAAGGCGCGAAGATCCTCGACGAGGGCATGGCGCAGCGCGCGTCCGATATCGATGTGGTCTGGATCTACGGCTATGGCTGGCCGGTCTATCGCGGCGGCCCGATGTTCTGGGGCAACCTGGTCGGGCTCGACAAGGTTGTCGCCGGACTGGAAGCGAACGGCGTCGAGGTGTCGCCATTGCTGAAACGCAAGGCGGAGGCCGGCGAGAAGTTTTAACCCACTACGCCCTCTCCCCGCCGGGGAGGGGCCAGACGAGCGCGGCGTCAGTCGCGCAACGTCGGGAGAGGGGCAGTTGGAGCGCAGGGGGACACACTGCCCTCTCCCCGGCCCTCTCTCCGGAGGGGAGAGGGAGTTTTATGACCGAAGTCCTTGACCGTGTGACCGAAAAATCCGCCATCGCAACCGCCAAGGCGATCCGCTCGGGCGAGACCACCGCGTTGCTCGAATGCGAAGCGGCCATCGCGCGGATCGAGGCGCGGGACGAGGCGATCAACGCCGTCGTCGTACGCGATTTCGACCATGCCCGGCATCAGGCACACGAGATGGACCGACGACTCGCCGCGGGCGACGACGCCCCGCTGCTCGGCGTGCCGATGACGGTCAAGGAGAGCTTCGACCTCGCCGGGCTCAAAACCACCTGGGGGATGGAAGCCGCGCGCGATTTCGTCGCGCAGCGGGATGCCGAAGCCGTACGACGGCTCAAGGGCGCCGGCGCGGTCATCCTGGGCAAGACCAACGTTCCGCCGCTGCTCGCCGATCTCCAGGCGAACAACCCGATCTACGGCCGCACCAACAACCCGCACAATCTCGACCGCGTCGCCGGTGGATCGTCGGGTGGTGCCGCCGCCGCGCTTGCCGCAGGCATGATACCACTCGAACTCGGTAGCGATATCGGCGGGTCGATCCGTGTGCCGGCCGCGTTCAATGGCGTCTGGGGGCACAAGCCGACCTTCGGCGCGCTCAGCCGCGACGGCCACTATTTCCCGGGCACCGACGGCGCGCCGGGCGAATTGTCGGTGATCGGCCCGATGGCAAGGACGCCCGATGACCTGGCGCTCGCACTCGACATCCTGTCGGACCACCCGCTCAAACAGGCCGACAATCGGCCGGCGAGCGAGTATCGCGTGCTGGTGCTCGACTCGCATCCCAATGCGAAAGTCGCGGCGCCGATTGCCGCCGCGCTCTGCGAATTGGCCGATGCGCTGCACGATCTCGGCGTATCGGTCGATCGCCAGAGCGACCTGCTCCCCGATCTCGAGGCGCAGCACCGCGCCTATATGAAGATGCTCAACATCACGATCGCGCGCGGCGTGCCGCAGGACGGTGCGGCGCCGACGAGTCTGATCGAATGGTTCGACCTGCGCGACGAACAGGCCCGCAACAAGCGCGCGTGGAACCAATTGTTCGCCAGCTACGACGCGGTGATCGCGCCGACCCTCGGCGTCACCGCCTTTCCCCACGATCCAACGCCGCTGCCCAAGCGAGTGCTCTCCATCGATGGCGAGGCAACGCCATTCGGGCTGCAATTCGCCTTTCCTGGTCTCGCGACCTTCCCGATGCTGCCGGCAACCAGCTTCCCGATCGGCGTCGATCCCGACGGCATGCCGATCGGCGTTCAGGCGATCGCCGACACCTATTGCGACCACAAGGCGATCGCCGTCGCCCGGCTGGCGCATGGAGCGATACGATGAGGGGAACCGAGACCGCCCAAGCCCCGGGTACCGATGTCGCGGCATTCGGGTTCCGGCTCAATTTCTTCAAGCTGGTGGTGCGCGACGCCGCCGCGATGACCGATTTCTATCGCGACACGTTCGGTTTCGAGCAACGCAGCCGGTTCGAACTGCCCGGGATCATCGAGGTGATGTTGGCGTTGCCGGGCGAGGCGTTCACGCTGGTCCTCTATCAGAATACCGACGGGCGAGAGGTGACGATCGGTAGCGGTCACGGGCCAGTCGGCTTCCTGACCGGCGACGTCGACGGCGCCTACGCCCATGCGTTGGCGAGTGGCGCAATCGACGAGCGCGCGCCGTTCGACCTGCCCGGCATGCGCATCGCCTTCGTTCGCGATCCCGAGGGCCATCAGATCGAAATGATCCAGTTCATGCGGGCCGTTTCATAATGCGGCGCGCCTGTATTTTGTTCGTGCCGAGCTTGTCGAAGCACGTTGTCTCTCCCGCCCTTCGACAAGCTCGGGGCGAACGGTTTGGAGAATGAAGTGACCCAAGATCTTGAAACCTTTCGCGCCGAAACCCGCGCCTGGCTCGAAGCGAATTGCCCGGCCGAGATGCGCGAGCCGGTGCGGTCGGACGCCGACGCCGTCTGGGGCGGCCGCGACCAGTCGAAGCTGACGCCCGCGCAGAAGCAGTGGATGGACGCGATGGGCGCGCGCGGCTGGACCGTGCCGGACTGGCCCAAGGAATATGGCGGCGGCGGGCTGTCGCCGGCGGAAACCAAGATCCTGCGCGAGGAAATGGCGCGGCTGAAGTGCCGAAACCCGCTCAACTCTTTCGGCATCTCGATGCTCGGGCCGGCGCTGTTGAAATACGGCACCGAAGCCCAGAAGCTGGAGCATCTGCCCAAGATCGCGCGCGGAGAGATCCGCTGGTGCCAGGGGTATTCGGAACCGGGCGCCGGCTCGGACCTTGCCGGCCTGCAGACCTCGGCCGAGGACAAGGGCGATCATTACCTGGTCAACGGCCAGAAGGTGTGGACCAGCTACGCCAATTACGCCGACTGGATTTTCTGCCTCGTCCGCACCGACAAGAGCGTCAAGCAGGCGGGCATCAGCTTCGTCCTGTTCGACATGGCAACGCCGGGCGTGACGACCAAGCCGATCCTGCTGATCTCGGGCTATTCGCCGTTCTGCGAAACCTTCTTCGACAATGTGAAGGTGCCCAAGGAAAACCTTGTTTACGAAGAGAATAAGGGTTGGGATGTCGCCAAGTATCTGCTTGGCCACGAGCGCGAGATGATCAGCGGAATGGGCCTGGGGTCGAGCGGCGGCAACCCGCTGATCGACGGCGCCAGGAAGGCGATCGGCCTGACCGACCAGGGCACGCTGGCCGACCCGGTGCTGCGCGCGCAGATGGCGTTGTTCGAAGTGCGCGCCAAAGCGTTCAACGCCATGTCGGAAAAGTTCATCGACGAACTCAAGGCCGGCAAGGCACACCCTGCCCAGCCCTCGATGATGAAATATTACGGCACCGAGCTGAACAAGTCTCGCCACGAGCTGATGATGGCGGCCGGCGGCTCGAACGCGCTCGAATGGGAGAGCGAGGAGTCGAACAACGGTTCGGCACCGCGCGCCTGGCTGCGCACCAAGGCCAATTCGATCGAAGGCGGCACCAGCGAAGTGCAGCTCAACATCATTTCGAAACGGATTCTCGAGCTGCCGGACAAATAATCGTCGCCCCGGCGAAGGCCGGGGCCGCCGCATTGTCGCGGACCGACATTAACCCAGCGGCCCCGGCCTTCGCCGGGGCGACGGAGTAAAGAATGCCTCTCTACCTCAACGACGAACAGGCGATGCTCGCCGACACCGCGAAGGATTTCGTGCGTGAGCATGCCCCCGTCAAACATCTGCGCGAACTGCGCGACACCAACAATGCCGACGGCTTCAGCCGCGATCTGTGGAAGTCCTTCGCCGAGATGGGCTTCACCGGCATCCTGATCGGCGAGGACCAGGGCGGGCTCGGGCTCGGCCATGTCGAGGCGGGCGTGGTGCTCGAGGAGATCGGCCGCAACCTGTCCCCTTCCCCCTTCCTTGCCACCGCCGTCGCCGCGGTCGAGGCGCTCAAGGGCAGCGCGCTGGCCGGCAAATTCTATCCCGGCATCCTGGCCGGCGAGACCGTCGCCGCGCTGGCGATCGACGAGCAGGCCAAGTTCCGCGACACCGTCGGCATGAAGGCCGAGCGTTCGGGCAACGGCTTCAAGCTGTCGGGCAAGAAGCAGTTCGTCACGCACGGCCATGTCGCCGACCTGATCATCGTCGCAGCACGCACCGCGGGGTCGGATTCGGACGAGAATGGCGTGACATTGTTCGCGGTCGACAAGGGCGCCACCGGCCTGACCGCGACGCCCGAGCGGCTGGCCGATTCGAGCATCGCCGCGCGGCTCGACTTCGATAATGTCGAAGTCACCGCCGATGCCGTGATCGGCGAGGTCGATGCCGGCCGCGATCCGCTCAACCGCCTGCTCCGGGCCGGCCGCGCGGGCGCCTCGGCCGAGATGCTCGGCGTGGGCGCCGGGGCGATGGACATGACCGTCGATTACCTCAAGCAGCGCAAGCAGTTCGGCGTCGTCATCGGCACCTTCCAGGCGCTGCAGCACCGCGCCGCGCATCTCTATTCGGAAATGGAAGTGGCCCGTGCCGCGACCTTGCGCGCGCAGCAGATGCTCGACACCGGCGCCGACCGTGCCGAGGAAGCCGTGTCGATCGCCAAGGCGCAGACCGGCCTCGCCTCGATGCTGGCGGTGCAGGAAGGCGTCCAGATGCATGGCGGCATCGGCATGACCGACGAATATGACATAGGCTTCTATATGAAGCGCCAGCGCGTGCTGGCGGAGATGTTCGGCGACGCCAACTTCCATGCCGACAAGATTGCGCGTAACGCCGGTTATTGATGGCTGAGGAAGACCCCAACCCGCGCCCGCGGCGTACGCCCGAACAACTCGTCGAGGGACTGGTGAAGCTGCTCGACGTCGAGGAACTGGATGCCGATCTCTATCGCGGCATGCGGCTCCCCGGCGGGCAGGGCCGCGTGTTCGGGGGCCAGGTGATCGGCCAGGCTTTGCAGGCGGCGCAGCGCTCGACCGAGGGCAAGGGCGCGCATTCGCTGCACGTCTATTTCATGCGCGCGGGCGACGACGCGCTGCCGATCATCTATCGCGTGGTGCGCGATTTCGACGGCAAGAGCTTCGCCACGCGCCGCGTGATCGCGACGCAGAACGGCCAGCCGATCCTCAACATGGCGGCATCGTTCCAGGTCGATGAGGACGGTTTCCATCATCAGGACGCCTCCCCCGCCGACATTCCGCCGCCCGAGGATCTGAAGTCCGAGGCGGAACTGCGCCAGGAAGCGGCGAAGGAATTGCCCGAAGCCGGTCGCGAGCGCTTCCTGCGCTGGTCGAGCCCGATCGAGGTCAAGCCGCTCTATCCGCGCAACTGGATCAGCCCGGCCAAGCGCGATCCGATCAACTACACCTGGATCCGCGCGGTTGCGCCGCTCGGCGACGATCCGGCGATGCATCGCGCGATCCTGGCCTATGCCAGCGACATGGGGCTGATGGCGACCAGCATGATGCCGCACGGCGTCAACTGGATGACCCCGGGCATGCAGACCGCGAGCCTGGATCATGCCATGTGGTTTCACGAGGAATTCCGCGCCGACGAGTGGATGCTCTACGCGATGGACAGCCCCTGGGCCGGCCATGGCCGCGGCATGAACCGGGGCAGCATCTTTACTCGCGACGGCCGACTGGTGGCGAGCGTCGCGCAGGAAGGGTTGATCCGCAAGCGCGAGCCGCGCGGCTGAAATGGCGGACCTGTCGCGCGATATCAGCGATTTCGCGCGGCGGGATTTCACGTTCAACGGCAACACCAAGCCAGTCCTGACGATCGGCGACACCGGTCCCGCTGTCATCGTCATCCACGAAGTGTTCGGCTTCACCCCGCCGCTCGCACGCTTCTGCCGCTGGATCGCGGACGCCGGAATGCGAGTCTATGCCCCGATCCTGCTCGGCAAGCCCGATGCGAGCAATCGCGAGCGGACCGGGCTCGGCACCACCCTGGGCCTGTGCGTCAGCCGAGAATTCACGCTGTTCCGCGCCAACCAGGCAAGCCCGGTCGTCGACTGGCTCCGGCCGCTCGCCCGTCGGGCGCAGGAAGAATGCGGCGGGCCAGGGGTGGGGGTCATCGGCATGTGCCTGACTGGCGGCTTCGCGCTGGCGATGGCTGTCGACCCGGTCGTCGTCGCGCCGGCGCTGTCGCAACCGAGCATGCCACCGTTCGATCACAAGGCGCTCGATATTTCGCCGGCCGACCTCGCCTGCGTCAAGGACCGCGCCCGCGACGGGCTCGAACTGCGCGCCTATCGGTTCGAGGGCGATGCGCTCAGCCGAGCGGAGCGGTTCGACACTCTGCGCGCCGAATTCGGCGCCGCGTTCCACGGCACCGTCCTGCCCGACAGCGCCGCCAATCCCGACGGCCCGATGGCCCGCGCCGGCAAGCCGCCGCACAGCGTCATGACCGGCGATTTGATCGACGCACCCGGCCAGCCGACCAAACAGGCAGCCGAAGACGTCATCGCCTTCTTCAAGGCGCGGCTGGGAGTGTAGCACTCCCCTCCCTGCAAGGGAGAGGCCGGGGGTGAGTGCGCGCGCAGCGCGCCAGCACCGTATTCCGAGATTATCGAGCCATTCGACAAAATAGCTCCGGACAGGGCGTCGAGCCTCGCCCGTCGCCGGCCCTCCCCTTGATCCCCTCCCTTACGGGGAGCGGAAAGCACTCACTTCCGCGTCACCGTGTAGGCGGATGGCAGGTACAGGAAGACGTCGAGCGGGCTCGCGCGGGTCCATTCGACCGGGCGGTCTAGCCCGGTGACCTCGACACCATAGGCCGGACCGAATTTCGCCGACATTCTGGCGGCGTCGGCGGCGATCAGGTCGGCTATCTGCGCGCGATACTGGTCCGGATTTACGATCGACAGGGTCGGTTCGCCGCTTGTCGCCAGGGTCGAGCGCCCGACCTTGGGCACCGAGTCGATGAAGCGATCGATCGTCGCCTTGGCCGCCGGAATATCCATGCCGGGGACCAGCTTCACCTTGACCAGGAACGTGGTCATCGACGTATCGGGCCGTCCGTCGCCAGCATAGGCCAGGTTGCGATAATTGGCCTCGGTCAACGGCTCGACGACATAGTCGCCCAGCGCGAGTTCGACCCCGGCCTTGGGCGCCGCGGCGATCATGTTGCGCAAGGTCGCGTTGATGTCGTTCATCCGCACCGTCGCATCACGCGCATCGCCGATCAGCTTCACGCTGCGCACGATATAGTCGGCCGGGCGGCGGAGATTGATGATCGACCGCTGGGCGGAAATCATACCGGCGGCAAAGCCGTTATTATAATCGCCCGGCCCTCGCCGTTGCGCGGTGACGATGACCTCCTGCGCGACGGCCGGCAGGGCGGTGGCGACGGCGGAGAGCGCGATCAGGCCCCCAAGAACGATTCGCATGGTGTTCCCCTCCCCGATGATCAATTGCGCGGCCGCGTCGTGCTGTTCGAAGGCAGGTACAACTGCACCTCGGTCAGGCTCGCACGCTTCCATTGCACCGGCTTGTCGAGCCCGGTCACCTCGACGCCATAGCCGGGCCCGAATCTGGCGCTGGTCGCCGCCGTGTCCTTCGCCACCAGATCGATGATCGCGCCGCGATATTGTTCGGGATTGACCACGCTGAGCGTGAGTTCGCTGAACGGTTTCATCTCGGCGCGACCGACCTGCGGCACTTTCTTGATGAACTGGTCGATCTTGGTGAGTGCCGTCTTGGCGTCGATCCCGGGCGCCAGCGGCACCTTGACCAGGAACTTCACGAACTGCCCCTCGATCTTATCATCGGGATCGTTATCGTCATCGTCGCCGTCGAGTACCTTGAGATCGGTATAATTGGCGACCGTCAACGGCTCGACCACGAGGTCGCCGCTGGCGACGAGCACGCCCGATCCGCGGGCAAGGTCTACCGCCTTGCGCACCATCGCCAGCACTTCCTGCCTTGCCTGGTCCTCGTCGACAGTATCGCTTGCGACAACCACCTGCTGGATCGCGAAATCAGCGGTGCGACGAAGCATCTGCACCGACGCTGGCGGTGTAGCGGGAGTGGCCAGGTTCAGCGCACCGGCAGACGGACGCCTCTGCAAAAGTGAGCCAGTGACGATGATCTCGCTGGTGCCGTCGCTGCTGTCGGCGCTGTCCTGGGCAAAGGCCGGTGCCACGCCAGCCACCATGACGAGCGCCGTCAAGCCAATGAAAATCCTGCGCATCGCCCCTCTCCCTTGCCTGCGGACGGCAGGGTGCGGTGCGGCGGCGAGTCTGTCAAACGGCGATCAGAGCGGTGTGCCGTCGTCGGCCTCGTACACTTTCAAATCGCGATCGTGCAGGCCGATGTCGCCCGCAGCCGCGCGCCATTCGGCCATGTGTGGCGACGCGCCATGAGCCTTGAGCGCCTCGCGATCGCGCCAGCGCTCGACGACATGGATCAGGGTCGGATCGAACACGTCCTGCGCATAGGCGTACGTGAAGCAACCATCCTCGGCGCGGCTGCCGGCAGCCGTACGGTACCCATGATCAACAGCATCCGCGTCTCCGTCGTCAGCGGCCGAGCAGGCTACCGCCCTCGACCAGGATCACCTGGCCGGTCGTGTAGCCGGCGCGCATCAGGTAAAGATAGGCCTCGGCCGCTTCGTCGGGCGTACCGGCGCGCGGGATGAGCTGCCTCGCCGACATCGCCGCGAAGCGCTCGGGCGGGACCGCATCCCAGACGGCGGTGTGAATCAGGCCGGGGCATACGCAATTGACGCGGATCGGCGCGAGTTCGGCGGCCAGCGCGCGGGCCATATGCTCGATCGCGCCCGCCGCGGCGGTAGAGACCACGCTTCCCTTCATCGGCATATGCGCGAACGTGCCGTCGGTGAGGGTAAGCGAGCCATGCTCGGCAAGGGCGCCGTGCTTGGCGAGCGCGAGCGCCCCCCAGAAACGCACGTCGAAGGACGACCGCGCGGCATCGAGATCGAGTTCCTTGAGCGACTTGCCACGCTGGCCGCCCCAGTCGCCCGCCGTGGTGACGATGTGATCGAAGCGACCCGCTCCGGCAAAATACGCCGCGACGCCGGCCTCGTCCCGAACATCGATGACCGCTGCTTCGGCGCCGAGCGCGGCCGCGGCCGCCCCCACCTTGTCGGCGTTGGTCGAGCCGATCGTCACGCGCGCGCCCTCGGCGATGGCGGCCCGGGCGACGGCGTGGCCGATGCCCGATGCGCCGCCGACGACCAGGACACGTTGATCGGTCAGACTCATGATCGCGCGCTCCTCAAACCGCGGGCTTGCCGAACTCCTGGCGCGTGACCGGATGGCTCGACGACAGACCGCCATCGACCGCCCAATGCTGGCCGTTGACATAGCTGGCGTCATCGCTTGCCAGGAACAAGGCGACCCGCGCAATTTCCTCGGGCACGCCCGCGCGCTTCAGCGGGTTGAGCCGGCCGACCTTGTCCATCTTGTCGTTGGCGCGGGCATATTCGAACACCCGCGCGGTCATGCCCGTCTCGATCAGGCCGGGGCAGATCGCGTTGACGCGGACATTGGTCCCGGTGAGCTGCTGCGCGGCGGTGGTGACGAGGTTGATGACGCCCGCTTTGGACGCCGAATAGGCCGGCCCGCCGGCGCCCGAGCGGATGCCCGCGACCGACGCCGTGCAGACGATCGCGCCCTTGCCACGCTTGATGATTTCCGGCGCGCCATGCTTGATCGCGAGGAACGGGCCGATCAGGTTCACGCGCAAGACCTCGGTCCAGAGCTCCACTGAACTGTCGAGTATCCCGGTGATCCCGCCCGAGATGCCGGCATTGGCGTAGATGATGTCGAGGCCGCCATGTTCGGCTACCGCGAGCGCGACGGTGCGTTCGACATCACCTTCATCGCCAGCGTCCATCTGGATGCCTTTGGCGATGCCGCCAGCCTTCCGGATCGCCTCGACGGTCTCGTGCACCGCCTCGGTCTTGTCGGCGGCGATGACGCTGCCGCCTTCCGCCGCGAACAGCGTCGCGGAAGCGCGACCGATGCCGGAGCCCGCGCCGGTGACGATGATCGATTTGCCGGTGAAACGTGCCATTATCCTACTCCGTCGCCCCGGCGGAGGCCGGGGCCGCTATGTTTGGTGTCCGCAACCCGGCGGCCCCGGCCTTCGCCGGGGCGACGGCGGGACTAAATCGTAACCCCGCCATCCATCACGATGGTCTGCCCCGTGGTGAATGCCGCCGCCTTCGACGCCAGGAATACCACCCCGCCGGCAATATCCTCCGGCTCGCCGATCCGACGCAGCGGGACAGTTGAATTTGCCGCCTTCTGCCGCTCCGGATTTTCCCACAGGGCGCGGGCGAAATCGGTCTTCACCAGACCGGGTGCGATGCAGTTCACGCGCACATTGTCGGGACCATATTCGTGCGCGAGATTGCGCGCGAGCTGCATGTCGGCCGCCTTGGAGATGCAATAGGCCCCGATCGCCGTCGATCCGCGCAGGCCGCCGATCGAGGAGATGATGATGATCGCGCCGTCCTTGCGCTCGCGCATTTCGGGCACGACCATGGAGATAAGCCAGTGGTTCGAGACGATGTTGTTGTCGAGAATCTTGCGGAATTGCTCGTCGCTGATGTCCGCCTGCGGCCCGTAATAGGGATTGGACGCAGCGTTGCAGACAAGGATGTCGATCTTGCCGAACGCGCGCCGGCTCTCGTCGACCAAGTGCTGAAGGCCGGCTTTGTCGGAGATGTTCGCAGCGATCGCGATCGCGGTGCCGTCGCCATATTTGGCGTTGATCTCCGAGGCGACTGCATCGCACGCGTCCTGCTTGCGGCTCGACACCACGACCTTCGCACCATGCTCGGCGAGTTCGAAGACGCTCGCCTTGCCGATCCCGCGCGACGATCCGGTGACGACGGCGACCTTTCCGGTCAGGTCGAATAACGACATTGCCCTCTCCTTTTCAAATCCGTCGCCCCGGCGGAGGCCGGGGCCTTTGGCAGCGGCGCGATACGGCCAGTGGCCCCGGCCTCCGCCGGGGCGACGAGCTATCTACGCCCCCGCCTTCTGCGCGAAATCCCACGCCGCGTCGGCCAAGCGATAGACGCCTGCCGCGGACTTCTCCGCCTGCGCCGACGAGGCCGTCCCTTCGACGATGCGTTTCTTGATTCCCTGGACGATGCCGGTCAGGCGGAACAGGTTGTAGGCGAAATACCAGTTGAGGTCGGGCACGCCGTCGCGACCGGTAGCGGCGCAATAGCGGTCGACCATCTGCTCCAGGGTCGGGATGCCGCTGTCGCCACCGACCTTTCCCATCACGCCCGAGCGGCCCTCGGGTGCGGTCACCCAGCTCATCAGGAAATAGCTGAAATCAGCCAGCGGATCGCCGAGCGTCGACAATTCCCAGTCGAGCAACGCGATCACCCGCCCTTCGGTCTTGTGGAAGATCATGTTGTCGATGCGGTAATCGCCATGGACGACCGAGGTCCGCGTCTGCGGCGGCAGCGTGCGGGGCAGGAACTCGATCAGCTTTTCGACCGCAGGCATATGCTCGGTCTCGGCCATGCGATATTGCTTGGTCCAGCGGCCGACCTGGCGCTCGAAATAATTGCCCGGCTTGCCGAACGCGCCGAGCCCGGCTTTCTCGTAATCGGTGTTGTGCAACGCGGCCATCGTGTCGCACATCGCATTGTAGACGCCGGTGCGCTCTTCCGGGGCATAGTCCGGCATGGTGCCGTCCCAGATGTTGCGCCCGTCGGCGAACCCCATGACGTAGAAATCGGTGCCGATCACGTCGGGGTCGGTGCACAAGCCATAAGGCCGCGCCACCGGGAAACCGGTCGGATAGAGGCCGGCGATGACGCGATATTCGCGATCGACCGCATGCGCCGAGGGCAGCAAATTGCCGAACGGCTTGCGCCGCAGAACGTATTCGCCCGATGCCGCTTTGAGTTTGTAGGTCGGATTGGACTGGCCGCCGGCGAACTTGGTGTAGCCGAGCGGCCCCGCGAACCCCTCGACATTGGCCTCCATCCAGGCGGCCAGCCTGTCGAGATCGAGGCGATCCTTTTCGGCGACCTCGATCGTCTTGGGCGCGTCGTCGGGATGCTCGCTCATCCGCCTCTCCCTAGCCGAACGTGATCACCGAACGCGCGGCATCGCCCTTGCGCAATTCATCGAACGCGTCGTTGATCCGCTCGATCGGCATGCGGTCCGCGATGATCGTGTCGAGATCGAGCATCCCGCGCATGTAGAAATCGACCAGACGGGGAATATCGACCGGGAAGCGGTTGCCGCCCATCAGACCGCCCTGGAGCCTCTTCGACCCGAGCAGGTCGAGTGCCGACAGGCCGACCTGACTGCCGAGCGGCATCATGCCGAGGATCGTCGCGGTGCCGCCGCGGCGAAGCACCTTGACCGCGGTCTGCGCCGACGCTTCCCGGCCGACCGCCTCGATCGCATGATGGACCCCACCCTTGGTCAATTCGACAACCTCGGGCACCACCGTTTCCGACAGCGCGTCGAAGCTGTGCGTGGCCCCCAGCTTCTCGGCGAGCTGGCGCTTCTCCGGCACCGGATCGAGCGCGATGATCTTGCCCGCGCCGGCGATCCTGGCGGCATTGACCGCAGCCAGGCCGATGCCCCCGCACCCGACGACACAGACCGTCTCGCCCGGCGTCACCGGGCTGGCATTGAACACCGCGCCAGCCCCCGTCGTCACCGCGCAACCGAGCAAGGCGGCACGGTCCAGCGGCATGTCCGGGTCGATCGCGACGCAGGCGTGCTCGTGCACCAGCATCATCTCGGCATAGGCCGACAGGTTGAGCATCTGATTGACGGGTTCGCCGTTCAGGCTGAGCCGCGGCGCGGCGTCGCGCGGACGTTTGGTATCGCTCGAGATGCAGAGCGACATCCGGCCCGAGACGCAGAATTCGCAATGGCCGCAAAACGCCGAGAGGCAAGTGACGACAGCGTCGCCAACCTTGACCGTGCGCACCTCATCGCCGACCGCTTCGACGATGCCGGCTGCCTCGTGCCCGGGAATCGCGGGCAACGGGGTCGGATAGGCACCGTCGACGAAATGCAGATCGGATCGGCACACGCCGCACGCCGCGGTGCGGATCAGGACCTCGTGGGGGCCTGGCTTGTCGATCGTCACATCGCAGATTTCGAGCGGCTTCTTCGCCTCGAACAGAACGGCTGCCTTCATTTCTTCTCCGTCACCCGGCAAATGCCGGGGTCTTTCGTTATTTGCCTACTTGCTCGTGGCACGCAGCCCCAGCTTTCGCTGGGGCGACGTTCTTTTCCTACCGGCTCACCCCGAGATCCCCGCTCGACGGAATGTCCGCCTTGTAGTCGGCATATTTGCCGAACTCGTTGCGCGCGATCGCCCGGTTATGGACTTCGTCCGGGCCGTCCGCGAAGCGCAGCGTGCGCATCGCCGCCCATTGGTGCGCGAGCGGGAAATCGTCGGACACACCGCCGCCGCCATGCGCCTGGATCGCGTCGTCGAGGATCTGCAGCGCCATGGTCGGCGCCTGAACCTTGATCATTGCGATTTCGAGTTGGGCCGACTTGTTGCCGGCCTTGTCCATCATGTCCGCCGCCTTGAGGCAGAGCAGGCGCGTCATTTCGATGTCGATCCGGGCACGCGCGATACGCTGCTCCCAGATCGAGTGATCGGCGATGCGCTTGCCGAACGCAACGCGCGACAGGAGGCGCTTGGCCATCGCCTCGATCCCGGTTTCCGCCACCCCGATCGTGCGCATGCAGTGATGGATTCGGCCCGGTCCGAGCCGGCCCTGCGCGATCTCGAAGCCGCGGCCTTCGCCGAGCAACAAATTGTCGACCGGAACGCGGACATTCTCGAGCAGCACCTGGCCATGGCCATGCGGCGCGTGATCGTACCCGTAAACCGAAAGCATCCGTTCGATCTTCACGCCGGGCGCATCGAGCGGGACCAGGATCTGGCTCTGCTGGGCATGGCGCTTGGCCTCCAGGTTGGTCTTGCCCATGACGATGGCGACCGCGCAGCGCGGATCGCCGACACCCGACGACCACCATTTGCGGCCGTTGATGACGTAATGGTCGCCGTCGCGTTCCATCCTCGTCTCGATATTGGTCGCGTCCGACGAGGCGACAGCCGGCTCGGTCATCAGGAACGCCGAGCGAATCTTGCCCTCCATCAACGGCCGGAGCCACTGCTCCTTCTGCTCGCGCGTTCCGTAACGATGCAGGACTTCCATGTTACCGGTATCGGGGGCGGAGCAATTAAAGCATTCCGAAGCCCAGCCGATCTTGCCCATTTCCTCGGCACACAGAGCATATTCCAGATTGGAAAGCTGCGCGCCTTCGAACTCGAACGTGTCGTCGACATGGGTCTGGCCCGAATGCGGGGGCATGAAGAAATTCCATAGACCCTGCGCCTTGGCGATCTCCTTCACCTCTTCGATGACGGGGATGACCTTCCAGCGGTCGCCTTCGTGCGACTGCTGGTGATACTCGCCATTGCGGGGCGCGATCTCCTTGTCGATGAAGGTCCTTACGCGGTCTCGGAAATAGGTTTCGCGATCGCTCAGCGTGAAGTCCATGATGTTGCTCTCCTGTGGCTGTCGCGACTCCGACTAGACCGTACCGCGTTTTCGGTAAAGCCGTTGAATCCTCTTTTTACCGGCCGTTGCGAACAACGAAAAAGCGTCGGGACGCTGCTGAATCCGCTGGCCCCGTGTGACGGAAATGTTAAGCTGGCTCGATGGGGCATACCGACACTGCAGAACGGGACGAGGTTGCGGGGACGAAGCGTTTCAGGGCGAAACGCAATGCGATCCTGGCTGCCGCTTCCGAGGCGATCAACGAACAGAGCGCGAAGGGCATGACCTTCGCCGACGTCGCACGGCGCGTCGGGCTGAACACGACCAGCGTGACCTATTATTTCAAGCGCAAGGAAGATCTCGCGCAGGCATGCTTCGAACATACGCTCGAAACGCTTGGCGAGATGCTCGATACCGCGCAGGCGGAGGCGACGCCGGAGGCGCGCGTGGCGCGCTATCTGTCGCTCAACATGGAGCGGTTCGCACGCATCCGCGAGCACGAGGAACGTGCGCTGGCGACTCTCAGCGACCTGCGCGCGATGGAAGAGCCGATGCTCGGCCGGCTGATGGCCGCGTGGCGCGAAATCTTCCGCAAGACGCGCGCGCTGTGGGGCGACGAGCCCGAGAACCGGCGCCTCAAGGACCTGTACGGCGCGCGGGCGCACGTTCTGCTCGAGAACACTTTCTGGATCCCGGCGTGGATCACCCGGTACGACCTCGATCAGTTCGAGCGGGTCGAGGCGCGGCTGATGGACATGTTCCGTCATGGCATCGCCGTCCCCGATGCAAAATGGGAACCCGCGATCCTCGACATCGAGCATGAGGAAGCCGAACCCGGCCGCGAAGCATTCCTGCGCGCCGCCACGCGCCTGATCAACGAGCTCGGCTATCGGGGCGCGTCGGTCCAGCGCATCGCCTCCGAACTCAACGTCACCAAGGGCAGCTTCTACCATCATCTCGATGCCAAGGACGATCTGGTCATTGCTTGCTACAAACGCAGTTTCGACACGATCACCGAGACCCTGCAGGTCGGCGAGAACAGCTCGGGCGACTGGTGGCACCGGCTGTCGAGCATCATCGCGACCCTGCTCGACGTGCAATTTTCCGAACGCGGCCCGTTGCTGCGCACCACCGCGCTGACCGGCCTCCCCCGCCAGGTGCGCCAGGCAATGCTCGACCGCTCGAATCGAATCGCGCGGCGCTATGCCGGGATGCTGTCCGATGGTGCCGCCGAAGGCTCGATCCGGCCGGTCGACGCGATGATCGTCAGCCAGTCGCTGATGGCGCTGCAGAACGCCGCGTTCGACATGCGCAAATGGGCGTCGGCAATGCCGCGCGACCGTGCGGTGGCGATGTACGCCTCCACGCTCGCCTTCGGCATGTTCGACGACCGCGCCGCGGAGAGCTAAGACCGGGTCTCCCTAGCGGGCCGACTGACAGTCGGCGTTCGGTCAGATCACGGCCTGGCGTTTCAGCAGCACGCCTGCGCGCCAATAATGGAAGATCGCCCAAGGGGTGATCGCGGCAAACACGAACATCGAATAGCGTAGCGATTCGACGCCATAAGTCGGCTTCAGCAGGTCGCTCATCTTGCCGACCAGATACGGCCCCAGCCCGAGCCCGATCATGTTGTTGATGAGCAAGGTGATCGCCGCCCAGGTCGAGCGCAGTCGTACCGGCGCCTCCGACTGGATCAGCGCGAACGTCACGCCGAGATAGGCGGTCGAGAACAGGATCGACAGAAAATACGCGCCGACGCCGAACGTAGGATTGCTGGCAGCATAGAAGCACAGGCTCAGCGGGAGGCCGATCGTCTTGAAAATCGCCACCATGAACGATTGGCTGTACAACCCCCGGCTGCGTGTCAGGCGATCCGCGATGCGCCCGCTGACCACCGCGGCCACGGCGACGATGATCGCGCCGACCGGTGCGACCTTCAGCGCGATATCGAGTTTGGTGAAACCGAACGAGCGCTGCATGAAGCTTGGCCCGAACGCGGTCAGGCCGTAGCCGATCATCGATGTAAGCGTGAAGCCGGCCACGAGATGCAGCGCGGCCCGATTGCCGAACAAGGTCGAAAAGCCGTCGATCAGCGTCGGTTCGGTGGTGGCGTCCATCGCGATCTGTGCATCCGACAGACCACGCTTGGGCTCGGGCACCAAGGCCCAGATGACGATCGCGAGAAGCAATCCGGGCAAGCCGATCACATACATCGCGACGCGCCAGCCGTAATAGGTCGCGACCACCCCGCCGATGATCGTGCCGAACGCCGCCCCCAGCCCGACGCCGAGCGAATAGACCGACATGGCGGAGGCGCGTTTGTCCGGCGGATACAGATCGGCGATGATCGAATGGCTCGGCGGGCTCGACCCAGCCTCACCGATACCGACGCCGATACGCGCGCCGAGAAGCTGCCAGAAATTGGCGGCAAGCCCGCCAAGCGCGGTAAACGCGCTCCAGATCGCGAGCGCGCCGGCAATGATCCGCACGCGATTGCTGCGATCGGCGAGCCATGCGACGGGAATGCCCAGGCCGGCATAGAAAATCGCGAAAGCCATCCCGCCGAGGATACCCATCTGGGCATCGCTCAGATGCAGGTCCTTGATGATGTCTTCCTGCAGGATCGCCAGGATCTGACGATCCATGTAGCTGAAGAAATAGGCGAAGGTCAGGAGCATCAATGTCAGCCCGCGGCGTCTCGGCGCCAGAGTCGCACGGACTTCGGGAAATTGCGTTGGGGAGGACACGGCGGCAGCGACCTTTCGTATCGTGGCAAAACAAGGCCCCGCCGCGCTGGTCTGGCGCGACGGGGCCGGGATAGAGGTCAGCCGGTCAAGGTCAGAACTTGGTCGACAGGCCGAGTTTGAACATCCGGCCGTACGGATTTCCGACGAATGGCTCGTAATTATAGTCCTCGCGCGCGAATGGCGGCTGGGCGTCGAAGATGTTGAACACGGTGCCGGTCAACACGATATTCTTCCACGGCAATTTGACCCGGACGTTGAAGTCCGCGGAGATGAATTCGTTCAAATTCGCCCCCTGGGTCAGGACCGTCCCGGTCGTCGACACCGACAGATCGGGCGCGAAAGGCCCGCTATGGGTATCGGCACGCTGATCGTGCAGGCCGCCGGTATAATTGACCGTCAAGCGGGCATCGATCGCCCCCGCACCGAGATCGACATAAGCCTGCCCCTTCCATTTGGGCACGGGATAGAGCGTCGACTGGTAGTTGAGCAGGCCGACGCCATCGAACGCCGACGACACCTTGACCCCTTCGACATAGATCGCGCTGATCCGATCGTGGAGGACGCGGGTGGCGTCCACGCCAACCCCGAACCTGACGCCCGAACCGAACAGGTCGCTGGCCCGGTAATTCGCGCTGAAGTCGATACCTTCGTCGCGCAACGTCGCGCCATTCTGCAGCACGGTCTTTACGCGCGCCACGTTGGCGACGGTCGTGGCGGCGGTGCAGGAACCGGTCGAAAAGGTGAACCGCGCGGCCAATGCGGGATTGGCGGCGCAAGTATTCGGCGATCCGGTCGGGAACAAGGTCGCTACCATCGCCGCCAGCGGATCGGTGACGATGACGTCCTTCAACCCGTAGTGGAAATAGTCGACGCTGGCGTTGAACCCGCCAAACTTGAGCAGCACGCCGCCCGACCAGTTCTCCGACGATTCAGGTTTGAGGGCAGGATTGCCGTAAACGTCCACCGGCGTGAAGGTCGATCCGATCAGTTGCAACGACGTAACGAAATTGGTCGTGATGTTGGCCAGCGTCGGGCCGCGGAAGGTCGTGCCATAGCCGCCGCGGAACGCGAGCCAATTGGTCACCTGCCAACGCGCGCGAACCTGAGGATCGATGGTCGATCCGACCTGGCCGCCATAATCCTCGTAGCGAACCGCCGCCTGGACGTTGAAGCTGTCGAACACCGGCAGCTGCAATTCGGCGAAGACCGCCTTGACGCCGCCCTTCAGGAAATTGTCGCGGCCGGTCCCGAGAAAGGCATAGGCGCCGTTGGGGGCACTGGGCGTCGTCCCGGACAGCGGCGAGCATTTGGTCGGGTCGGTCTGGCCGGTGATCGGCGTGTCACGGCACGGATTGACCGCGATATTGCTGTTCGCGCCATATCGGGTGTCGAACCAATTGTAGCGATATTGCCCGCCGACACCGAACTGGACGTCGCCGCCGGGCAGCTTGATGCCCGTCGACCCGCTGACATTGGCGTCGAGCACGAACAGCTGCGAATCGACCTGCGTGCTTGACCGGACGAAGAACCAGTCGGCCAGTGCCTTGCTGTTGGCGAGCGCGGCATTGCCTTGCGGGTTGGTCGTGCCGTTGACGGCACCGGCCGTCACGGCGTTGCCGAACGGATTGAGCCACATGCAGCCATTCTGACCCGGCTGGTTGGCGGCGATGTTGCAATTCGGACCGCCGAAGCCGCGCAGCGCGAGCTGGACCCGATCACCGAACGAATCGTAACCGTCGATATAGCGATAATATTGGTGGTAGGTCGCCGACACGGTCCAGTCGATCTTGGGCGCCAGCTTGCCGCGCAATTCGGCGGTGAAGCGGATCGATTCGGACTTGCGCATGCCGCGCGCCGAGCCGGTTTCGTCCGAACCATCCAGCGTCGACGGGTTGCCGCCAGCCATGAAAGGGCGGAACAGCAGCAGCGGGAAGACAACGCCGGTCGTGGAGCCGGGGAAGATGCCGGGATTGGCCGCCGCATAGGCGATATAGCCCGGATTGGTCGCCGGCACATAGAAGCCGGTGACGAACGGCGTCGGATTGACGCCACCTCGTGACGCCAGTGAAGGCGCCTGGGTCAGGATGTAGGACGGCGACGTGAGATAGTGCGGCACCGTGGTGCGCCCATAAAGCGCCGTCACCTCGAATTTCGTGCTGCCGCCAAGATCGACTTCGGTATCGACAAAGGCGGTCACCCGCTTTTCGAGTTCGGTCAGCGCATCGAACCCCGAATATTGCGTGTAGCAGCGCCCGTTGGCGCCCTTGTACCCGCCAAGCGATACGCAGCTCGAATCCGCCATCAGCCCGGTGGTCGGCGCGCCGTTGGCGGCCAGCCCCAGGAACGTGGCGGGATTGCCGCCGCCGCTCCAGCCGCCCTGGGGGTTATTGAGGTACGGCTGCACCGCGAAGGCGCGATCGCGCGCCAGCAATTGCCCGCGCTTGTTGAACCCGATCGCCGCCAGGAAGCGCAATCCGTTGCCGCTATGGCCGTAGCTTATCGACGCATCGACGTCGCCATCGGTGTCCTTGACCCACCGATACGTGCCGGCAACCTGGAAGCCCTCCTGATCGGTGCGCGTGATGAAATTGACGACGCCCGCGATCGCGTCCGATCCGTAGGTCGCGGCTGCGCCATCCTTGAGGACCTCGATACGCCCGATCGCGGCCGACGGGATGAGGTTGATATCGACCGCCGGCACGCCGTTGCCCGCGGTAACCAGGCGGCGGCTGTTGAGCAGCACCAGGGTACGCTGCGGCGACAGGCCGCGCAGATTGGCAGTGGCGATACCTTCCGCCCCCTGCGACCGGCTGTCGAACTGGTTCGAATCTCCGAGCACGGCGCTCGACGTCGGCAATGCCTTGAGCAATTCGACCGCCGAGGGAGCGCCCTGTTTCTGCAATTCGTCGGCGCCGATGACGTTGACCGGCAATGCGGCGTCTTCTGGCGTACCCTTGATGATCGATCCGGTGACGATGATGTCCGGCGCGCTAGTCGTATCCTGGTCTGACGATGCCGCAGGAGCGGATTGGGCCGCCGACGGCGAGGCCGCGCATACCGCAATTACGGAAATCGCGCAGGCGCAAAGCAACCTTGTCTTGATCATGTGCCTCTCCCCATGTGGGCCGGGCCTTTTTTCTGGCTCCATACCCATAACTCGAATAGGCACGATGGGTGACGCTACGTCAAGCGTTAGTCGCGTTGCAAATCGCTATGTAATCTCGTCTCGTCGTAGAACTGGCACAGCCTCATATTTCCGGAACCGGCCAAACCCGATCCCGGAAATAGGGTCAGAATGGTACAATCCATCAATAGCCGTTGAGGCGCGCGAAGCGGTCCCGGAGATACGCGGCATTTCCCCATACCGCTTCCAGTACGCGCATCCGCTTGAGATAGAATCCGGCGTCATATTCGTCGGTCATGCCGATACCGCCGTGAAGCTGGATCATTTCGCGGCTCATCGCGTGACCGACCTCGTTCGCCTTGGTCTTGGCGAGCAGCGCGGCCTGACGGGTGTCGCCGCCGGCATCGATCGCCGCCAGGCCGGCCTCGACCGCCGAGCGCATCAGCTCGATATCGCTGTACAAGCCCGCCATGCGATGCTGCAGCGCCTGGAAGGTCGAGAGCACCTGATCGAACTGACGACGCTGTTTGAGATAGTCGAGCGTCGTCTCGAACGCCTGCTGCGCCATGCCCAGCATCTCGGCCGAGGCGACGACGCGAGCGCGGTCGAGCACCTGATCGAGCAATTTGTCGCCACCCTCGGCCAGCTTGTCGGCATCGACCGAGTCGAACGTCACCTCCGCATGACTGCGGAAGTCGGTCAGCTGGCGGCGCGACCGCGATACGCCGGCCTCGCCGCCATCGACCAGATACAGGCCATCGGCCGCCGCGACGACGAACAGGCCGGCGCTGTCGCCCTCGGCGACGAATGCCTTGGTGCCGCTGAGCTTCCCGCCGCTGACATGGGTCTTGATGTTCTCGGGGTCATGGCGCGGACCTTCGTCGAGCGCAAAGGTCGCGACCAGGTCGCCGCTCGCGATCTGCGGCAACCATTTGGCCTTCTGCGCGTCGCTGCCGCCCAGCACGATCGCCGACGCCGCCACCGCCGAAGCCGAGAGCGGGCTTGCGGTCAGTGTGCGGCCGAGCTCCTCGATCACCAGGCCGAGGCTCAGCCAGCCGAAATCGGACCCGCCGTGCGCTTCCGGGATGACGATCCCGGCCCAGCCCATCTGTGCCATCTCGCCATAGACCGTGGCATCATAGCCGGTCGCGTCATTGGCATCGCGCACCTTGCGCCACGCCGTCACCGGGCTCTCGTTGCGGGTCCAGTCGCGCGCCATGTCGCGCAGCATCGTCTGTTCTTCGTTGAGGACTGCCATCTCTATTCTTCCCTCGTCATCCCAGCGAAAGCCGGGATCTTGTGCGGCAAGCGCACCCTGTGCGGCGTGAGGCCCCAGCTTTCGCCGGGGTGACGGAACTACTGGTGATCGAGCATCCCGAGGATGCGCTTGGCGATCACGTTGTTCTGGATTTCGGTCGAGCCGCCGTAAATGGTCGTCGCCTTGCCGAAGAGCCATGCGCGGACCGCGTGGAGCTCGGCCTCGGTGAAGCCTTCGCCTTCCCAGCCCAACCCCTTCAGCCCCTCTATCTCGATCGTCAGTTCGGCGCGTTCCTGGCCGAGCTTGGTACCGATCGTCTTGAGGATCGACGACACTTCGGACACGCCGCCCGCGGCCTTCGATTCCGCCTGGACGCGCATCGCGGTCAGCAGGAAGGCGCGCCAGTCCATCTCGAACTTGGCGATCCGCGCGCGCAGATCGGGGTCGGCGATTCGCCCCTCCGCATCGGCGCCGACATATTTCTTGGCCATGTCGGGCAACCCCGGACCGCTCGGCTGTAGCCGCGACCCGCCGCCCGAGAGGTTGGTGCGCTCGTGCTGGAGCAGGCGCTTGCCGATCGTCCAGCCCTGCCCTTCCTCGCCGACCAGATTCTCCTTCGGCACCTTCACATCGGTGAAGAAGGTCTCGCAGAAAGGCGACATGCCACTGATCATCTTGATCGGCTTCACCTCGACGCCCGGCGACGTCATGTCGATCAACAGGAAGCTGATGCCCTTATGCTTGTCGGACTTGTCGGTCCGCACCAGGCAGAAACATTTGTCTGCCCATTGCCCGCCGGAGGTCCAGGTCTTCTGACCGTTGACGACATAATGGTCGCCCTTGTCCTCGGCGAAGGTCTGGAGGTTGGCGAGGTCGGAGCCGGCATTGGGTTCCGAATAGCCCTGACACCAGCGCACTTCGCCCTTTGCGATCGCCGGGATGTGCTCGCGCTTCTGCGCTTCGTTACCGTATTCGAGCAGGGTCGGGCCGAACATCATCACGCCCATGCCGCCGATCGGGTTCCAGGCATCGGCGCGCGCCATTTCGTCGGCCAGCACGCGCGCCTCGGCCCGGCTGAGGCCGCCGCCGCCATATTCCTTCGGCCAGGTCGGAACGCCCCAGCCCTTTTCGCCCATCGCGAGCCGCCAGGCGGTCATTTCGGGCGTTTCCTGGGTCGGCCCCTCGACGCTGGCCAGCGCATTGCCCTTGCCCTTCAGCGAGGGCGGAAAATTGGCGGCGAGCCACGCGCGCACTTCGGTGCGAAACGCATCCAGCGTATCGGCCGGTCGTTCCAGTTCGGCAGCGGATGCCATCAAACCTCTCCTTTTGTTCGAATCTGAATATCGGGTATGGTCCGGGGATGACACATTCCGACGCGGCGGGAAAGCCCCTGACGATACGGGTACGCGAAGCACTGGCCGCCGTAGCGGAACCCGAACGGGCACCGGCAATGCAGGCGTATATGAAATCGGCCATGCCGTATCTCGGCGCGTCGAGCGTGCCACGGCGGGCAGCGCTCAGGGAAGTATTCGCCGGGCTGGACTGGCCCGACAGCGCCGCCTGGCAGGCCGATGTGCTGGCATTGTGGCGCGGCGCCACCTGGCGTGAGGAGCGCTATGCCGCCATCGAACTGAGCGCGGTCAAGGCCGCCAAGCGTTTCCAGCATATCGATGTGCTGCCGATGTACGAGGAGATGATCGTTAGCGGCGCCTGGTGGGACTATGTCGACGAGATAGCCGGACACCGCCTGTGGGAATTGTTGCAAAACGACCGCGCGGCGATGGCGGCGACGATGCGCGCCTGGTCGACCGACTGGGACATGTGGAAACGGCGCAGCGCGATTCTCTGCCAACTGCCGGCCAAGAGCGATACCGATCTCGCCCTGCTTTATGCCTGTATCGAGCCGTCGATCGGGTCGGAAGAGTTCTTTCTGAGGAAAGCGATCGGCTGGGCGCTGCGGCAATATGCCTGGACCGAGCCGGACGAGGTCGCGCGCTATGTCGCGGCGAACCAACAAAGGCTAAGCGGCCTGAGCAGGCGCGAAGCGCTCAAGAACAACGGCAAACGGCGAGGCGAACGCACATGACGATCACCGGCGGCTGCCTGTGCGGGCAATTACGCTATGAGGCGGTCGGCGCGCCCGATGGCATGGGCTTCTGTTATTGCACCGATTGCCGCAAGGCGTCGGGATCGGGCTTCATTCCCTTCATGAACTTCCCGGCGAGCGCACTGTCGATCACCGGACGCGCGCATCAATTCCATTCGCCCGCGATCCGCGGCACCGCGACGCGCAATTCCTGCCCCGACTGCGGGGGGCTGGTGTTCGGCGGCATTCATGGCGTGCACGACAGCCATACGATCTACGCGGGATCGCTCGACGATCCGGCGCAGTTCCGCCCCGCGATCGCGATCTTCCTGCGCGACAAGCCCGACTGGGTCGCCATGCCGGACGGCCTGACGATATTCGAGACGATGCCGGGCTGAGGAATGCTCGCGCCAGGAAGCACGGTGGGACGAGCGCGCAGCCCAGCCGTTTGACTCACATATAGCCATATATCTATATAGCCATATGGCTATCGAATCACTTCCGCTCGACGCGACCTTCGCCGCGCTCAGCGATCCGACGCGCCGCGCCATCCTCGCCCGGCTCTCGCTTGGCGAAGCGACCGTGACGGAACTCATGCAGCCCTTCGCGCTCAGCCAGCCGACGATCTCGAAGCATCTCAAGGTGCTCGAACAGGCGGGCCTGATCGAGGGCGGACGCGACGCACAGCGCCGGCCGCGGCGATTGCGTGCCGAAGCAATGAAGGAGGCTGCCGACTGGATCGATCGCTTCCGCGTCCAGTGGGAACGCCGCTTCGACAATCTCGACCGCCATCTCGCCGCCCAGGCGGCCAACCACAAGCAGGAGAAGTAGATGTCCGCCATTCTCGACGCCGAGGCAACCGGCTTTTCGATCGATCGCGATGCCCATGCCATTCGCCTGATCCGCGACCTCGCCGCCCCGCCCGAAGCGGTGTTCGAGGCGTGGACCGACCCGGCGCAGATGACCCTGTGGTGGGACGCCGGCGGTAAGCCGCTGACGCGGTGCGAGATCGACCTGCGGATCGGCGGCAGCTTCCTGTTCGCCTCGCCCAGCCATGAGCATATGGCGTTCACCGGCACCTATCAACGGATCGAGCCGCCGCATTTGCTCGAATTCGAAGCGCTCGGCGCGACCGGCCGGGTCAGCCTGTCGGCGCAGCCCGGCGGCACGCGAATGATCGTCGAGATCATCTGTCGCTCCGACGAGCAATTGGACGAATATATCAAGCTCGGTGTCGCCAACGGCACCAGCCAGACGCTCGACAATCTGGTCGCGCGCTTCGCGTGACGGACGGCGCCGCCTGCCCCTCGCGGACGGGCGGGGAGGCTTGGGCGGGGCCATTGACCAACAATCCTCCCCCGCTAGGGGGAGGTGTCGCGATAGCGACGGAGGGGGAGGAAGCACGGCGCTATGTAGAAGCCGTCCTCCCCCTCCGTCAGCCTGCGGCTGCCACCCCCCCTGGCGGGGGAGGATTTTCGGGCTCGTTTGCGTGCGCCCACAAAGCGGGCACACTGATCATCGACAGGCGGGCCGAGTCGAACGAACGACCGGACCGAACGGGGAGGAAGAATGCGCTTCGACAATCGCGCGGTGCCGCTCGCGCTGGCGGCGGTCCTGATCGATACGATCGGTTTCGGCGTCATAGCGCCAGTCATGCCCAAGCTGCTGATGTCACTCGGCCATATCGACATCGAGCATGCGACGCGGGTGGGCGGATGGATGATGGTGGTGTTCGCCGCGATGCAGTTCATCGCCGGTCCGATCCTCGGCAATTTGTCCGACCGGTTCGGGCGTCGTCCGGTCCTGCTCGCATCGATGCTGGCGTTCGGGCTGGATTACGCTGTGATGGCATTCGCGCCGACCATCGGCTGGCTGTTCCTCGGCAGGTCGATCGCCGGTGCGGCAGGCGCCGTCTATGGCCCCGCCGGATCGGTCATCGCCGACGTGACCCCGCCCGAGAAACGCAGCGCTACCTTCGCGCTGATCGGTGCCGCATTCGGGCTGGGCTTCATCCTGGGGCCGGGGCTCGGCGGGATCGTCGCCCCGCTGTTCGGCCTCCGCGCCCCCTTCCTGCTTGCCGGCGCGCTCGCCCTGAGCAATGCGACCTTGATGTATTTCTCGATGCCGGAAACGCTGGCTCGCGAGAACCGCCGGCCGTTCCGGTTGGGCGACGCGCACATCATCGGCGCCTTCAGGCCGCTATTCCATGCCGGACGTGTCGGCCCACTCCTGCTCGCGACCTTCCTCTGGCAACTGGCCCATATGGTCTATCCAGCGACCTGGAGCTTTTGGGCCACTGCGGCCTTGGGATTCGGCGAAAAGGCGATCGGCTGGAGCCTGGTGCTGGTCGGCGTTCTCGGCGTGATCGTTCAGGGCGGGCTGACGGGGCGGATCATCGCGCAGATCGGGGAACGGCGCGCGCTGATGGCGGGGTTGCTCGCAGGCGGCCTGTCGTTCCTCGGATACGCCTTCGTCACTGCCTGGTGGCAGATCATTCCGCTGTTCGTCGTCAGCTCGTTTTCCGGGCTTGCCATGCCGGCTATCCAGGGATTGCTGTCGCGGTTGACCGACGCGACGCGGCAGGGGCAGCTCCAGGGCGGAATGGGGAGCATGGGCAGCGTGGCGGCGATCATCGGGCCGTTCATTCTCACCCAGGCACTCGCGACCGGCATCGACCACCATTTCCCGGGCGCCGCCTTCGTCGTCGCGGGGACGCTGGGGCTGATATCCTGCCTGATCATCGTATGGAAAGTGATGGATCGCGTTCCCGGCAAGGCCGAGGTGATGGCGGAAGGCTGACGCTGCCTTGAGTCGTCACCCCCGTGCAAGCGCGGACCCATCTCCCGGACGTGCTACCAATGCGCCGGCGCGTTTAGCGCTCGTGCATGACATGGATCCCCGCTTGTGCGGGGATGACGGTAGAGGTTGACCGGCCTACTGCTCCTTGCCCGGCCGCCGGGTCAGCGCGACGTCGAGATGGCCGCCGGCGTCGAGCAGGGTCACCTCGCCGGTGATCGCGCGCGCGACCGGATCGAGCAATTGCACGATCGGCCCGGCAATGTCGTCGGGACCCGCGGCGAAACCCATCGGCAAGCGACTGGCGATGTTCTGGTTGAGCCGCTCGAAGCCTTCGGCGCCGAGCCGTTTCTCGAACCAGCCCGTCCCGACATAGCCCGGCGCCACTGCGTTGACGCGGATCTGCGGCGCCAGCACCCGCGCCAGGCTTTTGGTCATGGTGATCAACGCGCCCTTGGAGGCGGCATAGGCGATCGACGATCCCATGCCGAACACCCCGGCGACGCTCGCCACGTTGACGACGGCAGATGCATCCCGATCGCGCATCGCCGGAACGCAGGCGCGCACCATCTGGAACGCGGCGATCGTGTTCAGCCGATAGATGTCGACAAAGTCCTCGGCATCGAGCGCGTCGAGATCCTCGTGATTGGCGAACTTGGTGCGGCCGGCATTGTTGACCAGGAAATCGATCCGCCCGAACGCCTCGATAGCCGCTGCCGCCAATGCCTTGCAGGCGGCGTCCTCGACGATATCGGCCTTGACCGCGATCGCGCCGTTGCCTGCCTCCTCGGCCACCGCCTCGGCGTCATCCTTGCTCGAGGCGTAATTGACCACGCAATGCACGCCGCGACCGGCGAGCAGGCGGACCGTCGAGGCGCCGATCCCCGTGCCGCCCCCGGTAACGATCGCGACCCGCCCCTGCATCCCGCCCCTCATGCCTGGGCACTCGGCCGCGCGGAGACGCGGTCGTGCCACGCTCTCAGCGACGTTGCATCCGCGGGCATTTCGACCCCGATGAACCTCCCGAAATCGATCGTCGTCTGCAGCACGATATCGGCCATCGAATATCCCTTTCCGTCCAGAAATTCGCGATCGCTCAGCGCCGTGTCGAATTCGCGCATCACGGCCTCGATCCGCGGCCGGTTGCTCTCGCCGAACTCGGTATATTGCCGGGGCACGACTCTGGCGGTGAAGGGATGGGTGTGGATCCAGACCATGCCGATCGGTACCATCAGCCGGAGTTCGACCCGGCGCGTCCACATATCGACTTCCGCCTGCCCCAGCGGGCCCTGTCCGAACATCGGCGGCTGGGGATGGAGCGCTTCGAAATAGCGGCAGATCGACACGCTTTCCGTAATCACCTGTCCATCGTCGAGCTCCAGGCACGGCACCTGACCGAGCGGATTGATCGCACGATAGTCCACGCTCTTGTGCTCGCCTTTGGGAATCGAGAGTTGGGTGCTCGGAACGCTGAGCCCTTTTTCGGCCAGATAGACTCGAACCCGGCGTGGGTTGGGTGCAGGATTCACCGCATCGTAGAACAGCATCCCAATCTCCCCGATTCTCTTTTTCGAATATCGCGTATGGCATTTAGCGTTCGCTTCGCCTAGCGACTCGACGCGAGTTTGAGGAGAGACCATGAGCGCCGAGGCCTTGCTGACGAGCGACTTCGCGACCCTGCCTGATATCATTCGCGCGCATGCGGTCGAACGAGGCGGCAAGACCGCGGTGGCGGACGCACATGCCAGCTATACCTATGCCGAACTCGATGCGATGATGGATCGCGTCGCCGCGGCGCTGCAGCGCGACGGTGTAGAGCAGGGCCGATCGATCGCCATCATTTCGGCCTCGTCGATCGACTATGCGGCGGTCTTCCTCGGCACGTTGCGCGCCGGTTGCGTCGCCGCGCCGCTCGCCCCCTCGTCGACCCCGGAAGCACTGGCCGCGATGATTGCCGATTGCGGTGCCCCGATCGTGTTCGTCGACGCGGACAACCAAGCCGCCATCGCGGGCCAGAACATTACCGCAAAACAGATCCGTCTCGACACTCACGCATTCGAAAACTGGCTCGCTCCGGTCGGCTCGATACCCGCGCCGGTCGTCATCGATCCTGCGGACGGGTTCAATATCATCTACTCGTCGGGTACGACCGGCACGCCCAAGGGGATCGTCCAGTCGCACCGCATGCGCTGGTCGCATATCGGCCGTAACTCGGCGGGCGGGTACGGCGAGGCGGTGACGATGAATTCGACGCCGCTCTATTCCAATACGACGTTGGTCAGCTTCCTGCCGACGCTCGGCTGGGGCGGCACGGTCGTGCTGATGAAGAAGTTCGACGCGCGGGGCTTCCTCGAACTGGCGCAACAGCACAGGGTCACCCACGCGATGCTGGTCCCGGTCCAGTATCAGCGGATCATGGCGGTGCCCGATTTCGACGCTTTCGACCTGTCGGCGTTCAGACTGAAGACCTCGACCAGCGCGCCCTTTTCTGCGGCGCTCAAGGCCGACATTCTCGATCGCTGGCCGGGCCGGCTCGTCGAATTCTACGGCATGACCGAGGGTGGCGCCTCGACCGGGCTCGACTGCACCCAGTTCCCCGACAAGCTCCACACCGTCGGTCGCCCGCTCGAGGGTCATGACATGCGGCTGATCGACGACGACGGCAAAGAGGTGGCGCAGGGCGAAACCGGCGAAGTCGTCGGCCGATCGCCGGCGATGATGACCGGCTATCATGGCCGCAAACAGGCCACCGCGGATGCCGAATGGTACGACGGAGAAGGCAACCGGTTCATCCGCCACGGCGATATCGGCCGGTTCGACGAGGACGGCTTCCTCATCCTGATGGACCGCAAGAAGGATCTGATCATCTCGGGCGGGTTCAATATCTATCCGGTCGATATCGAGGCGGTGCTGAAACAACACCCTGCCGTCCAGGAATGCACCGTGATCGGCGTGCCGTCGGAGAAATGGGGCGAGACACCGGTTGGTTTCTACGTACCCAATACCGGCGTCGATGCCTCGGCGGACGAGATCATGATCTGGACCAACGAACAGCTCGGCAAGACGCAGCGCCTGTCCGCGCTGCACCCGATCGAGGAATTGCCGCGCAGCGCGATCGGCAAGGTGCTCAAGCGCGAATTGCGCGACCGCCTGGCCGTCGCCAACGCCTGACAGAGACGATACGAGGGGGACGCATGCCGGGCCTGAAGCAGATCATCGATGCGCTGGAACCAGTCGAGGGCGGCTGGCGCGGGACCGTTCCCGACACCTGGCTCCAGGGGCGCACCAGCTATGGCGGGCTGTCGGCGGCGCTGGCGCTTCACGCCGCGCAGCGATCCGACGAGGATCTGCCGCCGCTGCGCTCCGCGCTCGTTGCCTTTGTCGGGCCGCTGTCGGGCGACATCGTGATCCGGGCGAGCCGGCTGCGCCGCGGGCGCAACGCCGCTTTCATCCAGGCCGACGTCGAAAGCGAGGCCGGGCTTGGCCTGCGCGCGACCTTCGTGTTCATGAGTGCGGTCGAATCGAAACTCGATCATCAGATCGGGATGGCTCCCGATTTCCCGCGCCCGGAACCTGGCGACGTGACCTTCAAGGGCAATTCAGCGGTATCGTTCGCGCAGAATTTCGAATTGCTCGATCGCCGCGACGCGAGCGTCGGGCCGGCCGAATGGCTGCGCTGGGTAAGGTTGAACGAGCGTGACGGCCTCGATCCGATGGTGGAGCTGATCGCCGTGGCGGACTGCCTGCCGCCGGCCGCACTGAAGCTGATCGGTGGCCCCGCACCGTGCAGCTCGATGACCTGGCAGCTCAACCTGCTCGGGCCAAACCCGGCCACGACCGACGGCTGGTGGTTGTTGCGAACCAATGCCGACTACGCGAAAGCCGGTAGCTCGAGCCAGGAAATGATGATCTGGAACGCCGATGGGGAGCCCGTCGCCGAACAAATGCAGAGCGTCGCGATCTTCGCCTGATCCGTCCGGAAGGGCCGCCGTCCGCCGAAAACGATGCAGTCGTGGAACCGTCGGCCAGTAGTGCTGGTCGAAGGGAAGCGCGCGCGCCGGTCCGCTGCACGACCGCATCACGGTGCGACAATTTGCGACAATTTCGCCGTGGACTGACATGCCCGGGTGACACAGAGGAAGCACAACGGCTTCGGGGGGCAGGGAATGATCCTTCGCCCGATCGAGGACTAGAGGATGAACCGAGTGTTTCTTGCCGCGGCACTAGCGAGCGCCAGCTTCATCGGAGTCGCGCTGGTCGGTCCGACCGCCGCGCAGACCGCGCCCGCCCCGAAAGGCGATGCTGATGGCGACGGCGTGATCACGCGTGACGAAGCGATGGCCCAGGCCGATGCCCGGTTCGACCGGCTAGATACGAACAAGGACGGCAAGCTGACCCCGGACGAGTTGCGCCCGCGCGGCCGCATGGATGGCGCTGGCATGGCTCCACCTCCTCCGCCGCCGCCAGCCGATGGCGCAGCGCCACCGCCCCCACCACCCGGTCCCGGCATGGCTGGCCGCGGGTTCGGCGAGCGGATGTTCGCCCGATTGGACACCAATGGCGACGGCGTGGTCGATCGCGAAGAGTTCCGCGCGCAAGCCGCGCGGCGCTTCGATCGCATGGACACGAACAAGGACGGCAAGATCGATGCGACGGAGCGCCAGGCGGCGCGCGACGCGATGGGACAGATGCGCGGACGGCGCGGCAATGGTGGCGATACGCCGCCACCGCCGCCGCCCGGGCAGTAAGGAACAAGCCTGGGCAATAATCCCCATGTGCCCCGGCTGCCGGGCGGGTGCCCCTCCTCACCCGCCCGGCCCTCCCTTCCCACCCTTTCGGGGGCTTTTCAGGGGGACAATCAATGAGTAGCGACATGCCCATGGGGGGCATTCCGCATATCCTGTTGGTCGATGACGAGCGTTCGATCCGCGAACCGCTCGCGCAATATCTCACCAAGCAGGGATTCCGCGTTACCCAGGCAGGCGATGCCGAAAGCGCCCGGACGCGCATGGCGGCCTATGCCATCGACCTCGTCATCCTCGACATCATGATGCCGGGCGAGGACGGACTGAGCTTGTGCCGCCACATCCGCGCGACTGGTGACGTGCCCGTCATCCTCCTGACCGCGAAGAGCGAAGAGACCGACCGTATCGTCGGCCTCGAAATGGGGGCCGACGACTATGTGGTGAAGCCCTTTTCACCACGCGAGCTTGCCACGCGCGCGCGCGTGATCCTGCGCCGCGCCGCGAGTAGCGGAACGCGGCAGCACGCGCCCGAAAGCGGCTCCTACGCCTTTGCCGGCTGGGTCTTGAAATCGGGCGAACGCGCGCTGGTCGACCGCGAAGGCGTGTCGGTGCCGCTGTCGACCGGCGAATATAATCTGCTGCTTGCACTGGTGTTGCGGCCCCGCCAGGTGCTGACGCGCGACCAGTTGCTCGACCTGACGCAGGGCCGCGAAGCAATGGCGTTCGACCGCGCGATCGACAATCAGGTCAGCCGCCTTCGCCGCAAGATCGAACCCGATCCCAAGAACCCGTCGGTCATCAAGACGGTCTGGGGGGGCGGCTACACGCTCGCAGCGGAGGTCACTCGCCTGTGAGGCTGTGGCCACGCAATCTTCCCGGCCAGATGGCGATGCTGGTCGCGATCGCGCTGTTCGTCGCGCAGGCCATCAATTTCGGCCTGAGCCTGCGCGACCGTCAGAATTTCCGGCTCGAACAGACGGTGGGTCCGGTCGTCGCCAGGATCGTCGATGCGTCGCAGGGGCCGCGCAACCGGCATGGCGATCGGCAGCCGGAGCTCACGCCGACGCCGGCGATCGGGGACGAAACGCCATGGGATCGTTTCCGGTCCCGGCCCTGGCCTAGCAATCCGATTCCCGGCGGCCTGGCTCGCCGGCCCGATATCGAAGAAGCGTTGCGCACGCGTCTGGTCGAGGCCGGCGTTCCGGTCGGGCAAGTCATTACGGGCATCCGTCCGCTCCTCCCCGACGACCAACGGTTCGCCAACATGTCGCGGGTGCGCGCCCAGCGCTATCGCTTTGCCAAAAGCGAGCTGTTGATCGCCGTCGAGCAGCCCAAGGTCGGCTGGTGGGCCGCCGCCAATCCCTGGCAGGATTCGGAGTGGCCGTTCCTGTCGCGGCTGATAGGTCAAACGCTCGTCCTCTACGCGATCGTGCTGTTGCCGGTGTTGCTGGCGACACGCCGGATTGCCCAGCCGTTGCGCTCGCTGGCCAATGCGGCACAGCGTTTCCATCCCGGCGAACCCGATGGCGCGATTCCGGAAAGCGGTCCGCACGATGTCCGGACGCTGATCGTCGCGTTCAACGAATTGCGCACGCGCGTGACGGCGATGCTGGAGGAAAAGGACCGCATGCTGGGTGCCATCGGGCACGATTTGCGTACCCCGCTGGCGGCATTGCGCGTCCGCGTCGAGTCGGTCGAGGACGAGGACGATCGGACCCGAATGGCCGATACGATCGACGAGATGAACCGCACGCTCGACGACATATTGTCGCTGGCACGGCTCGGACGGCCCAGCGAACAGGCGACCGAAGTCGATCTTGCCGCGCTAGTCGACGCGGTGGTCGCCGATTTCCACGATCTCGGTGCGCCGGTCGAATTTACCGAGGTCGAGCGGCTGACGATGCACATGCGGCCGTCGTTGATGCGCCGCGCGATCCGCAATCTGATCGAGAACGCGGTCAAATATGGCGGCGGCGCCGAAGTATCGCTGCGGTCGGACGCACGCGTGGTCGACATCGTCGTATGCGACAACGGCCCCGGCATCCCGCCCGAGCGGATCGCCGAAGTTTTCGAGGCGTTCACTCGCATCGAAGGGTCGCGCAACAAGGAAACGGGCGGAATCGGGCTGGGCCTGGCGCTCGCGCGTGCGATCGTGCGCGAAGCGCGCGGCGACATTCGGCTGGAGAACCGTCCCGAAGGCGGCCTCGCCGCGACGATCACGCTACCGCGCTAAGCCGTTCCCTACGCCCGCGCGTTCAGCGCGGCACCTCGTTGCGCACCAGCAGCATCGCCGCCGCGGCGAGCACCATCACCACCGCCGCGCAGGCCATGGTCCAGATCGGCTCGGTCGGGAAGAAAGCGTGGATGATCGCGCCCATCACCGTCGCCACCACGAGCTGCGGCAGCACGATGAAGAAGTTGAAGATGCCCATGTAGATGCCGAACTTCTGCTGCGGCAGCACGCCGGCCAGGATGACGTAAGGCATGGTCAGGATCGACGCCCACATGACACCGATCCCGACCATCGGCAGCAACAGCATCTGCTGGTCGCGAATGACCAGCAGCGACGCGAAGCTGGCGGCGCCGATTAGCAGGCAGACGATATGCGTCCGCGCCGCGCCGATCCGCTTCGCCAGCAGCGGCAGCGCGAAGGCGGCGAGGGCGGCGACGCCGTTATAGACCGAGGATAACACCCCGACCCAATCGGCGCCGTCGTTATAGGCCTTGGTGGTGGGGTCGATCGAATGGAACACATATTGCGTCACCACCGGCGTGGTGAAGATCCACAGGATGAACAGCGCCAGCCAGGAAAAGAACTGCGCCAGCGCCAGCCGCCACATCTGGTCGGGCATCCGCACCAGGTCGCTCATGATCTGAACCAATGCGTTGTCGGCGCCGTGCCGCACCATAGCCGCGGCGACGAGCATCAGCGCCCCCGCCCCCACCAGCAATCCGCCGAGCACGTAGAGGTCGTGTTCTAGCGACCAATGATGGATCACGCCGATCAGCAGCGCACCGACCCCCACCAGAACGGCGCCCGCGCGTGTCAGCACAGCGGGCAAGCGCGCGTCGGGCACCGCGTGGTGCAGGTTCTCGGCCGCGCCGTCGCCGAACGCGCGCAATTGTTCGGGCGAATATTCGCGCGTGGTCAGCACGGTCCACAACACCGCGCCGAAGATCGCCACGGCGCCGAGATAGAAGGAATAGCGCACCGAGTCCGGGATGGCGCCCGCGGTCGCGACATTGCTGACTCCGAGTTTCGTCATCGCGAAAGGCGCCAGGCTGCCGATCACTGCACCGGCGCCGATGAACGCGGTCTGGAAGGCATAGCCAGCGGTACGTTGCGAAGGCGCGACCATGTCGCCGACGAACGCGCGGAATGGCTCCATCGAGACATTGATCGAGGCGTCGAGCATCCACAGCAATAGCGCTGCCGCGAGCAGGACCGAGGCGTTGGGCATGCCGATCAACGCCAGTGCGGCGAGCGTCGCGCCGGCGAGAAAATAGGGCCGCCGCCGACCGAAGCGTCCCCAGGTACGATCGCTGAAATGCCCGATGATCGGCTGGACGAGAAGGCCGGTGACGGGACCGGCGATCCACAACAATGCCAGGCTCCCGACATCGCTGCCGAGCGACTGGAAGATACGGCTGACATTGGCATTCTGCAGCCCGAACGCGATCTGGATACCGAAAAAGCCGAACGAAATGTTCCACAGCCCGCGCCAGCTCTGGCGCGGCTTTTCCACCGGGAGCGCGGTCATGCCTTGGGCGCCGTCGATCGGCGGACGACGAGGCGCGGCGGCAGCATCGCCGCCTCGGCCGGCTGCGCGCGGATCTGGCGCAGCAACGTATCGACCAGCATTGCGCCGGCTTTGGCATAATCCTGCGCGATCGTGGTCAGCGGGGGGTGCGAGAGGCTCGCCGCGGGAATGTCGTCGAAGCCGACGATCGATACGTCGCGCGGTACGTTCAGCCCTGCTTCCTCCAGCGCGCGCATCGCCCCGATCGCGATCAGGTCGCTCGCCGCGAAGATCGCGTCGAACACGACGCCCCTTCGCAGCAATTCGTTCGCCGCGTCGTAGCCCGACGCCTCGGTCGTGATGGCATCGACCTGCAATACGGGGTCGGGATCGATGCCCGCCCGCAACATCGCGGCGCACGCGCCGCGATACCGGTCGGCAAGCTCGGGAGAATGGGTCGAATTCTGGCCGAGAAACGCGATCCGGCGCCGCCCGAGGTCGGTCAGATGCACGACGGCATCCTGCCCACCGCGGACATTGTCGCAGCCGATCGTCATCCCCGGCTGGCCGGCCTCCACCGATCCCCAACGCACGAAATGCGTTCCCTGCGCCTCCAGCTGTTCGAGCCGCGCGCGATACGTCTCATAGTCGCCATAGCCGAGCAGGATGATACCATCGGCCTTGTGGCTATCCTCATAATCGACGTGCCAGTTGGACGAGAGCTGCTGGAACGACGTCAGCAGGTCGTAGCCGCGCAGCGCGCAGGTCCGCGCGATCGATCCCAGCATCGAGAGAAAGAAAGGGTTGATCAGCGACTCGTCGGGGGTCGGATCCTCGAAGAACAGGAGCGCCAGCGTGTTGGTGTGTCGGCTCCGCAGCGAGGAGGCGTTCTTGTCGACCTTGTAATTGAGCTGCGCCGCGATCGCCTCGATCCGCTTGCGCGTCGCCTCGCTGACGGTGGGGTCGCCACGCAACGCGCGCGACACGGTCGGTTGGGAAACGCCCGCGCGCTGCGCGATATCGAACGACGTCGGTTTGTCGGTGATCATGTCCCGACGGCTTCTCCCACCAGGCGTCGACTGCGGCCTGTTGGGCAGGAATGTAGCGGGCCGCGCAACGCCGCGATAGTGGCCGCGCGCATGATGAGTGTCCGGCAATCGTTCCTCCCCGTTCGCCCTCTCGATGCCGGGGCGGTCCCCCAAGCCTAAGCGAGCTCCCCCGCGCCCGAAACGCCATCACATACGTATTCAACCGGTCGTTCGCGTCGGTCGTGGCACAAGCCGCCGATAAAGGGGCGCCGCTAAAGGGAGGACAGGATGTTCAAATCGATTGCGCTCGCGTTGCTGGCCGGGCTGACGCTGATGCCCATCGTCGCCGCGGCCAAGGCGGCGGATCCCTACACGCCCAAGCCGTATGTGACGTTGAAGCATCCAGCTTGGTCGAAGAATGCCGTTCTCTACCAGATCAACACCCGGCAATTCACGTCGGAGGGCACGTTCAAGGCGGCGGAAAAGCAGCTGCCGCGGCTCAAGGCGCTGGGCGTCGACATCATCTGGCTGATGCCGATCAATCCGATCGGGGTAGAGCACCGCAAGGGAACGCTCGGCAGTCCCTATTCGGTGCGTGACTATTACGGCGTGAATCCCGAATTCGGCACGCTCACCGACCTGAAGACCTTCGTCGCCACCGCGCATCGGCTGGGGCTGCACGTCATCCTCGACTGGGTCGCCAACCACACCGCCTGGGACAATCCGATCCACGCCGCGCACCCCGATTGGTACGAGCATGACTGGAAAGGCGCCAACCGCCCGACCCCGTGGTGGGACTGGTCGGACATCATCGACCTCGATTATTCGAAGCCCGGGCTGCGCCGCTACATGACCGACGCCATGAAATATTGGGTGCGGACGGCAGGTGTCGACGGTTTCCGCTGCGATGTCGCCGGCTACGTGCCGCTCGATTTCTGGGAGAATGCGCGCGCCGAACTCGACCGGATCAAGCCGGTCTTCATGCTCGCCGAATTCGACCAGCGCGACGTCCATCGCAAGGCATTCGATGCCAGCTATGCCTGGAAATGGAATAACGCGCTGGCCGACATCGCCGCGGGCAAGGCCGATGTCGGCGCGCTGTTCGGCTATTATTCGGAAACGCAGAGCGCGTGGCCGGCCGAGGCGATGCGCATGGTCTATACCGAAAACCACGACCAGAACGCCTGGGACGGCACCGAATTCGAACGTTTCGGGAAGGCACTCCCCGATGCGATCGCGCTGTCTTTCGTCGGCGACGGCATTCCGCTGATCTATAACGGCCAGGAATCGGGCAATCCGAAGCGGCTCAAATTCTTCGAACGCGACCCGATCGTCTGGCGCGACCATCCCAACAACGACCTGTTCAAGCGCCTCATCGCCTTCCGCAAGGCGCACCCCGCATTGTGGAACGCACCCTGGGGCGCGGAAATGACGCCGGTGGTCAACACGGCCCCGTCGGACGTGCTGTCGTTCGTCCGCGAGAAGAATGGCGACAAGGTCTTTGCGCTGTTCAACCTGTCGGGTGATCCCCAGACAGTGGGCTTCACCGACGGTCCGAGCGACGGCAGCTATGTCGATTTCGCGGATGGATCTGCCCTGACCGTAACGCGGGCGACCCGGATCGCGCTGGCGCCCTGGACCTATCGCATCCTGGCATCGCCGCGCCGCTGACGCGGAGCGATGCAGCCGCGCAACACCGGCGAATGCATATTTCTGAATACGTATGTGGCCGACTTGGCCCGTTACCGACTGCAACATAATCGCAGCAAATCCGAACGCGCCAGTGTCGGCCGCGTCGAACCGCAAGCCAAATATGGCGCGGTTGCAAGGGGAGGAATTGATGACTGCTTTCCGTTCTAACCGTCGTACCCAGCTCGCCATGCGTGCGAGCGGCATCGCGCTGGCCGGCGCGCTGGCGGTTGTCGCGTCGCCGGCGCTGGCCCAGGACGCGCCGGCCGCCGCCGCACCGCAGGCGGACGATCAGGGCAATGCCGCGCCGGACATCATTGTCAGCGGCTTCCGCGCAGCATTGGCGAGCGCCACCGCGAAGAAGAAGAATTCCGAACAGATCGTCGAATCGGTTTCGTCGGAAGACATCGGCAAGCTGCCGGACAACGGTATCGGCGAATCGATCGCTCGCCTCCCCGGCATTTCCGCGCAGCGCAGCGCCGGCCGCGCCAACATCATCTCGATCCGCGGCTTCGGGCCCGATTATTCGACCACGACGCTGAACGGCCGTCAGCAGACCACCACCAATGACAGCCGCGCGGTCGAGTTCGACCAATATCCGTCGGAAATCCTGGCAGGCGTCGACGTGTACAAGACCGCGGAAGCCGACAAGACCGCCGGCGGCCTGGTCGGCAGCATCGATCTGCGCACCGTGCGCCCGCTCGACGTCGGCAAGCGCGTCATCGCGGTCGGTGCACGCGGCACCTATGTCGACAACAAGCTGCAGCCCGAATCGTCCGACAAGGGCTTCCGCGCCTATGGGACGTTCATCGACACGTTCGCCGACGGCAAGGCCGGCATCGCCCTGTCGGCCGCTTATACCGACGAACCCTATCAGACGCGCGACTTCAACGCCTGGGGCTATGGCGGCTATCCGGGCGGCGGCCAGGGCATGAATGGCATCAAGACCTGGTCGGAATCAGACAAGCTCAAGCGTTTCGGCGCGAACGGCACGTTCCAGGTCCGTCCGGACGACCGCTTCACGATGACGATCGACGCCTTCTACTCGCGTTTCATCGATCGCATCGACCAGCGCGGTTTCGAAATGCCATTCAATTGCGGCGGCGGTTGCGGCCACGATTCGATCTCGAACGTCACGACCACCAACGGCCTCGTGACCGCGGCGACGATCACCGGCACGCCGCTGATCGAGAACTACGCCAACGACCGCGTCGCCAACCAATATTCGGTCGGCTGGAATGGCGAGTGGAAGAACGAGAACGGCTGGCGCGTAATGGGCGACTTCAGCTGGTCGCGTACCGACCGTACCGACGATTCGCTGCAGACGACCGCCGGTCTCGGGCGCGCGTTGCCGAACCCGACCGCGACGGTATCGTACGTGGCGACGCCGACCGGGCCGCAATTCACCAGCAATTACAACGGCACCAATTCGGCACTGGTTCTGACCGACGTCGAGGGATGGAGCGGATCGCCGGTCCAGGCCGGCTATGACAATCTCCGCAGCACCAAGGACGACCTGGTCGAAGCCAAGGCGGAGATCGAGAAGGAAGTCGGCGGATTCCTGAAGTCGGTCAAGGTCGGCGTCGATTACACCGCCCGCACGAAGACGCTGAGCGCACAGGAAGGCTTCCTCAGCCCGCCCAACGGCGCCGCCACCGCGGCTATTCCGAGCAACCTGCTGCTCGCGCCGGTGACGCTCGATCGCGGCCTCGGTCAGATCATCGCGTACGACCCGCGGACGTTGGTGTCGAACGGCGTGCTCGTCTACACGCCGAACAGCTATGGCAGCACCAAGGGTTATGGCGTCGACGAGAACGTCTGGACGCCATACGTCATGGCATCGCTGAACGGCGATCTCGGCTGGGCACGGCTGACCGGCAATATCGGCGTGCAGGCGGTTCACACCGACGTGATCTCGCGCGGCCAGGCCTTCCCGACGGTTACCGACAGCTATTGGATGGTGCTGCCGAGCCTGAACCTCAATTTGCGTACCAACGGCGATTTCGTGATCCGCTTCGCCGCATCGAAGGAAATGATGCGTCCGCGCCTGCCGGACCTGAATAACGTGATCACCTTTGGCGCCGACACGACGAAAAACCCGATCGTCTATTCGGGCAGCGGCGGCAACCCGCGACTGCGTCCTTATCAGGCTACCGCGTTCGACCTGAACTTCGAGAAGTATTTCGGCAGCAAGGGTTATCTCGCCCTGCAGTTGTTCTACAAGAATATCGATACGTACATCGCCAACGGTTACACGACGACGTTCGATTATTCGCAATTCCCGCCGCCTCCGTCGGGTCCGGTTCCCGCAACCCCGGTCGGCATCCTGTTCAGTAACGTGAATACGCACGGCGGACACATGTACGGCGCCGAAGTCGCGGGCACGCTGCCTTTCGACATCTTCTCGAAGGCGCTCACCGGGTTCGGCCTGACCGGCGGCGCGGGCTACACCAAGACGCAGGTGCACGATTTCAACGGTAACCTGACGGTCATCCCCGGCTATTCGAAGTGGGTCGCCAGCCTGACCGCCTTCTACGAGAATAATGGCTTCAGCCTCCGCGGCAGCATGCGCTACCGGTCGTCCTATCTCGGCGACTTCGCGCTCTACTCCGGCGGCCTCGATCGTCAGCAGGTGCTCGGCGAGACGATCTACGACGCGCAGATCGGCTATGATTTCGCCAAGACGTCGGCGCTCCACGGCCTCTCGATCTACGTGCAGGGCCAGAACCTCACCGATACGCGGTCGGCGACGCTGGGGATCGTGACCCAGCCGCTGTCCTACCTGAAATATCAGTCCTACGGACGCCGGTTCGTCGCCGGGGCCACGTTCAAGTTCTGATGACGCGATCAGCCTCGCCGGGTTATCCCGGCGAGGCAAATTCGCAGGTGAAGGCCCGACATGACAGATGCAACGTCCCTCGACATCGTCATTGCCGGTGGCGGGACGGCGGGATGGACGGCAGCCGCCCTCCTCGCCCGCTTCCTGGGCAATCGCGCCTCGATCACGCTCGTCGAATCGGATGCGATCGGCACGGTCGGCGTCGGCGAGGCGACCATCCCGCAAATCCACAACCTGATCATCGGGCTGGGGCTCGATCAGGCCGAATTCCTGCGACGGACCAACGCCACGTTCAAACTGGGCATCGAGTTTATCGACTGGTTGCGGCCGGGCGAGCGCTACATGCACAGTTTCGGGCAGGTGGGACGCGGGGTCGGACTGATCCCGTTCCGCCAATTGTGGCTCCGTGGGCGCCATCTCGGCGTTGCCGGCGATTATGGCGACTACAGCTTCAACGTCGCGGCGACGCGGCTTGGCCGCTTTTCGACGACCGACCCGCGCGACGGCAAGCCGACCGAACTCGCCTATGCCTATCACTTCGATGCTGCGCTGTTCGCGCAGATGCTGCGCGACTATGCCGAAGCGCGCGGCGTCCGCCGGGTCGAAGGGCTGATCGAGGCCGTCGACCGGAACGCCGAGAGTGGCGATATCGCCGCGTTGCGGCTGGATCGCGACCGGGTCGTGTCCGGCAATTTCTTCGTGGATTGCACCGGCTTTCGCAGCTTGCTGCTGGGGGAAGCTCTTGGCGTTCCGTTCGTCGACTGGCGTACGTTCCTGCCATGCGACACCGCGCTCGCCGCGCCGAGCGAGGCTCGTGCGGAATTGCGGCCCTATACGCAGTCGATGGCGCGCCCGGCCGGCTGGCAATGGCGGATTCCCTTGCAGCACCGCACCGGCAACGGCCACGTCTTCTGCTCCGAGTTCATGTCGGTCGACGAGGCGAGCACGCTGCTGCTCGCCAATATCGAGGGGAAGGCGCTCGCCGATCCGCGGCCGATCCGTTTTGTCACCGGGCACCGCCGCGACTTCTGGTCGCATAATTGCGTGGCGCTGGGGCTCGCCGCGGGCTTCATGGAGCCGCTCGAATCGACCAGCATCCACCTCGTCCAGTCGGGGCTGGCGCGCCTGCTCAACCTGTTGCCAGGCGACCGTTTCGGGATGGACCCGGCCCGGGAGGCGTTCAATCGCCTGTCGACCATCGAATGGCGGCGGATTCGCGATTTCCTGGTGCTGCACTATGTCGCCAATGACCGGGTCGGAGAACCGTTCTGGGATCATTGCCGCGCGATCGAGTTACCCTCGACATTGGCTGAAAAGATCGCGTTGTTCAGCGAATCGGGCACGTTCGTACGGGAAGAGGACGAGTTGTTCCTCGACGACAGCTGGGGCCAGGTGATGATCGGCCAGGGCGTCATGCCGCGCAGCTGGTCCCCTCTTGCCGACAATGTGCCTGCTCAGGATATCGGTCCCTTCCTGGACACACTCGCCAAGGCCAACCGCATCAAGGCGGACGCCCTTCCCCCGCATCGCGATGCGGTAACGGCGATCGCCGGGAAGGCCATGGAGAAGCACGCATGACCCGCCCTGTTCTGATCGCCGCTCTGCTCGCGACCGCTTTCGCGCCGCCTGCGCTGTCGTCGCCGCGCCCTGCCGCCACCACGCCGGCGCCCGCTACGGCGACGCCCGTCGCGTCCTATCGCGACCGGTTGCCCGAGGACGAGGTCATCTATTTCCTCCTGCCCGACCGGTTCGAGAACGGCGATCCCAAGAACGACACGGGCGGATTGACGGGCGACCGGCTCGTCACGGGTTTCGACCCGACGGCCAAGGGTTTCTATCACGGCGGCGATCTGAAGGGCCTGATCAAGCGGCTCGACTATATTCAGGCGCTGGGCGCGACGGCGATCTGGGTCGGGCCTATCTTCAAGAACAAGCCCGTGCAGGGACCAAAGGGCCAGGAAACCGCCGGCTATCACGGCTATTGGATCACGGACTTCACTCAGGTCGACCCGCATTTCGGCACCAACGCCGATTTCAAGGCGCTGGTCGACGCGGCGCATGCGCGCGGGATGAAGGTCTATATGGATATCATCGCCAACCATACTGCCGACGTGATCAAGTACCGCGAATGCGTACCCGACACGCCGTGCGCCTATCGCTCCCGCGCCGACTATCCCTATACGCGGCGCGGCGGCGTCAACGGTCCCGCGATCAATGCCGGGTTTCTGGGCGACGGGATCGAGACGCCGGAGAATTATGCGAAGCTGACCGATCCGACCTGGGCCTACACGCCGTATCTGCCCAAGGGCGAGGAGAAGGAGAAGGTCCCGGCCTGGCTCAACGACCCGATCTATTATCACAATCGCGGCGATTCGACTTTCTCTACCGAGGATTCGCTGCTCGGCGATTTCGGCGGCCTCGACGATCTGATGACCGAGAATCCGCGTGTCATTGCCGGGATGATCGACATCTACGGTAAGTGGATCGACGATTTCGGCGTCGACGGATTCCGCATCGATACCGCGCAGCATGTCGACCCCGCCTTCTGGCAGGCATTCGTCCCGGCAATGCTGGCGCGCGCCAAGGCGAGAGGTATTCCGAACTTCCACATTTTCGGCGAAGTGTTCACCGGCGATCTCGACGTGGCGCGCCTCGCCGCGCACACGCGCGTCGACAAATTTCCCGCGGTTCTCGATTTCGCGTTCGAGCGCGCCGTCGCGGACACGGTCGGTCGCGGTGCGCCGACCAGCGAACTGTTCCACATGTTCTTCGGCGATCCCGCCTATGAGAACGGCGAGGCGACGGCGCGGATACTGCCGACCTTTCTCGGCAATCACGACATGGGTCGCTTTTCGATGTTCGTGAAGGCCGGCTTCCCCAAAGCGAGCGACGACGAGATTCTCAAGCGCGTCATCCTGGGCCACGCCATGCTGCTGACGCTGCGCGGCGTTCCGACCATCTATTATGGCGACGAACAGGGTTTCGTCAGCACCGGCAACGATCAACTGGCACGCGAGGACATGTTCGCGAGCAAGGTCGCGGTCTACAATCAGGAAAAGTTGCTCGGCACCACCAAGACCACCGCGACGGCAAGCTTCGGTACCGACAATCCGATCTTCAAGGCGATCGCCGAACTGGCGCGCATCCGCACGAGCCATCGCGCGCTCACTCGCGGACGCCAGGTGCCGCGCGCATGGGGCGACAAACCCGGCCTGTTCGCGGTATCGCGGTTCGACCCGGACACCGGCAAGGAAATCCTGATCGCGTTCAACACCTCGACCACGCCGGTCACCGCCAACGTGCTGGTCGACGACGCTTCCACCGCCTTCACCGCGCTGCATGGCGCGTGCGAGGCCAACGCCACCGCGCCGGGCAGCCTGAAGGTCAGCCTCGCTCCTCTCGACTTCATGATTTGCGAGGCCAAGTGAACGACGTCGCCCGCCTGCCCTCCGTCCAGACCGCGCGCGAATGGTGGCGCGGGGCGGCGATCTATCAGATCTATCCGCGCAGCTTCGCCGACACCAATGGCGACGGCATCGGCGACCTGCCCGGGATCACCGCCCATCTCGACCATGTCGCAAGCCTGGGCGTCGACGCGATCTGGCTCTCCCCGTTCTTCACCTCGCCGATGCTCGATTTCGGCTACGACGTGTCCGATTATTGCGATGTCGATCCGATCTTCGGTACGCTTGCCGATTTCGACACATTGGTCGCGCGCGCTCATTCGCTCGGACTCAAGGTGTTGATCGATCAGGTCTATTCGCACAGCAGCGACCGGCATCCCTGGTTCCTGGAAAGCCGTTCGGACCGAACCAATCCGAAAGCCGACTGGTATGTCTGGGCCGATGCCAGGCCCGATGGCTCGCCGCCCAATAACTGGCAGTCGGTGTTCGGTGGCCCCGCCTGGACCTGGAGTGCGCTGCGACGGCAATATTACATGCACAATTTCCTGCCCGAACAGCCGCAGCTCCACATGCACCTGCCGGCAGTGCAGGACGCGATGCTGGACGTGGCGAAGTTCTGGCTGGAGCGCGGCGTCGACGGCTTCCGCATCGATGCGATCAATTTCTCGATGCACGATCCCGCGCTGACCGACAATCCGCCGGCACCGCCGGGCCCCCGGACGCGGTCGTTCGATTTTCAGCAGCACATCCACAATCAGAGCCAGCCGGAAATCCCTGCTTTCCTCGAACGGCTGCGTTCGCTGCTGGATCGCTATGGCGCGACCTTCACGGTGGCTGAAGTCGGCGGACCAAGCCCCGAGGCGGAGATGCATGCCTTCACTCAGGGCGATCACAGGCTCAACTCAGCCTATGGCTTCAACTTCCTCTATGCCGACAAGCTGACGCCCTCGCTGGTCCGCGACGCGCTCGCGCAATGGCCCGATGCGCCCGGGACCGGCTGGCCGAGCTGGGCGTTCGAAAATCACGATGCGCCGCGCGCGATCTCACGCTGGGTCGATCCGGACCATCGTGACGCGTTCGCACGGATGAAGCTGATGCTGCTGATCTCGCTGCGCGGCAACATCTTCCTCTACAATGGTGAGGAACTCGGCCTGACCCAGGTCGAGATACCGTTCGAGGCGCTGAAGGATCCCGAGGCGATCGCCAATTGGCCGCTCACCTTGTCGCGCGACGGCGCTCGGACGCCCATGCCGTGGCGCGGCACCGCCAACGATCACGCCGGGTTCAGTTCGGGCGCGCCCTGGCTCCCGATCGGCGAAGATCACCTGGCGCTGGCGGTCGATCGCCAGAATGACGATCCCGCTTCGCTGCTCAACCTCACGCGTCACCTGCTCGCATTTCGTCACGCGAGCGACGCGCTGACGACCGGGAGTGCTGCGGTGATGGAGGCGAACGACACGATGCTGGTGATCGAGCGCTCCGCACCGGGCGAGACGATGCTCTGCGCATTCAACATGTCGCCGGCACCCGCGGAGTGGCGCCCGCGACAGCATGACCGCTGGCAAGTCGCCGAAACGGTGGGGGACGTCGCCGACTGGCGCTTCGGTCCCTATGCGGCGACGATCGCCCGCCGCCTCTAACTCTCTGTCCGGCAGTAACGATCGACATAGACTTCATGCGTCGGCATGATCGCCGCGGCATCGGCGATCAGCCGTCGTAACGTCGCCAGGCGGCCGGCCGCATCGACATCGCGGTGCCAGACCAGCGGATCGACCTGATCTGGCATGATCCCCTGCCCGACATAGATGGCCAGCCAGCTGACCTCCTGAAAGAGTTCGTGCCCATCGAACACCAGCCGCGCCGCATCGCGGAAATGCGCGATACGATAGGCCAGGCTGTCGGGGATGCGCATGGCCGCCGCCTCGCGCCACAGCGGTTCGGAACGGCGTTCGGCCCCACCGAAATAATGCAGGATCAGGAAATCGCGTATCCGCTCATATTCGTTGGCGGTCACGCGATTATACTCGCGCCGGGCATGGTCGTCGCGGGCATCGCCGAACGGGAACAGCGCAAGCAGGCGGATGATGCCGGTCTGCACGAGATGGAGGCTGGTCGATTCGAGCGGCTCCATGAACCCGGCGGCCAGCCCCAGCGCGACGCAATTCGCGTTCCAGGCGTCGCGCCGCCGCCCGGCGCGGAAACGCAGCAGCCGGGGATCGGCGAGCGGCTCTCCGTCGAGACTGGCGAGCAGCGTCGCGGTCGCCTCGTCATCGGAAATGTGCCGGCTCGAATAGACATGGCCGTTGCCCGTCCGGTTCTGCAACGGGATGCGCCATTGCCAGCCGGCGGCGCGCGCGGTCGATCGCGTATAGGGCGTGAAGTCGCCGGCGCGCGCACACGGGATCGCTACCGCGCGATCGCATGGCAGCCACTCGCCATAGTCTTCCCAGCCAACCTCGGACATCAGCAAGCCGGCGAACCCCGAACAGTCGATCCAGAAATCCGCCTCGAGCACACGTCCATCGGCGAGCACGACCGCGGCGACACCGCCGTCATCGCGCCGCTTCACGTCGACGACGCGGCCCTCATGCCGTTCGACGCCGCGTGCCTCCGCGTATGTGCGCAGGTATCGTGCGTAGAGCCCGGCGTCGAAATGATAAGCATAGTCGAAGGTCGACTGGATCTGCCGCCGGTCGCCGACCGGCCGCGAGAAGCGCCCGCGTGATGCCGCGCCCCACCCCATCGAAAGCTCGTCGAGGGGCCCGGGATCGCGCCCCGCCAGTTTCTCGGCAAAATAGAATTGGTGAATGGGCACGCGGTCGATCTCCGCGCCGAACGAGCCGAACGGGTGGAAGAACCGGCGGTCTTCCCCGCCCCAGCCGGCGAACTGGATTCCGAGCTTGAACGTACCCTGCGTCGCCTTGAGAAACTCGTTCTCGTCGATTCCGAGCTGGTAGTTGAACATCTTGATCGGCGGGATCGTCGCTTCGCCGACGCCGACCGTGCCGATATCGTCGGATTCGATCAGGAAAATGTCCGGATCGCGTTCGAGCGCGTTGGCAAAAGCGGCGGCCGCCATCCATCCTGCCGAACCGCCGCCGACAATACCGATCCGCCGAGCGCCGGCGTGCCCCTCAATCCCCATGCGACGAGAGTGCGTCACTTGCCCACGACGCGCAAGCCGCCGAGCACTGAGCGCGGGGCATCGAGCAGGCGAACCATATGAAGGTGGTGCGGGTGGTCGGGCTCGAACCGACACTCCTTGCGGAACCGGATTTTGAGTCCGGCGCGTCTACCAATTCCACCACACCCGCGGCCGAACGGCGGCCTGCCTAGACGAGCGATCCCGTCCGGGCAAGCCGCGCTGTTCGACTAATTATTGAAAGGTCTGCGAGAGGTTGCCGGCACCCCCCAGCGGGTCAGCGCCATATTTGTTCGGGCCCGACGTACCCGGCAGACACCAGAAAACTATCAGCGCGATCGAGCCAATCAAAGTGAGTAGCGAACACAGGCCGCCAAGCATTGAAATTCCCGCGCTCTGATTGGCTGCTCCCGCAAAGCTGAGGACCCAGCTGAGAATTGCTGGCCCCCAATAGATCCAGATCCAGAATCCTGACCGGTCTGTATCATGGAGCCGCCGAATCTGGACCGCTAGCGTTGGGATGAAAAGGCCAAGCCAGATAATCCCGAAAATCACCGCCAAGATGCCCATCGAAGCGAACATCCCCAACATCCCGCCAACTCGGGGCGTGCCGTCGGGATTGGCGCCAGCGGCAGCCATTGCACCGAAGCCCATCATCATGAACGCCACGACAGCGATCGCCCAGATGATGAACAGGAGTAGAGCGAACATCCAGAATTCCTGGCGGCGGGACCTCCCGGAGAACTCGGCATAGCGCTGCAACGGCATCAACATCCATTCCATCGAACGTCTCCCCTTTTTGCTATAGCGGCCTGGGCATCGCCTGTCCGCCCGTCACGCTCCCACGACATGCGCCAGCATTTTCGGCTGGCGGGCGCCCGCTCACCGTGGCGAGCCGTGAACAACGGCAGACCTGGAGCGCCAAAGTCGGCGCCATCCATCCCTTCATCGAGATGCTCCCCCCGAGTCGCTGGAATGAGCCTGACGGTATTGCGGCGGGAATACAACCTTACAGCCCGACCGACGTCCGTCAGTTGGACGGTGCCCGCCTGCGATAGCTTAGCGCCTCGGCGACATGGACGCGCCCGACGTCGCGCGATCCGGCGAGATCGGCAATCGTGCGGGCAACCCGCAGCACGCGCGTATAACCCCGCGCCGACAGCCGCATCGCTTCGGACGCCTGGGCCAGCAAGACCCGCCCGGCCTCGTCGGGCGTGGCTACCGATTCGAGCAGATCGCCATCGGCTTCCGCATTCGTCCGCACTTCCTCGTCGGCATAGCGGGCAGCCTGCACCGCTCGTGCTGCGACCACGCGCGCAGCGACGTCCGCCGATCCCTCGGCAGGCGGCGGCAGGACGAGATCGGCAGCGCTAACGGCCTGGACCTCGACATGGAGATCGATCCGGTCGAGCAAGGGACCCGATACCTTGGCCTGATAGTCGGCCGCACATTTCGGCGCGCGGGCGCAGGCGAGCGAAGCGTCGCCGAGATGCCCGCAACGGCACGGATTCATTGCCGCGACGAGTTGCACGCGCGCCGGAAACGTCACGTGTGCATTGGCACGCGCGACGCTCACCGTTCCCGTTTCGAGCGGCTGGCGCAGCGAATCGAGCACCGCGCGTTGGAATTCGGGGAGCTCGTCGAGGAACAACACCCCCATATGCGCCAGACTGACCTCACCCGGCCGGACGCGCAGGCCGCCGCCGACCAATGCCGCCATCGAGGCCGAATGATGCGGCGCGCGAAACGGCCGCCGCCGCGTGATCCGGCCTCCCTCCAGCGTCCTCGAAATCGACTGAACCATCGAAACCTCGAGCGCTTCTCCGGCGTCCAGCGGCGGCAAAATTCCGGGAAGGCACGACGCCATCAGCGACTTGCCCGCGCCCGGCGGGCCCATCATCAGCAGGTTGTGCGATCCCGCCGCCGCGATTTCGAGCGCGCGCTTGGCGGTCTCCTGTCCCTTCACCTGGCGCAGGTCGGGGCCGATACCCGGTTCCTCCGCCTCGCCCGCGTGCGGCGGTCCGATCAGCTGATTGCCCTTCAGATGGTTGAGCAGGCCGATCAGGTCGGGCGCCGCGACGACGTCGATCGAGCCCGCCCAGGCAGCTTCCGCGCCCTGCGCCGCCGGACAGACCAGCCCCTTCCCCTCGCTCGACGCGTGAAGTGCCGCAAGCAACACACCCGGCGACGGCGCGATTCGCCCGTCGAGTCCGAGTTCGCCGACCACGATCAGCTCGCTCAACGTCTCGGCATCGACCACGCCCATTGCGCCGAGCAGGCCGAGCGCGATCGGCAAGTCGAAATGCGTCCCCTCCTTGGGAAGATCGGCGGGCGACAGGTTCACCACGATCCGTTTGGGCGGCAATGACAGACCCATCGCGGCGATCGCGCCGCGCACACGCTCGCGGCTTTCCGCCACCGCCTTGTCGGCCAGGCCGACGACGATGAAATTGGGCAGGCCGGCGATCAATTGCACCTGCACCTCGACCGCGCGGGCCTCCAGTCCGAGATAGGCGACAGTCGATACGATCGTGGTCATGCGGGCTCCCTCGACCCTGCTTAGCCCGCCGGGGCGGCGCTGCGACCCCCTTTCCAGCCATTGTGGCGCAATCTCCGTGCGTGCCTTGCACACACAACACACCGATACCAACTGCGATGCGATGGCCGATCCCCGTCCCGCGTTGACTTCCGCGCCGCCTTCGCTTAAGCGCGCACCCCACGAGGCCGTCCCTGTGGCGGCCCTTTTCAATTTCGACGTACAGGGAATGAACGATGAAGCGGACTTTTCAGCCGAGCAATCTGGTGCGTGCGCGCCGGCACGGCTTCCGCGCGCGCATGGCGACGGTCGGCGGGCGCAACGTGATCCGCGCGCGCCGCGCTCGCGGCCGCAAGAAGCTGTCGGCGTAACACCCGATTCCGCTTCGCCGGACGATTTGGCCAGCCCGCCTCCTAGCGGAGAGCGGGCTGGTGTCGTTTCCAGGACCTTGACCACCCTCACCAAGCGCCGCGACTTCCTGGCCGCCAACGGCGGCAAGCGGGCGCCGATGCCCGGATTCGTCCTCCTCATGCGCCGGCGCGACGATGGCGACGGCGCGATGCGCGTCGGCTTCACCGTGACCAAGAAGATCGGCAATGCGGTGGTCCGCAATCGGATCAAACGCCGATTCCGCGCTCTGGCACGCGACGTCTTGCCGACCTCCGGCATTGCCGGTGCCGATCACGTCCTGATCGGGCGGCCAGAGGGGCTGACCCGCGATTACGCGCAGCTCCGGGCCGATCTCGCCAAGGCGCTCGGCAAGGTGTCGCGATGATCGCCAGGCTGCTGATCCTGCTGGTCCGGCTATGGCAATTGGGCCCGTCGGCGATCATGCCGCCGACGTGCCGTTATCAACCTTCCTGTTCGGCCTATGCAATCACCGCGCTTCGCCGCTATGGCGCCCTGAAGGGCGGGTGGCTGGCGGTGAAACGCATCGCGCGGTGCCATCCCTGGGGCGGGTACGGGCCCGACCCCGTGCCCTGATATTCTGATCGAAGGTTCCTGAACGCGTGAACAACGACAATCGCAACTTCCTGACGTTCGCGATCCTCGCGGTAATATTGCTGTTCGGCTGGCCGCTGGTGATGAACCGAATCATGCCGCCGGCCAATCCGCCGGTGACGACGGTCAAGAACGGCAAGTCGCAGGCGCTTCCGAACGCCAACACGCCGGCGTCGACCAATCCCGCGGCGATCCGCGACCTGAAACAGGTGCTGGCGGAAACCGCCGGGCAGCGCGTCGCGATCGACACGCCGACCATGAAGGGATCGATCAACCTCAAGGGCGCGCGGATCGACGACCTGCTGCTGACGCAATATAAGGAAACGGTCGAGAAGAACTCGCCGCCGATCCGCTTGCTGTCGCCGGCCGGTACCCAGGACGCCTATTTCGCCGAGTTCGGCTGGCAGGACACCGGGATCAAGCCCCCCTCCCCCGACACCGTCTGGACCGCCACCGGCTCGGTACTCGCGCCGGGCAAGCCGGTGACGCTGACCACCGCCAACGGTCAGGGCCAGCGCTTCCAGATCGATCTGTCGGTCGATCAGGACTATATGTTCACTATCCGCCAGACGGTCTTCAACGGCGCCGGCCAGGCGATCAAGGTCGCCCCCTACGGCCTGGTCAACCGCGCCTCGGCGTCGAAAGACCTCGACAGCTATTCGATCCAGGTCGGCCCGATGTCGGTGCATAACGGCAAGGCCGACTATGACACCAACTGGAAGGACGTCGACAAGGCGCCGCAGAAATTCTCGACCACCGGCGGCTGGCTCGGCTTTACCGACAAATACTGGCTGACCGCGCTCGTTCCCGACCAGGGCGCCGCGTTCGCCGGCGAGTTCGTCTCGACCGGCAAGGGCGGCTACCAGGCCGATTATGGACGCGTCGCCAAGGAGGTCGCGCCCGGGCAGCAATTGTCGCAGACGAGCCGCTTCTTCGCAGGCGCCAAGGAAGTGCGCCTGCTCGACCGTTATACCGACAAGGCCGGCATCGGGCTGTTCGACTATGCTCTCGACTGGGGCTGGTTCCGGGTCATCGAGAAGCCGATCTTCTACTATCTCGACTGGCTTTTCCGGATGATCGGCAATTTCGGCGTGGCGATCATGCTGCTGACCGTCACGATCCGCCTGCTGATCTTCCCGATCGCACAGCGCCAGTTCGCGTCGATGGCGCAGATGCGCGCGATCCAGCCGAAAATGAAGGCGCTGCAGGAAAAGCACAAGGACGACAAGCAACGCCAGCAGCAGGAAGTGATGGCGCTGTACAAGGCCGAAGGGGTCAATCCGCTCGCGGGCTGCCTGCCGACCTTCCTGCAGATCCCGATCATGTATTCGCTCTACAAGGTGCTGATGCTGACGATCGAAATGCGGCACCAGCCGTTCGTCGGGTGGATCAGGGACCTGTCGGCGCCGGATCCACTGACTCCGGTCAACCTGTTCGGCTATCTGCACTTCGTGCCGCCGCATTTCATCGCGATCGGCGTCGTGCCGATCCTGCTCGGCATCTCGATGTGGTTGCAGTTCAAGATGAACCCGCAGCCGATGGACGACGCGCAGAAGCAGGTCTTCGCGCTGATGCCGTGGGTGCTGATGTTCGTGATGGCGCCGTTTGCGGTCGGCCTGCAGGTTTACTGGATCACCAGCAATTTGTGGACCGTCGCGCAGCAGCGCGTTCTCTACGCGCGGCATCCGTCGCTCAAGCAGGCGGTGGCCAAGTAACGTGAGCGGATTCGACGAGGATGCGATCGAGACGGCGCGCAAGACGTTCGCCGGCCCGGTCGCGTTCCTCAAATCGGCACCGGCGCTCCAGCATCTGCCCGATCCGGTCGTCCCCGAAGTCGCGTTCGCCGGGCGATCGAACGTCGGCAAGTCGTCGCTGCTCAACAAGCTGACCAACCGCAACGGCCTCGCGCGCACGTCGAACACGCCGGGGCGCACGCAGGAACTCAATTTCTTCGATGTCGGCGAGCCCCTCGCGTTCCGGCTGGTCGATATGCCGGGCTATGGTTTTGCGAAGGCGCCCAAGGACGTCGTCAAGAAATGGCGTTTCCTGGTCAACGACTTCCTGCGCGGGCGCGACGTGCTCAAGCGCACCCTGGTGCTGATCGACGCTCGCCACGGCATCAAGGAGGTGGATCGCGAGATCATGGACATGCTCGACAAGGCGGCGGTCAGCTATCGCCTGGTCCTGACCAAAGCCGACAAGATCAAGCCGACCGAGCTCGACACTGTCCTGGCCGCGACCGCGGAAGAAGCGCGCAAGCGGCCCGCGGCGCACCCGGATATCCTGTCGACATCGAGCGAGAGCGGGTTGGGAATCCCGGAACTGCGTGCCGCGGTCCTGGAATCGATCGGCTAGCCTCAACGCCCAACGCCCTCTAGGCATTGGCGAAACAATTCCCGGGGGGACGTCCAGAATGAATCGTATCGCTCTCGTCGCGGCGCTCTCGCTCGCCGCCTTGCCGCTGTCGCCCGCGATCTCGCAGGATGCCGGTTTCAAGGTACAGGCGGCCGATATCCTCGCCGCCGAAAAGGCGCTGGCGGGGCCGGAGATGCGCGGTCGCGGCAGCGGGACGGCGGACGAGGCACGCGCCGCCGCCTGGGTCGCCGCACAGTTCGAGAAGGCCGGCCTGCAAAAGGCGCCCGGCATGACCGGCTATACCCAGATCGCCCCGCTCGTCCGCCGCAGCGTGGCCGGCCCACCGGCGCTCACCGTCGACGGCACGTCCATCCCGGGCCTGTCGGTATTGATGACCGGCGGTGGCGCGGTCGGCGGCAAGGCAGCGATCATGAACGATCCGGCAGGCGCGGTCCCCGATGCCGACGTGATCGTCTATACCGGGCCCGCCGACAAATTGATGCAATTGCGCCGCGTAGCACGGGGCAAGGTCAAACTGCTGCTCACCGCCGAAAGCGAGGTGACGCGCCGCTATATGGGTATGATCGGCGGCAAGCCGCAGCTTCGCACGACGCTGGAAGGGACGCCGGATCGGCCGACCACCGCGATCGCCACGTTGCCCGCCGACGCCCTGGCCAAGATCGCGAGCGGCAGCAATGTCACGCTCGACGTCCCGGTCGCGACCGAAAAGGGCATGACGACCAATGCGATCGGCTATCTACCGGGTACCGATCCCAAGGCCGGCGTGATCCTGCTCTCTGCCCATCTCGATCATCTCGGCGTCCGTCCCGACGGCGTGGTGATGCCGGGCGCCAATGACGACGCGTCGGGCACCGTCGCGGTGATCGAACTGGCGCGTGTTTTTGCCGGCAAGCCGATGAAACGGGGCATCCTGTTCGTGGCCTATGGCAGCGAGGAGATCGGCGGGCTGGGCTCAACCTGGTTCGGCGAGCATCCGCCGGTTCCACTCGGCGATCTGGTCGCCAATATCGAGTTCGAGATGATCGGGGCGCAGGATCCCAAATTGCCCAAGGGATCGCTGATGATGACCGGATCGGAACGCTCCAACCTGTTCGACATGATGAAGAGCCAGGGCGCCCTGATCGCCGCCGATCCCTACCCCGATCAGCATTTCTTCGAACGCTCGGACAATTACTCGCTCGCGCTAAAAGGCATAGTCGCACACACCTTTTCGGGCTGGGCGGTGGTGCCAACCTATCATCAGCCGACCGACACGATCGAGAATCTCGACATCGGCTACATGACCAACGCGATCCAGTCGCTGATCGCGCCGATCCGATTGCTCGCGTCGGGCGGCGTGAAGCCCGAATGGAAGGCCGGAGGTCAGCCGAAGCCGTAAGGACTTGAGCACCAAAGGATAGGCGTTCGACAAGGGACACCGTCTGCTCAAACGTTTGTACCGTGCCGAATTGAGGTTTCGCCTGTCGAATCGTTGAGCCGCCAACACGGCGACGCGGCGAAAACTGACATACCGCAAGGCAATGGATTGTTGCGAAAATCTCGCGCCGTCGCCATCAGGTACCAGTGACCCTGCGCGAGTATCTTCTTCGACAGCGTGTTGAGCTGATCTCGGCCCTATCGCGAAATGAAGTCGTGCGGCTGATCAATGCGGCGACACCGTCAGTCTTAGTGAGAAGCCAAACATCACGAGTACGAGGCAAGTACCATTTTGGGCGGTTGCATCTGTTTTGGGATACACCAAATTTCAGGAATGCCTTTCGCCCGGTTTTTTCGGCGTCTGTGTCAGAGGATGTTGGCCAAACAGTCATTCGTGGACGGTGGGGCGCAACGCGCTTCACGCAAATCTGGTTCCTGGGTTGGTACAGCATCCTGTGCGCGGCGTTTGTGATAATCGCCGCTGGTTTGCTGGGCTATTTACCTTGGAATAATAGTGAATACGCCATGCTTGTCGTCTTGCCACTCTTTTCCAGTGCGCCTCTGATCTTCGCCTTCCTGTCGATACGAGATGCCGACGAGCAGCTTCGAGCGATCTTGGGATTTCTTGATCAAGAGGCGCAAACGAAGTCTCGAGACCTTCAACCTAATGCCGTTATCCAACCTACGCGATAGGCGCTTTCCGTCCACCCACCGTTAGGTCCTCGGTAATTTAAGACTACGTCCGAAGACGGCCCTCTGTGCGCTCATGGTCGGAATTGCGAAGCCCGTTCTCCTCTGCGCCAGCGTTGCGAGCATGCATCGATCTAGGAAAAGGTCCTCTTCCGTTGAGGAAGCGCAGGTGCGCGGCGACCGATCGGTTGGGGGCTTGCGCCCTTCCCTCACTCCCCTACATACCCGATAATCGAAAAATCAGGGGAGGATCGAATGACCGCACCGACCAAGGGCCTCGAACTGCGTTCGCTGGTAACCGACGGCAAGCTGGAATTGTCGCTGATCGAAGTCGAGCAGCCTGCCCCCGGGCCTGGCGAAGTCGTCGTCCGGATCGAGGCGGCGCCGCTCAACCCGTCCGATCTCGGGCTGCTCACGGGCCCCGCCGATCTAGCAACCCTGAGGCGCGAAGGCGACGCGACGGTCGCCGACATTCCACCGCAGCGCATGGCAGTGGTCGCCGGTCGCCTCGGCGACTCGATGCCGGTCGGTAACGAAGGCGCCGGCACCGTGGTCGCGGCCGGCGAAGGCTGCGAGGATCTGCTCGGCAAGACCGTCGCGACGATCGGGGGCGGCATGTACACCCAATATCGCACGCTCCGCCCGAGCGAATTGTTCGTGCTCCCCGACGGCGTCACCGCTCGGCAAGGCGCGTCGGCCTTCGTCAATCCGCTTACTGCGCTCGCCATGGTCGAGACGATGAAGGCGGAAGGGCACAGCGCGCTGATCCACACCGCCGCGGCGTCCAATCTCGGCCAGATGCTCAACCGTATCTGCATTGCCGATGGCGTGCCGCTGGTGAACATCGTGCGCTCGGCCGAGCAGGCACAAATCCTGCGCGACATCGGTGCCAAACATATCGTCGATTCGAGCTCGGAGACTTTCCAGGCCGACCTGACCGAAGCAGTCTTCGAGACCGGCGCGACGTTGGGATTCGATGCCGTCGGCGGTGGACGGCTGGCGAGCCAGATCCTGCTCGCGATCGAGGCCGCCGCGGTACGCAAGATGACCGCCTATAGCCGCTACGGCTCGTCGGTGAACAAGTGTGTCTACATATACGGCGCGCTGGACCTCGGCCCGACGTTGATCGACCGCAATGTCGGCCTGTCCTGGACCTGCGCGGGATTCTTGCTGACGCCGTTCCTGATGAAGTCGCCGCCCGAAGTGGTCGGGCGGATGCGCGCGCGCGTCGCGGCCGAGATTACCACGACCTTCGCCAGCCACTATACCGGCGAATTGTCCCTGGCCGAGACGCTCGACCCTGCCAATATCGCGCTCTACAGCGCCAAGAAGACCGGCGAAAAGTATCTGATCGTGCCGTGGAAGGGCGGCTGAGCCGCCACCCGCCGGCTAAAATGGTCGGGCCTGTCCCGTAGCCGCGCGGGCGAACGCACGCGGCGACCTGACTCAATCGGGTTGCCGCTCCCCGGCCTGCCCATTATGCCCCCGGCCATGCTCAAGCTCATCATCGGCAACAAGGCCTATTCGAGTTGGTCGCTGCGCGGCTGGCTGGCGTGCAAGCAGTCCGGCCTGCCGTTCGAGGAAGTCGTCGTGCCGCTCTACGACGCGGACTGGGACAAGAGACGGCAAGGCGACGAATTCGCGCCGTCATCGGGCAAGGTGCCGATCCTGTGGGACGGCGACATCGTCGTGTGGGACAGCCTGGCGATCGTCGAGTTCCTCAACGACAAGACCGACGGCACCAAATTCTGGCCACAGGACGAGGCCGCACGCGCGATGGCGCGATCGATGGCCGCCGAAATGCACTCCGGATTTCAGGCGTTGCGCAGCAAGCACACGATGAACATCCGCCAGGTCTATCCGCCCAAGCGGCCGGATGACGACGTGGTCGCCGAGCTTACCCGTCTGATGGAAATCTGGGCGCAGGCCCGCGCGCGATTTGGCGGCAGCGGTCCGTTTCTGTTCGGCGAATTCGGCGCTGTCGACATCATGTACGCGCCGGTCTGCACGCGCCTGGCGACCTATCAATTGCCGGTCGCGCGATTCGCGGTGCCTTATGTCGATGCCGTGCTCAATCACCCGTTCATGCAGGACTGGATTGCCGCCGCGCAGGAAGAAGAATGGGTGATCGAGAAATTCGAGCGGCCCGAATCCGCAAATTAGGCGGTTTTGCGTAGGCCGGGGGCAACCGATCCTTTACCGGCTCTAAGCGATGCTGATCCGGTTATGGATCCGCGGCAGGTAGATCTCATCAGGGACAGTTTCGTCCGCGTGCTGCTCGCCCCGGAGCAGGCCGCTTCGCTGTTCTACGACCGTCTGTTCGAACTGGCGCCGGACACACGCCCCCTGTTCCGCCGCGACATGACAGATCAGGGCGGCAGGCTGGTGGATGCCCTCGCCCGCATCGTGACTGCCCTCACCCGTTTCGACGAAATGCTGCCGGAGCTGCGCCGCCTGGCGGTCCGCCACGTCGGCTACGGGGTTCAGGACCATCACTATGCCGTCGCGGGAAAGGCATTGCTCCACATGATCGTCGAGTTGAGCGACCACAGGCTCGACGCGGCGACCCGTGACGCCTGGCTGATGGCCTATGCCGTCGTGTCCGACGCAATGATCGATGCCAGCCGAGAGGCCCGCGCGCTTTCGAGCGCCGCCTGATGCGCGATCAGAAAAGCAGGGTCAGCAAGTAGAAGACCGCCCCGACCGCCGCCGAGGCGGGAATCGTCACGATCCACGCAACCACGACATCGCTCGCAACGCCCCAGCGCACCGCACTTGCCCGCTTGGCGACACCCGCACCGATCACGCAGCCGGTGATGGTGTGCGTCGTCGACACCGGAATGCCGAGCAACGACGCGGTGAACACCATGATCGTGCCGCCCGCCGACGCGCTGAATCCCTGATGCTGCGACAATTTGGTGATGCGGCTGCCCATCGTCTCGATGATCTTCCACCCGCCGGTCAACGTACCGAGGCCCATCGCGATGTAGCAACTGATCGCCACCCAATGCGGCACTTCGAACTTGCCGTGCAGGTGCCCGGTCGAGAACAGCAGCACGGTGATGATCCCCATCGTCTTCTGCGCATCGTTAAGGCCATGGCTGAGCGAGTAGGTTCCCGACGAGATGACGTGGAGCACGCGAAAGCTCTTCTCCGCCTTGCGATTGCTGGTCCGCGCGAACATCCAGCTCGTCACCAGCATGATCAGCATCGACAGGATCATGCCGAGCACCGGTGAGAGGACGATCGCGATCAACGTCTTGTCGAGCCCGCTCCATTGGATGCCGCTGACGCCGGCATGCGCCACCCCTGCGCCGATGATCCCACCGACCAGGGCGTGGCTCGACGAGGACGGAATGCCCTTCAGCCAGGTGACGACGTTCCAGAACATCGCGCCGACCAGGGCGCCGAAGACCACCCCCGGCGTCACCAGATTCTTGTCGATCAGTCCCTGCCCGATGGTCGACGCGACGGCATGCAGGCTGGGGAAAGCGATCGTCAGGAAATAGGCGGCGAAATTGAAGACGCCGGCAAAGAGCACCGCGTGTACGGGTTTGAGCAGCCGCGTCGACACCACCGTCGCGATCGAATTCGCCGCGTCGTGCAGTCCGTTGAGAAAATCGAACGAGAAGGCGATCGCGATGAGGCCGATCAGCAGCGGGAGGGCAAGGTCGTGCATCGACTGGGCTCAGGCGTGGTCGATGACGATGCCGTCGATCTCGTTGGCGACATCCTCGAACGCGTCGACGATCCGTTCGAGATGCTTGTAGACCTCTCGCGCGACAATGAAGCGGAGCGTATCCTCGCGGCCATATTCGACGAACCCGCGCTTGAGCCCGGCGCGGTGGATGTCGTCGGCATGGCCTTCCATGCGGACGAGCCGCTCGGTCAGTTCGTGCAGCCGCCCGGCATTGCGTCCGACGTCGCGCAGCAGCGGCATCGCTTCGGCGGTCAGCCGCGCAGCGTCGACGATGATCGCGGCCATGTCCTTCATTTCCTGTTCGAACGCGCGCACCTCGTAGAGGTCGATCGCCTGGACGGCCGCCTGCATCTCGTCGATCGCATCATCCATCGATCCGATCAGGCTGGTGATCGTGCCGCGGTCGAACGGCGTCAGGAATGTCTCGCGCACCGTCTTCAGCACCGATCGCGTGATCTCGTCGGCATCGTTCTCGCGCTCGATGACTTCGCGGATATGATCGGCTGCCGCGCTGCCGTCCTGGAGCAGCCGCGACAGCGCATCCGCCGCCGCCGTGACGGTGAGGGCGTGCGCCTCGAACATCTCGAAGAAGTTGCCGGTCTTGGGCAACAGGCGCTGAAACCAGGCGAACATGGGACTGATCCTCGATTGGGTGGCGGCAACGATGCCGGTGCGGCGCGTCGCCGCCTTGAATTCGGACGGACCGAAGGAGCGAATGAGGTCGCTGAGATCGGGCTCGTCGACCATCGACGCGGCCTCGGGCAGGCTTACCCAGCGCCGCTCGCGCTCGCCCTGCTCCTTCCATTCGTCCAGTTCGCGATTGACCGCCAGCGGGAAGACCTCGACATCGATCATCAGCGAGGCGCCGTTGCGCTGCCGCTTGCGATAGCGATAGGTACCGAGCGGCGTCGGGCAGACGAGCCCCTGCACACCGGCTTCCTCCTCGGCCTCGATCGCGGCAGCGGCATGGCCGACCAATCCCGACGGCGGATTGCCCTTGGGAATGACCCAGCGCCGGTTCTCGCGTGAGGTGACGAGCAGGATGCGGATCGGGGCGTCGCTGGCGGCGCCTTCGGTCCGGTACGGCAAAGCCGCGATCTGGCGAATTGTCGGAGCTCCCTTGCTGGCGGCCCGTCAGGCACGACCGGGAATCGCGCTAGCATCAAGAAGGACGGGGCGCCATCACAAAGCGGCGGCATATACGGCGATCAGAGGCCGTGGCCATCGTTATGCCTCCGGTTGCGCAGCCGATGAAATAACCGAGGGTGGGCGATCGTAACGATGATCACCGCTAACCAGCCGAGAAAAATCAGCGCGATGACCGCAATGGCGATGACCGCGACAACGCGGTCAACGCTATTGTGCGGGAGGCTGGCAATGCCGATCAACGCAAGGGCGCAACCGGCGACGATATATCGGCTACCCGCAACGATACCGCGGTGATTTGCCAACAGCCAATCGATCAAAACTGGCTTCCGTTCTTACGCCGCTGCTCTGCCGCGCCGGCGAACAGATGCATGTCGATATCGGGATAATGGCAGTCGCTGGCCGCCGGCCGGCCGACCGCGATGAACACGCAGTCCGCGTCCGAGCGGTTCTGCAGCACATGACCGTTGCCGTCACCCTTCGGGAAGGCTGCGACGTCCCCCGCGCGCATCACGTGTTCGCCGTCATTGTCGACCAACACCGCCTCGCCCGCCAGCATGACGACGAATTCGTCCTCGCCCTCGTGCCAATGACGCTGCGACGACCAGGCGCCGGGCTCGAGCGTGACATGGCTGTACCCGAAATCGGTAATCCCGCTGGCGGGCGCCAGCCGGCGGTACCAGCGGCCCCGCACCACATCGGCATAAGGCGGCGGATAGCCGGTCGCGTTGGTCCGGGGAATCGAGTCGAGATCGAGCTTTGGCACGGCTATTTTCCCTTGGGCGGCGTGTAGCTGAGGCATTGTTCGGCGAACGGCATCACGTCGCCGCCCGAAACGTCGTCGCGATCGTCGTCGGTCGCAGCGACCTTGGGAAAGCGCGCCCGGATTGCCGTGCTGACTGCCTGCGCGCGCGCAATGCGGGCTTCGGTGGGCGTGCGATCGGGGCCGCCCGCCGCGCTTTTGCCATCGAGTACTTCGCGCGCCATGCGCACGGCGATATCGAGGCGGTCGGCGGCGGCCACGCAACGCCCGGGCGTGAAGTCGATGACATCGTCATCCGAGGGAGACGCCGTCTGCGCGGCGAGGGCGAACATCAGGACAAGCATTTTTCGATTCTCCACGCCCCCATATGCGGAGACCTTTCCCTCCCGCCCGATGCAAGGCAAGAGGCAGATCGTATCAACCGGGGGAACAAGGTGCCGAACGTCGTCGAACTCGCCAGGGCATTGATCGCCGCGGAAAGCGTGACGCCCGCGACCGGCGAGGTGTTCGACGTCCTCGCCCAGGCGCTGAGCGTCATCGGATTCGAGATCGACCGCTTCACGTCAGGGGAGGCGCCTGACGGGCCTGTCGAGAACATGATCGCGATCCGCCACGGCAAGGGTCCCCATTTCGCCTTTGCCGGGCATCTCGACGTCGTTCCGCCGGGCGATGGCTGGGCGAGCGGCGCGTTCGAGCCCGATGTCCGCGGCGACCTGCTTTACGGGCGCGGCGCGGTCGACATGAAGGGCGCGATCGCCGCCTTCGCGGCTGCTGCGGCCCGCGTCGAGGGACCCACGCTCAGCTTGCTGATTACCGGCGACGAGGAAGGGCCCGCCATCTACGGTACGCGCGCGATTCTGGACCGGATGGAAGCGCGCGGGCTGAAGCCGGATCTCTGCCTGGTCGGCGAACCGACATCGACCGCGCGGCTCGGCGACATGATCAAGATCGGGCGGCGCGGCTCGGTCAATATCTGGGTCGACGTGCCGGGGCGGCAGGGCCATGTCGCCTATCCCCACCTCGCCGACAATCCGATCCCCAAACTCGTCGCCGCGCTGTCGGCGATCGGCGCGATCGAACTCGACCGCGGCAATCACTGGTTCCAGCCGTCGAATATCGAAGTGACCGATGTCACCGTCGGCAATCCGGCCACCAATGTCATTCCCGCCAAGGCGTCGGCGCGGATGTCGATCCGGTTCAACGACGAACAGAACGGCGAGGATCTGGTGGCGCTGATCGAACGCACGGTGAAGGCGCATGCCCCCGAAGCCACGGTCATCGCGCGGATTTCCGGCGAGGCGTTCCTGACCGAGCCGGGCGAGTTGTCGGCGCTGGTGACACGCGCGATCGAGAAGGTCGCTGGCGTGGTGCCCGCCCTGTCGACCACCGGCGGGACGAGCGACGCACGCTTCCTGTCGCAGATCTGTCCGACGGTCGAATTCGGGCTGGTCAACGCGACGATGCACAAAACCGACGAAGCGGTCGCGCTGGCGGACTTGAGCGACCTGGCCGACATCTACGCGGAGATTTTGGCCGCAGTCCGGTGAAAGGCCGATCGATGCCCGGTTCCGCCGCTCCCCTTCTATCGCCGATCGGCGAGGTACTGCGCGAATGGCGCGGCGCGCGGCGGATGAGCCAGCTCGACCTCTCGCTCGAAACCGGCATTTCGACGCGGCATCTGAGCTGTATCGAAACCGGCAAGGCGCGCGCGAGCCGCGAAATGGTGGCGCGCCTGGCCGACGCGCTCGACATGCCGCTCCGGGATCGCAATGCCTTGCTCCGTGCCGGCGGCTATGCCCCGGTCCACCCGGAAAGCGCCCTCGCCGCCCCTGCGCTCGGCCGTGTCCGCCGGGCGATCGACCTGATCCTGGCACATCAGGAACCGTATCCCGCCTTCGTTATCAGCCGGCATTGGGATGTGCTTGAGGTCAATCAGGCCGCTATCCGGATGAACCGATTGCTGTTCGGCGACTGGCAAAGCGCGCATACGAATCTGATCCATCAATTGTTCGATCCCAATGATTTTCGTCAGGTTATTCTAAATTGGCCGGAGGTGGCGCGGCGGTTCGTGCGGCACCTCCACGACGATCTCGCCATCAATCCCACCGACCGCCGTATCCGGGCGTTGCTCGACGAGGCGCTGGCCTATCCGGGTGTGCCGCAACGCTGGCAATTGGGCGACGCCGACGATGACGGCGACCCCATCGTCACCTTCACCTTCGCCAGCCCGCGCGGCGATCTGCGCTTCTTCGAAACGATCACGACCTTCGCGGCGCCTCACGACGTCACGCTGGAGGAAATCCGGATCGACTGCACGTTCCCGGCCGATGAGCACACCGCCGCTGTGTGCGCGGAACTCGCTACCACGGCGCGGTAGGCATACGGCTATTGGATATTGATCATCCGCACCGGCAGACCGTCTTTCGGCCGCGGGATCGGAAACATCTGCCACGCGTCCCCCGCACCAGGATCGATCTCGATGCGGTAGCGAGACAGAAGGTTCGCCATGAGCAACTTCATCTGCATCTGCGCAAAATGCAGCCCCAGACACATATGCGCGCCGCCACCATAGGGCACCCAGGCGAAGCGATGACGGCCCTTCGAATTTTCCGGGGTGAAGCGCAACGGGTCGAATTTCTGCGGTTCGGGCCAGATGTCGGGCATGCGATGCGTCCACGCGATGCCGACACCCACGCTGGTCCCCGCCGGAATGGTATAGCCACCGAACTCGAAGTCGCGCAGCGCGCGGCGCGGCAAGGACGGGACCGGCGGCATCATCCGCAGCGCTTCCCTGAAGGCATAGTCGGTCAGGACCAGGCGATCGAGTTGCTCGGTTGCCGGAATGTGGGGATCGAGCGACCGAATCTCGGCGCGCAACCTTTCCTGCCAGTCTGGATTGCGCGCCAGGAGCATCACGAGCGTCGTCGCCGAAGAGGTGATCGTATCGTGCGCCGCCATCATCAGGAAATTCATGTGATCGGCGATAGCATCCGACGACAGCGGCTGACCGTCGTCATCGGTCGCGCGGCAGAATTGCGAAAAGAAATCTTCTCCGTTGCCGCCACGTGCGCCATGCCGCCGCGCCGGAATCTCGCGTTCGAACCAGTCGACCAGATAGGCTCGCGCCCTCACCCCCTTGCGCATCATCGTTCCCGGCAGGGGCACGCGGATCGGCGCGATACTGGCCTGCACCTCATCGACGAACGCCTGGTTGATGCGGTCCGCCTCGCTGCCGAGCTCGACACCAAGGAAGCTGGTCGCGGCGAGATCCAGCGTCAGCTTCTTGATCGCGTCGTAGAAACGCATCGTGCGGCCGCCCCAGGTCGCAACCTGGCGCGCGATGCCCGCATCGAGCTGGGTAGCGTAATGCCGCATCGGCTCGGGCTTGAACGCAACCGACAGCGTCTTACGGTCGGCGCGATGCTTGTCGAAATCCATCAGCATCAGCCCGCGCGGAAACAGCAGGTTGAGCAACGGCCCCCAACCCTGTTCGGACGAGAACAATCGGTCGCGGTCGAACAGGATCAGCTCGTTCGCCTCTGGCCCGAGTAAGGCAACGTTGGGCTCGCCGAACGTGTGGTTGCGATAGATCGGCCCATAGCGTGCCACCATCTGACCGCCGAAACGGACGGGATTGCGCAACATCTTGAGCGTGTTACCGACGAGCGGCAGGCCGTAATCGCCGGGGATGTGCGACAGCGCCCCCCGCGAAGGATGCGGCAGCCAATGCGGATTCGCGTCCAGCGTATGGGCGAGCGCCATGGGTCCACCCTAGCGCGCGGTCACTCGACCGTCACCGACTTTGCGAGATTGCGCGGCTGATCGACGTCCGTCCCTTTCGCCACGGCCACATGATAGGCCAGCAACTGCACCGGCACCGCATAGACGAGCGGCGCGATCAGCGGATGGACCTTGGGCATCTCGATGGTCGCGAGGCACCCCTCGCCCGCTTCGGCCAAACCCTCGGCGTCGGAGATCAGGACGATCTTGCCGCCGCGCGCCTGGCTTTCCTGCATGTTGCTGACGGTCTTCTCGAACAACGGCCCCGACGGCGCGATGACGATGATCGGCACGTTCTCGTCGATCAGCGCGATCGGCCCGTGCTTCATCTCACCCGCCGCATAACCTTCCGCGTGGATATAGCTGATTTCCTTGAGCTTCAGCGCACCTTCCAGCGCCAGCGGATAGTCCGGACCGCGCCCGAGATAGAGCACGTCGCGCGCCGGCGCGATCAGATGCGCCATCGCGCCGATCGCCTCGTCATAGGCCAGAGCGGCGTTGAGCGCGGCGGGCGCTTCGATCAGATGTCTGACCACCGTGACTTCCTCGTCGCGGCTCATCTTGCCCTTCACCACCGCGAGATGCGCGGCAAGCGCGGCAAGGACGGCGAGCTGGCAGCTGAACGCCTTGGTCGAGGCGACGCCGATCTCCGGCCCGGCATGGGTCGGCAATAGCAGATCGGCTTCGCGCGCCATGGTGCTGGTCGGCACGTTGACCACCACGGCGATCTTCTGCCCGGCCTTCTTGGCGTGACGGAGCGCCGCCAGCGTGTCGGCGGTCTCACCCGACTGGCTGATGAAGAGCGCCAGCCCGCCCTCCTCGAACACAGGGTCGCGATAGCGGAACTCGCTGGCGACATCGATGTCGACCGGGACACGGGCGAAGCTCTCGAACCAGTATTTGGCGACGAGGCCGGCATAGAAGCTGGTGCCGCAGGCGACGATCGTGATGCGCTTCACCGCCGATAGGTCGAAATCCATCTGCGGCAGCGCGACGGTCTGTTCGACACCGCGGATATACGACCGTAAAGTCTGCGCGACCACGATCGGCTGCTCATGGATCTCCTTGAGCATGAAGTGGCGGTAATTGCCCTTCTCGATCATCGCGCTGGTCGCGCCGGACGCGACGATTTCGCGCTCGACCGGATTGCCCTCGGCATCGTGGATCTGCGCGCCGTCGCGGGTGATGACGACCCAGTCGCCCTCATCGAGATAGGTGATGCGCTGGGTCAGCCCGGCCAGCGCCAGCGCGTCCGAGCCGAGATAGGTCTCGCCGTCGCCGTAGCCGACCACCAAAGGCGAACCGAGCCGCGCGCCGATCAACAGCTCGGGGTGCTCGCGGAACGCGATCGCCAGCGCGAACGCGCCGCGCAATTGCGGCAGCACCGCCTTGACCGCGTCCTGCGGCGATTTCCCCGCCTCGACCTGCTCGCTGACGAGGTGCGCGACGACCTCGGTATCGGTCTCGCTCTCGAACACGCGGCCGCGCGCCTGAAGCGCTTCGCGCAGCGGCTTGAAATTCTCGATGATGCCGTTGTGGACGAGCGCGACCTCCTTGGTCGCATGCGGGTGGGCGTTCGACGTGGTCGGCGCGCCGTGCGTCGCCCACCGGGTATGCGCGATGCCGGTGGTGCCCGGCGCGGGATCGGCGGCGAGCACCGCCTCGAGGTTCTTGAGCTTGCCCTCGGCGCGGCGACGGATCAGCTGGCCGTCCTGGACGGTGCAGACCCCGGCCGAATCATAGCCGCGATACTCCATCCGCCGCAGCCCCTCGACCAGCCGGTCGGCGACTTGTTCCTTGCCAACGATTCCGATGATTCCGCACATGGTTGGGAAGCTTTCCTGCTAGATGATATAAGGAATACGGATGCCCGGCAGCTCCGCTGGGAAATCCTTGGTGTTGCGTGTCACCAGAATCCGGCCACGACTCTGCGCTGTCGCCAGGATAATGGCGTCGGGCGATTTCAGTCGTGGGCGCTCGCGTCGGAGCGCGGCCGCGCGCAGGGCGATTTCGTCATCGATCTCGTCCAGACCAAACCGATCGAGAAATTGTACCGCCTCGCGCACGGTCGCCTCATTGCCCTTCGACAATACCTCGATCCAGGCCATGCGGCTGATCCACATGCGCGCGCCCGTCTGCACGATACGCGACATCTCACGATGCGCCGGCGAATGGTCCAGCAAGGCGTCGATCAGAATGTTGGCGTCGAGGCTATAACCGCTCATTCGGCGCCCTTGCGCTTCTCCGCAGCCTTCCGCGTCAATGCGAGATAGTGCGCCCGCTCCCGGTCGTCTTCCTCGGTGAAATATTCGGGCGATTCCGCGCGGACTTCCTCATAATCGTCGTCCCACGGCCTGGTCCACTCGGCCCGCCGCTGGCGATCATATTGGCTCCGGTCGATCAAGATGCCATGGCGCGCCCACAAGCCAAAGCCCATTTCCAGCCAGTCCGAACTGTTCGCGCTCTGCGACTGCGCCTTGTAAGTGGCGACCGCCTCGCGCAACACCGATGCGCGCGACTTGCCGAGTTCGGCCGCGCGCTGGTCGAGCCATTTGAGGTCTTCGTCGGGCAGATCGGCGAGAATACGGGTCATGATTGATATACTGATATCATATCATGATATCATGTCAATCCGTCGGAAAGTTCGTGTCGACGAATTGATGGGTGAATTCGACCGGATCGGGTCCGGTGCCGTATTTCTCGATAAAGGGCGCGCGACCCCGCACCCAGATGTCGTGAATTTGGCCGGGCAGCGATGGCGGAAACTCCATCTGCTGCGCGACCAGCTCGTACCAGCTTCCCTCGCCCTTAAAGGTGTCGCGCAGCTTGGGCTCCATTGCCGTCAGCGCGTCCGCGCTTGCCTGGTCGAGTTCCCCGATCGCCAGCAGGACATAGGCGTCGAGCAGGCGGAGGAACGGTTTCCCGGCATAGCGATCGGTCATTTCGCGGCCTTCTTCGCTGCCATCATCTCGCGGAACCGCGCGGCCCAGCCGGGCTTGCTCTGCTGTTCGGGGCGAACGAGGCGGAGTGCATCGGGTTCCACGTCGCGCGTGACGGTCGAGCCCGCGCCGACGATCGCGCCGGCGCCGATCGTGACCGGGGCGACCAGGGCCGAGTTGGAACCGACGAACGCCCCCTCCCCAATCACCGTCTTGTACTTGAAGAAGCCGTCATAATTGCAGGTGATCGTCCCCGCGCCGATGTTCGCACCGGCACCGATCTCGGCATCGCCGAGATAGGTCAGGTGATTGGCCTTGGCGCCCTTGCCGAGCACCGCCTTCTTCACTTCGACGAAATTGCCGACCTTCGACTTCTCGCCGAGCACCGCGCCGGGGCGAAGACGGGCATAGGGGCCGACCTCGGCACCGCTGCCGACCGTCGCGCCCTCGATATGGCTGAAGCCGCGGATCGTCGCGCCATCGGCTACCGAGACGCCCGGGCCAAAGAAGACGTTCGGCTCGATCAGCACGTCACACCCAACCTTGGTGTCGAACGAAAACCAGACGGTCGCCGGATCGACCAGCGTCGCACCCTCCGCCATCGCCTGGACGCGGCGCTTGACCTGCCAGCTGGCATCGACCGCCGCCAGTTCGGCGCGGCTGTTGACGCCGGCGACCTCATCGGCGGCGGTTTCGACCACCACGGCGCCGCGCCCATCCTTCACCGCCAGCTCGGCAAGGTCGGTCAGATAATATTCGCCCGCGGCATTGTCGTTGGTCACTTGTGCGAGCAGCCGGAATAGATCGGCCGAGCGCACCGCCATCAGGCCGGAATTGCACAGGGTGACCGCGCGCTCGTCGGTCGAGGCGTCCTTGAACTCGACGATCTTGTCGATGCGGCCAGCCTTGTCGGCGATCACCCGGCCATAGGCAGCGGCATCGGCCGGGCGGAAGCCGAGCACGACGACGCTGGGCTCGCCCTCGCCATGGAGGCGCTCGATCATCCGGGCCATCGTGTCGGTGGTGACCAGCGGCACATCGCCATAGAGGATCAGCACATCGCCGTCGAAGCCCGTCAGCGCCGCCTCGGCCTGCTGCACGGCATGGCCGGTGCCGAGCTGCTCGGCCTGGATCGCGACCTCGACGCCGAGCGGGGTCACTGCCGCCTCGACCTGTTCGCGCCGTGCGCCCGCGACGACGACGATCCGCGACGCGTCGAGCGCCTGCACATTGTCGATCAGATGGAGCAGCATCGGGCGCCCGGCGATCGGGTGGAGCACCTTATGCAGGTCGGACTTCATCCGTGTGCCCATACCGGCGGCGAGGATGATGGCGGCGACAGGTGAGGTCATGACAGGCAACTCCGTACGGCTCCGCGCCCTGCCACGAACATATTGCCATTTCCATAGCGATGCTGGCAGGCGGCGCGACGATGACCACCTTCCCCTTCAGCCTGATCGGCTTCGATCTCGACGGGACGCTGATCGACAGCGCGCCCGACATCGCCGCGGCGGCCAACCATTGCCTGGCGGCGATCGGACGCGCGCCGATCACGGTCGATCAGGTACGCCCGTTGATGGGCGGCGGCGCGCGCGTCCTGCTGCGAGAGGCACTCGACATGACCGGCGGCCATGACGATCTGGAGGCCCTCTATCCCGTACTGCTCGAATATTATTCGAAGCATCTCGCCGATCTGACCCGCCCGTTTCCAGGAGTTGTCGATGCACTCGACGCCCTCCAAGCACGCGGCGTCACGCTGGCGGTGGTGACGACCAAGCTGGAAGCGCCTGCGCTGGCGGTGTTGCGTGAGCTCGACCTGCTCGACCGGTTCGCCTGCGTCATCGGCGGCGACACGGCCGGCCTGACGGCGGTCAAGCCGGATCGCGCTCCCATCGACCTGATGCGTGCGCGATGCCCGGTTGCCGGTAGCGCGGCATTCGTCGGGGACACCATCTACGACGTCGGCGCGGCGAAAGCGGCAGGCATTCCAGTCGCGCTGTTCGATCCGGAGAGCAAGGGCGCCCTCGACGCCAATGCGGCGTTCGCGCATTTCGACCAGTTGATCGCGACGCTGGAGCGGATCGTTATTTCAGCAGCGCCTTGGACTGGACATGGTAGCCGATCAGGACCGGCTTCCCGTTGACGAAGCGATAAACGAAATTCTCGCTTGCCGGACCGCTCGAATAGACGCTGGCATAGTTCGCGTTGAACAGGTGATCGCCATTGTTGATATTGTCGCTGAAACCCTGCCGGCTGGTCGAGTTGAAGGCGCCGAGCTTCGTGTGAATCGCTTCGAGCGTGCCGATGAAATCGCCATCGCCGGTGATTTCCGGTCCCGACGCGTCGGTGATCGCCTTGAATTGGCCGGCATTCATTTTGGCATGGAAATCGGCGACCGCTGCATCGGTCGAAGACATGTCCTGTCCCATCGAACAACCACCCAGCGCCAGCGCTGCCATCACCATCGCCCGATATCGCATCTCATCCCTTCCTGTCGTTCACGTCAGTTTGCCGTGCCGTGTCGGACCATGCCAGAGGTGGAATGGTCCGATTTGACCAAGACCGGACCCGATTCAGCTCGTCAGAGGATCGTCGGCTCGGCGAACCCGATTCTAGGGGCGACCGGCGCGCCGCCGGGCGATCTCCTCGTCGTCGGCACGTGCAGCGAGCAGGCTGTCGACCCGGTTGGCCGAATCGACCATATCGCTTGACCTTTTGCCGAGCGCCGACTGGGCAGAACCGTAGAAATCCCGCGCGTCGCGATACTTGCCCGAGAATTCCGCGCAGACGCCGAGATCGTAGAGAATCGACGCGTTGTTTGGCAGTTGCCCGTTCAGCACGGCCCATTGCCGGCACGCGCCAGGCACGTCGGTCTTGGATTGCTTGACCGTGGCCTTGAAAGCCGCACCGATATCCTTCGGCATGCCATCGCGATCCTCCCGAAAGCGAACTTTGTAGGTTTCCACCCGCGGCCGTATGTCGAGCCGGATCTTTTGTGCCAGATCGCGGATCATCGCCGACACCGCTTCCTCGGTCGTGCGATAGGGCGAATCGCCCTGGCACCAACTCGTCTCGTCGCGCAGCGGCTTGTTGTCCGACCAGATCGGCATGTTGTCGGCGATCCGGGTGAGCCTGGTGCTGACCGTGAGGTTGATCACTCGGCGGAAGCATGGGACCGGGACGTCGGCGCGCTTGACGCAGCTACCGTCTTCCTTGCCGTCTTTCCATTCGACGCAACGAGTCGCCTTTCCCTGATATTTGCTTTGCTCGACGCCGGTCGTGACTCCGCCTGTCAGTACGCCATCGGGCCGTCCGGTGGGCTCTCCGATCGCCTGTTCCAGCGCGCTCTCGAATTGCCGCGCGTCGCGGCCGTCGAAGCGATCGACCACCACATTCTCGAGCAAGTTCGCTTCGCGCACGTTGGCCGGGAATTTTCCGCGCATTTCCGCGGATTCGCTCCAGGCAGCGCTGGTCAGACACAGCCCCCCCATCGCTGCCGCGAGCCATATCTTGCTCATGTCGATCTCCCCCGAGTCGCCCCATCATATCATCGCGGTGGGCTGGTGGTCAGCCCATGCCCTTGCGCCATTTGATCCAGAGATGACGGACGAGCATCGCCGGCGGCATGCGCAGCCAGTGCGATCGCAAGTAGAAGCCCAACCGGGTCATCGGCCGCGACTGCCGGCCCCATCCATCGCGCGCGGTGAGCCGACGCCGGTAAAGCGGATCCGCGGAATCCGGCCTGCGCCAGCAATCCGGGACGGTGGTGCCGAACAGGGCATTCGCCTGCCGCACCGCGCGCGCCACCGGTGAGATCAGGCCATGATGTTGTGCGCGGGCCGCCAACCCCTCCGCGCCGAATTCGTCGATCAGGCAATGCACGTCCCAGAGGTTGCGCAGGCCGCCCGAAAGATCGCCGTCGGCGAAGAGATGCGCCGCGGCGTGGCACAGCATGTCGTTGGCGTTCAGCACCCGCAGCCCGTTCTCCAGCGGCACGCTGTCCGCAAGCAGCGCAGCGGCGTCGGGCGTCGGCCGCGCGGTCAACGGCAGGATCGTGTGGTGAACGTCGATCATGCGGTCGCGATCGCGATGGATCAACGGCGGCAGCTCATGCATCCAGCGCCGGTAATAGGAATCGTCATAGGGGTCCGGCTTGACCCATTCCCAACCGGCATCGAGCAATGCCGCCTCGACGCCGTCCAGGGCGCCCCGCGGCACCAGGATGTCGAGATCGCCGACGAAACGCCCCCGCCCGGCCGACAGGCCCGCGGCAATGAATGCGCTGCCCTTTAGCACCACGACGGGCACGCCGAGTTCACCAAGCGCGCGCCGTGCCATCTCGACTTCCCATAAGGCAGCGACGCGGCCTTGTTCGCACGACGCCTTTGCGTCCTCGAGGAACCGCTGCGCCGCATCGGGCTTGGCGATGCCATCGAGTCGATAGGCGAGCGTCGCGCTCAGCAATTCGGCCCGCGCCATGGTGAGGAGCGCTTGCCAGCCGGGAGCATCGAGGCTCGCGACCGAGGCGGGTTCGTGCAGGGCCCGGGCGAGCAACATTCCGTCGGGCGCCGCCATCAGAACGCTTTCCCGCCGAAAACCGGCGAGGCGCATCTGGAGGGGCGCACCGGCGTCACAGCCCGCTCCACACGGTCTCGACCTGGGCGATCGCGCTTTCGGTATCCGGGTAGTCGATGGCGCGCGCCGGCGTCTCCGCAACCAATTGCGTCAGCGCCGCAAAACCGCGCTCGGCAAGCGCGACGTAATTGGTCGATGCCTGGGTCAGGCGAACAAATACTTCGGCGGGCGCCACGTCGCGCGTGGCGGCAGCGTGACCGAAGGTCGGGAACAGGATTATCGCCGGACGCGCGGGTTCGAGCATCGTTGCAACCGACCGCGCATCGGGAACCAGGTGGCGGATCGCGCCCTTGGGCGTGTCGGCCAGCAGCGGTCCGAAGGTGCCGTCCGGCACCGCGGCCTGCATCACCGCAATTGCCTCGTTCTTGAGGCTGATCAGCCGTGGAAAGGCGTGGATCAGGCCGGTCGCCGGATCGACCAGCGCGAACTCGTCCCCCATGAGCCGCCACCCGCGCGCCATCAGCAGCGCCGCGAGGGTCGATTTGCCCGCCCCGGACATGCCCGTCATCACCAGCGCCTTGCCATCGCGTTCGACCGCGGAGGCATGGAGCAGCAGGTAGCGGCGCTGGCCGAGCGCCATTTGCAGGTTCATCGCCATTTCGGCCGCCAGCAGGCCGTGCTCGAGGCTGAGCGGCGCGGCCTCGGGGAGGACGAAATCGCCCCCGATCATGACCTTGGGACGGAGGAAGCGGCGCCACGGCCGGTCGGCGAACAGCCGGACCGTGAAATCGGCGATGCCGTCCTGCGGCCCAGGATAGCCCGCATAGAGACGTTCGAGCGCAGCGACCGGTCCGCGCCAGTCGGCACCGACGCGAAAGCCGACCGGGCCGATCGCGACGGAAAAAGAATGCCTCATCGCCGGTCGACGAGCCCGGTCGCGACCAGTTCGTCGAGCCGCGCGACCAACGCGACGGGATCGGCGTCCACCAGATCGTAATCGGCACGCAATCTGGCCAACAAGGCGTCAGCGTCGAGCGGCCCCCGCCCGAGCGCGTCGAGGATTTCCGGGGCAGGCGACGCCATCAGATGAGTCTGCCCCGATGCCCGGTGATAGATGGCAGTAAGCAGGTCGACCGGCGCCACGATCAGGCCGTCGGGCGATGCGGCACGATAGGTGACGGTCATGCGTCCGGCGGCGGTCAGCCGCGCGGCATCTGCAGCGAGGCGAAGCAGGTGAAGCCGGCGGTGCCGTGCTGCAGCCGGCGAATGTAGGCTGTATAGGCCTGGCTCTGCTCGTAGGTCGTTCCGGGCAAGGTCCCGCCATTGAGTGCGGTTCGGACATCCTCCGCCTTGAATGGCGTGGGTGCACCGGGAAAGGCATCCTTGGTGCCGTTCGGGACGAGCGATCCATCGGCGGCCACATACATGCCCGCGCGGCCCGGGTCGGGCACGGGTATCTCGCACGTCAGGACCGATGCAGTGGTTTGCGCGAGCGCCGGGCGGATCGAGATCACGACCGACGCGGTCGCGGCACCGAGCATCAACGCGCGGCGGCGCGTCGGGTGCGGCCCATCTGCTCGCCGATCCTGATCTTCCGCATCCATGGTTGAAACGCCTTTCACATTCGTCGGCGGCTGGCAAGCGGGTGGAATGGTTACCGCGGCTCGGCTAGGGACGGCGGCGATGGCGCATCGTTTCGGTCCTCGCTCCTTTCTCGGCCTGCTGGCGGCGCTGGTGGCCGCGATCGCGGTATTCGTCGTATCGGCCAATCTCACCGCGGCGCTGATGGCATTGGTCGGCGGAATCGTCGTGATATTGCTGATGATGGGCGGGGCCGACACCGCGATTCCCGTGCCCGCCAGCACGGAAGCGGCAGTATCCGGCGCACAACTCGCCGCCGTGCTGGAGGCGATCGTCGAGCCGGTGCTGGTCATCGCCAACGGCCGCGTCGAGGAAGCCAACGCTCCGGCACGCGAAGTATTGGGCAATCACATCACTGGCCAGGACGTCCGGCTCGCGATCCGCCATCCGGCCGCCGCCGAACGGCTCACCGCGCCACCCGGCACGGGATCCTCGGATTCGATCAACCTGGTCGGGCTGGGGACACTCGATCAGCGATGGGAATTGCGTGTCACCGATCTCCCGGACGGACGCCGTGTGGCGCACCTGATCGACCAGACGCGCAGCTATGCCGCGGAGCGCATGCGAGTCGATTTCGTCGCCAATGCCAGCCACGAGCTGCGCACGCCCCTGGCTTCCATCCTCGGCTTCGCCGAAACCCTTGCCGACGATGCCGGCGACGATCCGGCGATGCGCGACCGCTTCCTCAAGGTAATGGCCGACGAGGCGCGACGCATGCAGCGGCTGGTCGAAGACCTGATCTCGCTGAGCCGGATCGAGGCCGAGAAATATCGCCTGCCGGATGCGTCGGTCGATCTCGGCGACCTGGTCTCCGAAGTCCATTCCGAATTGATGGACGGCGCCGACGCCCGAGCATCGGACATCGTCGCCGATATCGCCGCGGACGTTCCGCCGGTCGGCGGCGATCGTGCCCAACTCAGCCAGGCGCTGCACAACCTGATCGGCAACGCCATGAAGTACGGCCGCGCCGGCACGCCGGTCACCGTCAAATTGTGGCGGGACGCGACCAACATGGTGCGGCTGTCGGTGGGCGACGAAGGCGACGGCATCGCGCCCGAGCACATACCGCGACTGACCGAACGCTTCTATCGGGTCGATTCGGGCCGCAGCCGCGCGCTCGGCGGAACGGGGCTTGGCCTGGCCATCGTGAAGCATATCGTCGAGCGCCATCGCGGCCGCCTCGACATCACCAGTCAAGTGGGACGCGGCACGGTGGTGACGATCCTGTTACCGGCCGCATTGTCATCAAAGGGTAACGCGACTGTCACAGAGGGCCCGAAACCGGCGTGATAGCGCGCCAGCAGGGGGGCGAGTCGCTTCCCCTCGGGAAGGCCCTGGATGTTTCGTTCGATCGCGCTCTTCGGCGCGGTATCCCTGTTGCTCGTTGCATGCCAGGACCAGGCGTCGATGGCTGGTGCCGGACGCGACCATATCAGCGTGGTCGGCTCGTCGACCGTCTATCCCTTCACGACGTTGGTCGCCGAGCAATTCGTCGCGGCGAATCCCGGCATCCCGGCTCCCGTGATCGAATCGACCGGCACCGGCGGCGGCTTCAACCTGTTCTGCAAGGGATTGGGCGGGCGTTACCCCGATATTTCGGACGCCAGCCGGCGGATGAAAGCCAGCGAATACCGTATCTGTGCCGCCAACGGCGCGGGCGAGCTGATGGAGATCGAGATCGGCCTCGACGGCGTCGCCTTTGCCGAGGCGAATAACGGTCCCAAGCTGCAACTGACGCCGGTCGACATCTATCGAGCGCTTGCCGCCGAACCCGGCGGCCAGCCCAATCGCGCCAAGACATGGCGCGACGTCAATCCGGGGCTGCCGGCAATCGCCATCCAGGTTTATGGGCCGCCCTCCACCAGCGGCACGCGCGACGCCGTCGCCGAGCTGATCCTGGCGCGCGGTTGCGAGGAAGTGATGCCGCAAATGGCGGCGATCCGTGAAACCCGGCCCGATGCCTTCGCCCACGACTGCACCCGGGTTCGCGACGACGGACCGTATATCGATGCGGGCGAGAACGACAATCTCATCGTCCAAAAGCTGCGGGCCAATCCCGACGCGGTCGGCATTTTCGGCTATTCGTACCTGGAAGAGAACAAGGACCGGCTGAACGGCGTGCCGCTCAATGGCATCGAACCGACCTACGAGACGATCGCGAGCGGGCTGTATCCTGGGTCGCGGCCGCTATTCCTCTACGTCAAGAAGGCGCATCTCAGCGCGATCCCGCACCTCAAGGCCTTTCTCGGCGCCTATGCGCAATCCTGGGACCCCGATGGCCCGCTCGTGCGGCGCGGCCTGATCGCCGCGCCGGCGGACGTCCGTGCACGATCGGCGACCATCGTGCGGAACCAGATTCTGCTCGATCCCAAGGTCTTGGGCTGACATGTCGGGCTCGGCCCTTCTCTTCCTCGTATTGGGGTTGGGGCTGGTCGCCTGGCTGTCGGGCCGCATCCGGGCAATCGCCTTCCGAAAGGCGCGAGACCGGCGCTTCTCCTCGCTGCCGCGGCATCATGCCGCGTTCGCCGCGATGGGGACGATGCTGCCGCCCTTACTCTTCCTGGCGGTGTGGAGCGCCTGCGCTCCCGGCCTGGCCACCGACGGCGTTCTGAAGGCGCCCGCCGCCGCCGAATTGCCCCCGCCAGGCTTCGAGCGCGCGGCCATCCTGTCGGAGGCACGCGCGATCGCGAACGGCCGCGAGGGCGCGCCGCTCAATGCCCTGTCGCCCCGGCTCGCGCCGGCCTATCGGGTCGAAGAAGCCCGTTACGACATGATCGGCGGCACCGTGGCGCTCCTGCTCGCGCTGGCTGGCGGGGCATTCGCCTTCATCCGCATCCGGCCGGATTTCAATGCGCGGACACGGATCGAGCGGATCGTAATGATCGGGCTGTTGGTCGCGTCGCTGGTCGCGATCCTGACCACGATCGGTATCGTCGCGTCGTTGCTGTTCGAAAGCGCGCGCTTTTTCGACCAGGTGCCGGTGACCGATTTCCTGTTCGGCACGCGATGGAGCCCGCAAGTCATCGATCCGAAAACGCCAGGCGCCAGCCTGGGCGCTGTCCCCCTGTTCTGGGGCACGTTCTTCATCGGCGCGGTGATCGCGATGCTGGTGGCGATCCCGTTCGGACTGATGAGCGCGATCTACCTGACCCAATATGCCTCGCCCCGGCTGCGCAGGTGGATGAAGCCGACGCTCGAGATTCTCGCCGGTATCCCGACGGTCGTATACGGCTATTTCGCGGCGCTGTTCGTCGGCCCTGCCTTGCGCCGGTTCGGCATCGCGATCGGCATCTCAAACGCGACATCGGAAAGCGCGCTCGCGGCGGGGTTGGTCATGGGCATCATGATCATTCCGTTCGTTTCCTCGCTGGCCGACGATGCGATCGCGGCGGTACCGACGGCAATGCGCGACGGCAGCCTGGCCATGGGCGCGACGCCGAGCGAGACGATCCGGCGCGTGCTTCTCCCCGCCGCGCTTCCCGGCGTCGTCGGCGGAGTATTGCTGGCGATCAGCCGCGCGATCGGCGAGACCATGATCGTGGTGATGGCCGCTTCCGGCGCGGCCACGATCAGCCTCAACCCATTCGACTCCGCGACCACGGTCACCAAGCAGATCGTCGACCTGCTGACCGGCGAAGCGGCGTTCGACAGTCCCAAGACGCTCGCTGCCTTCGCGCTCGGACTGACCCTGTTCGTCATCACCTTGTTGCTCAACGTCATCGCGCTGACCGTCGTGAAACGGTACCGCGAGGCATATGAATAGGCCGCTCGATCCGGCCGAGGTCGAGCGCGCGCCGACCGACTGGGCCCATCCCGCCATGGTCCGGCGCGTCCGCCGCCGTTATGCCGCGGAGCGCCGTTTCAGGCTGTTCGGGCTGGCCGCGATCATGGTGTCGGCCGGCTTCCTGCTGTTTCTGCTCGGGACGATGGTTGCGAACGGCGCGCGCGGGTTCATGACCACCCAGGTCTCGCTCGCGATTGATTTTCCTGCCGCCGGTCTTGGCCTGACGCCCGCGCGGATCGAGGGCCCCCGCGCCGACCTGGCGCTCGCCGGGGCGCAGCTCGATGCGGTCGTCGATCGCGCCGCAGCCGCGCAATATGGCGCCGGCGGTCCGGACCTGTTTTCGGACGGCGCCACCGAGATCGTGCGCCAGGCGCTGAAAGACAATCCGCGGCTTGCGGTCGGCCGCACCCGGCTCTGGCTTCCCGCCGCAAGCGACATCGACACGGCGGCCAAGGCGGACGGCACGCCACAGGCCGAAAGGCGCGCGCTCGCTTTGACCGATGCCGGACAATTGCGGGTCGGCTTCAATACGGGGTTCCTGTCCGGATCGGATGCGACCGACCCGACGTCGGTGGGAATCTGGGGCGCACTCAAGGGTTCGCTGATGACGATGCTCGTGACGCTCGTCCTCGCCTTCCCGATCGGCGTGCTGTCGGCGCTTTATCTTGAGGAATATGCGCCGCGAAACCGCTGGACCGACCTGATCGAGGTGTCGATCAACAATCTCGCTGCGGTGCCGTCGATCATCTTCGGCCTGCTCGGTCTGGCGGTGTTCCTCAACACCTTCCAGTTGCCCCGCTCGGCCGCGCTGGTCGGCGGGCTGACGCTCGCACTGATGACGATGCCGGTGATCGTGATCGCCAGCCGCAACGCGATCAAGGCGGTGCCGCCGTCGATCCGCGACGCCGCGCTCGCGCTCGGCGCCAGCCCGGTCCAGGTCGTGTTCCACCATGTGCTGCCGCTCGCCTTGCCGGGTATCCTGACCGGCACGATCATCGGTATGGCGCGTGCGCTCGGCGAAACCGCGCCGCTCCTCATGATCGGCATGCGGGCATTCATTGCGACCCCGCCCGACAAGCTGACCGATCCCGCCACCGTCCTGCCGGTGCAGATCTTCCTGTGGTCGGACGAGATCAGCCGTGGCTTCATCGAAAAGACGTCCGCGGCGATCATCGTCCTGCTGGTATTCCTGTTGGCGATGAACGGCCTCGCCATCTATCTTCGCAACCGTTTCGAGACTCGCTGGTGACCGACAAGACTGATCACAAGACAGCCGATCACAAGATGACCGCGCGGCGGGTGAGCGTCTGGTATGGCGCGACCCAGGCGATCAGCGATGTGTCGATCGACATCGACCAGGACAAGGTCACCGCGTTCATCGGACCGTCGGGCTGCGGCAAGTCGACGTTCCTGCGCACGCTGAACCGGATGAATGACACGATCGCCTCGGCCAGGGTTGAAGGCGATATCCGGCTCGACGGCGAGGACGTCTATGCGCGCGAGATGGACGTGGTGCAGCTCCGCGCCCGCGTGGGCATGGTGTTCCAGAAGCCCAACCCCTTCCCCAAATCGATCTACGAGAATGTCGCCTACGGCCCGCGCATTCACGGGCTCGCCACGTCCAAGGCCGACATGGACCGGATCGTCGAGCGGTCGCTGGTCCGCGCCGGCTTGTGGGGCGAAGTCCGCGACCGCCTGTCCGACAGCGGCACCGCGTTGTCGGGTGGCCAGCAGCAGCGGCTGTGCATCGCGCGCGCGATTGCGGTCGATCCCGAAGTGATCCTGATGGACGAACCCTGCTCGGCACTCGATCCGATCGCGACCGCCAAGATCGAGGAACTGATCCACGAACTGAAGGGCCGCTACGCGATCGTCGTCGTGACCCACAACATGCAGCAAGCCGCGCGCGTCTCGCAGCGCACCGCCTTCTTCCACCTCGGGCAATTGGTCGAATACGGCCAGACCTCGGACATCTTCACCAACCCGCGCGAGGAGCGGACGCGCGACTATATTACCGGCCGGTACGGCTGAGGAGCGAATCAATGGCAACCGGCCAGGAACATACCGTCAAGGTCTTCGACGACGAGATCGGGCATCTGCGCGGGCTCATCAGCCAGATGGGCGGACTGGCGGAGCGCGCGATCCACGACGCGATGAACGCCCTGCAGCGCGGCGACATGGCGCTCGCGCAGCAAGTCCGCGAGGGCGACAGGCAGATCGACGCGATCGAGGCCGAGGTCGAGACGCTGGCGGTCCAGATCATCGCCTTGCGCGCGCCGATGGCCAACGACCTGCGCGAGGTCGTCGCGGCGCTCAAGATCGCCGCCGTGATCGAACGGATCGGCGACTACGCCAAGAATATCGCCAAGCGCGTGCCCATGATCGAAAGCGAACATCGCATCGAGCCGATTTCGGTCATCCCGGCGATGGGCCGGATGGCAGCCGAGATGGTTCATGACGCGCTCGACGCGTTCGCCGCACGCGATCCGCAGGGCGCGGTCGATGTCTGCGTCCGCGACCAGGCGCTCGACGATTTCTACGACAGCATCTTCCGTATGCTGGTGACCTATATGGTCGAAAATCCCGCGACGATCGGACAGGTCGCCCACCTGCTGTTCGTCGCCAAGAACCTGGAGAGGATCGGCGACCACGCGACCAACGTCGCCGAGATGGTCTATTTCGCCGCGACCGGCACGCAAATGACCGAGCGTGAACGCGGCAAGTCAGGGGAAATGTGATGGCACGCGCCAAAATGTTGCTGGTTGAGGACGACGCCGCGCTCGCGGAATTGCTGGTCTATCATTTCAAACGCGAGGATTTCGACGTCGCGCAGACCCCGGACGGCGAGGAAGCGCTGTTGCTCGCCAAGGAAGCGACACCGGATATCGTCCTGCTCGACTGGATGGTCGAGGGGTTGTCGGGGATCGAGGTGTGCCGACGTCTCCGCCGCATGCCCGAGACCGCGAACATCCCGATCATCATGCTGACCGCGCGCGGCGAGGAAGAGGATCGCGTCCGCGGGCTCGAGACCGGCGCCGACGACTATGTCACCAAGCCGTTTTCGCCGCGCGAGCTCGTCGCGCGTGTCGGCGCGGTGCTGCGCCGCGTGCGCCCGGCGCTGGCCGGCGAGCAGCTGACCTATGCCGATATCGAGATGGACACGGTCGGCCACAAGGTCCGCCGCAACGGCGAAGTCGTGCCGCTCGGCCCGACCGAATTCCGCCTGCTCAAGCACTTCCTCGAACATCCCGGCTGGGTGTTCAGCCGCGAACGGCTGCTCGACGCGGTCTGGGGGCATGACAGCGACATCGAGAGCCGGACCGTCGACGTCCATATCCGCCGCCTGCGCAAGGCGATCAATCGCGGGGACCGGCCCGACGTGATCCGCACCGTCCGGTCGGCGGGCTATGCGCTCGATTCGGGAACCTGATCCGACAAAGAGATCGCACCCGAAACGAGGGAGCCAATCGGCCTGCGGCGCGTTTGAACGACCTGTAATCCATTGCGTACAGGTTATTCAGGAGAGAGTCGCATGAAGCTGATCATCGCCACGGCCCTGGCCATTTTCGCGACCCCGGCGGTCGCTCAGGAAACGCCCGCGGCGCCGCCGCCCGCACCAATGCCAGCGCCGGCCCCCATGCCCATGCCTGCTGAGCCGGCGGGGATCGTCATGGGCGCCCCCAATCCGGTGGTGCAACCGCTGCCCGATGCGGCGACCGCCGCCGCCGACGGCAGCACGCCGTGGTGCACGAAGACCGTCGTCGACCATTGCAAGGAACGCTCCGACGCTCGCGGTCGGCGCCTCCACACGACGCCGCGTCCTCCCCGCGCATAAGGGCCGGCCCGATCCGTCGGCGGGCACCCACGTGCCCGCCGCCATTCGATGGAGAGCAGCATGACGCCGATCTTCCTCGCAGCGGCCATTGCGATGTCGATGTCAATGCCGGCGCAGGACATGCCGACGACCCAGCCGACCTCCCCCACCGGAGCCGGCGATCCGCCGGGCGGCTATGCACCACCCCCGATGCCGCCGCCGCCGCCGGGCGTACCCGTCGTGTTCCAGCCGGCGCCGCCGCCCGATGTCGCATTTCCACCGCCAGCACCCTTGGCGAGCTATCCGCCATGCAAGCGCGGCCAGTTCGACCAGTGCGTCCAACGCCATAGTCCGAAGTAAAAACAGAAACGGGTCGTAAGCTCCCCCCTTGCCCGGCGCGGACATGACCGTCCGCGCCGGATTTTTCGTATATGCGGTACGGTAGACTTGCACGACGCGCACTTTCGCCTAGGAAGCCGTCAAACTTTCATGGAGTGAGGAATGACCATCCGTTTCGACGACAAGGTAGCCATCGTCACCGGCGCCGGCGGCGGGCTCGGCCGCGAATATGCGCTCGCGCTGGCGGCGCGCGGAGCGAAAGTCGTGGTCAACGACCTGGGCGGCGCGCGCGACGGCACCGGCCATTCGGACGCCGCCCTCAAGGTCGTCGAGGAAATAAAGGCAGCCGGCGGTGAAGCAATGTCGAACGGCGGCAGCGTCACCGAATACGAGCAGATGGTCGAGATGGTCGCCAAGGCCAAGGAAGCCTGGGGGGGCGTCCACATCCTGATCAACAATGCCGGCGTGCTGCGCGACAAGAGCTTCGCCAACATGGAGCCCGCCGATTTCCGCTTCGTAGTGGACGTCCACCTCAACGGATCGGCCAATTGCACCAAGGCGGTATGGGCGACGATGCGCGAACAGGCCTATGGCCGCATCCTGATGACGGCATCGTCGACCGGGCTTTTCGGCAATTTCGGCCAGGCCAATTACGGCGCCGCCAAGCTCGGGCTCGCCGGCCTGACCAAGACGCTCTATCTCGAAGGCGCCAAGTACAACATCAAGGTCAACACGATCGCGCCGACCGCCGGCACGCGGATGACCGAAGACCTGTTCCCGGCGGAAGCGTTCAAGGCCTTCGCGCCCGAAAAGGTCGCGCCCGCCGCGCTCTACCTGGTCAGCGAGGACGCCCCGACCAACATGATCGTCGGCGCCGGCGCCGGCGTGTTCCAGGCGGCGTTCGTGACGCTCACCCAGGGCAAGCTGCTGACCGGCGACGAGCTTTCGCCAGAGGGCGTCGCCGCGCATTGGGCGGAGATCATCGACCGCACCGGCGAGATCGTCCCCCAGTCGGGCAGCGAGCAGTCGATCTCGATCATGAAGAAACTGACCGGCGGCTGAGTAAAATCCTCCCCTGCCAGGCAGGGCAATCGCATGTGAGGTTCTTGTCGCGAAGGGCGACCGGCGGTTCGTCTTCAGACGGTAACCGGCCAATCAGTGCGGCGGATGGAGGAACGGTTGGGCCATTCTTGCTGCGTCATGCCGGCCTCGTGCCCGCATCCGCCGCGCCGCTCAACTGGCAGCCGAAGGGCTTGCGGGACAGTGGATGCCGGCACAGGGCCGGCATGACGGCGAAAGCCGATCGTCACTGTCCCCAGCCTTCACCGTCCATCAGGCGATAGCCCTGCGGCGCCGGGGAGGATTTGGTCACTGCCCCACGGTTCTGCGGATAAGATCCCGTAGCCATGCCGATGCCGGGTCGGTGTCGCGCTCTTTCGGGCTGAACAGATAGTGGAGGTCCTCTCCCTGTTCGATCGGGAGTTCGATCGCCCGGACATCGAGCTTCGCTCCGTACGCCGCGATCAGCCGCGACGGCAGCACAGCGACCAGATCGGTTCGCGCCACCGCCATCAGTGCCTGGAGATAATGGGGAACGACGGCGGCGATGCGCCGATGCAGCCCACGGCTCGCCAGCCAATCGTCGACGGGGTCGCTTGCCGCTCCCGCCGCGACCACCGCGACATGGGGGGCATCGAGCATTTCCAGTATCTCGCGCCATGTCGCCGGTTGCCCGACATGCACGGCCAGCACGTCGTGGTCCTCGAACAACGGGGCCTTTCTCAGCCCGGCGAACAACGTCGCATCGGTACTGACGGCAAAATCGAGCGTGGCGATGACCGGATCGTGCGGCCGCGGCCAGGGGATGAGGTCGATCCGGCTGCCCGGCGCTTCGCGCGCCATCGCCTCGATCAACGGCGCCAGGACGGTGGCGGCGACGACGTCGGGCACCGCCGCCCGAAAGACGCGTCGCGCGACCAATGGGTCGAACGTTTCGCTTTCGTACAGGGCAGCCGCCTGTTTGAGCAGCGCCCGAATAGGGTCGGCCAGCGCCACGGCCCGCGGCGTGCACTTCATCCCGGCGCCGCTCCGCACCAGCAAGGGGTCGCCGAAATCGTCGCGGAGGCGCGCCAGGATACGACTCATCGCCGGCTGGGAAACCGCGACGATTTGCGCCGCGCGCGTGACGCTGCCCGTATCCACCATCGCCAGGAGCGCGCGCAGCAGGTTGAGGTCGTATCGACTGATATCCAGTTCAGACATGCGCGATATCCGAACTATTCATTTTCCGAATAGTCAAGGAATTGTCACATTCCGCGGGACGAGGAGAATGTGATGGGCGCCGAGCAGAACAAGCAGGTGATCGAACGGATCTATGCGGCGTTGGAGAAAGGCGACCGTAGCGTGTTCGCGGCGTCGGTCCACCCCGACTATGTCTGGCGCCTTCCGGGCCATTGCAGCTGGTCGCGCCGCTTCGAAGGCCGCGAGGCGATCCATCGCGACCTGCTGGGCCTTTTATTCGGCTTGTTCGCGACCGAATACACTGCGCGTGCCATCAACCTGGTTGCCGAAGGGGAGATGGTGGCTGCCGAAGTACGTGGTGACGTGACGCTCAAATCGGGCGCGCGTTACGACAATCACTATTGTTTCCTGTTCCATTTCCGGCACGGGCGGATCGCCGAGGTAGTCGAATATTGCGACACCGACCTCGAAGAGCGCGTGCTCGGCAAGTATCACGATGTGGTGGAAACCCACGCGGCGTCCGCGACGATCGATCGACGACAAGCTTAGTGTATTGCTACACTAAGTCACTCATGGTATGTCCGCTCTCCAGAGGAGGAATGCCATGTATAGTGAAAGCGATCTGGAGGGCGCGGTGGCCGCTGGGGTTATCCCCCAGGCAACCGCCGACGCTTTCCGTCACCATATTGCAGCGACGAGGGTCACGCCGGCGGTCGACGAGGAAAGCTTCCGCCTGCTGACCGGGTTCAACGACATCTTCGTCGCCATCGCCATCGCGCTGTTATTGACCTCGATCGCCTGGCTCGGTGGCTGGGTGAAAACCGGCCTTGGCGGGCTCGGCGTCGCGGTCGCGGCCTGGGCGCTGGCCGAATATTTCACGCGCGTACGGCGCATGGCGCTGCCCAGCATCGTTCTGTTGCTCGCCTTTGTCGGCGGCGTCGCGGGCACGATGATCGGCACCCTGGTCGACATCAATCCGGACTGGAGCGACCGCACCAACGCGATGATCGGCATCGGCATCGGCCTGGTCACGGCGGGCGCGGCATGGTTGCACTGGAAGCGCTTCATGGTGCCCATCACCGTGGCAGCCGGCGCTGCGGCGTTGGTCGGCGCCGCCGCCGCGCTAGCGCTGTCGATCAATCCGCACAGCCAGGACCTCCTGTTCCCGGTACTCTTCGCCGGCGGTCTGGGTACGTTCGCGCTCGCCATGTGGTGGGACGGTTCCGACCTCACCCGCACGACGCGACGCAGCGACGTCGCGTTCTGGCTGCACTTGGCCGCGGCACCAATGATCGCGCACCCTGTCTTCCACATGCTCGGCGTGTTCGAGCACGATATCGGCGCGGGACAGGCCGTGATCGTGCTGGCGCTCTACGTCGTCTTCGCCTTCATCGCGCTGGCGATCGACCGGCGCGCCCTGCTCGTCTCCAGCCTGGCCTATGTGCTCTACGCGCTGTCGACGCTGTTCAATCAGGCCGGCGCCGTCGAATTGTCGATGGCCTTCACCGCCTTCGTGATCGGCTCGGCGCTGCTGACGCTGTCGGCTTTCTGGCACCCGATGCGCCGCGCGGTGATCGGCACGCTGGGCGGGCTCGGCAGCCGCCTGCCGCCGGTCCAGATGCCCGTCGCGGCCTGACGAATACGCCAAACGCCCGTCGTCATCACGGGCGCTACCCTGACCCGGCGGCCGACTCCGGCCGCCGGGTTTTTCTTGTCGAGAAGGCTATCAACGACGTCTCGATCCGACGAGGAATAGATCCCACACGAGCCAACCAACTGCGTCGAGCCGGCCTCGTGCCGGGGTCCACCGGGAGGCAGGCCAAGCGACCGAAGCCAGAAACCAATGCTTTTAGGCGCGGTGGATGCCGGGACGAGCCCGGCATGACGAAACGTCGAAGAGCCGCTCAATCCTCGATCAGCTTCATCAGACGGCGTTCGATCGGCGCCAGGACTGGCCCGAGGTCGTGTCCACGCTTCACCACCTGGCCGTGCTCGGCAATCAGCGCCCACATACCCTGGCGATTCCGCAGTGAGGGGCGCTTCTCGATGCGGAATTCGGGTCGCTCTGCAGTGCGACGGAACGCGGCGAAGATCGCGGCGTCCTGTCCGAGTTCGATCGCATAATCGCGCCAATGCCCGGCAGCCACCATCCGTCCATAAAGGTCGAGGATGCGGGTGAGCTCGATGCGCTCGAAACCGATCTGGCTGGGCTTGCGCCCCGGCAATGGGAACGGCGTGACCGTTCCCATTCAGCGCCCATCCCCGCAGGCCCGGGCCTCAAGCACGATCGCGCTTCGGTTCGTGATGCGTCGGTTCGTGCTCGGCGAGCAGGGTATCGAGCCGCTTGCGCAGCGTCTCGATCTCGCAGCGGAGCAGTTCGACCTTCTGCGTCTGCGGGTCGAACATCTCGCTGCACGGCGTGCCATAGGCGAGGAAGGGCTTCTCCCCCTTCCCTTCGACGACGGTCGGTCGCGCCGGAATGCCGACCATCACCGCCCCTTCCGGAACGTCCTTGGTCACCACCGCATTGGCGCCGACGCGCGCACCGTTGGCGACGGTGATCGGGCCCAACACCTGCGCGCCCGACCCGATGATGACATTGTCCTCGAGCGTGGGGTGGCGCTTGCCGGCAATGCCGTCGGCAGGATTCGTGCCGCCCAGCGTGACGCATTGGTAGATCGTGACGTTGTCGCCGATCACTGCGGTCTCGCCGATCACGGTGAAGCCGTGGTCGATGAAGAAGAACTTGCCGATCTGCGCGCCCGGATGGATGTCGATCGCGGTGAAGAAGCGCGAGATGTGGTTGACCCACCGGGCCAGGAAATAGAGTCGCGAACGATAAAGGGCGTGGGCGATACGGTGCCACCCCAGCGCCCAGACGCCGGGGTAAAGAAGGATTTCCATCCGCGATCGAGGCGCGGGATCGCGCGCTCGGATCGAGTCGAGATAAGCCCTGAGGCTTGCAAGCATGGGCGCGTCCCCTTCGCCGATTTTCCGGTATTTAGGGAACGTCCCTGACGATTTCCATAACCCCGCTCATTGGGCACGCGTCAGGCCGGCCGATACGAGCCAGCAGGACCGTCAGCCGATGGCGGCGTGGACGGTGGCCACCGCCTTCATCACCGCTGCCCAGCGCACGGCGTCCTGGATCGTCTGGGCAGTGACGCCGGCCTTTTTCAGCACGTTCTCGTGGGCGTCGATGCACAGGCCGCAGCCGTTCATCGCGCTGATCGCCAGACTGAACAGTTCGAAATCGTCCTTCTCGATGCCCGGCGCACCGATCACGTTCATGCGCAGCTTGGCCGGCATGTTGGCATAGTCCTTGTTCCCCGCGAGATGCGTGAACCGGTAATAGACATTGTTCATCGCCATCACCGCAGCGGCGGCACGCGCGGCATTGGCGGCTTCGGGCGACAATTTGCCGGCGACCTCCGCTTCGGCGGCGTCGACCAGTGGCTTGTGGCCCGAGGCGTGCGCGCAGGCGAGTACCAGGCCGTATTTGCGCTGGTCGCCGAGCGACGTCTCGTTGAGCAACGATCCGACATTGAGCCGGATGTCCTTGGCAAAATCGGGCAGCGTCTGGGCGAAATCCTTGAGCGACATGCGAAAATCCTCGTCGCGCCGGCGATCGCCGGCGGTGGGAAAGAAGGCCCCGGCCGAAGCCGGGGCGATGGTCTGGAAATAGGTGGCGCGGGGCCGAGGGGGGGGAAAGACCCCGCGCCGGGGGATACGGCCCTGATCCAAGGCCGCATCTGTTAGACGAAGTCGTTACGCGGCAACCTTGAGGACATCGTCGCCCTTGTTCCAGTTGCACGGGCAGAGCTCGTCGGTCTGCAGCGCGTCGAGCACGCGCAGCGTCTCCTGCGGGTTGCGGCCGACGTTCAGGCCGTTGACCTGCACCGCCTGGATCACGCTGTCGGGGTCGACGGTGAACGTCGCGCGGAAAGCGACGTTCTCGTCCTGATCGAGGATACCCAGTGCAGCGGCGAGCTTCGCGCCATTGTCGGCGATCCACGGGAAGTCGGCAGCGGCGAGATCGGGGTCCGACTTGCGCCACGCCAGATGGACGTGCGCGGTATCGGTCGACGCGCCGATCAGCACCGCGTCGCGATCCTCGAAATCGCCCTTGAGCTGCGAATAGCCGACGATCTCCGTCGGGCAGACGAAGGTGAAGTCCTTCGGCCAGTAGAACACGACCTTCCACTTGCCCGGCGCGGTCGTGGTGACGTCGATGGTCTCGCCGGCGGGCAGCGCGTCGATGCCCTGCTGGACGGGAACGGTGATGGCGGGGAACTTGTCTCCGACGGTCAACATGATTTTGGGCCTCCTGCCAAAGATTGGGGTCGGCCTTCTTGGACATCCTCCCGGGATGACGGCGGCCCTTTGGGTCTCTTCCGTAGGGCAGCGCATATAGACTGGCTTTTGAGCGATCCAATAGGTTATTTGCTCAGTCTTGATCGATTGAGGCGATTAAATGAGCACCACCTATCTCCCGACGCTGAAACAGCTCCAATATCTCGTCGCCCTGAAGGATCATGGGCATTTCGGGCGGGCGGCCGAAGCGTGTTTCGTCACCCAGTCGACCATGTCGGCGGGTATTCGCGAGCTGGAAACGCTGATCGGCGTCACCCTGGTCGAGCGTACCCGCCGCGTGGTGCGCTTCACCCCCCTGGGCGACCGCATCGCCGACAAGGCACGGCGCGTAATCCGCGAGGCCGAGGAACTGGGCGACATGGCGCGTGCCGCCGGGCGGCCGCTGTCCGGCGAGATGCGGATGAGCGTGATCCCGACGATCGCACCGTTCATGCTGCCGCGTATCCTGCCGGTACTGCGGCGCGATTATCCTGACCTCAAATTGTTCCTGCGCGAGGAAACCACCGGGACCGCGTGCGAAGGGCTGCACAACGGCCGCACCGACTGCGTGCTGCTCGCTTTGCCCTATGCCTGTGGCGAGGTGACAGCGCAGCCGCTGTTCGACGATCGGCTGTTCGTCGCCTTTCCCGACGTCGACCTGCCGAACCCGCCCCCCGCCATCGCCGCGGACGATATCGACGAGACGCGGCTGCTCCTGCTGGAGGATGGACACTGCCTGAAGGACCACGCCCTGGCGGCCTGCAATCGCCCGGAACTGGGCGCGCAGGCGATGATGCTGGGAACCTCGCTCCATACGATCGTCCAGATGGTCGATAACGGGCTCGGCGTGACGATGCTGCCCGAAATGGCGGTCCATTCGGGTATCCTCGACAACACCCAAATTTCGGCGCGTCCGCTGGCTGCCGATCATGCGACGCGAACGATCGCGCTGGTATGGCGCCGTGCATCGCCGCGCGAACGGGATTTCCGCCTGCTCGCGGACGTGCTGAAGGCAGCAGCCTGACGCCGATCGGGCGAGGGGCCCGGCAACCAAAACGGCTTCCAAGCGTATCCCAAGGGACGCCCGCGCGCGGGCACCCACGAAAGGATGCCAATCAGATGAACCTGTTACGTTTCCCGGTGCTCGTTCTTGCGCCGGTTCTTGCCCTTCCGGCCACTGCCCAGACGACGCCCGCCGCTGCTCCGGCGCCACCTCAGGCCAACCCTGCCGCCGTCCCCGCTCCCGTGGCGCCGAATCCGACCGTCGGCGGGGTCGCGATGGACCCGGCCAAGACCATCGCCGCCAATGCCGCGGCGGCGCCGACCCTGTCCACGTTCGTCAAGGCCCTCGCCGCGGCCGACCTGACCGCCACGCTGGCGGGCCCCGGGCCCTATACCGTCTTCGCGCCGAACGACGACGCCTTCTCGCGGCTTCCGCCTGATACGCTGGCGCAGTTGATGAAGCCGGAAAACAAGGCGCTGCTGGCGAAGGTACTGAACTACCATATCGTCCAGGGCACGATCGATTTCGCCGCCCTCAAGCAGCAGATCGCGGCGGGCAATGGCACCGCGACGCTGACCACGCTCGCCGGCCAGCCGCTGACGGTGACGATTACCGGCAACGACATCGTGACGCTGACCAGCGTCAACGGCAATATCAGCTATCTGAAGACGCCCGACGTCCGTCAGTCGAACGGCATTGTCCACGTCGTCAACGGCGTGTTGTTGCCCAAGCTCAACTGAGCCGCTCGCCGCGGTCCAGCCAGCGGGCCGCGGCGTCATGGTCGCTGCTGCGTTGGCCCACCCATCTGGCGCCGTCGGCGCGGGTCTCACGCTTCCAGAACGGCGCATCGGTCTTCAGGCGGTCGATCAGAAAAGCGCAGGCGTCCAGCGCTCCCGCCCGATGCGGGGCGGCCGCACCGACGAATACGATCCGGTCGCCAGGGCGCATCGCACCGACACGATGAACGATCGTGACGGCCTTCAGCGACCATCGGGCAATGGCGTCCCGCGCCAGCCCGTCGAGCGCGGCTTCGGTAGCGCCCGGATAGTGTTCGAGGAACAATTCCGCGACCCCGCCATCATCGCGGACCAACCCGGTAAAGGTCGCCACCGCGCCGATGCCGGCGCGCTCCAGAATATCCTGTTCCGCGGCGAGATCGATCACCGCCTCGGCCACCGCGACCCGGATCATCCGCCGGTCACCGGCGGGAAGATCGCGACTTCGCGCGCGCCCAGGATCGGCGCGTCGAGTGGCACGAACAGTTGATCGACCGCCGCGCGAAGGCGGTCGCGATCGGCGAATGCCGCGGCATGGGCGTCGCCGCGCCCGGCCAGCCAGGCGATCAGGTCCGACACGGTGAGGACATCGGCCGGCGGGTCGACGACTTCGTGGCCCGCCCCGATCGCTTCGCGGACCCAGGCGAAATAGAGCAGGTCGAGCGTCGCCATCAGTCCATGTGCTTCAGGCCGACGCGCAAATAGTCCCAGCCCGTCACCAGGGTCAGCGCCGCTGCACCCCACAAAGCGAGCAGACCGACGCTATGCAGGATCGGCCATGCGGGCAGCGCACCGGCCAGAATGAGCGCGCCGAGCGCGACGAGCTGCAAGGTCGTCTTCCACTTGGCGAGTTGCGAGACGGGCACCGATACCTGCAGCCCGCCCAGGAATTCGCGCAGCCCCGACACCATGATCTCCCGGGTGAGGATGACGATCGCGGCAATCACGTGCCAGCCGCCGATGTCGCGCGTCGCCACCAACATCAGGATGACCGCGGCCACCATGATCTTGTCGGCAATGGGATCGAGGAAGATGCCGAGCTTGGACACCGTCCCTTGCGCGCGCGCCAGATAGCCGTCGAGATAATCGGTCACCGCGATCAGCGCGTAGAGCGCGAAAGCGAACGCATAGCCCAATTGCCATCCCGGCCACCACAGACAGGCGACCAGCAGCGGCACGCCCAGAATGCGTGACAGCGTCAGGATGTTGGGAAGCGTCCACATGGCGACCTACCTAGGGCGTGTCTCGACGACCGGCAACGCCCCCGCGCACGCGGCGCCTGCGCGCCCCGGCAGCAAACCGCATTTACCAAGGCGGGCAAATTGAACGATTGTCCCTGCCCCCGCGCGTCGGCTAAGGAACCGCGTCTTTCGCCACGAACGGGGCTCCAAACTCGTAATGCTCAATGCGCTCGGCCTGTTGAAGGAGCGCCGATTCCTGCCGCTGTTCATCACGCAGTTCCTCGGTGCCTTCAACGACAATCTGTTCAAACAGGCGATGGTGATCGTCGTCGTCTATCAGATCTACAACAATCCGCAGTACGAACAGAGCTTCACCGCGCTCGCCACTGCCATCAGCATCATACCGTTCTTCCTGCTGTCGGCACTGGCGGGCCAATTGGCGGATGCGCACGACAAGAGCAGCATCATTCGCATCGTCAAGACCGCGGAGATCGTCATCATGCTGGTCGGCGGCGGCGGACTGCTGCTGGCGAAGGCGGGTCATTCGACGATCGGTATCGGGATGATGCTGTGCGCGGTGCTCGCACTGGGTGTCCATTCGACCTTCTTCGGGCCGATCAAATACGCGATCCTGCCACAGCATCTCGACGAGGACGAAGTGCTGGGCGGCACCGGGCTGGTCGAATCGGCGACCTATCTCGCCATCCTGCTGGGCACGGTGCTGGCCGGGTTCATCAAGGTCGAACAGGCGGTGATCGGCACGTTGGTGGTCGCGGCGGCGGGCTGGCTCGCCGGGCGGCGCGTACCGCCCGCGCCCCGGCAAGGGCCGGCACTCAAGATCAACTACAATCCCTTCTCCGCGTCGTGGCGGTTGATCAACGGGACGATGCACATCCCGCGGCTGTTCCTCGCGATCTGCGCGATCAGCTTCTTCTGGACGATGGGCGCGGTGCTGATCATCATCTTCACCCCGCTCGCCAAGAACGTGCTGACCGCCGACAAGCATGTCGCAACATTGCTCACCGCGCTCTTCTCGATCGGCATCGCGATCGGGTCGGTGGCGATCAACTCGCTGCTCAAGGGGCACACATCGGCCAAATACGGCCCCGCCTCGGTCCTCACGATGGGCGGCTTCGTCATCCTGTTTTCCATCCTGTGCAAGACATGGCCGCCCGCGGTCGGCCATTATTACGGCTGGCTGGAATTCATCGCGATGCCGCGCGCCTTGCTGGTGATTGCCGCGCTGATGGGGATCGCCATCTTCGGCGGCATGTTCGTAGTGCCGCTCTACGCCTTCCTGACAACAACCGTCACCAAAGACGAGACATCGCGCACCGTTGCGGCCAACAATGTCGTCAACTCGGGCGCCATGGCGATCGGCGCCGCATTGGTCACCGCGCTGTCCAATGTCGGCGTGACGCCGAGCAACATGCTGTTCGTGGTGGCGGCGATGTGCCCGGTGGCGGCCTGGCTGGCCTACAAGCTCCACCTGGCCTGCGACTGATGCCCGGCCGGCGCGCCCGGCGTGTCGATCAGATTATCAGCGTGTAGATGCAGATGAAGAATGCCGTGAAGCTCAATACGAACAGCTTCAGGTCGCTGTCGTCGTTACGCCGCCGCGCCTCGGCAACGGCACCGAAACGGCGGCGGAACGGGTGGCTGGCCCCGCGGGGGGCGATCTGAAGATACCCTGGCATAGCCGACAGTTAACGCTTCGTTTACGATTTCGGCCATCGTTAAGCGTGGTTAACCACTGTCCAGGATCAGGACAGCCGGGCCAGTTCTTAAGGGCTTCGATCCGGTCGATCAGTGGCCGGGTCCGGACCATCCCGGCAGATACGCCGCCTCCCCCTCTCGCGCGATCTCGAGCGCGCGCCCGACCGCGGCATCGAAATCGCTTTCCAGTACGGCCGGCTTGATCCGGTGCCGCAGGAAATCGGCCCAGAGGAATTCCGAATAGGGCGTGTCGTCCTTGGCATAGCCGCCCGCCCGCCGCAGCGCCCCGGCGAGCGACCGGTACGGGTCGTCGGTCAGCTTGCCGATCCGGCGCGGCAGCGCATCGACCGGATGGCGATGCCCTTCCGCATCGAACGGATGGAGCCAGTTGCGATTGTCCATCACGGTCAGGAACTGGCGCCGCGGCAGGTGGCTGAAGTCGGCGACGACGCGGACCAGCACTTCCCTTTGCCCGGCCTCGTGCAGGGCAAGCGCGAGGTGATGATTGTCGATGATCCAGGGACGCTTTTTGGGCCCGAGCACGGCAGGGAGTAGGTGGCGCGACAGATAGCCCAGCTCGTCGGCGGCCGATCGCTTGCTCCATTCGAGCTGCTTGCGCGCCACTTCGCGCATACCGACGGTCATCTGGGTCGGCCGCAAATCCTCGAGCAGGGTCGGATGGAGAACGGGTTCGCGGTCCTGGGTCATGACGTCTCTCCAAGCGCGACGACGGCATCGTCGACGCTGTAGCTGCTGCGCGCGGCGAGCGAGTCCAGCCCGGCTTCCGCGAACAGGTCCCGCACCACGTCGCGCACCCGGGCAAGTTGCAGTCGCCGCCCTTCCTTGGCCAATTTCCGGTCGAATTCGTCGAGGCAGTCGAGCGCCGTGCTGTCGAGATCGGCGCTTTCCTCAAGACTGAACACCACTGCCCCGGCGTCCGCGGCGGCGGCGCGTGATTCTACTTCTGCGAGGATGCGTTCGGCATTGGCGAAGAACAAGGGCTCGGCGGGACGCAGGATGATCATGCCGGGCGGCACGACCGCATCGGGATGGCGCGCGATGTCGACATAATCGTGGCCGCCGTCGAACCGCCCGAGCGCGACCAGGACGGGAGACGCCAGCCGCTGCAGCAACGCCACGACCGAAAGCGCCATCGCGACCAGCATGCCGTCGAGTACGCCCAGCGCCAGCACCCCTGCCATCGCGGCGAGTGCAATGATCTGGTCGCGGTCGATGCGCCACAGGCGCAGCAAGGGTTTGGGATCGAGCGCATGGGTCAGCGCCGCGACGACGACCGCCGCGAGCACGGCTTCGGGCAATTGCGCGATCCACGGGCGCGCAACCAGGGCCAGCGCGGCGAGCGTCGCGGCGGCGAGCACGGCGGTCCAACGCGAGGCCGCCCCCGCCGCCTCGCTGGCCGCACCCGCCGAGAAGCCGGCCCCGACCGGCATTCCCTGCACCGCCGCGGCGGCGAGGTTGGCGACGCCGATCGCGGCGAGTTCGCGATCGGGTGCGATGGCGTCGCCGTGCCGCAGCGCCAGGCTGCGCATCGTCCCCCAGCTCTCTGCGAACAGGATGAGGACAAGTGGCGGCACGACTTGCGCGAGATCGGTTGCCTGTGCCCAGCCGAACCCGGTCAGAACCGGACGCTGCAACTCCAGCGCGATCGGGCCGATCACCTTCACGCCGTGTCCGGGCAGATCGAGAAAGCGCGACGCCGCGATCCCGATGCCGAGCACCACGAAAGCCGCCGGAATACCGCGGCGGCGGCGGAGGATCAGGATCAGCACCAGGGCGACGACCCCGGCGCCGATGCTCCACCAGTTCCAGGCGGCGATCCGCACGCCAAGACCGCCCACCAGTTCGGCAAGATTGCGGCCCGGGACGGCCACACCGGTCACGGCGGGCAATTGCCGCAGGATGATCGTGACCGCGAGCCCGAACGCGAAGCCACGCAGCACCGGCCGGGCGATGAAGCCGGTAAGGCCGCCCAGCCGGAGGGCCGCGGCGATCAGGAACAGCAAGCCCGTTGCCGCGATCACCAGCACCGCCACGGTCTCACGCGCCGCAGCCGCGATCGGCATCGCCGCCAGCGCGGCGGCAAGCATCGCGGCGGACGACGAGGTGGCGGACACGATCGCGAACCGGCTGCGCCCGACCGCGGCATAGGCCAGGCAGCCGGCGATGCCGGCCAGGATCGCATGCCCTGGCGAGAGACCGGCAATGCCGGCATAGGCTACCGCTTCGGGAAGCATCAGCCCCGCGACCGAAACACCGGCGACGACATCGGCGCGCGTCATGGACCGACGCTAGCCAAAGCGCCGCGCGATGCAATGACCGTACGGCCCGCATCGCTCATTTCGTGCATCGCCGCCCGGGCGGCGGGGCGATCAGACTAGCGTCAACCGCACCGCGATCCACGGCTTGCCGGGCAAGGCCAGCTTCGGCCGCGCCGGATCCTGCACGTCGTAATCGTTCTTGCGCGCCATGCTGAACACGCCATCGACCGGCGTGACCGTCATGTTCCAGGTGTCGATCACGTCCGCCCGATAGCGCTGAAACGCGTCCTCGCCGCGCCCGGGCAGAACGACATCCCATTCGGTGGGTTGGTCCGCCCCGAAATAGCGGAGATAATAATGATTGGCCTTGCCGCCGAGGTGATAGTTCCACCACGCCTGGATCGGTTCGACTCCGGGAACCGGCCCGTCCTCCATGATCTTGCGCAGGAAGGCGAGCCGCGGCGGGCTGGTCCCGACCAATTTGCCGCCCTGCCCCAGCCAGGAATAATCGGCGTTGCGGTCGGCATTATAGGTTTCGCTATGCCCCACATATGTGCCGCCGATCAGCCCGTACCAGAAGCGCTCGACCATCTCCTCGCCGGTCAATTGTCCCCAGCGCTTGGTCGAATTGCCTTCGTACACGACCTCGTCGAAGATCACCGGCTTGAGCGCGAAGGCGCGGTGCAACTCGGCACGGATATCGTCGAGCACCGCCGACCCGTTCTGGATGCTGGCATGCGTGATCCACGGCTTGCGCGCGTCGTAATAGGTGTTGATCTGATGGATCGACCGCAACCGGTCGTGCGGATCGGCGGCGACCAGCACCTGGAACAGGTGATCCCAATCGTCCATCGTCTTGGTCTTGATGGCATCATATTCGTTGCCCATCGACCACCAGACGTTGCGATAGGCGCCGAACCGCGCGGCGACGTAGCGCAGATAGCGCTCGTCGTCGGCGCGCTTCATGTCGGAATAGCCGCGTTTGGCGTCATAGGGATGATAGAGGATGACGTCGGCCTGGATGCCGAGCGCGCCGAGCCGCACGATGCGATCCTCGTACCGGCGGAAATAGGCGGGGTCGAACCGCGTCGGATCCCAATCCCTTGGCCCGTCTCCGGTGCGGGCGAACGGATTCGTCGCCATCGACTCCACGTTGGGAAAGACCAGCATGCGAAGTTTGTTGAACGGGGCGTCGGCCAGAGTCTGGAGCGTCTCGGCGCATCGTGCGTCCGACTGAAGTGCCCAGGAATAACAGGTCGTGCCGATTTGCCGGAACGGCGTGCCGTCGGCATGTTCGAAATGATAGCCGTCCTTGGTGACTCGGACGGGCCCATGATTGCCCGTGATGGGCGTGACCACCTCGACCGTACCGCTCCGGCCGTTGAGCGCCGCCGCGTTGCTCTTGCTGACCCAGGTCCAGGTCCCTGTCTCCGGCGGGCTGAAGCGGATGCGGTAGACACCCCCGCCGTCATAGAAGCCCGGCACGCTGATCGTCTCGCCGCCGCCGGAGAACGTGGCGGACAGGCTGACGTCGTCGAACGGGTTGCCGGTCTGCGGCCCGTCGAACGCGAGTTCGCAGACACCCCAGCGTTCGACTCTTCGATCCGCCGACCGCTTGGTTGCCGCCGACAACGGCCCCGAAGCAGCGGCGGCCCCCAGGACCATCGCGTTGGCCAGCACCGCGCGGCGTGACAATCCCATTTTCCCTCTCCTTTCGCGCGCGCAGCGCGGCGCGATTAGTTCGCCTGAGGGGTATCGGCCGCGCTGGGGCGAGTCAAATATGAGACTATAATATTATTATTTTAGAACACATCGCCCATCGTGGCGCGATCGGATTTCCGCCAAGGCTTGCGCCACGGCGAAGCCCTGCTACAACCCGCCGAATAATATTATCATACGCTTTAAAACGGAGAGCATGCCGATGGCGACGGGGGGCACCTCGACGGGTAGCTGGCGGGACACGATCCTGGCGGGTCTGGCCAATTACATCGACGCCGGATCGATCGTCGCAGGGTCGGTGGCACTGGCCTTGTGGCAGGAGGCGTATGGCCTCAGCAACACCACGCTCGGCGTGCTGGGCGCGTTCGGGCCGAATGCGATATCGGCGGGGATCGGTGCCCTGATCGGCGGCCGGCTGTGCGACCTGCTCGGCCGCAAGAAGATCTACCAGTACGACATGCTGTTTTACGCTTTCGGGATGCTGTGGCTGGTCTTCTCGATCAATGCCTGGATGGTCGTGCTGGGATTTTTTCTGGTTGGCCTCGCGGTCGGCGCGGACATCCCCGCATCCTGGTCGCTGATCGCCGAACAGGCCCCTGACGATTCGCGCGGCAAGCATAGCGGCTCCGCACAGGTCCTGTGGTATCTCGGTCCGACCGTCGTGCTGTTGATGTTCGCCGCACTGTCGCCGCTCGGCCTGCTCGGAGCCCGTATCGTCTTTGCGCATCTCGCGATCCTGGCGGTCGCGCTGACCTTCCTTCGCGCGCGCATGCACGAATCCAAACGCTGGCTCGAGGCGCAGGCCGAGCCGGCGGCCGAACAGCGCCGCGGCAAGCTGAGCGATCTGCTCACCTGGCAGAACATCCGCTCGATGGCTTTCCTGATCGGGATGTACGGCATCTGGAACCTGTGGGCCGGGACCAACGGCTTCTTCTTCCCCTTCATCCTGCGCACGGTCGGCAATTTCGGCCAGTTCACCGCGGTCGCGGTGCAGACGCTGAGCTTCTTCATCGGGATGCTGTCGATCTATCTGGTGTTCATGCAATTCTCCGACCGCGTGAACCAGCGGCTGATGTTCGGCATCTCTGCGGTGATCCAGGTCGTGGGCATGTCGCTGCTCGCGATCTTCCCGCTGACCCTGCCGATCGCGATCCTGCACGTGTTCCTGATGGCGTTCGGCGGCGGGTTCGGGGCACAAAGCTTCTTCCAGTTGTGGAGCGCCGAGATGTTCCCGACCCTGTTGCGGTCGACCGCGCAGGGCGTGATGTTCGCGGTCGTCCGCGTATCCCTGGGCGCGTTCAGCTTTTTCGTGCCGACGCTGACCGCCACCGGCTTCACCACGCTGGCCTGGATCCTGGTCGGCTTCCTGGTGGTGAGCGGACTGATCGGGTTCCTCGGCGCCCCGCGCAACGAGGGCAAGTCGCTCGAAGAGCTCGAGGCCGGGATGAAAGCTGCGCGCTGACACGCGACGGAGGGGCGGATGGGCTGGATCAGGGCAGTGATCGCGGCGCTCGCAATGGTGATCGCTGCGGCTGTGCCGGCAACGGCGCAGGATCGCACCCCGCCGCTTCGAGTATCGAGCAACGGCCGCTACCTTCAGGCCGGGGGCAAGCCGTTCTTCTGGTTGGGCGATACCGGCTGGCTGCTGCTGCAAAAGCTGAACCGCGAGCAGGTCGAACAATATTTCGCGACGCGCGAGCGCCAGGGTTTCACCGTCATCCAGATCATGATCCTGCACAATCCGGAGATGGCGAACCCGCTGACCGGTCCCGCTTTGGTCGATGGCGATGTCGCACGGCCGCGAATTACCCCGGGCAACGATCCGGCCAAGCCGGGCGAATATGATTACTGGGATCACCTCGACTGGGTGATCGATCGGGCGGGGGCGCACGGCCTCTATGTCGCTTTGGTTCCCGCCTGGGGCACGTTTGCTGAGATGCGCAGGCTGACGGTCGACAACGCCCCGATCTATGGCCGCTTTCTCGCCGAACGGTACAAGGACAAGCCCAACATCATCTGGATCAACGGCGGCGACACGCATGCCGACATGGCGACACTGACCTGGCGCGCGCTGGGCGAGACGATCAAGTCGATCGACCACAACCACCTGATGACCTTTCACCCGTTCGGCCGGACCGACTCCTCCTGGGTGTTCCACGACGCGGCCTGGCTCGATTTCGACATGTTCCAGTCCGGGCACCAGGATTACGCGCAGGACACGCAGCGCTGCGCCTATGGCGAGGACAATTGGCGCTATGTCGAGGACGACTGGAAACGCCTGCCCGCCAAGCCGGTGATCGACGGCGAGCCGAGCTACGAGAACATCCCGCACGGACTCGACTTCGTGCAATTCCCGATCTGGCAGGCGGCCGATGTCCGCCGCTACGCCTGGTGGTCGGTCCTCGCCGGGGCCTTCGGTCACACCTACGGCGAGAACAGCGTGATGCAATTCTACACGCCGGGGGAAAAGGCGGCCTATTGGCCCAAGATCTCGTGGCAGGCCGGACTGGAGGCACCGGGCGGCAACCAGATGCGCTTCCTCAAGGATCTGATCCTGTCGCGTTCCTTTGGCGATCGCGTGCCCGACCAGTCGCTGATCGTCGGCAACGGCACGCGCTACGACCGCGTCGCCGCGACGCGCGGTACAAGCTATGCCATCGCCTACAGCTATACGGGCAAGCCATTTCGCGTGCAGATGGGCAGGATCAGCGGCAAGCGCGTGCGCGCCGAATGGTACGACCCCCGCACCGGCCAGACGAGCCCGATCGGCGTATTCGGCAATCACGGCAAACGCCTGTTCACGCCACCCGGGACGCCCGCCCCCGGCAACGACTGGGCCCTGGTGCTCGACGACGCCGCAACCGCGCCACGGCGCTAAGCCCATCCCGATTGGATTGAAACGGATTCCAGAGCGCGCGCCGGCAGTCTTCGACAAGACCAACCGGCGCTATCGCCCGGGCGGACTCGGCGCTATTGCGGACGTGATGGCTCAGCACGACGCACTATCCGGCAGCGATCCGATCGTCCGGCGCAAGCTTTCCGACGAAGTGTTCGATCGCCTGAAGGCGATGATCGTCAGCGGCGAATGCGGCCCGGGGGAGTCGCTGCCGTCGGAACGCGAGTTGATGGCGCGGTTCGGCGTCGGCCGGCCGGCGATCCGCGAAGCGATGCAGGCACTGGCCAATCTCGGCCTGGTGACGATCAGCCATGGCGAGCGGGCAAAGGTCCGCCATCTGAGCGCCGAAGCGGCAATGCGACAGCTCGATCCGATCGCGCAATTGCTGTTGTCGACATCCCCGCAATCGCTCGAACATCTGAAGGAAGCGCGCAGCTTCTTCGAACGCGGCATGGTCCGGCGTGCGGCCGAACTGGCCACCGACGAGGACGTTGCCGAGCTGCGCGCGATCCATGCGCGACAGACCGAAGCGTCGGGCGATGCCCCGGCCTTCGTCGCCGCCGACATGCAATTCCACATCCGGCTGGCACGGATCACCGGCAATCCGATCTTCGTCGCGGTCAGCGAGGCGATGCTCGGCTGGCTCCAGCAATATCACGCGCACATGCTGATCTGGCAGGGCCATGGCGACCAGACGCTGGCCGAACATGCCGAGTTGATCGGCCGTATCGAAGCGCACGACCCGGACGGCGCCGAACGGGCGCTGACGCGGCACCTGGCGCGGTCCAACCACCTCTACGCGCACCGCGATGGGCACGCCTCGCGCTAGGACGCGCGTTCATCCATGGCCGTTTCCGGACGATCCGCGAATGGCTGAGAATGGGTGGGTAGCGGTCAGGCCGCTTTCAGACATAAGGTATGGAAAGCAGTCGCCGGGTAATGCAAACTGTGCACATGGACCGTTGGACCTCGGGCTACACGCAATCGGAATTAGACGGCGCACAGGAGCGCTACGGACTTTGTTTTCCGCCTGATTTGGTCGACCTCTTTCTCGATCGACAACCGGTCAACGGTTACAATTGGAAGGGCGAGGACTCGCGCATCCTTGAAATGTTAGCGTGGCCGATGGAAATGCTGACCTTCGACATCGAACACGGTTCGTGGTGGAGCGATTGGGGCGAGCGTCCGGACACGGTTCAAGAACGTGGGGAAATCCTTAAAAAGGTGCTGGCGTCTGCCCCAACACTAATTCCTCTCTACAGCCATCGCTTCCTCCCCGAAACGCCCAACGTCTCTGGGAACCCAGTGTTTTCCATGCACGGGTTCGATACGATCTATTACGGGTCGAACCTCGGAAACTATTTTGATCGCGAGTTTGGCGACAATCGAGAGATAGCGCTCGGTGAGATAGCCAACCGCATACTATTTTGGTCGGACCTTGCGGAAGATCACGAGAAGTGGATTTAGCGGCCACTATCAGGCCCACTACGAAACGGACCTATTGACTGCAATTGGGGCGAGAGTTGCCAGCGGCAGGGGATCGAACCCGCACCCGTCACCGGGATCGCTGTAGCGATACGTCTACCAATTCCGTCACGCTGGCAAAATGATCTAACGCTGTTTCGGCCAAGCAGGCAATGACCGCTTTTGATGATTCCGGATGGCTGTTCGAACGGCCGGCTATTGGGTCGAGAGCCGCCATTGGATCGCTCAAGTAGCGGGCGTCAGCCAGGCACCTCAATTCCCGCCGTTCTGCGTCGTAGCGCCCGCGCTGGTCCGAGAAGGATACAGGCGACGTCACCGCGCGACTGGCTGGCCAGGATAAACAGGTAGGGCAGGAGAAAGCCCGCGCCTCCCACGAAAGCCACGAGCCCGAGGATCAGGCCGGCGACAGAGAAGCCATTTCTCCAGGCAGTCCACAACGCCGACAAAGCCAGGAAACAGGTAAAATCAAAATTGAATTGCCCCGGCCAACCGCCCTTTACGATGTCCCCAAAAAAGATTGGCAGCAGGTCGAGTCCGTGCGCCGCGATTACCATACCAGTGTAAGCGACGAGCCCGGCCCAAGCGAAAACGAGAAATGCCTTGAACGCGGTCATTTCGATCCTCCCCAGCAACGCCCAGATCAAAATGACGATTTCGGTGCGTCTCCGCTAGTGGTCCGACAGCCGACGGACAGCTTCGCGCGACCGACTTCGTACCCGCCGAACAAGCCTTACCGCCGCCGGATCATTTGACGACGGCGGTGAACTCGACCTTGAAGCTTGTCGCCCCCGAGCCGCCCGCGCCCGCCAGCGTACCGGTTGGCGCGATGCGGATGCCGGTCACCAGGGCGTCATATCCGTTGGCGTCGCCGACCGGCGTATAGGTGTAGGGCGCTCCTCCCCCGGGTTGCGTCGACCAGGTCACGTTCGCCGGATAGGTCCAGGTGAGGCCGCTGGCAGGCGAGCCGTCGGTGAAGGCGACCGCGGTACCCGATACCTTGACCATGATGGTCGAGGGCAAGGCATCGGTGATCACCACCGTGCTCGCATCGACCGGCCCAGGACCCAAATTGGTCACCGTAATCGTGTATTTGAGCACCGCCCCGGGGATCAATTTTGGGTTCGTCGTGCCATCGACCGGGTCCGAAACCACGGTGGACACCTTGGTCGTGGTCAGGCTCGGCAGCTTCGGCGTGTTCGTGAAGGTGCAGGTAACCGCATCGCCATAGGCGAGCGTACCGAAGGTGTAGGACGTAGTCGCAACGTTCGTCGGTAGCGCGGTGGACGACCCCGACGTGGCGTTGGTGCAGCTGAGGCTGCTGCTGTACGCGGTGAGAGCGCCGGCGCTGCCCGATGCCATGATTTCGGTGAGTTTGAGCTGTACCCCCGAGGAAACGATTGCGACGGCGTCGCCGAACCCGGTCAGCGCGCTGCCGCTGGTCGTCTTGCTGGCGATGGTCGCGGCGTTGGATGCGTTTGCGACGGTGTAGGTGAACTGATCGCTGGCATAGAGGCGCCGGTTGACGATCGTCTTGTTGAGCCTGAGCGAGGCATAGCGTACCGCGAACATCACTCCCTGCAGGCCGCCCGCCGTAATCGTCGCGGTTACCGTCGTGGGCGTCTTGGTCCCGAAAATGTAGCTCCCGACCGTTCCCGCCGCCCCCGACTCGGTGACGGTCGTCCCCGAATTGGTGACGCTTGGATAGGTCGATCCGCTGATCGGCGGGACGGTGTCGAGCATCGCCCAGGCCGATCCGTTGGTGGTGAAGGCCAGCGACTCGCCATTATTGGTGGATTCCGCGTCCGCCGCGACAAGCATGAATTGGCCGGTGGACGTCCCGCCGGTCGGCGGCGTGACGCTCATATTGGACAAGGTCAGCGTGACTGTCCCGCCGTTGATCGTATAGAGGACCGGCTTGTTGGGTATCCCGAGAAAGGCCGTGTTCCCGATCGCCGCGCCTGACCAGGATGGTGCCGCGACCCCCTGCAGGGTGGTCGAGGTGGTACTTGCCGCCTTCACCGTGACCTTGAAAATCGAGCCGTCGGTCAGCGTGAACGATAACGTCTGGCCGGAAGCCGTCCGCGCGGTGGTGTCGTTATAGGTCGAGAAGTCGAGCCAGCAATATGTCTCCCAACCCGCCGACGCGGTGCCGGCAGAGGTTGCCGAGCCGCACGTCGCAGCGAATGCCGGTCCGGCAAGGACCATCGCGGCGAGCGCCAACATGATCCGCAACAGCATGGCGGCACGACGTAACATCACGCCGGGCTAGGGCGATCATGGTTTGCGTCCTGTTAACGGCTATATCATCCTTTCGCATGAGGCCGCGCCGCCGGCACCTCCACGACGCTTGGTCCGCGCGGATTTCGTCATTGGTTCGCTAGCCGACCTGGGCAATCTCATAGGGACGCAGGGAAAGCTCCGCCGCGGCGATCCGCACGCGCTGCCGCTCCGCGGTCAGGTTGGCGAGCAAGGTCACGCCCTCGGTCGCGACCGCCGCAATCCGTTCCGGCGCAGACGACCGACAGGACCGCCGTGTCCGCCCCGCCATTCGCGCGAGCGCGGCGACCGCGGCAAAGACCGGGCGCGGGCGCGCTTCCCCCAATATGCCGAGAGGTCCGGTCACCGCGCCGAGGGTGAGCGTTTCGAGCGCGGCGCCTTCGGTCGCGGCGGCATAGCCGATCGTCCAGGCCGCGGCGAAACGACCGTCCTGCCGCGGATCGAGCGTGGCCATGGCGATCCGCTCGCGCGCCGGATTGTCGATCGTGCGCGACCCATAGGGATTCTGTCGCATCCCGATCGTCACCGGGCCAAGGCGATAGGCCACGCCACCGACGATCGCGCGCGCCGACCGCAGGATGGACGGGATCGATTCGAGCGACTGCATCACGCTGACATCGTCCGCGGCATGGACGATCGGACACGTCGCGTGGCTCACGAAATCGATCGCGTCGACCGGCGGCCGCTTGCGATTGAACTCGGTGAAATAGCCGTACATGCCACCGCCGATCGCGATGCCGGGAAAGGCGTGACGGGCGGCGGCATAGACGTCGGGGAGCGGCGGACAGGCGGGCCAGTCGCTACCAGGCGGCGTCGAGTGCAGATCGGGCGCCGGATAGACCGCGACGGCATCGAGTCGCAGCCCGCAATCGGCGACGTATCCGGCGATCGTGCCGAGCTCGGCATCGAGGTCGCCCCGCGCGGCGATCACGCATTCGAGGGTCGTTCTGTGCGGCAGCCCCGCGACGGCGCGGGCAAGCGCCCGCATCTCGTCGCACCCCTGCCCCGCCTGCGCCTCGAACGTCAGCAGCACGTCCTGCACGCCGGCGTCGAGCAGTCCGAGGCGATGCGCCAGCACATCGTCCGCTTCGGCCGGAGTTACCGCCAGCCCGATGCGCGGCATCGGGTCCACGGCCTCGCCGATCTCGACCGTCACCACGTCGGTCTTCGTCGGCACTGCCACCGCGCCACCGGAAACCTTCAGGCGTACCGACTGATGATCGATAGTGCCCGCCGGCATGACATAGGGCCAAGGCCTGGCAAGCGGCCGGATATAGGTCTTGAACGATGCGTCCGACCAGTTGCGCTGATCCTCCATCTCGAACGCATCGCCGTCGAGCCGGCACGACACGGTGACATCGCCCTGGCGGTGAATCAGCGCCGCGATGTCGGTGAAAGGCTGCCACGGCTCGATCAACTCGGGAAAGGCCGACTCCTCGACCGTGCCGTCGCCATGCTCGACCCGCAGCGGGCTGCCTGCGATACCCGCGGGATGAAGCACGCAGAAACCGAGCCGGTTGAGCGTGATGTCCCCAACGGCCTGCGCCTCGACGCTGAACATCAGCCGATCCTCGAACGCCGCGATCGTGGCCCCGAACGCGAGCCGCTCGCCACCCGCGCCGACGCACTCGGCGCCATAGCCGATTTCGATCCTGCCGTCCGATTGCTCGACGCGCAGCGAATGGATCCGGGGCGTGAGCGTCCCCCAGTCGGAGTCCCGGGCGAGGTACTGAATGCCACGGATCATTTCGACGCCGTCGACGCTGATCGCCCGCACATTGCCGCCAACCAGGTCGAAGGTCAGGCGCCCCACGGCAAAGCGGCGCGCCGGCTCCGGCGGCGCATCGGTCCCGTATAATATCTGCGGCGTCGCCGCTTCGAGCTCTGCCATCCCTCTCTCCGCGCTTTTCCGCCCGGGCCCCTGGCCGGACGCGCATCCAACATGCGACGCTTGCGCTACTCATCATACCATCATACCATTATTGCAAGCGAATAGAAAAAGGGTTCGATTGATGGTGGCGATTGCGTTGTTCGGGGCCGGCGGAAAGATGGGGGCCCGGTTGTCGCGTAACCTCCAGCGCAGCGACCATGACGTCCGGCATGTCGAGCCCGGAGAGGTCGGCCGCGCCCGCCTGCGCGACGAACTGGGTATCGCATGTGTCGACGCCGCTGCGGCGGTCGACGGCGTCGACGTGGTCATTCTGGCGGTTCCCGACACGCATGTCGGCAGGGTCGCGCACGACATCGCACCGTCGCTCCGGCCCGGCACGATGGTCATGGCGCTCGATGCCGCCGCGCCGTTCGCGGGCCACCTGCCCGACCGGCCCGACCTGACCTATTTCGTCACTCATCCGTGCCATCCGCCGATCTTCAACGACGAGACCGATCCCGCCGCGCGCGACGACCGGTTCGGGGGGCTTCATGCGCGCCAGGCGATCGTCAATGCGATGATGCAGGGGCCCGAGGAGCATTACGCCCTGGGAGAAACGATCGCGCGGACGATCTGGGCGCCGATCCTGCGATCACATCGCGTCACGGTCGACCAGATGGCCTTGCTCGAGCCCGGGCTGTCGGAAACGGTCTGCGCATCGTTGCTCGACACGATGCGCGAGGCGATGGACGAAGTGGTGGCGCGCGGCGTCCCGGCCGAGGCGGCGCGCGACTTCCTGCTGGGGCATATGAACATCCTGGCGGCGGTGATCTTCCAGCACATTCCGGGACAATTTTCGGATGCGTGCAACAAGGCGATAGCCTTCGGGAAGCCGGCGATCGTGCGCGAAGACTGGAAGCGGGTGTTCGATCGTGACGAGCTCGCCGCAAGTATTCAGCGTATCACCTGATCCATCGGTATTTTCGTGCCGCCCCTCGGCATAGCCCGTTGACTCGATGGGCATGCTTATGATCTCATCATACCAGTTGGCGTGAGATCCAGGATCATCAGCCGCGGCGGACAGCAACGCGGATCAGGGGAGAGGATGATGGCGAAAGCCCGTTCGGCGCCGTCCGGCGCAACGCACCGGAGCCATGCGCGCGATCGCCAGGGGCGAACGCGGATCGGTTGGTCGGTTGGATTACTGGCGCTCGTGGTAGCCGGCGGCGTCCCGATAGCGCCAAGCCTCGTCGCAGCGACGACCAAAGCCCCCGTCCGGACGGCGGCGCGGATCGATGGCGAACGGCGTCAATGGCACGACATCCAGCTGACCTTTGCCGGCCCGCAGACGAGCGAGACCGCCAAGGTCAATCCGTTCCTCAACTATCGGCTCAACGTCACCTTCCGCCATGACGACACGGCGTATGTCGTCCCGGGCTATTATGCGGCCGACGGCAATGCCGCCGAAACCAGCGCGACCGGCGGCAATGCCTGGCGCGTCGATTTCGTCCCCGACGCTGTCGGCACCTGGACCTACACCGCCTCGTTCCGGACCGGGCCCGATGTCGCGGTCAGCCTTGATCCGAATGCGGGAACCGCGACCGCGTTCGACGGCGCCAGCGGCACGATCGCGGTCGCACCCAGCGACAAGACCGGCCGCGACAGCCGCGCAAACGGCATGCTGCGCTATGTCGGCAAACATTTCCTGCAATATGCCGGCAGCAAGAAATACTTCGTCATGGCAGGCACGCAGAGCCCGGAGAATTTCCTCGCTTATTACCAGTTCGACAACACCCGCGACTATCGCGGTCAGAAAGGCCTGCCCTACCCCGATCAGCTCCACCATTACGACCCGCATTTGAAGGACTGGAAGCCCGGCGACCCGAGCTGGCAGGGTGGCAAGGGCAAGGGGATCATCGGCGCACTCAACTATCTGGCGTCGAAGGGGATGAACACGTTCTACACGCTGACGATGAACGATTACGGCGACGGCATGGATATCAATCCATGGATCGGATACGAGCAATTCACGCGCTACGATGTGTCCAAACTCGCCCAGTGGGAGATCGTGTTCTCGCACATGGATCGCCTCGGCATGCAGGTGATGATGATCACCCAGGAGGAAGAGGGCGAACAGACGCTCGGCAAGATGAGCGTCGCGCGCAAACTCTATTATCGCGAACTGATCGCGCGGTTCGCCCATCATGCCGGCATCGTCTGGGACCTGGACGAGGAGATGGACCGGTTCCGCTATTTCAGCACGAAGGATATCGAGGATATCGCCAATTATATCAAGGCGATCGACCCATATAAGCATCCGATCCAGTACGTGCAGTGGAAAGCGGAACTGATCGCCGACGACAAGACCTACGGCCGGTTGCTCGGCTTCCCCAATTTCGATTCGACCGCGCTCCAGCACGACGCCGAAAACACCCATTCGGAAACGATCAAGTGGCTCGACAAGTCGGACGCCGCCGGCCACCCGTGGCTGGTCCATCTGATCGAAATGAACCCCGGCGTCCGTCCCGATTCCGACGATTACTGGCACGACAAGGTGCGCAAGCTCGCGATCTGGGGCCATTACATGGCCGGCGGCACGGGGACGATGTTCTTCTTCACCGACCCGATCGGCGATCTCAACATGGAGGATTACCGATCGCGGGATCATTTGTTCGACCTGATCCACTATGCGCAGGATTTCGTCGTTCGCTACCTGCCGGTGCAGGACATGCACCATGCCGACACGCTGACCCCCGCACCCGACGACTATGTCCTCGCCAAGCCGGGCCAGGTCTATGCCGTATACCTGCCCGACGGCGGCAGCCCGACGCTCGATCTCTCTCAGGCAAACGGAACGTTCGAGGTGAAATGGTATAACCCGCGCACTGGCGGCGACCTGCAGGACGGCAGCGTGTCGACGGTGATGGGCGGCGCTGCGCGATCGCTCGGCAAGGCGCCGGCCGACGGTCCCAAGGACTGGGCGGTGCTCGTCCGCAAGGTCGGCTGACATCGCCCCCAAGGGCCCCGAAAGGATTGGATCAAGCCATGAAAAAGGCCATGTTCGTACTTGCCGTGGCGTTCTGCGCGACGAGCGCCGTTGCCCAGGAAAATGCCAAGGATGGCGCCGCCGCGCTGGCGAACGCCAACAGCAGCATGCTGGTCAAGATGACCAGTTCGATGAGCGCGGCGACCAGCAAGGTCGGCGACCCCGTCACCGGCGAGCTGATCGATCCGCGCGAATTGCGCGGCGCCAGGGTCGAAGGCACGGTCGACCGCGCCGATCACGACATCCTGTCCTTTTCGTTCTCCACGATCCGGATCGGCGACAAGAGTTATCCGATTCAGTCGAAACTGGTGTCGATCACCAGTTCGCGCGGCAACGAAGGCCAGGACGATCTCGGCCAGCGCATCCGCATCGAAGGCGCCGGGATCATCGCCTATGGCATATCGACCGCGCTCGACGAGGGTGCGGAAGTGCGGATCACCGCCTGGAAGAGATAGAGCCTCTTCGCATCAGCCAGGCGCTCGCCCGGCCTCCGCGGCTGCCGGCAGGGTGAGGACGAAGCGACTGCCATCGGTGACGGCGGAATCCAGCGTCAGCTCCCCTCCCCCGGCCCGGAGCAGCGACGTGCAGATGGCAAGGCCGAGCCCTGTGCCGCCACTCGCCCGCTTCGTCGTGAAAAAGGGTTCGAAGATGCGCTCCGCGGTCGCGCGATCGACCCCTGCCCCATTGTCCGCCACCGCGATGACGACCTTGCCGGGTGCCGCCGCGGCCGAGATGTCGACCTTCGTGGCGCCGGCCTGATGCGCATTATCGAGCAAGGCGCTCAACACCGCTTCGATCGTGGAGCGCGGCATCGACACGTCGGCCACAAGGGCGGGTGCCTGAACCGTCACCGCGAAGTTGTCGCCGTCGAACGCGTCGGCGACGCGGCGGATCGGGGATAGCGGATCGGTCGCCGCCGCAGGATCGGGGATCGCCATGTCGGCGCGGGCCAGATCGAGCAGCCGGCTGACGAGCTGCGACAGCCGCGCCGCATCGGCCTTGGCATTGGCCAGGAACCGCGCACGGTCGGCTGCTGGCATGTCCTCGCCATGATCTTCGAGCAATTCGATCGCACCCGAAATGCCCGCCAGCGGCGTCTTGAATTCATGGCTGACCGAGGCGGCGAAGTCCCGCAGATAGCGCGAGCGCCGCTCGATCGCGGCGGCCATTACGCGGAAATTGTCGAACAATTGTCTGATCTCGACCGCAGCGGTAGGCGGCGTTTCGGGCACCTTGCCGGTGCCTGCTGCGACGTCGCGCGTTGCCCGATCGAGCGCCTCGACCGGGCGGGCGATGCCGCGCGAGACCAGCGTGGTCAGGACCAGCAGCAGGCCGAAGATCACGACGATGCCGAAGATGATCTTGCCGCGATCCTCGTACAGACCGCGAAACAGCGATCGGGGGGATCGCGACAGCAGGATCGCCCCCACGACCTTGCCGTCGACGACGATCGGCCGCACGTGATGGATGCGCAGCGAGGATGCCCGGCTCAGCCATTCGAAGGCATAGACCTGGGCGTACCGACTGTTCTCGCGCAGCACGGTTCCGACCCTGCCCCTGAGCGCGCCCGCCACCTCCGGAACCGTCGCGTAGCTGCCGCCGGCTTCGTGCCCCAGCACCACGATCCCGTTGCGATCGATCAATTGGATCGACGCCAGCGTGGTATTGGCGGTCAAGGCGAAAATCGGCGCCATGCGCGCGGCGACGGCCTGCGCGGCGGGATCGGGCGCGACGGTCGGCGGCCGCGCCGGCGGGCGGTCGTCGAGGACCGGCGTCGTCCGCAGATCGATCGTCGAGGGCTCCTGGCGATAATCGGAAATGACCGGCTGTGGCGCGGCGCCCGGCCACCAAATCTCTGCGGTCGCGGCCAAGGCCGCCCCTTGCGCGATCAATTCGGCTTCTGTCTGCCGCACCAGCGTGTTTTCGTAAACGCGCAGGAACAAGGCGCCGAACCCCGGCAATGCCGCGGTGAACAGCAACGTCCCGAACAGGATCGTGCGCAACCGGAGCGCGGGCCAATGCGCCTTCAGCCAGGTCTTGAGCCCGCCGATCATGCGCCCGCGCAGGCGCCGAGACGATAGCCGACCCCCGCACGCGTCTCGATCAGGTCGTCGGCACCGAGCGCCCCGAACTTGCCGCGCAGGTTGCGGATATGACTGTCGATCGTGCGGTCGGTCACCGCGAAACCGGGGCCGTGCAACCGGTCGATGATCGCGTCGCGGCCGAACACGCGGCTCGGCATCGTCGCCAGCGTCTTCAGGATCGAGAATTCGGTCACCGTCAGCGGCACCTCGACGCCGTCCCAGCTCGCCCGCCAACCATCGACGTCGAGCGACAGGCGACCGTGATCGATCCGCCCGTTCGCCTCCACTGCGGGCGAGCGCGGACTGGTCCGCCGCAGGATCGCCATCGACCGGGCCACCACTTCGCGCGGCGAGAACGGTTTGGTCACGTAATCGTCGGCGCCGAGTTCGATGCCGAGCACGCGATCGATCTCGTCGTCGCGCGACGACAGGAACAGGATCGGCACGTCCCCCTCCGCGCGCAGCCGGCGGCACGTTTCCAGCCCGTCCATCCGCGGCATGTTGATGTCGAGGACGATCAGGTCGACCTTTTGCCGCGCGGCGGCATCGAGCACCGCCGCGCCATCCTCCACCTCGACCGTATCGAGCCCGGCCTTGGCGAAGGCGAAAGCGAGCAATTGCCGGATATGCGGGTCGTCGTCGGCGATCAGGATCGTGCGCGGCATGGGACACATGATCATCGTGCCGTCTCGTTCGTCAATGGCGTTGCGGTGTTCGCCACGGCGTTCGTGCCTGCCTCGACATCGCTGGCATTGGCATCGCCTGGAGCGGCGGCCAGAGTGTCAGGGGGTGGTGGCGGCGCGACGAGCGATCCGTCGCAATGTCGGCCATATTGGCCCGGCTCGGGCGCCGCGGGCATCGGGCGGCCGGCAAGCAGCGTCGTCACTCGCGTCACCCGCCGCCGATCGCGCCAGCTCCAACCGCTCCCGGCGAGCTTTCGCTCGGTTTCCTCGTATGTGCGATCTCTCACCCAGGCGAGCCGCTTGGCGAAAGCGGACGGCAGACCCGTCCGCTGTTCCATCTCGACCATCGCGACCAGCGCCGACGAGCCGAGCCGGTTGAGATAACAGAGATCGAGGGGCTGCCCCGTTCCGCCAGCTTCGTGCGCGTGGCGCACGTTCCACGTCGCAGCGACCGATCCAAGGTCGACGATCGTGCAGCCGAACAGCACCAGCCCCGCGGCCGCAGCATTGGCGTTGATCAGCCACGCACCACTTTTGCTGCGCAGCATACGCCACAGGATCAGCACCAACCCAACAGCGACCAGCGCCATCCAGATCAGTGCCGCGATGCGCAGCACGGTCAGCGAATAGGCCGCGATATAGTCGAGCGTGCGCAGCATGCTCGAGGCGACGAGAAACACGTTCTGCGCGACCCAGAGCGCGACGAGGCGGCGGACCGCCGGCCCTTTTGCCGTTGCCGATCCCGGGCGCAGTGCGACGAGCACGAACAAACCGGCGAGCAACGCGGTCGCAATCAGCGGATAGGCGCCCTGATGCGCATAGCTTGCCAGGGTCACGCCCTTGGGCAACGGCGCATCGCTCCATAGGAAAGCGACGTCGAGCCCGTTTTCGATCGCGAACAACACGTTGAAGGTCACGAGTGCCAAGGTGACCGATCCGGTCGATACGCCCGGAAGAGCGAAGTCGAGATCCGCCCGGTCGTCCGGGAACGGCAATCTCACGCGTCGCGGGCGAAGTGTCGACCAGATGACGGTGAACAAAATGCCCCAGAATAACGGGCGCAGGACGGTGTCGATGCCCAGGCTCGGCATGCCGATCGAGTTCACCGCGCTGCCGATCACCGGATTCGCGCTGGCGAACAAGGCGAGGAATACCGCCCCGCCGATCAACGGCAGCGGCAAGAGCGGCAGCCAGCCGCGCAACGAATTACCCCGTTTCCGCACTTTCGCGAGCCGTCCGAGCTTCAGCAGATCGAGCCAGGGTCCGACCAGGCTCACCACGCCGAAGACGGCCAGTCGAATCGCCCAGCGTCCGACATGATCGAACGCAGCGGTCCGCGGCAGCAGCACCGCGACCGCCAACGCCGCGCCGAACATCACGAGCGCGAGCAGGCTCGGCTGATCGATCATCACGGCGGCGAGCGCCACCGCGATCGAGCCCGAGGCGGCCGGACCGGGACGGCGCCAGATCACGGGCATCAGTGCCAGGGTGACCAGCGCCCAGGCGATCGCGAATTCGCCAAGGGTCGATCCCACCCCGTCGGCGTTCCAGAATAGCAGATCGCCGAATGCCACCAGCACGGCAGCCGCGATTGTTTTCACCATGTAGTTCGACATCAATCCCCGCATCATCGCGGACTCTCCCCGATCGTTCGAGGACGACATGGCGAAGGGGGATCGAACCCATGCACTGGTGCCGGCGCCGATCCGGTTCCGATTCCGTGCAGATTCGATGCAGGGCTGCGCGTAATAAAAAAAAGGGCGGGAGAAGCAGCCGCAACTGCCTTTCCCGCCCAGCTGGGAGGTAATCGTTCGCGAGGTTACATCTTGATCCGGAAGCCGGCGTAATAACGGCGGCCGATCGGGTCATATTCGGACGAAGGATTGAACCCGCCGATGCCGCCGTAGAGCGGGGGCATCTTCACATCGAACAGGTTCTTCGCTCCGATATAGAATTCCCAGCCCTTCTTGCCCATGAAGCGGATCTGACCGTCGGTGTAGATGGTCGAGCCGATCGTGAACAAGCTCTTGGGCGGCAGCGAGCCGTTGGCGAGCACGTAGGTCGTCTGGAAATTCTCGTAATCGAGCATCTGGGGACCCAGATACGTGTTGGTAACGGTCACGCCGAACCGGTCGCTGGTCCAGTCGAGGGTGATCGTGCCCTTGTCCTTGGGCGAGCCGAGTTCGCCCATCGTGTTGTCGTACGGGTCCCCCTGGAGCGGCACGACGCCGTTCTTGAGCAGGTGGGTCCAGCTCGCATCGACCGACGCGGTGCCGCCGAACAGGCGATTGCGATAGTTCAGCGTGAAGTCGAGACCGCGAGTCCACGCGCCGCCGCTGTTGAGCAACGTCGTGAAGATCTGCTGCACCGACCCGATGCTGAACGCGCCCGACGGCTGCGTACGCCGCGTCACGAACTGGCAGAAGTCCGAAATCCCCTGGACGTAGCATTTGTTGAGGATCGTCGTCGTCGACAACCGGCTGATCGCGCCAATCAGATGGATGTCGAAATAGTCGGCGGTGAAAGTCAGGTTGCGCAGCGCATTGATCGACCGCGGGTTGATCACAACGCCAGCGGTGAAGGTCCGCCCCTCCTCCTGCTTGATGTTCGGGTTGCTGCCCGACACGCTACCGACGCCGGTCTGATCCGACGTCGTCAGCGTGAACGCGCCGTTGGCCTGAATGTTGGCGAGGATCGACGGATCGGCACGGCAATTGTTCGAGGCCGCGCTGGTCGAGGTCAAGGTCACGCCCTGGCAGGGATCGGTGATGGTGACGATACCGGCCGACGCCGCGGAGAACAATTCGCCGATATTGGGCGCGCGAACCGCATGGGCATAGACCGCGCGGAAGCGAATGTCGGGAATTGGCGACCATTCACCGCCGACATTCCATGCCGAGAAGCTGCCGACCGTCGAATAGTCGGACAGGCGATAAGCCGCACGCAGCGTCAGCGCCTTGAAGAAAGGCACGTCCGCCAGGATCGGCGCGACGAGCTCGCCATAGGCTTCCTTCACGTCGAAGCTGCCCTGGGTGTTGAGTTCCTGGACGTAGCCGTTCTTTGCCTGATTGCTGAGCGGGTCGAAGATGTCCTTGCTCGATTCCTTGCGATATTCTGCGCCGACCGAGATCTGCAGCGGACCGCCCGGCAACTTGAACAGCGAGCCGCCGAGATTCAGCGACGCGACCTGCATTTCCTGCTTGGAATCGCGGATCAGGTTGGTCTGGAGATAGGCCGCAGCCGCCGGCGAAATCTTGGTCGTGCCGTCGGCATTGAGACCATAGACGTCGACCGGGACGCAGCCCTGCGCGCGCGCATTGGCGTCGACGCAGATCGGCTCGGTCGTGTTGCCGTTGTGGTTATAGTCGAAAATGTCCGGCATGACCTGGAGCGCGTTGGCCAGGTTGTACAGATTGGCCAGGCCGGTCATTTCCTGATGCTGCTTGGTGTAGCTATACTGATAATAGCCATCGAGCGACCAGCTGTTGCCAAGATCGACCGACCCGCCCAGCGCGATCCGGAAATTGTCGCGCTCGGTCGGCGTCTTGCGCGAGCCGAACGCGGTCGTACGGATCAGGAAGCTGAGATCCTTCGACCCGATCGCGTCGTTGTTGGCGCGATTGGTGGCGGCGTTGAACACCGCCGTCGGCACCAGCGGGTTGTTGACGATAACCGTCGCACCGGTGGTCGGGTTAGTCACCGCATATTGGATCGGATAGAAACCGCTGGTCCCGGGGAACGCCCCCAGCGCACTGTCGGTCCGCATCGGCGAGGCTTCGCGCTCGCCGTTGGTGCGGAGGTTCACATAGGTCGTCTCGAGGAAGACGTTGATCTTGTCGGTGACGTCGAAATTCGTCCGTTGCGCGAAGGTCAGCCGCTTCGTCGGCGGCGCGATCTGACCATATTGTGCGGCATTGAAGCCATCGGTCGCGGCATTGTATTTCCTGAACGTACCGTCCGGATTGATGATCTGGTTTGAATTTGCCCCGATGACGAAGATGCCGCCCGGACCGACGCTCGACGGCGAGTAGACGCGCGTGAACAGGTCCTGCGCCGCCTTGAGGTTGGCATCCGACTTGCCGGCCTGACGTTCGGTGGCGCCCAGGCTGGTCGCCGAGAGACTGGAGAAATCGCGATTATACGCGAACACGGCGCTCGCCTGATTCCAGCCGACATAGCCCATCACGTTGCCGCGCCCGCCGGCAAAGTTGGACCCGAAGGTCACATTGGCGTCGACTTCGCGGTCGTCGCCCTTTTCCGACACGCCGCTTTGCAGATTGAGCTGAACACCGGTGAACTTCTTCTTGTAGATGAAGTTCACCACGCCCGCGATCGCGTCAGAACCGTAGACCGCTGACGCACCCCCGGTCAGGACGTCGACGCGATCGACGAAGGACGGCGGGATCATCGAGACGTCGACCTGTGCCGTGCCGGGAACGCCCGCCACGGTACGGCGGCCGTCGATCAGCACCAGCGTGCGGTCGGGGCCGAGATTGCGCAGGTTGATCGTCGCAAGGCCCGGATCGGTATCGTTGCCGGTCGTGACGCGGCTCTTGCCTGGAATACCGACCGCGGGGTTGAGCTGCAGAATGTCCTGGACGTTCGTCGTGCCCTGCTTTTGCAGATCCGCGCCGGTGATCACCTGGAGCGGCGACGGCGAGGTCAGCGTCGGGCTCTTGATGCGGCTGCCGGTCACGACGATGTCGCCCTGCGGCGCCGAGGCGGTGGCATCCTGCGGCAGGTCCGCCGTCGGCGCCGGCGCCGACGACGTCTCCTGCGCGTAAGCGGGTACCGCGATCATCGTCATCATGCTGACGCCCGCCAGCAAGGCTGCGTGCGAGGATGCTGGCCTCTTCAGATATTCCTTCATTTACCCACTCCCTTGTGCCTGCTTGTTCTCTGAACCACACTCAAACCACGCGTTCCGGATCGCCGCCCGGTCGTCACGTCTCGCTCGATCCGGCGGCGCGCATCGCGCCGGCTACCGCCGCCTGCCAGCGGGCGAGCAGGCGATCGCGCTGCTCCGCCGGCATCGCCGGACCGAAAATCTCCTTCTGATCGTTGTTGCTCGACGGCAGGGTCATGCCGATCGACTGTGCGGCCATCCGTGCCACACCGAGCGCACTCGCTTCGGGAACGGTCGAGCGGACGATGTCGCGCGCCGTCACGTCGGCGAGCAATTGCAGCAGCAAGGCATTGCGCGCCGCACCGCCATCGACCGATATCTCAGGGATGGCGGCGCCGAGATCGGCCTCGAGCGCCGCGACGACATCCCCGATCTGGAGCGCGATCGCCTCGAGCGTGGCGCGCGCCACATGGGCAGGGCGGGTCGCCAGCGACAGGCCGGTGATCGCGCCGCGGGCCGCGCTGCTCCAGTGCGGTGCGCCGAGACCGGAAAGGGCGGGAACGAACACCACGCCGCCACTGTCCTCGACGCTTCCGGCGAGCGCCGTCAGCGCTGCCTCGTCCGGGAGTCCCAGCAACGTCGTGGCGTAGGCGGCAGCATGGCCGGACACCAGAATGTTGCCCTCCAGCGCATGTTGCACCTTGCCGCCCCGGCTCCAGCCGATCGTGCTCGACAGGCCATGACGCGAGTGCAGGCGTCCTTCGGTCGGCGCCATCAGCGAGCTTCCGGTACCGATCGTAACCTTGACCCGCGAAACGCCGTCGGCACCATGTTCGAACAGCGCCGCGTGACTATCGCCCATCACCGCGCAGATCGGCGTCCCGGGATTGAGCGCCGTCAGACCGGGCACGACCGTGCCGAAACGGCTGTCCGACGGCATCACCGCGGGCAGCAGGCCAAGCGGCACCTCGAACAGTCTTGCCAGTTCGGCATCCCATTCCAGCGTGTCGATGTTGAAGAGTTGGGTCCGCGACGCGTTGCCATGCTCGGTCGCGTGCACGGCACCGCCGGTCAAATTCCACAGCAGCCAGCTGTCGACCGTACCGCAGCGCAATTCGCCACGTTCGGCGCGCGCCCGAGCGCCGGGAATGGTGTCGAGCAGCCAAGCGATCTTCGCTGCCGGGAACAGCGGGTCGATACCGAGCCCGCTGCGCGCGACGATATCCGCTTCATGCCCCGCCGCGCGCAGCGCGGCGCATCGGTCGGCCGAGCGCCGGCATTGCCAGATAATGGCGGGGCCGATCGGGCGCCCCGTCTCTGCATCCCACAGCACGATCGTCTCGCGCTGGTTCGAGATGGCGATCGCCGCGATCCTGGAGGGATCGGTCGCCGCGGCCAGCTCGGCGACCAGCGCCGCGACGCTTTCCCAGATGTCGGCGGCCGATTGCTCCGCCCACCCCGAGGAGGGATAATCGACTCGCATCGTCCGGGACCGCGACAGCAAGACCGAACCGTCGGACGCGACGAGCAGCGCCTTGGTGTTGGTGGTGCCCTGGTCGATCGCGAGGATGAGCCGGTCGTCCATCAGCTCTTCCCGGCAACCAGTTCTTGCGCCGCAGCGGCGATGCCGGCGGCATTGAGTCCGGCGTGATCCATCAGCCACCCGGCCGACCCGGTCGGCGCGAAGCCGGGAAAGCCCAGCATGCGCATCCGGACGGGCGAATGCTGCGCACAATATTCGGCAATCGCCCCGCCGAGCCCGCCGCGCGCCAATCCCTCTTCGGCAGTGACGATCGCGCCGGTGGCGGCCGCCGCCGCGACCGCATCGAGATCGAGCGGCGCAACCGTCGCCATGTTGATCACGCGTGCCGCAATACCTTGACGCGCCAGCACATCCGCCGCGTCGAGCGCGCGATGGACCAGCGTCCCACTTGCGACAATCGCGACATCGCCGCCGTCCCGCAGCGTTTCCGCCTTGCCGATCGCGAAGGTGGCGCCCGCCGGCCGCTCGATCGCCGGAACCGGCATGCGGCTGATGCGGACGAAGACCGGGCCGTCATGCGCCGCGACCGCCTTGATCGCCTCGCCCGTTTCCCACGGATCGGAGGGCACGATCACCGTCAATTTGTCGATGGCGCGGAGCCACGCCACATCCTCGATACTGTGATGCGTGGCACCGAGCTCGCCATAGGCGACACCGCTCGAAATACCGCACAGCTTCACATTGGCTTCGCTATAAGCGCAATCGACCTTGATCTGCTCCATCGCCCGCGCCGTCAGGAAGCAGGCCGCACCGCTCACGAACGGAATCTTGCCGCCATTGGCCAGGCCGGCCCCGACCCCGACCATATTCTGTTCGGCGATCCCGACATTGACCAGACGCGCCGGAAAACGATCGCGGAATTTACCGAGCTTGGACGAGCCGAGCGAATCGTTGACCACCGCCACCACGCGATCGTCGGCCGCGGCCAGTTCCTCGAGTGCGGCGACATAGGCGTCGCGGCAATCGAACATGCCGGGAAGGTTGGCGGGGGCGTTCACTGATCCTTCTCCGCTTCGAGCTCGGCGATCGCCTGCGCCAGCTGGTCGGCATTGGGCACGCCATGGTGCCAGCCGGCCTGGTCGCGCATGTAGCTGACGCCATTGCCCTTGAAGGTGTGGGCGATCAGCACGCGCGGCGTGTCGCGCGGCGCGGCGGCCTCGTCGAACGCCGTCAGCAATGCCGGCACGTCGTGGCCGTCGACTTCTACCACGTCCCAGCCGAACGCGCGCCATTTGTCGGCGAGCGGCTCGAGCGCGTTGGTCTCCTCCGTACGCGCGCCCTGCTGCAGGCGATTGCGGTCGACGATCACGGTCAGATTGCCGAGCTTGCGGTGGCCGGCGAACATCGCCGCTTCCCACATGCTGCCTTCCTGCAATTCGCCATCGCCGGTCAGCACGAACACGCGATAGCCGGCGCCGTCGATCTGCCCCGCCACCGCAACGCCGACGCCGACGGGAAAGCCATGGCCCAACGGTCCGGTATTGGTCTCGACGCCGGGCAGGTACTTGCGATTGGGGTGACCGTTGAGGCGCGACAATGGCCGCATATAGGTGTCGAGCTCTGCCTCGGGGAAAAACCCCGCCCCGGCGAGCGCGGTATAGAGCGCGCCGGTGCAATGCCCCTTCGACAGGATGAACCGGTCGCGATCGGGCGCGGCCGGATTGGCGGCATCGATACGCAGGACGTCGAAATAGAGCGTCGCGACGATATCGCTTGCCGAAAGGTCGCCGCCCGGATGCCCCTGGCCGGCATCGACGATCATCTTGAGCAGGCGCTGACGCATCCAGTTGGCACGCGCACGGACGTGCGCGGCACGCTGTTCCAGCGTATGACCGTTCGCATCGGGGGACCGAAGCGCCTGATGATCCATTGAATACCTCTCCTGACGGAAGGCTATAAGTGTGATTAAAAGAGAGCACAAGCCATTTGCTTACGTTTTCTTTCGTTTTTGCCCGGAATCGGCAATCGGATTGACAGAAGGCAAAGGGTCAACCTATCAAAAACGAAACCTGAATCGGGCAACCAAAGGATCGTGGAGAGCTATGCCGATATGGCGACGGCGAACGCCTTGCCCGATCCAGCCGACGGAGAGTCGCCGATGAACGGGGGGTCGCGATCGCGGCTGCTCGGGGAAACGCGGCGCGCCAAGATCCTCAACTGGCTGCAGGAAGAAGGCAGCGCGCGCGTGCGGACGCTGGCCGAGGCGTTCGAGGTTTCCGAAGTGACGATGCGTCAGGATCTCGAGAAGCTCGAGGCCGATGGGCATATCGTGCGCGAACATGGCGGTGCGTTCCTCAAGTCGGTAACGCAGCAGGTCCGTTCGATGGCGTTGCAGCATCTCGACAACATGGATGCCAAGCGACGCATCGGCCGCGCCGCCGCCGCTCTGGCCAATGACGGCGAGACGATCATTCTCGATTCGGGGTCCACCACGACCGAAGTCGCCGGACAGTTGATCGGCAAGCGCGACATGACGGTGATCACCAACGCGCTCAACATCGCGCTGATGCTTGGCGCCGAACCGGGGTTCGAGGTTCATATGACCGGTGGCCATTTCAAGGCCCCCACCCTGTCGCTGTCGGGCGAACGCTCGGCCGATTATTTCCGCGGGCTGTTCGCCCAGAAGCTGTTTCTCGCCACTGCCGCGATCGATCTCGAGGCGGGGCTGACCTATCCGGCGATGTCCGACATTGCGGTCAAGCGCGCGATGATCGACGCCGCGCAGACCGTCATTCTGGTCGCCGATTCGAGCAAGATCGGGCAGCGCTCATTCACCGCGCTCGGGGGACTGGAGATCGTTCATACGCTGGTGACCGATGACGCGATCCGGGACCAGGACCGCAAGGCAATCGAAGCCAACGGAGTGGAAGTGATCGTCGCCTGAGCTTTCCTACGGGCGATTTTCACAAATTTTCGAAACTATGGGTGAGGATCGAGACGTGAGCAAGCAACGGTACGGCGCCGGCATCTGGCATTTCGCGACCTATGTCGATCGCTATGCGACCGACGGCTATGGTCCGCCGCGTACCTTGCTCGAGATGATCGACCTTGCCGGGCAGGTCGAGGATCTGTCGGTGGTCGACATCAACCACCCCTTTCCCGGCGGCGGCGTATCGGTCGAGGAAGTCGAAACCGCGCTCAAGCGCAACAACCTCTCGGTGATCGGCATCACGCCGGAGATCTACACGCGTCAGTTCGCCAAGGGAGCCTTCACCAATCCCGATCCCGGCGTCCGCAAGCTCGCCAACGAGATGGTCAACGACGCCGCGAATGTGGTCCGCCGCCTCGGCGCCGATTACGTGAAATTGTGGCCCGGTCAGGACGGCTGGGACTATCCGTTCCAGGTCGACCACAAGCAGGTGTGGCGGCACAGCATCGAGGGGATCGGCGAACTGGCCTCGCAGAATCCCGACCTCAAGTTCGTGATCGAGTACAAGCCGCGCGAGCCCCGCGTGCACATGAGTTATGACAGCGTCGCGCGCACCCTGCTCGGGATCGAGAAGATGGGCGTGCCCAATGTCGGCATCCTGCTCGATTTCGGGCATTCGTTGTACGGCGGCGAAAGCCCGGCCGACGCCGCGCAGTTGGCCATCGACCATGGCCGGTTGTTCGGTATGGACGTCAACGACAATTTCCGCAGCTGGGACGACGACCTCATCGCCGGCTCTGTCCATCCGATCGAATTGTTCGAATTCTTCTACACGCTCCGCAAGAACAAGTGGGAAGGCGTGTGGCAGCTCGATCAGTTTCCGTTCCGCGAGGATTGCGTCAAGGTCGCCAATGAGGCGATCGGCTTCCTCAAGGTGGTCGAACGCGCCCTCGACAAGCTCGACTTCGACGCGATGCAGAAAGCCCAGGACGAGCACGACGCGGTGACGGCGCTCAGGCTCGCGCGTGAGGCGCTGTTCACCTCGTACTGACAGGGGGTGACGGCGCCGCGCTTCGCCGCTAGGGAAATAATATGATTATTTCATCGGCAGCCGATTTCCGGGAGGCGGCGCGGCGGCGGTTGCCCCGCTTCCTGTTCGATTACGCCGATGGCGGCGCCTATGCCGAAGTGACGCTGCGCCGGAATGTCGAGGACCTTGCCGGAATCGCATTGCGCCAGCGCGTGCTGAAGGACGTCGCGGCGATCGACCTCACGACGACCCTGTTCGGTCGGCAGGTCGGGCTGCCGGTCGCGCTCGGACCGGTCGGGATCAGCGGCATGTATGCACGGCGCGGCGAGCTTCAGGCAGCCCGTGCGGCAAAGGGGGCAGGCATTCCCGCCTGCCTGTCGACCGTCTCGATCTGCCCGATCGAGGACGTCGCCGAGGTCGCCGACCCGTTCTGGTTCCAGCTCTACGTGATCCGCGACCGCGGCTTCATGAAGGATCTGATCGCTCGGGCGAAGGCGGCGGGCGCCGGCGCGATGGTGTTCACCGTCGACATGCCGGTGCCAGGGGCGCGCTATCGCGATGCGCATTCGGGCATGTCGGGACCGAACGGCCCGCTGCGCCGGATGCTGCAGGCGATCGGCAAACCCGCCTGGTCGTGGGACGTGGGACTGCGCGGCCGCCCGCACACGCTCGGCAATCTCCTGCCGGTGCTCGGCAAGGATAGCGGGCTCAACGACTATATGGGATGGCTCGGCGCGAACTTCGATCCGTCGATCCAGTGGCACGATCTCGACTGGATCCGCGCCGAATGGGACGGCCCGCTGATCATCAAGGGCATTCTCGATCCCGAGGACGCGCGCGAAGCGGCAAAGATCGGCGCCAACGGCATCGTCGTTTCCAACCATGGCGGCCGCCAGCTCGACGGCGTGCTGTCGAGCGCCCGGGCGTTGCCGGCGATCGCCGACGCGGTCGGCGATGCGCTGACCGTGCTCGCCGATGGCGGCGTGCGCAATGGGCTCGATGTGGTGCGGATGCTGGCATTGGGCGCCAAGGGCGTGCTGCTCGGCCGCGCCTGGGTCTATGCGCTGGCGGCGCAGGGCGAAGCGGGCGTTGCCAAATTGCTCGACCTGATCGCCGGGGAAATGACGGTCGCGATGACGCTGACCGGGGTCAACCGGATCGACGCGATCGATCGCTCGATCCTGGCCGAACGGGTGAAATGAAGAGGACGTGATGAAGCTTCTCGAAGGCAAGACGGTATTGGTCACCGGCGGATCGACCGGCATCGGCCGCGCGGCGGCGATCGGCGCGGCGCAACATGGCGCGAACGTCGCGATCAATTACGTGTCGAGCGACGACAAGGCGCATTCATGCGTTGCCGAGATTGAAGCGCTCGGCCAGCGCGGAATCGCGATCAAGGGCGATGTCGCCCTGCCCGAGACCGCGACTGATTTCGTTGCGCGCGCCGTCGCCGAGTTCGGCCGCGTCGACGTGATGGTGTCGAACGCCGGCATCTGTCCGTTCCACGCCTTTCTCGACATGCCCGTCGAGACGGTCGAGCGTACCTTCCGCGTCAATCTCCACGGCGCCTATTTCATGGTCCAGGCCGCCGCCAATCAGATGGTGGAGCAGGGCGATGGCGGCGCGATCGTTGCGGTGTCGTCGATTTCCGCGCTCGTCGGTGGCGAGTTCCAGACGCATTACACGCCAACCAAGGCGGGCGTGCATTCGCTGATGCAGTCGGCGGCAATCGCGCTCGGCAAGCACAATATCCGCTGCAATTCGGTGCTGCCGGGAACGATCCTGACCGAGATCAACAAGGACGACCTCGCCGACGCGGAAAAGCGCAAGTACATGGAAGCGCGAACGCCGCTAGGCCGGCTCGGCATGCCGGAGGATCTCGCCGGGCCGATCGTGTTCCTGGCCTCCGACATGGCAGCCTATGTCACCGGCGCTGCGTTGCTGGTCGATGGCGGTATGTACGTGAACCTGCAATAGAAGAGGCTGCAAACCCGCTACTAATGAGGATCGAGACAGCCATGTCCGGGATGCTGTGGGAGGAGGAGCGCGAAGAACGGAGGCCTTCCTCCGTTCGAGTGCTCCGACGCGCCACAGCGCCCGGACATGGCTGCCGCGAAGCGGTGGGACGAAAAAGGCCGCTGGAGCGGTCGGACGCTTGCCAGATAGACACCGCTATCTGGCTGCGCGCCCTCTCTCCCAGCAGCCTTTTTCGTCTCCATCTCGACCTCATTAGTAGCGGGTTTGCAGCCTAACATGTCCATTCGCATGCCCGCCCCCGACGAGACGGTGCTCGCGCGCCGCGGGGAAATCGTCGCCGCGATGCGTGCGATCGTGCCGGGCGAAGGCGTGATCGACAATCCCGACGGGCTGCGCGCCTATGAATCGGATGCGCTGACCGCCTATCGCCAGCCGCCGATGGTGGTGGTGCTGCCCGAGACGACCGATCAGGTCGCTGCGATCCTGCGCTGGTGCAACGCCAACCGCGTCAAGGTCGTGCCGCGCGGCGCCGGCACCTCGCTGTCGGGCGGGGCCTTGCCGCTGGCCGATGGCGTGCTGCTTGGGATGGCGCGGTTCAACCGCATCCTCGACGTGGATTTTGCCGATCGGCTCGCGGTGGTACAGCCCGGCGTTACCAATCTGGCGATCACCCGCGCGGTCGAGGATGCGGGTTTCTATTACGCCCCCGATCCGTCGAGCCAGATCGCCTGCACGATCGGCGGCAATGTCGGCGAGAATTCGGGCGGGGTGCATTGCCTGAAATACGGCCTGACCACCAACAACGTGCTCGGCGTCGAGCTCGTCACGATCGAGGGCGAGATACTCCGCTTCGGCGGGCGCGGGCTTGAGCCGGCGGGGCTAGACCTGCTCGGGCTGGTCGTCGGATCGGAGGGGCTGCTCGGCGTCGTCACCGAAGTAACGGTGCGCCTCCTGCCGCGCCCCGAGACGGCGCGCGCGCTGCTGATCGGTTTCCCCGAAGTCGAAGGTGCCGGTCGCTGCGTCGCCGACGTCATCGCGGCGGGAATCATCCCGGCCGGTATGGAGATGATGGACAAGCCCGCGGTCCACGCCGCCGAAGCGTTTGTCCAGGTTGGCTATCCGCTCGACGTCGAGGCATTGCTGATCGTCGAGCTCGACGGCCCGGCCGCCGAATGCAGCCACCTGCTCGACGAGGTCGAGAAAATCGCCCGCGCCAATGGCGCGGTCTCGATCCGCATTTCGACCGACGATGCCGAACGCGTCGCTTTCTGGGCCGGGCGCAAGGCCGCCTTCCCTGCCGCTGGCCGGCTCGCCCCCGATTACCTCTGCATGGACGGCACGATCCCGCGCCGCCGCCTGCCCGATGTGCTGACGCGGATGCGAGCGCTGTCGGATCAATATGGGCTGGGTGTAATCAACGTGTTCCATGCCGGCGACGGCAATCTCCACCCGCTGATCCTCTACGACGCGAACAAGCCCGGCGAGCTGGAGCAAGCCGAAGCGTTCGGCGCCGACATCCTCAAATTGTGCGTCGAGGTCGGCGGCGTGCTGACCGGCGAGCACGGCGTCGGGGTCGAGAAGCGTGACCTGATGCCGGTGATGTTTTCGGACGTCGATCTCGCGCAGCAACAGCGCGTCAAATGCGCGTTCGACCCCGAATTGCTGCTCAATCCCGGCAAGATGTTCCCCGAACTCCACCGCTGCGCCGAGCTTGGGCGGATGCACGTCCATCACGGGAAATTGCCGTTCCCCGATCTGCCGCGCTTCTGACGGTGCGCGATCCATTCCGCCCTGACAGCGCCGAAGCGCTCGCCGGCATCCTCGCCGATGCCGCGCGCGACGGCACCAAGCTGCGGTTGCGCGGCGGCGGCAGCAAGGATGCGATCGGCGCGCCGACGCCCGACGCGCGGATCGTCGACCTGCGCGGGTTCAACGGGGTGGTCGATTACGACCCGCCCGAACTCGTGCTGACGGTGAAGGCCGGCACGCCGCTCGCCGAAGTCCAGGCGCTGGTCGCCGACAAGGGGCAGATGCTCGCCTTCGATCCGTTCGATCATGGCGCACTGCTCGGGGGCACAGACGGCGCCGCGACAATCGGTGGAGTCGTCGCCGCGGGCGTATCCGGGCCTGGCCGCGTCAGCCGCGGTGCGGCGCGCGACCATTTGCTCGGGTTCGAGGGCGTGTCGGGGCGCGGCGAACGCTTCGTCGCCGGCGGCAAAGTCGTGAAGAACGTCACCGGCTACGACCTGCCCAAGCTGGTCACGGGAAGCTGGGGTCGGATCGTCGCGATCACCGAGCTGACGCTCAAGGTCCTGCCGGCGCCTCGGCTGCAGCTGACGCTCGGCGTGCCCGGGCTCGATCCCGAGGCGGCCGTGTCGGCAATGGCAAGGGCGATGGGTTCGGCTGCCGAGGTATCCGCTGCCGCCCATTTGCCGAACTGGAGAGGTACGCCACTGACGGCGATCCGCCTCGACGGTTTCCCGAGTTCGGTCGAGGCACGCGCGACAATCGTCGGGCGACTGGTCGACGGCGTTGCGCCAATGGCCGACGACGAAGCGGCCGCTTTCTGGCCGGCGATCAAGACCGCCATGCCATTGCCGGCCCGCGCGCCGTTATGGCGCATCGTCGCGCCTGCGGCCCAGATGCCGGCGCTGATCGCATCGCTCGGCGGCGACGACTGGCTGATGGACTGGGCCGGCGGCCTGCTCTGGCTGGCGAGCGGGGACGATCCGCAGGTCATCCGTGCAGCGGCGGCGCAGGCGGGAGGGCACGCCATGCTGGTGCGGTGCGATGCCGCGATGCGCGCGGCGGTGCCCGCACTCCATCCGCAATCCGTGCAGCTCGCCGCGCTGGAGGAGCGCGTGCGCCGCGCCTTCGATCCGGCGGGCGTGTTCGAGACGGGACGTTTCTAGGTGCAGACTCACTTCTCTTCCGAGCAACTGTCCGATCCGGCGATCGCCGCATCGGAAGGCGTGATCCGCAAATGCGTGCATTGCGGTTTCTGCACCGCGACCTGTCCGACCTATGTCCTGCTCGGCGACGAGCTCGATAGCCCCCGCGGACGGATCTACATGATCAAGGACATGCTCGAGAACGAGCGCGCGCCCAGCGCCGAGATCGTCAAGCATGTCGACCGCTGCCTGTCGTGCCTGTCGTGCATGACGACATGCCCGTCGGGCGTGAACTACATGCACCTGGTCGACCACGCGCGGGCCTATATCCACGAGAGCTACCAACGTCCCTGGCACGAGCGCATGCTGCGCAGCATTCTGGCTTGGGTACTCCCCTATCCCGGCCGATTCCGCGCTGCCTTGCGGCTGGCGCAGGTTGGGCGCCCGCTGGCGCCGCTCTTCGAAAAGGTGGCACCGCTGCGTCCGCTCGCGGCGATGCTCGCGCTGGCACCGCGCCGCCTTCCGGCCGCGCCGTCCAAACCGGCGCCAAGCATCGGCATGCGCCCGCGCATCGCCCTGCTGCAAGGCTGTGCCGAACCCGTGCTGCGTCCCGAATTCCGCGCAGCGGCGATGCGCCTGCTCGACCGAGCGGGGTACGATGTCGTGCTGACGCAAGGCGAACAATGCTGCGGCGCGTTGGTGCACCATATGGGCCGCGAAGCGGACGGATTGGCCGCCGCACGCGCCAATGTCGACGCCTGGACGCGCGAGATCGAGTCGGGCGGTCTCACGGCGATTGTCGTCACCGCCTCGGGCTGCGGTACGACGATCAAGGATTACGGCTTCATGCTGCGCAACGATCCGGCTTATGCAGATAAGGCAGCGCGCGTCTCCGCGCTTGCCCGCGACATCAGCGAGTTGCTGATCGACGTCGGCCTGCCCTCGGGTAACGGTCGCGGCCTGACCGTCGCCTATCACGCCGCCTGTTCGTTGCAGCACGGCCAGAAAGTTACCGAAGCGCCAAAGCGCCTGCTCGCCGCTGCGGGCTATGCCGTCCGCACCCCGATCGAGGCGCATCTCTGCTGCGGGTCGGCGGGCACCTACAACATCCTGCAGCCGGAGATCGCCGGGAAGCTCGGCGACCGCAAGGCGGAGAATCTGTCGCGGCTTCAGGCCGACGTCATCGCCACCGGCAATATCGGCTGCGCGATGCAGATCGCGCCGCGGATCGGCGTGCCGGTCGTGCACACCGTCGAACTGCTCGATTGGGCCACCGGCGGCCCCGTTCCACCGCAACTGGAAAGCCTGTCCCTCCCCAAGACCAGTTGACTTCAATAGTCATATTATACAATCAGGCCATGGCGATGCAGCGATAGGCGTCGCGGGGGAAGGATTCGATGGGCCTGCCGACGATCAAGCATGTTCGGGCGTTCACCGTTCGTGGTGGCGGTGCCGACTATCACGACCAGGGTGACGGCCATTGGATCGACGATCACATCGCCACGCCAATGGCGCGCTATCCCGAATATCGGGCATCGCGGCAGAGCTTCGGCATCAACGTCCTCGGCACGCTCGTCGTCGAACTCGAGGCCGATGACGGCACGATCGGCTTCGCCGTGACCACCGGCGGCGAGCCCGCCGCGTTCATCGTCGAAAAGCATCTGTCGCGCTTCCTGATCGGCCGCAACCCGGCCGATTACGAGAAGATCTGGGACCAGATGTACTTCGCGACCCAATATTACGGGCGCAAGGGGCTGGTGGTGAACGCCATTTCGGGCGTCGACCTCGCGCTCTGGGACCTGCTCGGCAAATTGCGCGATGAGCCGGTCTACCACCTGCTCGGCGGCGCGGTGCGCGACGAGCTGCAATTCTACGCCACCGGCTCGCGGCCGGACATCGCCAAGCAACTCGGCTTCCTCGGCGGCAAGCTGCCGCTCCATCACGGCCCGGCCGAGGGGCTGGAGGGGATGGAGAAGAACATCGCGCTGCTTGCCGACATGCGCAGCAAATGCGGTGACGATTTCTGGCTGATGTACGATTGCTGGATGAGCCTCGACCTCGATTATGCGACGCGGCTCGCGCACCGCGCCTGGCACGAATGCGGGCTCAAATGGATCGAGGAGGCGCTCAGTCCGGACGATTATTGGGGCTATGCCGAACTGAGGAAGAACGCCCCCAGGGGCCTGCTCGTCACCACCGGCGAGCATGAGGCCACGCGCTGGGGATTCCGCATGCTGATGGACATGGGGTGCTGCGACATCATCCAGCCCGACGTGGGCTGGTGCGGCGGCGTCACCGAATTGCTCAAGATCGCCAATTACGCCGACAGCCGCGGGGTGATGATGGTGCCGCACGGGTCGTCGGTCTACAGTTATCACTTCGTGATCACGCGCCACAATTCGCCGTTCGCGGAGTTCCTGATGATGCACCCCGGCCCCACCGAGATCGTGCCGATGTTCGCGCCGCAATTGCTCGGCGAACCCGTTCCGGTGAACGGCAGGATCCGCGCGAGCGAGCTCGACAAGCCGGGCTTCGGGGTCGAGCTCAACCGCGATATCGCGCTCCACCGTCCCTATCCAAACTGAGGAATAACAATGAAGCTCTGCCGTTATGGTGCCGCGGGCGCCGAGAAGCCCGGCCTGATCGACGCCGATGGGCGCATCCGCGACCTGTCGGGCCATGTCGCGGATATCGGCCCGGCCGAGCTGGGCAAGCAAGGCCTCGCCAAGCTCGCCGCGATCGATCCGGCGACCTTGCCGCTGGTCGAGGGTGACGTGCGCTACGGCGCCTGCGTTTCGGGCACGCGCCAGTTCATCGCGATCGGGACCAATTTCGCCGACCACGCCGCGGAATCGAACCTGCCGGTCCCAGAGGAACCCGTCGTGTTCCAGAAGTGGGTGAGCTGCATCCAGGGGCCGAACGACCCCGTCACCATCCCGAAGGACTCCAAGAAGACCGATTGGGAAGTCGAACTCGGCGTCGTGATCGGCACGGCCGCCTCTTATGTCGATGAAGCCGACGCACTCGACCATGTCGCCGGCTATTGCGTGGTCAACGACGTGTCCGAGCGCCATTGGCAGATCGAGCGAGGCCTGACCTGGGACAAGGGCAAGGGTTTCCCGACCTTCGGCCCGATCGGCCCGTGGATGGTCACGTCGGACGAGGTGGGCGACCCGCAGAACCTCGCCATGTGGTTATCGGTCAATGGCCGCAAGATGCAGAACGGCAGCAGCAAGACGATGATCTTCACCGTCGCTGAGATCGTCGCCTATTGCTCGCAATTCGTGACCCTGCTGCCGGGCGACGTGATCACCACCGGCACGCCGCCGGGCGTCGGCTTGGGCCAGAAGCCCGAGCCCTGGTATCTGAAGGCCGGCGACGTGGTCGAACTGGGTATCGAGAAGCTCGGCGAGCAGCGCCAGGAATTCGTCGCCTGGGACGCCGGCAAGTGAGCATCTACGCGGATCGCTTCGCCGGGCGGACGGCGATCGTCACCGGCGGCGCATCGGGCCTCGGCAAGGCCGTCGCCAAGCGCGTCGTCGAGGAAGGCGGCACGGTAGCTTTGTGGGACCTCAATCCCGAGGCGCTGGCTGTCGCGAAGGAGGAGGTCGGCGCGACCGACACGCAGGCGCTCGATGTCTCCGATCCCGTCGCGGTCGAGCTGGCGGCGAAGGCCAGCGCGGCAGCGCTCGGCAAAGTCGACGTGCTGGTTTGTTCGGCGGGCATTACCGGCGCGACCGTGCCGGTTCACGAATTCCCGATCGACAGCTGGCAGAGGGTGATCGACATCAACCTCAACGGCCTGTTCTACTGCAACCGCGCCGTGGTGCCGCTGATGCTCGCCAACGGCTATGGCCGAATCGTCAACATCGCCTCGGTCGCCGGCAAGGAAGGCAATCCCAATGCCAGCGCCTATTCGGCATCGAAGGCCGGCGTGATCGGCTTCACCAAGAGCCTTGGCAAGGAACTCGCCGAGAAGGGCGTGATCGCCAATGCGCTGACGCCGGCGACCTTCGAGAGTCCGATCCTCGCCCAGCTGCCGCAGAGCCAGGTCGATTACATGCGCTCGAAAATCCCGATGGGGCGTCTCGGCGAAGTCGGCGAATCCGCGGCGATGGTCTGTTTCATGGCCAGCGAGGAATGCAGCTTCACCACCGCATCAACCTTCGATACGTCGGGCGGCCGCACGACGTTCTGACATGATCGAGCGGCTGCCCTTCGTCGACGCGCACGTCCATCTGTGGGACCTGTCCTACATCCGTTACCCTTGGTTGATGCCGCCGTTCGCGGAGGACGGCCCGAATGGCAGCGTCGAGCCGATCGCGAAAGACTACGGGCTCGACGATTATCTAGCGGACGCGGGCAACTGGGATGTGCGCGGTATCGTTCACGTCGATGCCGGCGCCGACCCTGCCGACGCGCTGAAGGAAACCGACTGGCTGCAGGCGATGCACGACGCGCGCGGGATGCCGAGCGCAATCGTCGCCTTTGCGGCTCTCAACGACCCGAAGGTAGAGACGTTGCTGGCCGCGCATGCCGAACGTGGCGCGGTGCGGGGCATCCGGCATATCGTGAACTGGCACCCCGATCCTGTGCGCACCTACACGCCGCGCGACGTGACGCGCGATGCCGCCTGGGCCGACGGCTATGCGCTGCTCGGCAAATACGGGCTGAGCTTCGATCTCCAGGCCTATCCTGGTCAGTTTCCGGGGATCGCGTCCCTGATTGAGCGGCATCCGGAAGTGCCGGTGATGATCAACCATGCCGGCATGAGGATCGGCGAGGCGGGTCGCGAGGAATGGCGCGCCGGGATGCGCGCGCTCGCCGCGATACCGCATGTCGCGGTCAAGATTTCAGGGATCGGCTTCGCCTTCCGTCCATGGACGATCGAGCAGATGCGGGACTATGTGCTCGAGACGGTCGACTTGTTCGGCACCGATCGCGCGATGATCGCGAGCGATTTCCCCACCGATAAATTGTTCGGCGGCTTCGACCAGCACCTCGACGCGTACAATGCGATTGTCGCCGATTTCACCGACCACGAACGCCGCGCCTTGTTCGCGGGCAACGCCAATCGGCTCTACCGGCTCGACCTATCCTTATGAGACTTAACGTCGTCGATCTGCGCGCCGAGCACAGTGTCGATCTGCTCGGCACCGACGTCGAGCGGCCACGCCTGTCGTGGCGGATAGAGAGCGGCCGGCCGGGCACGATACAGGCCGCCTACCACCTCCGTGCGGCGGCGAGCGCGGACGCACTCGCGAACGGGGACCTGATCTGGGACAGTGGCGAAGTCGAGGATAACGCGACATTCGACATCGCTTATGGCGGCCCTGCCCTCGTGCCGATGCAGCGTGTCTGGTGGTCGGTCGACGTGCGCGACGATCAGGACAATATTGCACGATCGGCACTCGCGTGGTTCGAGACCGGACTAACCCGCCCCGATCTGTGGCATGCCGACTGGATCGAAGCCGAAGACGCCACCGCCGCCGCCGATCGCGCGGCTGGCCTCGCCTGGGTATGGAGCGAAACCGCGCTCGACGATCGGCCCCATGCTTTCCGACTCGATTTCGATGCGCCCGCCGATCTGGTCCGCGCAGACGTCCTGCTTGCGGGCAAGGATCACCTGCGCGGTGTCTGGATCAACGGCGCCGCATCGCCGCTCGACTGGCATTTCGACTGGAATACGTATCTGCCCTTCTGGGGCACGCTCGCGCCTTATGCCGGCGAGGTCCGGCCGGGCCGAAACAGCGTCTGTGCGTTGGTCGAAGCCGACACGACCGGCTTCTTCCCGGTCGATGGCGGCGCCTTCGCCGCGCTGATCAGGCTCCATCGCGCGGACGGCAGAATCGAGCGGCTTGTCAGCGGACCGGCGTGGAAAGTGCGGCCAAACCCGCCGGCCGACTGGACAGCGCCGGACGTCGGTACCGCGGATTGGGCCGTTGCGCGGCCAAGCGGGGCGAAGGTCCACAACGATCCGCAGCCGTCCGAGCCGGCAATGCAACTCCGCACCGAATTCGAGGCGAAAGGACCAGTGACTGCCGCACGGCTCTACGCGACGGCGCTCGGTGCCTATGACGCGCGGATCAATGGCCAGCCAGTTTCGGACGCGCTACTCGCTCCCGAAATCACCGTCGCCCGCGACCACATCCTCTACCAGATCTACGACGTGACCAGCCTGATCGCGCCCGGCATCAACGCGGTCGGCGTGACGGTCGGCGACGGCTGGTATGCGAGCCCGTTCGGCTGGCGAATCGAGCGCTACGGCTTCGGCCCTGCTCCGCGCCGGTTGCGTGCCCAGCTCCGGCTCGACTATGCCGACGGCCGCAGCGAGTGGATCGCGACGGGACCCGGCTGGAAGATCGCGCCCTCGCCGATCGTCAAATCGGAAATCTATGACGGCGAAACCTACGACGCGCGGCTGGAGCAGGCGGGTTGGGACCGGCCGGGCTTCGACGACAGCGACTGGGCGCCGGTAAAGATCGGCAACGCGCCCGAAGCGCGGCTTGTCGCACAAACCTCTCCGGCGCTGAAAGTCACCGGTACGCGCCAGGCCGTATCGATCAGCGAGCCGCTGCCAGGCCGCTACGTGTTCGACTTCGGCCAGAATTTCTCGGGCTGGATACGCATCCGCGCGACCGGCTCCGCGGGCACGACAATCACCGCGAAGTTCGCCGAACTGCTCAACCCCGACGGCACCGCCGACCTGTCCAACCTGCGGCTCGCCAAGGCGACCGACAGCTTCACGCTGGCCGGCACGGGCAACGAAACCTTCGAGCCGCACTTCACCTATCACGGCTTCCGCTATGTCGAGGTCGCCGGCTATCCCGGCTTGCCGACCGCCGACGATATCGAGGGGATCGTCGTCCACAGCGCGTGCCGAGAGACCGGCTCGATGACCTTCGCCGACGCGCCGCTGCTCCAGACGATCTGGAACAACGCGTTGTGGAGTCAGCGCTCCAATTTCTTCTCGGTACCGACCGATTGCCCGCAGCGCGACGAGCGGATGGGCTGGATGGGCGACATCCAGGTGTTCCTGGACGCCGCCGCGTTCAACATGGAGGTCGATCCCTTCATCCGCCGCTTCCTGCTCGAAGCGCGCGCGGCGCAGCGGCCCGACGGCGCCTATCCGATCGTCGTGCCGCAGCCACTTTCCTTTCCGGACGTGGTGACCGCCGGCTGGAGCGAGGCCGGCATCATCCTGCCCTGGCAACTGTGGCAGCGGTACGGCGACACCGCGGTGATCGACGAGAATTGGGACGCGATGGAGGCCTGGATGGCCTTCGTCGCGCGCGGCAATCCCGACCACATCTGGCGCCACGATCGCGGGCTCGATCTCGGCGACTGGCTGTCGGTCGACGCGATCAAGCCCGACGACGAGACGACGCCGCGCGTGCTGTGCGCGACCGCCTATTGGGCCTGGTCGGCGGCGCTGATGGCGGAGATGGCGGAAGCGACCGGCCGCGCCGCCGATGCCGAACGGTATCGGGCGCTGCGCGAGAAGATCGGGCGAGCCTTTGCGGCCGAATTCGTCGCGAGGAACGGTACGGCCGGGAATGGCAGTCAGGCGAGCCAGGTACTCGCCTTGTTCATGGATCTGGTTCCGGCCGACCGTCGCGACGCTGCTGCGAGTGTGCTGGCGGCGGACATCGGCAAGCGCGGCATGAAGCTGTCGACCGGCTTCCTCGGCACGCCCTACATTCTCGACGTACTGGCAGATGCCGGCCGCCTCGACGAGGTCGCCGGGCTGCTGCTCCAGACCGGCTATCCAAGCTGGGGCTATATGCCCGAACGAGGCGCGACCACGATGTGGGAGCGGTGGAACGGCGACACCGGCGACCTGTCGATGAACAGCTACAATCATTACGCGTTCGGCGCGATCGTCGGCTTCTTCTACCGCCGCCTCGCCGGCATCGCGCCCGCCGCACCTGGCTTCCGCAGGATCGCCGCCCGACCGTTGTGGTTGCCGCAAATCGGCCGCGTATCGGCGCGTTACGAGTCGATCGTCGGGCCGATCCAGGCCCGCACCGAGGGCAATGCCGGCCGGCTGACCCGCTTCGCGCTTTCGATTCCCGCCAATACGGTGGCGGAGGTCGAACTGCCTGACGGCGATTGGCGTGAGAGCGGCCGTGCGCTCGACGCGCATCCCACCATCCGCGCGCTGACCAATGATGGCCAAACGATCCGTTTCGAGGTCGGCGCCGGAACCTACGATTTCACGTCATAAGCCCTGAGAGGAACTGCCCGTGGCCACGCTTGGACTGATCCACAATTCGCCGGTGCTGGCGCCCGTGTTCAACGAGATCGCGGCGCGGGTGATGCCCGACGTCCGCCTGCTCCACTTCGTCGACGAGAGCACGATCAAGAACACGATCGCGGCGGGCCATCTCCAGAAGGCGACCATGCGCCAGGTGATCCGACTGGTCGGTTCGTCGTTCGATGCCGGTTGCGACGTCGCATTGGTCACGTGTTCGTCGATCGGCAAGGCAGTCGAAATGGCGGCCGAACTTTACGACCAGCCGGTGCTGCGGGTCGATCGCGCGATGGCGGAGAAAGCGGTCGCGACGGGCAACAGGATCGGCGTCGTCGCGACGCTCTCCACCACACTCGATCCGACCGCCGACCTCGTCCGCCGCGTCGCCGCCGAACAGGGCAAGGACATCGAGATCGTCGAGCATCTCTGCGAGGGCGCATTCGATGCGGTGATGGCCGGGGACGGGGCGACTCACGACCGCATCGTCAGCGAAGGATTGACCGAGGGGATGAGGGGCGTCGACGCGATCGTCCTCGCCCAGGCGTCGATGGCGCGCGTCGTCGCGGCGCTGCCCGACGGCGCGGTCGCCGCCCCGGTCTATTCGAGCCCCGAACTCGGCATGTTGCGCGCACGCGACGTCATCGCGAGTTTGGCAAAGTGAAGAAGCGGCACGCAGTCGTCGGGCTGCTCGCCATCCTGTCGATCATCACCTTCCTCGATCGCATGGCGATCTCGGTAACCGGCCCCGGAATCCAAAAGGAGCTGGGGATCACCCCCGACCAATGGGGTTGGGTTATGGGCGCCTATGTCTTCGCCTACGCCGTGTTCGAGATACCATCCGGCGCGCTGGGCGATCGCCACGGCTATCGCCGCGAACTGACCCGGATCACGATCTGGTGGTCGTTCTTCACCGCGATCACCGCCGCGTGCCGCAATTTCTGGCAAATGGCGGGGTCGCGCTTCCTGTTCGGGCTCGGCGCGGCGGGCGCCTATCCCAACATGACCGGCGTGCTCTACCGCTGGATGCCGGCACGCGAACGCGCCCGCGGCCAGGGCGTGATCTGGGCGGCGAGCCGGTTTGGTGGCGGCATGGCGCCGTTGCTGCTGGTGCCGCTCGAGGCGCATTATGGCTGGCGCGCGGTGTTTGTCGCGTTGGGCGCGATCGGTTTCGTCTGGGCGATCGTCTGGCGCAGCTGGTTCCGCGAACGGCCGGCCGATCAACCGGGCATCTCTCCAGACGAAGTCGCCGAGATCGGCAGCGACGAGAGCAGCCACCACCTCGGCACGCCGTGGCGCCACCTGCTCGCGCTGCCGCAATTGTGGCTGATCGCGCTCGCCTATTTCTTCTATGCGTTCGGCAGCTGGTTCTTCTTCAATTGGTTCCCGACCTGGATGGTCAAGGGCGTCGGATTCAGCGTCGCCGAGATGGGGTTGTACGGATCGATCCCGTTCCTGCTCGGCGTGGTAGGGAACCTGATCGGTGGAATATTGTGCGACCGGCTGGCGCAACATTGGGGCATTCGACGTGCCTATAGCATGATCGCCTGCACCTGCCTGTGCACCACCGCCGCATTGCTGGTCGGCATGAGCGTCGCCAGTGATCGCACCGTCATCATCATCCTGTCGGCCCTGGCGTTCGGCGTGATGGACCTGATGCTCCCCTCCGCCTGGGCGATGTGTATGGCGATCGGCGGCCGTTATGGCGGCACCGCAAGCGGGGTGATGAACACCGCGGGCAATTTCGGCGGGTTCATCTGCACCGTGGTTATCGGCTATGTCATCGCCGGCACCGGCAACTACGCGCTGCCGTTGCAGGGCGTCGCCGCGATGGTACTGATCGCCGGGCTGCTGTTCGCGGTGATCGATTGCACCAAGGGGTTCGATCACAAGCGCGCGCCCGATGTGGCGCCGGTGCTGCCGTGACGGCCCGCGGGATCCGAAAGATCGCCCTCGCCGCCGCCTGCGCGGCGATGTTGCCGGGCGCGCCGATGAGCCAGATGGCCATCGCCAAACCGTATTCGGCCACGGCATCCGCCCCCCTTCCCGTCGCGGACGAACGGCTGTGGCTGGGATCGGCCTGGTATCCCGAACAGTGGCCCGAAAGCGCCTGGCCCGAGGATTTGCGGCTGATGAAGGCGAGCGGCGCCAATGTCGTGCGCATCGGCGAATATGCCTGGAGCCGGATGGAGCCGAGTGAAGGGCAATATGATTTCGGTTGGCTGGTGCGCGCGGTCCGCCTTGCCGCCAAATACGATATCCGCGTCGTGGTCGGCACCCCGACCGATACGCCACCGGCCTGGCTGACGGAAAAATATCCCGACACCCTGCAGGTCGACGGTACCGGCAAGCGGCTCGGCCATGGCGGGCGCCGCCAATTCTCGATCTCGTCGCAGCGCTATCGCGCGCTTGCCCGCGACATCGTCACGCGCATGGCCCAGGCACTCAAGGACGAGCCCAACGTCATCGGCTGGCAGATCGGCAACGAGCCGACCGACGAGAGCTACGACCCCGAAGCACGCACCGCCTGGATCGCGTGGCTCAAGGCACGCTACGGCACGCTCGACAAGCTCAACGAGGCATGGACCACGGCCTATTGGTCGCAGACCTATACGGCGTGGGATCAGGTGCCGTTCAACACCGACAAGGGCAACCCCGGCTGGATGCTCGAGCTCAAGCGCTTCATCACGGCGCAATGGTCGGCGTTTCACCGCAACCAGCGCGACGCCCTGCGTGCCGTCATAGGCCCCAGGCCGTTCATCACGGTCAATCTCGGCGGACTCGGCTGGGCCAATCGCTTCGACCGCTATGCGATCACGCGCGACCTCGATCTCGCATCGTGGGACGATTATGTCGGATCGGGCTATCTCAAACCCTATCGCAATGGCGCCACGCACGATCTGGTGCGTGGCTGGAAGCGGCGGAATTTCTGGGTGATGGAAACGCAACCCGGTTTCGTGAACTGGGCGCCGATCAGCAACATCCTGCGTCCCGGCGAAACGCGCGCGATGGCGTGGCAGGCGATCGGCCACGGTGCTGACGCGATACTCTACTGGCAATGGCGCAACGCACTCAACGGCCAGGAGACGATGCACGGATCGCTGGTCGGTCCCGACGGCAAACCGCTGCCGATCTATGGCGAGGTCCAGGCACTGGGCCGTGACATGGCCAAGGCGTCGCCGGTACTGGCGGGCACCAGCCCACGCGCGCAGGTCGCGCTGCTGCAGGATTATCCGAGCCGCTGGGCGATCGATTTCCAGCTGCTCCATCGCGATTACGACCAGATCGAGGTGCTGCTCGATTACTACCGGCCGCTCAAGGATGCGCTCGGTGCGGTCGACATCGTCGAGGCCGCAGCCGCCCCGCTCGATCGGTACAAGCTGGTCGTGGCGCCGAGCCTCAACATCATCACCGACGAGATTGCGAAGCGGCTGGCCGATTATGTCCGCGGCGGCGGCCATCTGATTCTCGGCCCGCGTTCGGGGATGAAGGATGGCTATGACCGGCTTCAGCCGCAGCGCCAGCCGGGGCCACTGGCCCAATTGCTGGGCGGCCGCGTCGAGCAATTCTACGCGCTCGACGACAAGATCGCGGTCGGCGACGGCACCGCCTCGATCTGGGCCGAGATGCTGACCCCGACCGCGCCCGACACGAAGACGGTAATTGCCTATGGCAAGGCCAATGGCTGGCTCGATGGCAAGGCGGCGGTGATCACGCGCAAGGTCGGCAAGGGCAGCATCACCTATGTCGGTGCGCTGATCGACGATCATGTGATGGATGAGTTGATCGGCGCGGCGATGCGCGATGCCGGGGTGGTTCGCGATTTCGCGGTCCCGACGGATGTCGAATTGATGACGCGCGAAGGCGAAGGGCGATCGATCGTGATCCTGATCAACCATGGGACCGAGGAGCGTACCGTGGTGCTGCCCGAAGCGATGACGGATGTGTTGGCGGGTGGCGAACGGCGGTCGGTGACGCTGAAGACGCAGGGTGTGGCGGTGCTGGAGCGGACGGTGCCGAGGAAACCATAACTCCTCCCCGGAACGGGGAGGATTTTTTAGGCCGTCCCCTTCCTCACCGCCTCGAAAAATCCCTCGCTGCCCATCTGGCCACCCTTGAGCACCAGCTCCAACCCGTCGATCGTCGGATCCGCTGCATGCGCCCGCACCAGCGGCGCGCCGCGCTCGATCGGGGCCGCCCAGGTCAGGGCATCGATGCCAAGTTGCGCGACGCCATGGCTCGACGTGTCCCCCCCCGCGAACAGGACGCGGCGCAGCCCCGCCTCGCGGATCGCCGCGCCCGCGACGCGGCCGAGCGCGGTGCCGAGCCGATCGCCCGCGGCCGGCGCGACTTCGCCCAAAGGCCCCTCGGCGGAGTGAATCACGACCCGGCCGCCTTCGCCCAATGCAGTCCCAGCAATCGTTACCAACCGCCCTTCTTCCGCACCTTCGCCGCGCAGCAGGGCGTCGACATCGGCGCGGATAGCGACATAGCCATCGGCACCGCTCCGGGCGATCTGCGCCCCCGTGACCGGCGAGCAACTCCCGCTCACCACCAGCAGCCGATCGACTTCCGCGGCGCGCTCGGCAACCGGCGCGTCGCCGATCACGCCCGTAGTTCGCCAGGCGAGCACCATCGCCCGCGTGACTCCCGAACTGCCGACCGCGAACCGGACCCTCCGCCCGGTCAGCACGGCGCCGGTTGCTGCGAGGTCGTCCATCGACACGCCGTCGAACAGCACCGCCGCCGCGGCCTTTCCCTCTACGAAGGCGGCGTCGGTTTCGCCGGCCTGGATGCGATCGAGCGGCACCGACGCGATCGCCGCCCGGGTCTGGTCGCCGAGATGCCGGATCAGGTCCGCTTCGTGCATCGGCGTGACCGGGTGGCGCGACATGGTCGGGTGGCGGTCGATGCGATAGACGGCCGCGCCCGCCGCCGCGAAAAGATTGCCGAAGGCGACGTAGCGACGCAAATGCGGGGCGCCGACGACGATCGCCGCCGGCCCGCCGAAGGTCCTGACGCCGATCTCGAGCGCGCGCCCGATCGAGCCCGTATGCGGGCTGCTGTCGAAGGTCGAGCAGGTCTTGTAGTGGACGATCCCGGCGTCGCCGAGGCTGGCATAGATGCCCGGCAGGTGCGCATCCATCCATTCGGGCGAGCGGCTGCGGCTGTCGCCCGCAAGACCGATCGCCCGTGCGTCTGGGAACCGAGCGCGCAGGTCGGTATCGGGCTGGCGAAGGAACAGCACCGCCGGCACGCCGCCCTCGGCAAGCTGCTCGAGGACATCGGTCGATCCGGTGAAATCGTCGCCGTAAAAGGCGTATAACGGGGTCACCCGCCGAACGCCCCCAGCGCCGCCGCCAGCTCGGGCGCATCGCGTGCGGCCTCGTCGACCGCCACGCCGGCGACCGCTGCTTCCCACGCCTGGCGCAGCGCCAGCACGCCCGCCGCCGGGCCGCCGGGATGCGCCATGATCCCGCCACCTGCCGCGAACATGCAATCGACCGAGCCGAGCGCGGCGAAGGTCGGCGCGGCCTGCTTGGCCGACTGGCCCGAGGAGAAGACCGGCATGATCTCGCACCCGGGATGCGGCGGATCGAACATCGGCGTCAGGCATTCACGCGCCGAGGCGATCACGCTCTCGTTGCTCTCGCAGAACTTGTTGTCGATGCCGTTGACGTGCGTGTGGTCGATCCCCGCGAGGCGCCACAATTTCTGAAACGCGATGTAGCTCATGCCGATCGCCGGCGAGCGGCCCAGCATCCCCCAGCCGTTGCGGTGCCCATGGATCGGCAGTTGCGCATGCGCGCGCAGCATTTTCATCGCCGGCAGACCGATCGAGTTCATGCTCGCCATGATGCACGTGCCGCCCTCGGCAACGACATGGTCGTGCCGCGCGAGCATTTCGTCGACCTCGCCGGTGAGGTTCGCGGCGTACATCACTTTCTTGCCGGTGCGCTGCGCATGGTCGTTGATGATGCGCATCACCGCGGTGATCCGCGCGTCGAACGGGCAATGCGGCCCGTCGGCCTGGAGTTCGTCGTCCTTGATGAAGTCGATCCCCGCTTCGACCAGGGTACGGACCTGTTCGGCAGTCGCGTCGGGCGACAGGCCGACGCTCGGCTTGATGATCGTGCCGATGATCGGGCGGTCACGCACGCCTGCGAGCTCGCGCGTGCCGGCCACGCCGAATTGCGGGCCCTGATAGCGGCCGAGGAATTCGGGAGGCAGCTTCACGTCGATCAGCCGCAGCCCGGAGAATGCCTTGAGCTCGGACAGATTGCCGTTGATCGTCGCGAGCAGATTGGGGAGCGACACGCCCATGTTGGAAAGCGGCCAGGACAATGTCACCCGCGCCGCGCGGCGCGTGGCGTCGCCCGATTTGGGCAGGCCCGAGCCCGGGAGCGACGGGATCGCCACCTCACCCAGCTCGACCAGTTCCTCGACTCGCGCGGCATGCGCCTCGCGCAATTCATCGGTCTCGCCCGGCACGCGGACGAAGGTTCCGGTCGATTGCTCGCCGGCCATCGTTTCTGCCGCCTGCTGCAGTGGAAAGGCGGTTTCGATCCAGTAGGTCGCGGTAATCCTTGGTTCCATATTCGGGCTCGGCAGTCTCGCTCAGGACATGATGAGGCCGCCATCGACATTGATGGTCTGGCCAGTGATATAGGTGGCATCGTCGCTGGCGAGGAACGCCACCAGGGCGGCGACCTCGGCGCCGGTGCCGGCGCGCTTCATGGGGATGCCCTCGACCCATTCGGCCATCAGCTCGCCGGGAGCATAGTCTCCCATCAGCTTGCCCCATTCGCGGTCGTTATAGTCCCACATGTCGGTGTGGATGATGCCCGGGCAGATCGCGTTGACCGTGATGCCGTCGGCCGCGACTTCCTTGGCCAGGCTCTGGGTCAGTCCGACCACGCCGAATTTGGAGGCGGCGTAATGCGGCGTGTAGATGAACCCGTCGCGGGCCTGGCCCGACGCGGTGTTGATCAACCGCCCGGCTCTGCCCTTGGCGCGCAGCCGCCGGATCGCCTCCTGACAACACAGGAACACACCCTTGGTGTTGACCGACAGGTTGAGATCCCATTCGCGCTCGGTCAGGTCCTCGACCCTGGCGATGGTGATCACGCCGGCATTCTGCATGGCAATGTCGACCCCGCCGAACTTCTCCTCGGCGAGATCGTAGAGCGCCCGGACGTCCTCCGCGTTGGTCACGTCGCATTGCCGTGTCGCAATGCCGACGCCATGTCGAGCCACGGCCCGTGCGGCGGCGGAAAGGTCGGCCTCGATCGCGCCGATCACGACGTTCGCGCCTTCCGACGCGAAGCGCTCGGCAATGGCGAGACCGATGCCCTTGTTTCCCCCGCTGACGACGAGGCACTTTCCCTCGAACCGGCGCATCACACGGTCTTGAAATAGGTGTTGTAGCGTTCGGTATCGACGTTGAAATACGGTACGAAAACAAGATCGCGGCCATCGACCTGCGCGCGATACGACTGGTTCTGGCCCGGCATTGGCCGCAGCACGCCCGGCAATGCGATCGCCTGATCGTCGATCCCTTCCCACGGATTGAGTCCGACATACATCACGGCGCCGCGCATCACCGCCGCCAGATTCGGGTTACGATCGTCGATCGGCAAGGTACGCAGCGGTTGCGGCAAGATCAGGTCGATCACGTCGCCGGACTTCCACGACCGCGTGACCGTGGCCAGCGTCCCAGGCGTAACCGCGACCGCCGCGCCGTTCACGCGGAGCGCCGCGCCCTTGCTCCAGGCAGGGATGCGCAGCTGCATCGTGAACCGCCCGTTGCCCGGCCTGCGCACCGTCAACCGGACATGATCGCTCGCGGGATAGTCGGTCTCCTGCACGATTTCGACGGCGCCGCCGGGGCGTTCCCAGCGCACATCCGAACCCGCATACATGTTGACCATCAACACGTTGTCGTCGTGGAAATAGAGGCCCTGGACGTAATCGGCGACGCCCTGAACCAGCGTGCCCGAGCAGCACGGCCACTTCTTCTGATAATAGACCTTTTCGGCATCGGCGCCGTAGTTCGAATAATAGGGATAGTCGCCGTCGCTATCGGGCAGGCGCGTCGCCAGCATCGTGTTGTAGAGCGTGCGTTCGAGCCCGTCGCCATAGACTGGCGCCCCGGTGAAGCGGGTCAGATAGCGCGCGAGCTTCATGTCGGCGAAGCTCCCGCACGGCGTCTCGAAATGCGCCTTCGACGACTTCAGGCTCGCCGCGAGCTTGCCCTGGTGGAGCGGCACGAACTGCTCCTCCGGTCCCCAGCCGCCGCTGGCGAAACGCTGCGGCTCCATGAAGGTCCAGGCATTTTCCAGCGCCTTGCGGTACTTCGGATCGCCGAGATGGAGATAGGCCTGCCCGCCCGAGCTCAGCGCGATCGTATGGCTATAGGCATGCTTGCTGGGCAGCACGTCCTCTCCCGCCGCGAGCGGATCGAACCATTCCTTGTTGAGCAGGTAATGCACCGCCATCGCGCGGTATTTGTCATCGCCGGTGATGTCCGCGACGTGAAACAGGTTTTCCGGCAGGACATAGGTTTCGTCATAAGGCGGATCGACCTTGCCAACACGATCGCGCGAGACCGGCGAAATGTAGGGAATGCACTTGTCGATGACGATCGGCAGCAGCGTCCTGGCCTGCTCGACCCCGCTCAGACGATAGGCGTCGATCAGGCCGACGACATATTTGTCCATGACATAGGCCGCCCACTGTTCCTGCGCCTTGGGCCCGGCATAGGGGTTCTTGGCGGCGATGATCGCCTTGCCGAAGCCGTCGACCAGCGCCGCGACCTTCGCGTGCACCGCCTTGTCGCCGGTGGTCGCTCCGATGCGCGCCAGCCCCGATACATATTGGCCGAACGTGAGACCCGGGACGAAGCCGTCGGCATCGTACCAGCCGCCCATGTCGGGCCCGGGTGCCGGCAACCCGGCATTCTGGCGGAACACCTTGAGCAGGCGATCATTGTCGAGCGCGAGATAATGCGCGGCGATGTGATCGTAATGCTGCTTCATCCGGCCACCGGTCAGACGGACCGCACCGTAAGGAAATTCGTGCATCTTTTCCTGGCCGCGCAGTGCCGCTTGCTGTGCGGCGAGCGCCATCGGGGACGACGCGAGCGATCCCGCGGCGGCCGTCGCGCAAGCGACGCAATGGACGAATTGGCGGCGTGAAACTTCGGCCTTCTTCAAGCCCGTCATGGCTATCCTCTCGCTATCCCGGCCGCGCGCGTGGGACGCAGCGGACCGGCCACGATCTCGTGATATAATAGTATCAATCGCGCCGCAAGGCGATGCGCACTCGCCGGGACTATTTCGTCGCCTTGCGCTTGCGCGGCGCGCTCGCCCGTTCGACGCGATGCAGCCCGTGCATGATGATGTCGCGCATCGCCTGCGCCGCACCAGGGCCGTCCCCGGCCTCGATCAGGTCGACGATGCGGGCATGCCCCTTGACGCTTTCTTCGTGAACCTCGGCTTCGCGCACCGGCGAGCTGAGCCGGAACGACGCGAGCAACGCGGTTTCGATCACCGCCGCCAGCGAGCGCATCAATACGTTGCCCGACGCGTAGCCGACAGCCTTGTGGAAATCGAGATCGGCGTCGGCAAAGTCGCCAGCACTGCTGGTGGCCTCACCCATCCGCGCAATGCAGGCGCGCAACGCCGCAATGTCTTCTGGCGTGGCCTGTTCGGCGGCGGCTTCGGCCGCGGCCGGCTCGATCGCCATACGAATCGCCGCGACATCGCGGACGAAATCGACATCGAAGCCCTGGCTGACTTTCCATGCCAGGATGTCGGCATCGAAGAAGTTCCAGTGCGCGCTGTCGAGCACGGTCGTACCGACCCGCGTTCTGGCGACGATCAACCCCTTGGCGGTCAGCGTCTTGAACGCCTCGCGCAGCACGGTCCGCGACACGCCGAAGCGCGACAGCATCTCCGCCTCGGACGGCAATTTGGATCCGGGTGGAAAAACGCCCGACAGGATGTCGCCGCCGATAGCGCGCGCCACCTGGTCCGCGTTCGACAAGGTCGCGTCGGCGAACTTGCTGAAATTGGGACGGGACAGCATCGTCATTGGCCTCCTCCGATCGCCCGGTGCCGGAAATCCGATCGGGTGCGTAACCAGTATGACAATAACGGCGCGAGTTCGATCGGCGCAAGACGGCGCCGTGACGCAATCGCATCCGATCCGGAGCGTGGACCGCTCACTTCACCTCGACGCGGTCGGCAAACACCACGCGCACCGGTCCGAGCAGGCCCGAATCGACCAATGGCTCGTCCCTGGAAAAGAACGTCCAGGGCGAGAAGGTGACGCGGCCACCCGGCGGCTTGGACCGGCCGGCCTTGTACCAGTCGGGGAAAGCGGTGATCTTGCGCGCCATGATCGGAACCTTCTTACCGTCGGCGGTGACGCGTTCTCCGATCGGCCAGTCGGCATCGACGTAATTGCCCTCTTCGGGCAGCGCCGCGTCGGCAATCATCCGGTTGACCCACAGATCGCTGACCGCGATCGACACCTGGTTCGCGCCGGCATGGACGACATCGGTGATGTCGACGCGATACGGCTCCTTCCACACCACGCCGAGATCCTTGCCGTTGACCGTTACGCCGGCAAGCACTTCGACGCGCCCCAGGTCCAGATAGACACGCCTGCCCTTGCGCAAGGCGGCGGCCGGCACGTCGATCGATCGTTCGTAGGTCGCCGTGCCGGAAAAGTGCCGGATGCCGTCATCGGCGTTCCGGCTGAGCGATTCGAGACGCGGGAGCGTGGTCGACGCCGGCGCGCCCCTGCCCGGCTGGAAGCGCACCGTCCAAGCGCCCGTGACTGCGATCGGATCCGGCACCGCCGCCATGAAGCTCTTGCCGGTGTCGGTCGTATAGCGCCCGCTGCGCCATGCCAGGCCGTCGAGCCCGCCATCGGCGCGACGATCGAGCGTCACCGGATCGGCCGCGATCGCCGGCTCCGGCGGCCCCTTGGCGGCCTCGGCGGCGATCTCGGCCGGCGTCATCGCACGATCCAGCGTGGATAGCGGGGTCGCGTTGCCTTCGAAGAAATATGTAACGCCGACGGGGACCGGCGCGTCGCTGCCCCCCGCATAGACGCGGCGGCCACTGCGAAGTCCGGTCCGCACGAGCTTGCCATTGAGGTACAGGCTGGGCAGGCCATGATCATAGACCAAGGCGACATGCGTCCAGCCACTGACCGGCGTGCGGCTGACAAGGACGGCGGGCGCCGATTCCGGCGATACGCGCTCGACAACGAACGCGCCGTTGCGCCCGATCGCCAGGCCGGCGATCGCCGTCCCTGGGCCGTGAAGGTCGCTGCCCGATCGTGCGTTGATCACATAATTCTTGCCCGTCTCGTTGATCCGTCCGGCGATCGCCTCGTCGGGCATGACGCGCAGATCGATGTCGGGCTTGGCCCACAACGACAGCGTGAAGGTGTCCGAAGGGGCGGGCATCGTCTTGGCGGGGGCAGCGTCGAGGTCGGCAATGCGGCGGCCGTCGCGCGCGATCCATCTGGCCCCCGTCGCACCCGCAGACGGCGCGAGCATTACGAAGGTCGATCCAGCCGGCGACAGATCGAAGGACACCGTCGTGGTCGCGGCATCGCTCCCGAACAAGGCGGGCCTGGCGACATTGCCTGTCTCCGCATCCCACAGGGCCGGCGCGGCTTTGCCGACGCGGAAAGTGCAGCGCACCGTTTCCGCGCGACGCTGACGATTGGCGACGAAATACATGTCGCTCGACGCCAGACGCCGGTGCAGCCAGACGACCTGACCATCGGGACTCTGCGTGCGGCATTGCGCATCGGGTGCGACCTTCATCCCCGCCAGCGCATCGGCGATGCTGCCGCTCGGAATGACGCGCCCTTTGCCGACCGGATGCGCGATTCCGGTTTTCGCGTTGCTGCCCCACAAGGCGGCGACCGCCGCGTCGAACGCGCGATCGCCGTCGGCCTTGCCGGCCAGCGTCAACGAATGGGTCGGGCGCGGCCCGAGGATCGTCGCCCCCTGTTCGACCAGCGCCCGCAGCCGCACGGCGAGTTGCGGGGTCATTCCCGAGAGCGTCGCCGGCAGCACCAGCAGGCGATAGCGCGCGCCGTTGGGGAGCACGATCTGGCCATTCTCGACCCGGGCGCGCGTCAGCAGCACCTCGGCATTGACCAGATCGTAATTGTAGCCCGGTGGCATTTGCGGATCGAAATATTGTCCGATCTTCGGATTGGCATCCGGCGAGACATCAGGCCGGACATATTCGGACTCGTTGGGACTCTCCTCCCCGACGAAATAGAGCACATCGGCGACATAAATGCCCTGGCGCAGCAAATATTGACTGCGGGCAAGATACTCCATCCACGGTTTCGACTGCGCGAACCAGGTGTTCGAGCGTTCGAGGTTGATCCCCCACGGCCCCATGGTCATCCCCGGCACCGCATTGGGATCGGGCTGATGCGCGTAGCGATGAAAGAAGACCTGGTTGAACCCCTGGGCGAACATCTGATCGCCCAGCAATTTCATCGCATAGGGATAATCCTCCCACCGGCTGGTTTCCGCCTCGCCGGTGAACGCCTCGGCGGCGATGACGGGCTTGCCGTAAACGTGCGCCGCCGATGAGACCATCTTGACCGTGCGGTTGTCGGTCCAGGGCGTGCGCGTCCAGAATTCGGTCATGGGCACCTGGGCGCGGCCCGACACCTGCAATTCGTCGAACGGTCCGGGCCCATAGCCCTCGACATGAAAGCGCAGCCCCGCGGCCTGCGCATTGGCCTGCATCCGCCCGTAATAATTGTCCGCCATCAGATCGGCGAGGGTGCGGCGGAAATCGAACAGGAACCGGTTGGAGGTATCGAGGTCGCCGACGATCCGGCCGGTCAGCGCGGGCAGATAGGGCAACATCGAATAGCCGTTGCGCTTCTCGAAATCGGCGGGCAGCGCGGCGGTCCAGTTCTGCAGCCCGGCTTCGTAGCTGTCTATCTCCAGCATGTCGAAGGTCTTGCCGGCGAGCGGTCCTGCGGCCTTGACGACCTGCCCGACGCTGCTGCGGAACTGGAAATCGGCCGCCGCCGCATCAAGCTTGTCGACTTCCAGACCGCGCCCGGAATCCGACGCCGAAACATTCAGATGCCCGGTCGTGGTGTGCCCGAACCGCAGGATGGTCCAGCGTCCCGGCGGCGGCGTCCAGCGCAGATTGCCCTCGGCGTCGACCTTCGAACTGATGTCGACGACCTTGGCCGGGTCGATCGCATAGCGCGCCAGAAGATCGGTCGGCGACGGCTCGACCGCGGGCAGCATGTGAAACAGATGTTCGCCCTTGTTGCCCCAGTCGTCGATCCGCGGCGTCGCGTAGAACAGCGCCTCGGCCAGCTTGAGCGCCGCCTTGGGCGTCACGCGGAAGAAGCGTGCGGTTACCGGGGGGAAATTGATGCTGCCGGGCGCCTCGATCCCGCGTTCATGTTGCACCGGGGCCTGGACCTGACCGACCTTTCGCCAGATCCTGCCGTCGTCCGACGCCTCGATTGTCGCGGCAAAGGCCTTGGCGTCGACGTCGCCGTAGAGCGTCACCGCCTGCGCGGTGAAAGGCGCCTTCATCTCGATGACGAGCGGGGTGCTGGGCGTGATCTCGACCGCGCTGTGCAGGTCGCGATCGGTCAGTTGCTTGGGGTCGACCGGCCCCGCCGCCCGCATCGACGCGACGGCGTCGCGATAGACCGACTCGTCGCCGGCGCTCGCCGGAAAGGCCAGGATCGCGGCGTCGCGATAAAAATCCCGCTTGGTGAACGGCTGCGCCAGCCTGATCGCGATCAGCTTGCCGCCCGCAACGGTGGTCTCGTTCCACACGATCTGCTGCATCGACCGTTCGGGCGTGATCCAGGGGCCGCCCGACGACGACCAGCCCGGCGCATTGTGCAACCCGACCTTCAGCCCGAGCGCCTTCGCCCGCTCCATCATGTGCGTCATCAGGTCGAGCCATTGCGGGCTCAGATAGTCCACCGGCCCCTTGGGAACGTCGTTGCTCCCGTCGAACATCAGGACACCGCCGAGCCCGGCATCGTGCATCGCGGCCAGGTCCGAATCGATTCCCTCTTTCGTGACGTTGCCGTTCATCCAGAAATAGAGCGTGTTGGGCCGCGTGGCGCCCGGCGGATTGCGAAACGTCGCGGGGTCGGGGTCGCTGGACGCGGGCGGCGCGGGTGCGGCAGCCGGGCCGGCGGGCGGCGCGTCCTTGGCCCAGGCGGCCGCCGCCAAGGCCAGCATGGCACATCCCGCTGCCCACCGCCCGAACCGTGCCATCCCTGCTCCTCTCGCAATCGTCGCGGGTACCGCTCCGGCGCCCGTCTTCTTAAACATCATATAAACATATTATTTTGCGTAAGGCCATGACTTCGCTAGGATGCCCCCGGGGCCGCCCCGCTCGACGATGCGGCGACGACGATAAGTCGATCAAGTTCAGAGGGATGGGATGCCGCGGAGTCGAACCATAGCCATGCTGACCGCGGCGTTGCTCGCAACCGGGCCCGCGCTGTCGGCGCCCGCCGCATCCCCCATGTCGTTTCCGCAGCGCGCGACCGCGTTCGCGACTCGCCCGGCGATTGCGGTCGGTACGGCCTGGTATCCCGAACAATGGCCGGAGGCGCGCTGGGACACCGACCTCGCCATGATGAAGGCGACCGGGTTCAATACCGTCCGCCTCGGCGAGTTCGCATGGAGCCGGATGGAGCCCGAGGAAGGCAGGTTCGATTTCGGCTGGCTCGACCGCGCGATCGCGGCGGCGGCGCGGCACGGCATGATGGTTGTGATCGGAACGCCGACCGCCGCCCCGCCCGCGTGGCTGACGCAGAAATATCCGGACGTCCTGCGCGTTGACGAGGACGGCAAGCGCGCCGGCCATGGCGGGCGGCGGCAATTCTCGTTCGCCAGCAAGCGGTATCGCGCTTTTTGCCGGCAGATCGCGACCGAATTGGCCACGCGGTACGGGCACAATCCCGCGGTGGTCGGCTGGCAGATCGACAACGAGATCGGCCCGCCCTCGTTCGACGACGAAGCGGTCGCGGCATGGCATGCCTTCCTGAAGGCGCGCTACGGGTCGATCCATGTCCTCAACCGCCGCTGGGCGACCGAATATTGGAGCCAATATTACAACGATTTCGACCAGGTACCGCTCCACGCCACGGGTCAGCAAAACCCGGCGCTGCTGCTCGACTTCAGGCATTTCACCACCGCGACCTGGATCGACTACATCCAGAACCAGGTGCAGGCGATCCGTCCGTTGATCGATCCGCGCATGTTCGTGACCACCAACACCATGTTCTGGAACGGCGGGTTCGACCATTTCGCGATGCATCGCGAACTCGATATTGCGGCGTGGGACAATTACATTCCGGACGGACGCCCCGATTGGGTCGCCAATGGTGCCAATCACGACCTCGTCCGCGGCTACAAGCAGCGCAATTTCTGGCTGATGGAGACGCAGCCCGGCCGTGTCGACTGGGTGCCCATCAATCGCGCGCTCGATCCAGGTCAAGTGCGCGAAATGGCATGGCAGGCAGTCGGACATGGCGCCGACGCAGTGCTCTATTGGCAATGGCGCCCGGCGGCGAACGGCCAGGAAACCTATCACGGCGCGATCCTGGGCCAGGATGGAGAGCCGAACCCGATCCAGCCCGAAATAGCCAGGACGGCGGGGGAACTCGTCAAGGCCGCGCCGCTGCTGGCCGACACGCAACCGGTCGCGCGGGTAGGCATGATCTTTTCCTATGACAGCCGCTGGGCGATCGATCTGCAGCGCCTCCACCGCGACTTCGATCCGATCAGGGCGTTCACCGATTTCTACCGGCCGTTGCGGGTGCAATCCCAGGGCGTGGCGATCCTGCCCTGGGATGCCGATTTGTCGCGCTATCCCTTGGTCGTGGCGCCGAACCTCAACGTCCTGACCGAGGAAGGAGCCCGGGCGCTCGACAATTATGTCCGCGCTGGCGGTCATCTCGTGCTCGGGCCGCGGTCGGGGATGAAGGACGACACCGACGCCCTGTGGCCGCAGCGCCAGCCGGGGCCGCTCGCCGACCTGCTCGGCGCTCATGTCGAGCAATTCTACGCACTCGACGCGCCGGTCGGCATCGCCGGCGCGGTCGACGGCAAGGCAACGATCTGGGCGGAAGCACTGACGCCGACCGCTCCCGACACGCGGACGCTCGCCACCTATCGCGATGCCGGCGGCTGGCTCGACGGCAAGGCGGCGATCGTCACCCGCAATGTCGGGCGCGGGAGCATCACCTATGTCGGCGCGTGGCTCGATCCGGCGGCGATGGCGAAGCTGGCCGCCGATCTGCTCGCGGGTGCGAACATCGCCCCGATTGCGCCGGGCGCCGATACCGACCTGGAGATCGCCGAACGCGCCGGCGCCGGGAAGCGCGTACTGATCGTCATCAATCACGGCACCATCGTGCATTCCTTCGTCCCGCCCGCCGGCGCCTCGCCGGTCAGCGGCGACTGGTCGGACGGCCGGATCGCTGCACATGGCGTGGCCCTGTTCAAGCTCGCAAGCGGAGAAAGCAAATGAAGCGGCGCCTCGGTCTCGTCATCCCACTAGCGGGCCTTTTCGTCGTCGCGGCGGCTGCGCCGGCGACTCGCTGGGTGCCGGGCTGGGCCGGCCCGCCGATCGGCTACGAGCCGAACATCAAGGAAGCGCTCGGACGACCGTTCAAGGACGAGAGCGTGCGCCAGGATATCCGCGCGAGCATTGCCGGGCGCGAGATCCGTATCCGCTTCAGCAACGAATTGTCGGACGAGCCGCTACGGATCGGCGCGGCGTCGGTGGTGCGGCTCGACGCCAATGACAGACCGGTGGCGGGAAGCCTGCGCTCGCTCCGCTTTTCGGGCGCGCCGGACGTGCTGGTGCCGACCCGTGCGCCCATGCTGTCCGATCCGCTCGATTATCCTGTGACGGCGGGCGAGCGGCTGGCGGTCACCGTCTATTTCCCGGACGAAGCGGCTCCGCCGGCGCACGCCCAGATGGTCGACGTCGTGGCGGGCAATGCGACCACGGCGGTTACCCTGACCAATCCCCAGCGCGCGCGCGCCTCCGGCATCGTATCGGAACTGGACGTCGCCGGCACCGGCGCGACGCGCGTACTCGTGACGTTCGGAGACTCGATCACCGAGGGCGCGGGGGCATCCAAGGGTATGAGCTGGCCCGATCAACTCGGGCGCCTGCTGGCCGCTGTTCCAGCCGGGCGATGCTGGGCGGTGGCGAACGAAGGAATCAGCGGCAATCGGCTGCTCAGCACGGGACGCGGACCCGACGCCCTATCGCGCTTCGATCGCGACGTCCTGTCGGTGCCGGGCGCGACCCATGTCGTGATCCTCGAAGGCATCAACGATATCGGCAAGGTCAGGGACCCGAGCAAGGAATGGCAGCCGCCCGCCGACAAGCTGATCGCCGCGTACGAGCAATTGCTGGCACGCGCCAAGGCGCGCGGCCTCAAGGTGATCGTCGGCACCCTGCTTCCCTATGAAGGTGCGGCCTATGCCGATGCCGCGGGCGAACAGCGGCGCGAGACCGTCAACGCCTGGATTCGCGCCAATGCGAAGCGCTTCGACGGCGTGATCGACTTCGACATCGCGATGCGCGAACCCGGCAAGCCGACGGTGATGCGGCTGGCCGAACAGATCGGGGACCACCTCCATCCGAACGACGCGGGATATGCGCGGATGGCAAGGACGGCATTGCCGGCGATCCTGCGGCAGGGGTGCCGATAGGTTACCTGACCCCCGCTGCCGCCGTGCGGCAGCGGGGTCGCTATCTCGCCCGTCACGCCGAGATGGCCAGGGCCGCTATTCTATCCGGGCGAGGTGTTGTTGCGTCGTGGATGCCGGAACGAGCCCGGCATGACGCTTGAAGCTGAATGAGGTGTCAGTTCACCGGGCGCTGCCAGCTACCCGGTCGCACCGCAAGACCCCCGGCCGCCGCGATGACGTCGCGGCGAGTCAGGCTCGGCCCCGTCATCAGCGCTCGACGCGGATGAGATAGGTGGTCGTCGCGGGCATGCCGACCGGCAGTTCCCAGCCCGGTTCGATCATCTTGGCGGGGATTTCCTTGCCGATCGGTCGCTCCGCCCCATCGAGCGGCTGCGCGAAGACGGCGACCGCTCCCTCGAGGTCCTTGAGCGTCACCCATCCGGTGATCGGTTCGATCAGGGTAGGCGCGGTTCCCCAGACGGTCAGGTTCGAGCCGCGCTCATCCCATTTCTGTCCGGTGTTCTCGACCCGGCCGGTGGTCGTCAGCAGGATGCGGTTCGACAGGTTGAGCGGCTTGCCGTCGAGCGAGGACAAGGTGATCACCGCGAACCGGTTGCGGATCTGGGCCGACAGATTGCGCGTCTCCACCTTGTTGGCTGTGATGAACCCGACCAATGCCTGGCTGCGCGGGCTGTCGATGCTGACCAGCCCATTCTTGCCGCCGTCGGTCAGCCAGCTCAGTTCGCCGGTGTCCGACACGATCGGGTTCATCGGCCCCAGCGGCGCCGGCAGGCTTGGCTTGCAGTCGAGGCATGCGATGCGTGACCCGTGGACCAGCGGAATGCGCACGTCGAAGCCCGGCGTGTAATAAGGCATCGCAGCGCGCGGCAATCGCGCCGCCTCGCTGATCTGATCGGTCGAGTATGACCGCGTCAGCATCGTCTTCGCCGCCGACACGTCGCCGCGCAGGAAGATCATGGCACCGACCGGCATCTGCGCCATCTTCACCGGATCGAGCGTCATGTCGAAATGGTCGGTGATCATCGGCGTCCACTCGCCGGCGACCTTGGTCTCGAACGTGTAGAAGAATACGGCGTCCCAATCCTGCAGCGAGGCATAGGATGCCAGGATCGGGATCATCTCCGCGCCGTAATCGGTCGGGAACGGTTCGTTGACTTCGCTTACCGTGAAGGGCTTGCCCGCCACGGCGCTGCGCGCGAGCTTCAGGATGGTGGACAATTCGGGCGAGTTGACCATCGGCTGGTTGCGCTGGCCATAGATTGCCGGGTGCTGCCAATAGACATGGGCGTCCACGATGTCGGACTTGATGAGCGTCCGCAGCAACGGCTGGTTGGCCATGAAATAGGTGTGATCCGCCATCGGGATGATCGGCACCTTCACCCCGACCTCGTCCTTGAGGAACCGCTTCATCTCCGCGTGGAAGCCGATCTCTACCGAGGTGAGGAAATCGATCTCGGCATCGAGCCGCAGGCGAGGCGCTGCCGGATGATCGCCGCGGCGCATGAACGGCACCGGCTGGCCATCGGCGACGCCCGCCATCCGGTGCAGTTCGGCGATCTCGGCAGGCTTGCGATTCCTCGCCAGCCAGTCGTTGTACATGCCGACCAGCAGCTTCTCGTAATAGGGCGTCATGTCGAGCTGGTAGTTCGGACCGTCCTTGGTCCGCTCGCCTCGCAGCCAGTTGCGCGCCCAGAATTCGAGCAGCGAATTCTCGTTGACGACCTCGACCAGCGCCACGCCCGGATCGTCGGCGTAGCGCAGTCCGGTATAAGCGTTGCGGTGCCCGAGCAGTTGCCTCGCGTAGTCCTTTTCGAGCGCGACGAGTTCGGGCCCGAAATAAGTGAAGGCCTTGGCGTTGTTGATCAGGTCGACGTCGGGAACGTTGTCGCCGGACTTGAACACGCGCCCGACATTGAGATTGAAGTCGACATAGATGCCGTTCTTCTTGAGCTGCGCGGTCCAGTAATCGAGCCGGTCGAGCTGCTCCGCATTGAAGTGCTGGCTATCGGGCAGATCACCCCGGATGAGCCCGCGCGGCGCGTGGGTGAACGGTCCCGCCGCCGGAGAGATCGCGGCGCCTTCGTTACGCAGCGGCAGCACGGTATCGGGGCGGTCGAGGAAATGGAGGCGGACGCAATTGACGCCGAGGCGGGCAAGCGCCGCCGCGTAAATTTCCGCCGCCTTGTGATCCGGCAATTCCGCCGAGCCCTTGGCGAACCCGGTCATGTTGAAGCCCCAGCAGCGGAAGCGCTTACCGTCGCCGCGGTAGAGATGGCCGTCCTGAACGCGGATGAAGCCATGGCTGCCGGCCGGACCGTCATGCAGGAAACGCGCGTCGGCCGGGGAATCGCTACGCGCCTCGTGATCGACGGTGAACGGTTGCAGCGCGGGCACATCCGATTGCGCGCCCACCGCACCGGCGCCGAGCAACGCCACCGCGATCGCCGCCAGACGTCCCAACCGGATCAGTCGCCGCTGCTTGTCCATCACAACCCCCAGTCGAATGTCGTCGGTCGGCGCCGCGCACCCGGCGGCAACCCGAATGTTCAGTGTGTCCGGATGCGCAGCGCATAGGGAAAGCTTCCGTCCGCCACCGGCGGCAGCTCGACCTTCAGCCCCTTGGGCGTCTGTTCCCATCGGATCTTGCCGCCATCGAGCAAATCGATGCTCTTGATCGGCGCATCGAGATAGGGCGTGCCGGCAAACAACGTCTTGATCAGCACGGCACCATCCTTGGGCCGCGCCAAGCCGAGCGCGTAGACGACGTTGCCCTTGCGCGTGAACCGGATGTCCTGCGGCGTGAAGCCCTTGATCGCCGATTGCTCGACCTGGCCACCGACGCGTACCTGGCCGGACTTGGTCGGGCCTTCGCCGAAATAGGCGAATGGCCGGGTCCCGTAGATCGCCTCGCCATTGACCTTGAGCCAGCCGCCCATGCCCTTCAGGACCGAGACGATCTCTTCGGGAATCGTGCCGTCGGACTTGGGCCCGACATTGAGCAGCAGGTTGCCGTTCTTGCTGACGATGTCGATCAAATCGGCGATCAGCGAGGGCGCCGTGCGATAGCTGTCATTCTGTACGTACCCCCAACTCTTCAGGCTGACCGACGTATCCGACTGCCATGGAGTCAGGCGCAGCTGATCGGTCTTTCCGCGCTCCATGTCGAACAGGGCGCTGCCTTCGGCGAACTGACCGCCCTTATAGGCAATGATACCCGGCGCGCCCCAACTCGCGCTGCGGTTGTAATAATAAGCGGCGGTGTCGCGCATCCGCGATTCGAACGCCGGCGCCGCAGTCCACCAGTCGAAATAGATCAGCTCGGGATGATATTTGTCGATCAGTTCCGAGGTGCGGCCCATCCAGTCATCCATGAATGCCTTGCTCGGGGGATTCCATTCCTGCAGCTGGTTCCCGTCGGGCCAGTTGGCCGGCCCGTCGGCAGGCAACCCCATTGGCGCCGCGGGTCCGTAGAGGCCGGCATAGCGCGGATCGTTCACGTCGGAATCGAAGGTGCGACCCATATAATACCACCACCAATGTTCGGCGCGGTGCGACGACAAGCCGAAATGCAGGCCCCGTGCACGCGCCGCCTTGGCGATCATGCCGACCACGTCGCGATGAGGCCCCATCCGCGCGGCATCCCATTCGGTCAGATCGGAATTGTACATCGCGAAACCGTCGCAATGTTCGGCGACGGGGATGACGTAGCGCGCGCCGGCATCGGCGAAGAGCTGGACCCAGGCGGCGGGATCGAACTTCTCCGCCTTGAACATCGGGATGAAGTCCTTGTAGCCGAACTTCGATTGCGGGCCGTAGGTCGCGATCTGATGATCGTACGCGGCGTTGCCCGGCACGTACATGTTGCGCGAATACCATTCGTTGGCGAAGGCCGGGACCGAATAGACGCCCCAGTGGATGAAGATGCCGAACTTGGCGTCACGGAACCAGTCGGGCGTGCGATAGCCTGCCCTGAGAGAGTCCCAATTCGACTTGAACGGGCCCTTGGCAATACCGGCTTTGACCGCGCCCAGTTTTGCAGCGAGCGTCGCCTGATAGCCCGGGACTTCGGCCGATGCCGACGACATCGCCAGCGCAATTGCGGCGCACGCCGTCGCCCCGCGCACGACGCATTTCATCAGCGTGCCCATCGCTCTCTCCCGGTCAAGACGGCGCGCGGTTGAACCCCGTCGCCACCTCTCCGGCTTAAATCACGCGGCTGTCGCCGATCAAGCTTTATTATCGTATGATATGACATTATGACTTTTCCGGTATTGCCAATGTGCAAGCGGGAGAGGGTTATGGGAATCGGCCGTCGCGAGTTTCTGGCGGGTGCGGCCGCGGGCGGTTTCGCCGTTAAGCTCAGCTGGTCAGAGCGAACCGAAGCAGCCGGCAGCGACACGCTTCTCGACCAGTTCCGCCAACCGACCGCCGATGCGCGGCCGCATACGTGGTGGCACTGGATGAACGGCAACGTCACCGAAGAGGGCATCACGCTCGATCTCGAGGCGCTTGCGCGCGTCGGGGTGGGCGGCGTCCATATGTTCGATGTGGGGTGCGGCATTCCGCAGGGCCCGGCAAGGACGCTCAGCCCCGCCTGGGTCAGGATGATCCGGCATGCCGCCGACGAATGCGGTCGATTGGGGCTGACGCTCGTCCTGCACAATTGCCCCGGCTGGTCATCGAGCGGCGGGCCTTGGATCACGCCCGATCGCGGGATGCAGCAACTGGTATGGAGCGAGATAACGGTCGAGGACGGCGTCGGGATCGACCGCGTATTGCCGCGCCCGTTCACCCGGCTCGATCATTATCGCGACGCCATGGTGATCGCCTATCCGGCGCTGTCCGGCGATCGCGCCGCGGCACGCGGCCAGATCGTCCGTGCCACCTTGAACGGTGCCCCCGCCGATGTCCGTCTGATCACCGATGGCGACGGGACGACCGCGCTCGACATCCGTCCAGGCGAGTCCCCGTCGCAGATCGTGGTCGAATTCGCCGCGCCCTATCGTGCCGGCTCGATGCTGCTGCAGGCCGCGCCGGAAGAGGATAATTCCAATTTCTCCCCCTCGGCCGCGTTCACGGTCGAGGCCTCGGACGACGGCAAGACCTGGCGCCATCTCGCAGAAGCCCCCGTCCCCACCTGGCGAGTCCATACCACGCCGCCGATCGTCGCCAATTTCGCCGAGACCTCGGCCCGCTTCTATCGCGTCGGTGTGCCGGCGAGCTGCCATCTTTCCGAACTCCGCCTGTCGGCCGACGCGCGCGTCGCCGAACTTGGCGCCAAGGGCGGCTGGGGCCGCTATGCCAATATCGGCGAGACACCCGGCGCCGCCGATCCGACGGCGACGATCGACCCGGCCAAGGTAGTCGACATCAGCCGATTCATGGACGCCGACGGGCGGCTGCGCTGGACTCCGCCAAAGGGCGCGTGGACGGTCCTGCGCTTCGGCCATACCGCGACCGGCGCGCGCAACGTGTCGGCCGCGACCGCCGGGATCGGGCTCGATTGCGACAAGTTCAGCGCCGCGGCGCTCGATTTCCACTTCGATACCTATTTCCGCGAATTGCTCCCCGCGCTCGAGCGGCTGGGTGAGCGTCAGCTCGCCGGGGTGCTGATCGACAGCTACGAGGTCGGCATGCAGAACTGGACCGCGGCGATGCCGCGCGAGTTCGAGGCGCGGCGCGGCTACGCGTTGACCGGATACATGCCCGCGCTGACCGGTCGACTGGTCGGCGATCCCGAGATCACCGAACGCTTCCTTTGGGACATGCGCCGCCTCCAGGCGATCCTGATGGAAGACCTCTATTACGGCCGCTTCCACGAGTTGTGCCGGCAGCACGGATTGCTGTCGTTCACCGAACCCTATGGCAACGGCCCGTTCGACGATCAGCGACCGGGTGCCAAGGTCGACAGCCTGATGGGCGAATTCTGGGTGCGCGGCGGGGCGGCCGCCTATTCGGTCAAGGTCGCAGCCACCACCGCACACGTCCAGGGCAAGAATTTCGTCGGCGCCGAAAGCTTTACCGGTCGCCCGGCGCAATCGCGCTGGCAGGAACACCCCTATGCGATGAAGGGGCTGGGCGACGAGATGTACTCGCTCGGGCTCAACCATTTCGTCTTCCACCGCTACGCGCAGCAGCCGCATCCGACCGCGCGGCCCGGCATGACGATGGGCCCCTGGGGCTTCCATTTCGACCGCACCAACACCTGGTTCGAGGAAGCGGGGCCGTGGATCGGCTATGCCACGCGGTGCCAGCAAATGCTGTCCACCGGCAATTTCGTCGCCGACATCCTGTTCTTCACCGGCGAGAATTCGCCGGTGCAATGCCCTGTCGATATCGAGGAACCGATCGCCGCGACGCTGTCGGGTCCGCGACCGCGGCTGCCGCATTCGGTGCCGCCAGGCCATGATTACGATGTCTGCGGCGCCGACGTATTGCTCGAGCGTGCGCGGGTGGAGGGCAACCACATCGTGTTGCCCGATGGTATGCGCTACCGCGTCCTGGTGATGCCCGACGATCCGCGCATCACGCGCGAGACGCTCGCCAAGATCGACGCATTGGTCCGTGGCGGCGCGTGGATTCTCGGCGCGCGGGTGGAACGGTCGCACGGACTGCACGACTATCCGATCAACGACGCCGAGGTCGGGAGGCTGGCGGAAGGACTGTGGGGCGATCTCGACGGCAAAACGCGCACCTCGCGCCCTTGCGGCCGCGGCCGGGTATTCTGGGGCGTTCCGCTCGACCACGTGCTGGCCGAAGCAGGTCTCGGTGCCGACGTCGCGATCTCCGCGCGCACCAACGACGCCAAAATCCACTGGATTCACCGCCGCACCGCCGATGCAGACCTCTATTTCGTGTCCAACGCGAAGCGCCGTACCGAAGACCTCGTCGCGACCTTCCGCATCACCGGGCGCCAACCCGAATGCTGGGACCCGATGACCGGCGAGACGCACGACCTACCCGTCCATGAAGAAGTCGACGGACATACCCGCGTCGCGCTGCATCTCGACGAAGCCGGGTCCTGCTTCGTCGTGTTTCGCCGGGCCGCGAGCGGGGCCGGCGCGCCGATTCTGCGCAATGGCGACGCCACCTTGTTCCAGACCGACCCCTATCCCGCCGCCCCGCGCGACGAGGCCTTGGGGCGGTTCACCGTCTCGGCCTGGATCAAGCCGGAAGTCGAGCTCTGGCCGATCAGCCCCGACATGGCGGTCAGCGATCCGGAGCCGAGGCTGGTCGCGGCGCGCGCCGTGGCGCTGGCGCGAGGCGGCAGCGTCGAGACGCTGGGGATAGCCGGCGCGAGTTTCCTGCTCGATCCGCCCGCAGGCAATGCGCTCTACGGCAACGGCAATGCGACGCTAGCGCTGTCGGCGGGCCGCAACGGCGTCATCGCTTATGCCAATGCCGGCGAGACCTATCGCGCGATCCTGGCGGCACCGGCGCCGATCGCCGGCTGGACCCATCTCGCCTTGACCGCCGATGAGGGGCGAACCGCGCTGTTCCTCGACGGCAAGCCAGTCGCGGCGGGATTACCGGTGTCGACGCGCCTCCATGCCGTACTCAACGCGACGATCAACCAGCCGCGTCTGTTCGAGGGCGACAGCGCCGGGCTGACGCTCCATCGGGAAGCGCTCGGTCAGGCAGCGATCGCTCGGCTCGCCGCCATGCCCCTGGCCGCGCCGTCAGCGCCGCCCGCGATCGAGGCGGTCACCGGGGGTCTGCTCGCTTGGGAAACGGGCCGCTATGACCTAGGCGGCCGCCCGATCGATGCGGGGACGATTGCGCCGCCGATCCCGCTGGCCGGTCCTTGGCACATTTCGTTCCCGCCCGACCTGGGCGCGCCGGGCACGATCACCCTGGACGATCTGGCCTCACTGCATCGCCACGACGATTTCGGCGTGCGGCATTTTTCGGGAACCGCGACCTGGCGCACGCGCTGCGCCGTTCCTACCGCAGCCCTGGGCAGCGACCGCCGGCTGTACCTCGATCTCGGCCGGGTCGAGGTGATCGCGCGCGTCGCCATCAACGGCAAACCTGTGGGCGCGCTGTGGAAGCCCCCGTTCCGGATCGACGTCACCGACGCGGTGCGCGCAGGCGACAACCTGATCGAGGTCCACGTCACCAATCTCTGGCCCAACCGCCTGATCGGCGACGAACATTTCCCGGCGGAGAATGCCTATAAGGTCAGCGCCTTCGGGTGGGAGGGCGGGATCGAGGAACTGCCGGAATGGTATCGCGAAGGGCGCCCAAAGCCGCCCGGGCAACGCGTGGCCTTCACTACCTGGCAGCACTATGCGGCGGACTCGCCCTTGCTCGAATCCGGACTACTCGGTCCGGTCGTGTTGCGGAGCGCCAGACTCATTCGCCTGAGCTGAGCATGTCGCTCACCAGGGTTTGGAGCGCGCTACCGCCAGGCCACGCGTATCGTTGGGCCATTCGCCGCTGACCGCGCAGTAGAAATGGTAGAGCGCGCCGTCATGATAGATCACCGCGGGCTTGTGCGCGAATTTTTCGTCGATCGATCCCCGCCTGCCGATATCGATGAGGATTTCGTCGACCTTGCGAAAGCTGGTCGGGGTATTGCCGAGCGCGAGGAGGTCGCGACATAAGCCGTCATTGGCGCGGCCGAAATAGAGCAACCCCCATTGGCCGCGATGATGCACCACCACGGGATCGCTGGCGAACCAGGCATCCGGCGCACCGTTCTGGCCGTTGCGGATGATCGGGTTGCCACGAAAGCGCGTCCAGGTCTTGAGATCCTTCGAGGTCGCCAACCCGGTCTGTTCGAACCAGTGCGCGCCGGTCGTCTTTGCGTTGTAATAGAGATGGAAAGTGTCGCCGATCTTCACGAGATACGGTTTGTACAAACCGCCGCGTTCCCAATCCGCGCCATCCTCCGGCCTCAGAATGACCGGGCCGCGCTCCCAGTGGAAGAGGTCGTCGCTCCAGGCGAGCCCGATAACCGCCGCGCCCTGCTCGTACCCTGCACCCGGATAAGCGTGCCACGCCGCGAGATAGCGCCCGCCGACTTTCACGAGCCGCGCCGGCGATTGCAACTCGTTCTCGCGCAGGATCGACGCGCAGGCGACATTGTAGCGCGTGACCGGATCCGCAGGATCGCGCGCGAGGATGACGCCCTTGCGTGTCCAGTTGATGAGGTCGGTCGATTCACAGATGCCCGTTTGATACCCTTCGCCGTCGAAGCCGACATAGGTCAGGTAGAACTTGCCATCGGCCGAGAAAACGAACGGGCAATCCACCGATTTGGCGTCGAATGTACCGGCCACGCCGGACCCGCCGAGGATCAGCTTGGGGTATTTGTAAGGCGTTCGATAATCGGCGACTGGATTACCGGCGGCCAGCGCACCACGCGGCACGGCGAGGGTGCCTGCCATGCCCGCTGCCATCCCCAAAACATCCCGCCGGTCGAACATCATCCGCTCCACATCGCATCAAGATCGCGGCATTTTCGCGCGCCGCCCGAAGCCTAATCCCGCCCTGGCCCATAGCCAAGTTATTTATCATACGAATTACGTACGGTCGGTTCCGATGCCGACGCTCGCGGTTGCTTTATGCCCAAGGTGCGCCATAGTCGGGAAAAGCAATCATCGGCAGGGACAGTGCCCAGCGAATTCCGGACCTTTGGCGATGCCTGACCGCGACGGCCGAGAAACGGCTGCCCGCCGCCGCAAGCCTGCGGACGCGTCGGCCCCGATGGAAGCCGAAATCAGCTTCCACAAATTCAACCGCAAGGCGCGGTCGAACCATGATCAGGTCGCCCGCGCGCTGGGGATCGAGATCATGTCAGGTGTCCATGCGCCGGGCACGCGATTGCCCACCGAGGCGGATATCCTCGATCGCTTCGGCATCTCGCGCACGGTGCTGCGCGAGGCGCTCAAGACGCTTACGGCGAAGGGACTGATCGCGTCCAAGTCGCGGGTCGGCACCAAGGTGCTTGATGCGACGCACTGGAACCTGTTCGATGCCGATGTCCTGTCGTGGCGGGTCGCGCAGGGATTCGACGAGAAGCTCAGCAGCGACCTCGCGGAAATTCGCCGGGCGATCGAGCCGCGCGCCGCGGGACTGGCCGCCGAACGCGCCGACCGCGACGTCATCGTGAACCTGCGCCGCTGCATTGCCGACATGCGACGCGCTACCGATAGCCGCCGTCAATTCGCCGAAGCCGACCTGGAATTCCATCGCGCGATCGGCGCGGCGTCGGGCAACATGCTGATGCGTGCGCTATCGGCGGTGATCGAGACGGCGCTGGTCGAATCCTTCACGCTCAGTTCGCCGGTCCGCAACCTCAAGCAGCATGAAGATGTGGTCCGCAAACACGAACGTATCGTCGACGCGATCGAGGCGCGGGATCCCGAAGCAGCAGCGGCCGCGATGGACTCGGTAATCGTGCGGGGCGTTGGCGGCAGGAACGGCGGGCTGGTGACGTAAACACCCTCAGCCGCATTCTCCCGGCATCCATTCGCAAGTTTGACGTTTCCCCGGCGAAGGCCGGGGCCGAGGTTCGGCGTCCGTTCGACGGTGCTTGCCGCCGCCGATCATTGGTAACGGGCCCCGGCCTTCGCCGGAGAGGTTCAATGGTTCGCGAGCCGCGGGTCAGCCCTAGATCGACCATCCCCCGTCGATGATCTGGACTTGCCCCGTCGTGTAGGTCGCACCTGCCAGATAGACGACGAGGTCGGCGATCTCCTCTGGGGCACCGATCCGGCCGATCGGCTGGCGAGCGATGAAGGCGGCCCGTGCACCATCATAATCGCCGCCCGCCGACAGACGATCCTGCAATGACGGCGTCTCGACCGTACCGGGGCAAATCGCGGTGACCCGAATGTTCTTGCCGACGAAATCGGCCGCGATCGACTTGGTCAGCCCGACCACCGCGGCCTTGGTTACCGAATACGCGAAGCGGTTGGGCACGCCCTTCACGCTCGACGCGACCGACGACATGTTGATGATCGCACCGCCACCGCGCTCGACCATGCCGGGCAGCACCGCCTGGCAGGTCCGGGTCATGGCAACGACGTTGAGCCGCCACGCAACGTCGAGATCGGCGTCGCTCGTCTCGAGTATCGTGCCGCCATGGACCACGCCCGCGCAGTTGAACAGGACATCGATCCTTTCGCCTGCCAGCGCCGCTACCGCATCCCCATCCAGGACATCGAGCCGACGCGTTTCGATCCGCTCGCCAGCCAGCCCGTCCAGCCCCGCCTCGTTGACGTCGGTGGCGATCACGCGCGCACCCGCGGCGGCAAGTGCGAGCACCGAGGCACGACCGATGCCCTGAGCTGCAGCGGTCACCAGCGCGGTCTTTCCGGTCAAATCAATCAACGTCGTGATCCTCAAGATTGGGGAATGGGAGTACCGGCCGCGGCGCCGGCGCAGTAGCAGGCTTCGACCAGCGCCATCGTTCGCCAGGCATCGTCGACCCGAGTGGCGAGCACCTCGTCCTCGTCCGCTGCGAAGCGCTGAAGGTTCGCCATCGGACCGACAAATGCATCGGGAAACCAGGAGCCCGTGAGCACTACCTGCTGCCATGGCCCACCGCGCGGTGCGAGCCATAATTCGTCAGGCTCGCCGGCGGGGTAATCGAGCAATACGCCCAATTTCGCCTGGGCCGCACCGTCCACGCCCTCGACGCGGAAGCTTGCTTCCTGGTGACGGCGACCGAAATCGTGGTGGTGGTTGATCGACAGGAGCACGCGCAGCGTGTCGCCATAATCGAGCAGGATCGACGTGCGCGTGTCGGACAGATCGCTGGCCGGATGCCCGAAACTTCGCGCGAATACCCCTTTGGGATCGCCGATCAGCGCGCGGATCGTATCGAGATAGTGGATCGAATGGCTGACGATCTCGACCCGCGGATTGGGCTTGAGGTGTGGAAACAAATGCCACGGCGTGACCAGGTTGATCCGCACTTCGAGCTCGACCAACTCGCCGAGCCGGCCCCGACGGATCGCATCGGCGATGGCCAGCATCGTCGCCGAATACCGCAGCTGGAAATTGACCGACGCGGTGAGGCCGCGCGCATTGGCCGTGTCGCGGATCGCCGTCGCTTCGGCGAGGTCGAGCCCCATCGGCTTTTGTAGCAGCACCGTCGCGCCGCGCGGCAGGGCTTCGAGGATCGAGCGATGCGCGACTGGCGGCGCGGCGACATCGAATGTCGCATCGGCCCGCGCGGCATCTTCGATCGTCGGGAAAACGTGCGGTACGTCCCATTGAGCCGCCAGCGCATGGGCGCGATCCCGATCGGGATCGAACAGGCCGACGACCGGGAAACCCGCCTTGCGATAGGCCGGCAGATGCGCGTCGGCGACGATGCCGCCGGTCCCGATGATGACGATCGGGCGCGGCGCCGAGGGCATCGGCCAGTGCTGCTGCAAGGCGCTCATGACACCACCCTCGCCTGTGCCTCGGCAAGCAGATCCCCGGTCGGACGATCGCTCGTCACCGCCGCGGTCATCATGTCGTCGACGATATGGCTGATCCGCGCGAGGTCGGGGGTCAGCGGCATTTCGCGCGCGTGCTCGTGGAGCCATTCGAGCCGGCCGTAATAAGGCAGCCGCGCGTTTATCTCCGGATCGTTCCAGGTCGAACGCCGGACACCGATCGCGCCTTCGGTGGTGGTCAGGCGATCCATGGGCGCGGTCGCGCAATGCCGCAGAAAATCCCAGGCGAGTTGCTTGTGGGCCGAGCCGGCCCCGATCGCCAATACCCAGAAGACATTGAGCGAGACGCTGCGCCCGTCCAGCCCAGCCGGGAGCGGCGCGACGTCGACCAGCCCGCGCACGCGGCTGTCTTCGGCGGTGTCGGCATAAGCGGCGAAGCCGAACCAGTTCGCCATCAGTGCGACTTTCCCTTCCGCGAACAGGCCGCCCGACCGGACACTGTCGAACGATCGGCAATCGGGCGCGATCGCTTGTGCGTCGGTCGCCAGCGTCCGGAGAAAATCAAGCGCAGCATGCGCTGCCGGCGACATGAAATCGGGCCGGCCGTCGGCATCGAACACCTCGCCGCCGCGCGACCAGACATGGATGCAGAAATCGTAGAAGCTGTTGTGCCCGTCGGGGAACAGCGCCAGCACCGTGCCGTAGCGCTCGTTCGCAGGGTCATGATGGCGACGGGCGAGCGCATGGAATTCCTCCCAGGTCGCCGGCGGTTCGGCGATCAGGTCCTTGCGGTACACCAGGCATTCGGGGCCGTCATGATAAGGCATCGCCCAAAATCCACCCGCGAACCGTTGCAATCCGGTCAGCGACGGGCTCCAGGCATCGGGGAAGTCGGCGATCGGCGCGCGCGCGAGGTGCGGCGTCAGATCTTCGAGCAGGCCATTGGCAACCGCCTCGCCCAGCCAGTCGGTGTTGAGGAAGGCGATATCCCACTCGCCGGTGGCAAGGCCCCGCTTGGCGATCGCGCTCTCGTGCAACGGATTCAGATCCATCGCCACCGCATCGAGCTCGGCCTCGTCGCCGCGTGCGCGGACGAAATCGGCGAATTGGGCGGCGATCGCGCTTTCGAACGGGCCGAAGCGACGCACCGCGATGCGGAGTTTCGTCATCACGCCGTCTCCGCCACGGCTGGCGCCAGCGGTGCGGTATCGACCGTGGCACGGCGCGCACGGCGACGGTCGCCGCCGACCGTGTAGATCGCGGCGGCGGCGATCACGACGGCGCCTTCGATCAACCCCTGATAGCTCGCGCCGAGATCGAGCACGTTGAACCCGTTGGTCAGCGTGAACAGCAGAAGCGCGCCGACCACCGTTTTGAGCACGCTGCCGGCACCGCCGAGCAGCGAGGTGCCGCCGAGGATGGCCGCCGCGATCACGGTAAGTTCGCTGCCCTGGAGCGCGGTCGGGTTGATTGCGCCGAGCCGGCAGCCGAACAACACGCCGGCAAACCCGGCCGCCGCGCTCGACAGGACGAACGCACCCAACTTGTAGGCATGGATGTTGATCCCGGACAGCCGCGCCGCCTCGGCATTCCCCCCGACCGCATAGACTCGGCGTCCGATCACGGTGAAGCGCAACCCCGCCCAGATGATCGCAGTGAAGATCGCGAGATAGACGACCGGCGCGGCGACTGCGAAATCGCGCCCGGCCAGTATAGCGAGCACCGCCACGAGCAACGCCGTCGCGCCGACCAGCACCAGCCTCTTCCACGCTGCGACCGCCAGCAACAACAGCGCCAGCGCCAACACCGCCCAGAAGATCGGCACCCGTGTACTCTCGAACGCCAGCATTTGCTGTAGCACTTCGGGATTTTCGACCATCAGGGACCGCCCATCGGTCAGGACGAGCACGAGCCCCCTCACCGCGGTTAGCGTGCCGAGCGTGACGATGAACGCATTGATCCCGACGAATTGGACAACCGCACCGTTGAATATCCCGACCGCGATCGCCGTAACGATCGCAGCACCGGCGGCCAGCGGGAAGCCGATGCTCGGCGCCAGGCCCACCAGCACCGCGGCGGCCAGCGCGGCGACCGACGCCACCGACAGGTCGAAGGCGCCGGTGATCAGCATCACCGTCATCGCAACGCCCATGATCCCGACCAACGACGCCTGATAGACGATGTTACCGAGATTTTGGGGCGACAGGTAATCGGGCAGGCCGCGCGAATGCGCGATCGCGGCGAGCAGGCCAAGCAGGAGAAGCAAAGCGTAATAGACGCCTGCGTCGCGCAACCCGAAGGTCCGGCGCCAGTCGATCGGTCGGGTCATGCGGCGATGTCCGTTTGCTTGTGGGTTCCACTGGCGAGCTGGACGAGTCCGGCCTCGTCGGTCGCCGCCGGATCGGTTTCGGCGACGATCGCGCCGTCGCGGAGCACCAGGATGCGGTCGGCCACGGCGAGCAATTCTTCGAATTCCGAGCTGACCAGCAGCACCGCCAGCCCCTGGTCGGCGAGTCGGCGGATCAATCGCAGGATGTCGGTGCGCGCGCCGATATCGATCCCGGCGGTCGGCTCGTCGAGCAGCAGCACGCGCGTGCGCGGCGTCAGCCATTTCGCGATCACCACCTTCTGCGCGTTGCCGCCCGATAATTCGCCGACCAGGGCATCGGCGTCGCGCGCCTTGATGCTGAGGTCGTCGATCGCTGCGGCCGCCGCCGCTTGCTCGCGCGCCGGGGCGATCAGCCAGCCGTTATGCGGCAGCGCGATATTCTCGGCGATGGTCATGCCGGGAATGAATCCCTGTACGGCGCGATCCTCGGGCACCATCGCGATCCCCGCGGCAACCGCCTCCGCCGGCGCGCGGCCGACCGCCTCGCCATCGAGCAGAACGCTGCCGCGCGCGGCCGGGTCGGCACCGAAGATCGCATGGAGCAGTTCGCTGCGCCCGGCGCCTAGCATTCCGACGATGCCGACGATCTCGCCGCCCGCAACTGCGAAGCTGGCCGGTGCCAGCCTGCCGGACGATGCGAGACCACGAACCTCCAATACGGTCTTGCCCACCCGACGATCGCGCTCGACGCGTTCGAGCGCGGTTACCGAGCGCCCCGCAATCGCCGCAGCGATCGCCGCTTCGTCGAGATCGGCCGTTTTCGCGTCGAGCACCGCGCGACCATCGCGCAGCACGGTGACCGCATCGGTCAGCGCGACGATCTCATCGAGGAAATGCGAGACGAACAGCACAGCCCGCCCGTCGCCCGTCAATCGTCGGATCGTGCGATAGACCTGCTCCCGCTCGTCGCCGGCGAGCGATGCGGTCGGCTCGTCCATGATCAGCAAAGCGGGGTCGCTCATCAGCCCCTGCGCGATAGCGACCATCTGGCGGGTGCCAATCGGCAAATCGCGGACGATGGTGTCGAGGTCGAACGGATCGCCCAGAGATTGCGCGACCGCCGCCGCCCGCTCGCGCGCGGCGCGATCGAACCGCCAGCCGCTTCGCTGTTCGAGCAGCATGTTCTCAAGCACGGACAGCGTCGGAACGAGCGGAATATGCTGGTAGATCGTGGCGATCCCGCCGGCGCGCGCGGCACGCGGATTGGGCCAGCGCACTGGTTCACCGCGCCATTCGACGCTACCACCGCTCGCCGGAATCGCTCCCGCCAACACCTTGATCAGCGTCGACTTGCCCGCACCGTTGGCACCAAGCAGGCCATGGACGCTCCCGGCGCGTACGGCGAGATCGACCCCGCGCAACGCGGCGGTCCCGTTCGGCCAGACCTTCTCCAGCCCGCGCAATCGGAGCAGCGGCGTCTCTACCATTGGCCGACGCATTCGCCGATCGTGGCGCGGGTGACCGCCGGGATCGGATAGGTGCGGAAGCGCGGCCCACTCCGCTTATCGTGGAGCGCGGCGAAGACGAGCGCGCCCAACGCCTCGGGCTTGAAACAAACGGTGCCGTCGGCGGCGCCGGCTTTGATCGAGGCAATGCCGAGCTTCGACCCACCGACGCCGATCAAGCGCGCGGACGACCCCGCCGCGCGGACTGCGCGCGCGCAGCCGATCATCATGTCGTCGGCCTCGTTGTAAAAGAGGTCAACATCGGGGTGCGCGGCAAGAATGTTCTGGCACGCCGCCTCGCCCCCTTCGCTGGTCCAGTTGCCGGGCTGCGACGCGACCACGACATATTTTGCCCCGGCGCCGTCGAGCGCGGCACGAAAGCCGCGCGCACGCTGCTCGACCTCGGGGAAGCCGGCCGCGCCCTCGATGATCGCGATGCGCGCCGGTCTTCCCTCGGGCAGCCACCGCAATGCCAGCGCCCCTGCCGCCTTACCCGCCGCAACCTCGTCCTGCGAGGCGAGCGCGACGAGGCCGGGATAGACATCTTGGACCGACCGCGTCTTGGGATCGCCGACCAGAGCCGCGACCGCCGCGATCGGCACATGCTGAGCATTGGCACGGCGCACCCAGCCCTGCGCGACCACGGAATCGAGCGGCATTACCGCGATGCCCGCGACGCGTTGCGCGATCAGGTCGTCGATGTCGTTGGCCTGCTTCTGGATGTCGCCCTTGGCGTCGAGCACCACTGCGTTCGCGCCCGCGCGCGCCGCCGCGTCGCTGAATCCCTTGGCGATCGCAGCGGCAAAGGGATAGCTCAGCCCGACCGTCGAAAGCCCGTAGCGCGGTCCGTTCGTCGTGGCGACAACAACCGTCCCCGCCTCGGCCCGCGCGGCATGGCGAAGACCGGCGAGCGAAGCCGCCGCAACCACCGCGACCATGACGGCCAATGCCAGCGGGATCGGTCGCAACCTCATCGCGGATCAGGCTGCCCCGCGCCGCGCGACGAGATAGAGATGCTCGCACGCCAATACGGTCTCGCCGTGCTGATTGCGGATATCGACCGCCTCGGTGACGACACCGTGCGACGCGCGTTTGGGATGATCGCGCTTGTCGGCGATGCGCGTGATCGTGGTGATCGTGTCGCCGATATGGACCGGGCGGATGAATCGCAGCCGGTCGTAGCCATAGGACATGGCGTGCGGGTTGATCGTCGTCGCGGTCAGCCCAATGCCGATCGCGAACACCATCGTGCCATGCGCGATGCGCTGGCCGATATCCTGCGTCGCGCACCATTCAGCGTCCATATGATGCGGGAAGAAATCGCCGGTATGACCTGCATGGACCACGAAATCGGTCTCGGTAATGGTGCGGCCGAAGCTCTTGCGCTCCGACCCGATCTCATAGTCCTCGAAATATTGTTCCACGATCATTGGCCAAGTTCCCGGTCGATGGAGGCGCGGTCGGCCCCAAGCCGGGGCGCCGCACGCGTAGAGGTGAGGATCGCGCCGTCGACCCGGATCGGGCAACGCGTCAGCGTCAGCGCGGCGCCGTCGGGCGCGCGAACCTGCTGAGTCGCGTCGAGCGCGGCAAAGGCGGGCTCCGCGCGCAAGGCTGGCCAGTCGAGTACCGGCGCCGCCCAGATGCCCGCCGGTTCGAGCAGCGCCAGCCAGTCGGCGGTCGGACGCGTCGCGAGATGATCGCCGATCAGCGCCTTGATCGCATCGCGGTCGGCGAACCAGCGATCCGGCGGGAAGTCGGATAGCGCGGCCAGCCCGATCACCGCTCCCAAACGATCGACCGGCGTCATCGCGAGCGCCAGATAGCCGTCCGCAGTCCGATAGAGTCCGTACGGCGCGGCGAGATAGACATTGCCGTTGGCGACCCGGCTGCGCACCGGCATGGCGCCGCCGCAGTTGAGATAGACCGAGAGGTGTTCGAACTGCAGATCGATCGCGGTTTCGACCAAACTGACGTCGACGCGACCGCCTTTCCCGGACATGCCACGCCGCACCAGCAACGCCAGGATACCCTGACAGAGTTGCGCACCCGCCATAAGATCGGTGATCGACAGGCCCGCGGGCACCGGTGCGCCGTCCGCGTCACCTGACAACCAGGCGATGCCCGACAGCGCCTGCACCAGCAAATCCTGCCCGGGCTTGTCGCGCCACGGTCCGTCGGGCCCATAACCGCTGACCCCCGCATAGATCAGACGCGGGTTGAGCGTCGATACCTGCTCCCAGCTCAGCCCGAGCCTGTCCATGATCCCGGGACGAAAGTTGTGGATGAGCACATCGGCGCGCGCGACCAGCCGCTTCACCGCGTCGAGGTCGGCAGGATCCTTGAGGTTGGCGGTATAGCTCTGCTTGCCCCGGTTGATCGCGTGGAACAGCGCGCTGTCCTGGTCGAAGCCCATGTCGGCGAGAAACAACGAACGGCTCGCATCGCCTCCATCGGGACGCTCGACCTTGATCACCCGCGCGCCGAGGTCGGCCAGGCGCAAGGCGCAGGACGGGCCGGCGAGGAACTGGCTGAAGTCGAGCACGGTGACGCCGTCGAGCGGCAGTGCGCCGTGCGATCCGGTCGCCGCCTCGCCCCGCTTTTCCGCTCCCACGCACCGCACTCCTAAAAAGTATGACTATATTATCTTTGTCGAACTGCTATTGGCGGCGGCAGGACGAGTCAACCGTTTCCCGAACGGCGGACGATCAAACGGATGGAGTAGGCGCGACGCATGCGCGGCATGACCTGGAACCACGCACGCGGATACGATCCGCTCGTCGCGGCGTCGGCCGAATGGAGGGCGCTGACCGGAGAGACGATCGACTGGGATCAACGCTCGCTGCAGGACTTCGAGAGCTATCCGGTCGAGGATCTCGCGCGGCGTTACGACCTTATCGTCATCGATCATCCGCATGTCGGGCAAGTCGCCAATAGCGGCTGCCTGCTTCCGCTCGACGAGACAATCGACGCCATGACGCTTAGCGGGATCGCCGCCGGATCGGTCGGCGGATCGTACGATAGCTATAGCTGGGCGGGGCACCAATGGGCGTTGCCGATCGATGCTGCGGCGCAGGTACAGGCATGGGTACCGGCGCGGATCGCCGCTCCGGTCGCAGACTGGGTCGCGCTTGCCGGGTTGGTAGCGGATGGCCGCGCGTCGCTGCCCTTGCGACCGCCGCACAGCCTGATGAGCCTGTTCACCTTATGCGGGCTTACCGGCGTGACGCTCGATGGCAGCAGCGATGCGCTGTTCCCGCCGGAAGCGGCGCGCGCATACGACCTTCTTTCCACGCTGGCCGGACAGGTGAATCCCTCCGCATATGTGATGGACCCAATCGACATGCTCGAGGCGATGGCCGATCCCGCCGGCACGATCGCAGTGGCGCCGTTGATCTATGGCTATGTCAGCTACGCGACCGACGGTTTCCGCGCACAGGCCGTCCGGTTCGCCGACATTCCGGCGCTCGACCATGGTCCTGCGGGCTCTGCGCTCGGCGGCACCGGCTTGGCGGTCTCGGCCTATGCCGGTAACCCCAATGCCGCGGCGCGCTTCGCCGCCTGGATCGCCAACGGCAACGCGCAACGCGATCTCGTCGCGCCCAATGGCGGCCAGCCAGGCCATGCCGACGCCTGGGACGCCGACAGCGTGAACGCGGCGTCGCACGATTTCTTCCGCGCGACGCGTGCGACGCTGGACCGCGCCTGGGTGCGGCCACGTCACGACGGCTACATGGCGTTCCAGCACGCCGCGTCCGAGCGGATCAACGAGGCGCTGCGCAGCGGCGAACCCGCCGCAGAGGCCCTCGCCGCGCTCAACCAGCTCTATCGCGCGAGCCGATGACGGGACCGCTCGCCGGATTGCTCGTCATCGACATGGCCCAGTTCCTGTCGGGTCCGTCGGCGGCGCTGCGGCTCGCCGATCTCGGCGCGCGGGTGATCAAGATCGAGCGACCCGACGGCGGCGACATCTGCCGCACGCTTTATTTGAGCGATACCGATATCGCCGGCGATTCGACGTTGTTCCACGCGATCAATCGCAACAAGGAAGGGTTCGCTGCCGATCTGAAGGATCCGGCGGACGCGCGGCGGGTCCATCGCCTGATCGACCGGGCCGATGTCGTCATCCAGAATTTCCGTCCCGGCGTGGCCGAGCGGCTGGGTTTCGGCCCCGCGACGCTCCGCGCGCGCAACCCGCGGCTCATCGCCGGCAGCATCTCGGGCTATGGCGAGGACGGCCCCTGGGCGAATCTTCCGGGCCAGGATCTGCTTGCCCAGGCGCTGTCGGGCGCGATGTGGTTGAGCGGCAGCGCGAACGACGGCCCTGTCCCATTTGGCTTGTCGATCGCCGACATGTTGGCCGGGCACGTGCTGGTCGAAGGCATCCTGGCGGCGCTGGTGCGGCGCGGCATCGACGGCAAGGGCGCGCTCGTCGAAACCAGCCTGCTCGAGGCGATCGTCGACCTCCAGTTCGAAGTATTGACGACGCATCTCAACGATGGCGGCCGCCTCCCTATTCGGGCGGCGGTCGACAATGCCCATGCCTATCTCGCGGCGCCCTATGGTGTCTATCGCGCCGCCGACGGCTGGGTTGCCTTGGCGATGACGCCGCTCGCGGCACTGGAGCGAGCGCTCGGCCTCGACATCGCAGGTCGCGACCCCTTTGCCGACCGCGACGCGATCAAGGCCGACATTGCTCGACTGCTCGTCACGGCAGCGACAAAAGAATGGGTCGACCGGTTTCGCAATGCCGGCATCTGGTGTGCGCCCGTCAGCGATTGGCCGACCTTGCTGCGCGAGCCAGCCTTCGAGCGGCTCGACATGCTCCAACAACTCAGGCGAGGCATGACGCCTATCGCGACAACACGCGCGCCGCTGCGGGTCGATGGAAACCGCGTCGGCCTGGCTGCGGCCGCGCCGCAGATCGGCGAGCATAACGACGCGCTGATCCGCGAATTTTCGCTCGACGGTTGACCGCCGCGTAACCTGCAAAGAAACGGGCGCGGACTGCGGACAGTCCACGCCCAGGGGAGGGAATCACCAGGGGCAGGTGATCAATATTTGATGCGAACGCCGATCATGAATTGACGGTCGTCGATCGTGAACTGGCCGGGCTGCGTCGGGACCTGGTAATATTGCTGGATCTGCGTGCGCAGGATGTTCTGGGCATCGAACGTCAGCGTGAAATGCTTGCCGACATCGACGTTGACCGAAGCGTCGAGCCACCCATAACCCTTCGTATAGACCGGGAACACGTACGACACCGTCGTGCCGCCGGGCGGCGTGTACCCGCCCGCCAGGATGCCCGACAGGTAGCTCGACCGGTAGTTATAGGCGACGCGCGCCGAGACGCCGTATTTCTCGTAGATCGCCGCCACGTTGAAGCTGTTCTTCGACAACTGGGTAAGCGGCGCGGTAAAGCCGACGAGCGAGCTTGGCGCCTTGCTGTCCGCGTAGGTGTAGTTCGCTTGCAGGCCGAGCCCGGACAACGCGCCCGGCAGGAAGTCGAAGAACTGCTGGTAGCCGACCTCGACGCCCTTCACCGTCCCCGGATCGGAGTTGATCGGCAGCGAGACCGTATAGCCGGAAACGCCGTCGATCGTCTGCCCGGGCGTGGCGCGGGTGAAGATGAAGCCCTTCACGCGCTTGTAGAAGCCGGCGACGTAGAGCGAGCTCGACTTGCCGAAATACCATTCGAGCGATGCGTCGGCGTTGGTCGACGTGATCGGCGACAGGTTCGGATTGCCGCTCGACGCCGCCAGCTGACCGGGTACGACGGTGACCGCCGGCGACAACTGGCTGAAGTCCGGACGCGTCAGCGTCTTGGAGGCGGCCAGGCGAAGCTGCAATTGCTGGGTCAGATGGATGCGGAGGTTGGCGCTCGGCAACCACTTGTCATAGGCGTTGTTGACGATCACCGGGTCGACCACCTGCGGGCTGTCGACGACATAGGTAATCACACCGGTATTCGGATCGGTGACGGCATGCCGGCGCAGCTGGAAGCCGTTGATGCTGTCCTGCGTGCGGACCCAGCGTACGCCGACATTGCCGTCGACCACGTCGCCAAAGTTGAACTTCGCCATGGCGTACGCGGCATAGCTTTTCTCGTCCGCGGCGAAGCCGGCGAGCTGGTTGCTGATCGAGTTCGGATTGGGCGTCGGCACGCCCAGCGTGCTGACCACCCCGGCGAAGTCGTTCTTCAGATTGGACGGCAGCGCGTGCGGATAGTTGCGCTGGAAATCCAGGCTCGAATTCACGCCGGAATAGAAATCGCCATACAGGTTGGCGGTGAACAGCGTGGGATAGAGGGTCGGATCCTTGGCGGTGGTTTGCCCGGTATAGCGGACCGGGTTCTGCTGGGCCACGGTCCGGTCCGAATAGCGGAAGCCGACGTCGATGGCGGTCAGGAACCCGCCGTCGAACTTGTACTCGCCATCCAGGCGCCCCGCCCATTCATGGCCGACATAATGGTTCTCGTTCCGAGTCAGGCCGCCGACCGTGTAGTTGGACAGGTTCGACAGGTCGAAGCCGGGCGTCGAAGAGGACGGCGGATTGGTCCCGGCATATTGGGTGAACACCGGCGCGTGCGTGACGAGGTCGAGTTCGGTGTACCACAGGTCGCTCTTCGACTTGGTATAAGCGCCGTCGCCGGTGAGGGTGAAGTTCCCGCTGGTCCACTTCCCCTTCAGCGCGAGTTGCTTGTTGACGTCGAGCAAGTCGCGTTCGGTGCCGCCCGCGGTGATGATCTGATTGCTGTAACTGGCCTGACTGACGTCATTCGTGCTGCCGAAATAGCTGGCGCTACCGGGAATGAACGCCGACCCCGCAGTCGGAATATTGGCGGAATATTGCTGCTGGTTGGTACGGAAGCGCTGATATTGCCCTTCCAGCGAGAATTCGAGATTGGATGCCGGCCGCCACTGCAACGCGGCGTTGGCACCGATGCGCTGGCGGTTGCCGGTGATCAGCACCTGATAATTGCCGTTCGGCGCGAACACCGTGCGCGTGGGATCGATTTGACTGGCAGCGCCGGGAATTCGCGGCGTCGGCGCGCCGGTGGAGTCGAGATCCTGGCGGTACGACCGCTCCTGATACGAAATGGCGGCGAGAACGCCGATCTCTCCGATCCCGGTCTGCCAGCGGTCCGACACCAGGAGCGATGCCATCGGCTCCGATTTCTTGATCCGGTCGGCATAGTTGTTGCGGAGCGATCCGCTGATCGTCGCGCCGGCGAAATCGAACGGCAAATGAGTCCGCACATCGACGGTCCCGCCCAGACCGCCCTCGATTAGGTCGGCGGTCGGCGTCTTGTAGACATCGATGCGGCCGATGAGCTCTGCCGGAAGATCTTCGAGGTTGAACGTGCGACCACCGCCGGCAGTGAAGGTCTCGCGGCCGTTCAGTGTGGTCTCGACCTGGGGCAGACCACGGATCGCGATGGAGCCGCCTTCGCCGACGTCACGCGACACCTGTACGCCGGTGATGCGCTGCAGCGCCTCGGTCGCATTGTTGTCGGGGAGCTTGCCGATGTCCTCGGCGACGATCGAGTCGACGATCGACGATGCGTTGCGCTTGATGCTCTGCGCGGACTGAAGGCTCGCGCGGACCCCGGTGACGACGATGTCCGCAGGGACCGAGCCGTCCGCGGTGGACGCGGTGGTATCGGTCGATTGCGGGGCTGCCGCCGGCGCAGTCTGCGCCTGCGCGCTACCCGCCGCGAGACCGACGACCATGGCACCGAGCGCAGCACCGCAACGAATCTTGCTGGAGTAGTTCATACCCTCTCCTCCCGGAATGAACGCGCCTTTGCGGCACGCTAATTTATAGTACTAATTATCGTGATATTGTATGATTATATTCTTGTCAATCGCCTTGAAGAGGCGCTCCCGCCCTCGCGGCGAAAATGCCACAGGCACCTGAATCATATGCATTTTCTGGAGGGAGAAGCGCGGCTTGATTGCGCCTGGGGCCGCAGGTAGATATGTCTGAGTTAATTAGAGGAGTGACGATGATCCGGTCCCTGGTGCAGTTCGACGATGGCGAGCGGCGTGTCGCGGCAATTGGGGACGACGGGCCGCGGCGCGTGACCGGCGCGGCAACCGTGCTCGAACTCGCGTCGCAGGCGATCGCCGCCGGCATCCCGCTCGCGGAACTGGCCGCAAGCAGGCTTGGGGAGCCGGTGGAGCTGTCGCAGGTGCGCCTGCTGTGCCCGGTCGATCACTCCGACCCCGCGCACTTGCTCGTCAGTGGCACCGGGCTCACCCATCTCGGTTCGGCCGAGGGCCGCGACAAGATGCATCGGGCGGCGATCGAGAATCCGGCGCCGACCGATTCGATGAAGATGTTCCTGATGGGTGTCGAGGGCGGCAAACCGGCAGATGGCGCGATCGGTGTCCAGCCGGAATGGTTCTACAAGGGCGACGGCGCGATCCTCGCGGCGCCCGGTGCGCCGCTGGCCATGCCGGACTTCGCGCTGGATGGCGGCGAAGAGCCGGAAATCGCCGGCATCTACCTGATCGCCCCGGACGGTACCCCGGTCCGGATCGGCTACGCGCTCGGCAACGAATTTTCCGATCACGTCACCGAACGCGGCAACTACCTGTGGCTGGCCCATTCCAAGCTGCGCGCCGCCGCGCTCGGCCCCGAATTGCTACTGGGAGCGTTGCCGCAAGACATACGCGGGACCAGCCGCATCGTCCGCGATGGCGCCGTATTGTGGGAAAAGCCGTTCGTATCCGGCGAGGACAACATGTCGCACAGCATCGCCAATCTGGAACATCATCACTTCAAATATGCCGGCTTCCGCCGCCCCGGCGACGCGCACGTCCATTTCTTCGGTACCGCCACCTTGTCGTTCAGCGACGGGATAACCGCCGAGCCAGGCGATGTGTTCGAGGTCGAGGCCCCGCCGTTCACGCTGAAGGTGAGCAATCCGCTGGCGCGCGCCGGTGCCGCGGCGGTCAAGGTTCGGGCGCTGTAGGCCCGCCATGGTTGTCACTCGCGTCGCGACCGCATAGGCATCGCGATCGATGGACGACGACCGCCCTCCCCCTGCTCCACGTATCCACGGTACGATCGCGCGCAAGATCGGCATCGAAATCGTGGGCGGTATTCGCCGGCCGGGCGACATTCTCGACGGCGAGATCGAGGCGAGCGAGGATCTCGGCATTTCGCGGACCGCCTATCGCGAGGCGATCCGCATCCTCGCCGCAAAAGGACTGGTGGAAAGCCGCCCCAAGGCCGGCACGCGCATTACGCCACGCGGTCGCTGGAACCTGCTCGATCCCGACATTCTAGCCTGGACGTTCGAAGGCGAACCCGACCGACAGTTCGTCGTCGACTTGTTCGAACTTCGCGAAGTGATCGAACCCGCCGCCGCGGCCTTCGCGGCGCAGCGCCGCTCGGATCGAGATCTCGCGGAAATGGCGGAGGCGCTCGATGAGATGCAGACGTTCAGTCTTGCGAACGAACGCGGACGTGCCGCCGACCAGCGCTTCCACCGCGCCATCCTGGCCGCCGCCGGCAACGAACCGCTGACCGCATTGGCCAGCACGGTCGGCGCCGCCGTCGGCTGGACCACGAAGTTCAAGCAACGCCGGCGTGCGCTGCCGCGCGATGCCTTGCCGGACCATCGCCGCGTCCACGCAGCGATCGCCGCCGGCGATCCCGATCGCGCGCGGCGCGCGATGAGCGAACTGCTCCGGCTGGCGCTCGACGACATGGACCTCGCCGAACGCGGATAGAGAAATCGCGCCTGGATTCTTCCAGGGTCGGTGAGAACAGTTGTTCGTGACGTTTCAGTGATTGTCGCGCGGCAGGCCGCGCGTCTGCGCGATACGCTGATACGCCTCGGCTCCTTCGAGGATGGCGCCGGTGCCGAGTTGCCCCACCACGGCGCGCTGCATTTCCTGCCACGGAGTCTGGGACGCGGGATAGGAATACCCGCCGGCCGCCTCAATATCTCGGCGGCGCGCAGCCAGTTCCGCGTCGTCGATCAGGACGTCGGCGGTCCCGCGCCTCAGGTCGATACGGACACGATCCCCGGTCCTGAGCAGCGCCAGCGCGCCTCCGGCCGCCGCTTCGGGCGATGCGTTCAGGATCGACGGGCTCCCGCTGGTGCCCGATTGGCGGCCGTCGCCGATGCACGGCAAGGCGTGCACGCCATCGAGGATGAGATGGGCGGGCGGTCGCATGTTCACGACCTCTGCGGCGCCGGGATAGCCGATCGGCCCCGCGCCACGCATCACGAGCAATGTCTCCGGGGTGATCCTGGAGGCCGGGTCGTCGATGCGCGCGTGATAGTCTTCCGGTCCGTCGAACACCGCGACGGGTCCTTCGAACGCATCGGGATCCTCGGGATTGGACAGATAGCGTTCGCGAAATTCCTCAGAGATCACGCTGGTCTTCATGATCGCACTGTCGAACAGGTTTCCCGACAGGACGAGAAAACCGGCGTCCCGTTTGATCGGATCGTCGAAGGGTCGAATGACTTTCTCGTCCTCGCTCGCCACGCCACGGCAATTGTCGCCGATGGTACGGCCATTGGCGGTCATCGCGTCTTCGGCGATCAGCCCGTGGCGCATGAGCTGGGCGACCACTGCAGGAACGCCGCCCGCCCGATAATAATCCTCGCCCAGATATTCGCCCGCCGGCTGCAGATTGACGAGCAGCGGCACCTTGTGACCATGGTCCTGCCACGTCTTGAGCGGCACATCGACGCCAACATGGCGAGCGATCGCGGTCAGGTGGATGGGGGCGTTGGTCGATCCGCCGATCGCCGAATTGACCGCGATCGCGTTGAGGAACGCGTCCTTGGTAAGGATGTCCGACGGCTTCAGGTCCTCCGCGACCATCTCCACCGCGCGCTTGCCGGTACGCCAGGCGACTTCCTGGCGATCGCGATAGGGCGCCGGGATCGCGGCCGATCCCGGCAGCGCCATACCCAGCGCCTCGGCGAGCGAGTTCATCGTCGTGGCGGTACCCATGGTGTTGCAATAGCCGGTCGACGGCGCCGACGAGGCGACGAGGCGGATGAACTCGGCATCGTCGATCTCCCCGGCGGCGAGCATCTGGCGCGCTTTCCAGACGATGGTGCCCGACCCGGTGCGTTCGCCCTTGTGCCAGCCGTTGAGCATCGGCCCGACCGACAACGCGATCGCCGGGATATTCACCGTCGCCGCGGCCATCAGGCAGGCGGGCGTCGTCTTGTCGCAGCCGATCGTCAGCACTACGCCGTCGAGCGGATACCCGTACAGGACCTCGACCAGGCTCAGATAGGACAGATTGCGGTCGAGCCCCGCAGTTGGCCGCTTGCCGGTCTCCTGAATCGGGTGAACCGGGAATTCGATGGCGATGCCGCCCGCTTCGCGGATGCCCTCACGTACGCGCTCCGCCAGCACCAGGTGATGCCGATTGCACGGGCTCAGATCCGATCCGGTCTGGGCAATGCCGATGATCGGCTTGCCAGACTGCAGTTCTTCGAGGCTCAGACCGAAATTCAGGTAACGCTCGAGATAGAGCGCGGTCATGTCGATATTGTCGGGATTGTCGAACCAGGCGCGGCTGCGAAGCTTGGGCGGGGTATCGGAAGACATTTAGGGCTCCAGGGGAAGCTCAGCGCGCCACGGGCGTGCGATGGGCATAAAGTCAAGGCGCCAGTCAAAGGGTCCGACGAGAACGACGGAAACGCTCGAATACAGATGGTTACCCATGTTCCCCCTCCAGACGGCGCCGCGCGGATTGACCGCGGCTCAGGCGATATATAATCAGACAATTACTGGGGGCACAAGCGTTGCCGCCGTTCGATGGGAGAGGAAGATGGCAGGACCCGCGGCGACCATTCCGCGTCCACAGGGCGATTTGCCGGGCAATAACGGCACCGGGACCAGCTACGGTCCGGCGCTCGCCCTGCTGGCCAGCTTGTTTTTCATGTGGGGCTTCATCACGGTCATCAACAACACGTTGCTGCCGCACCTGAAGAGCGTGTTCGAGCTCAACTACCTCCAGACGACCTTGATCGAATCGACCTGGTTCGTCGGCTATCTGGTGGCATCGATTCCGGCAGCGAAGCTGATCGAGCGGATCGGCTATCAAAAGGCGCTGGCGATCGGCCTGGCCGTGATGACGGTTGGGTCGCTCGGCATGATCCTGGCGGCCAGCCTCCCTTCCTATGGTGTGACCCTGGTGTCGCTGTTCACCGTTTCATGCGGAATCGCGCTGCTCCAGGTGGCGGCCAATCCCTATGTCGCGGTGATCGGGCCGCCGCAAACCGCCGAGGCGCGGCTGACGCTGGTCCAGGCATTCAACACGACCGGCGACGTCCTGGCTATCGTGTTCGGCCGCTACCTCATTCTCGCGCGGACGACCGCCGGCACCTCGGCCGAGGGAGCGAAGCTCAGCTACGCCCAGCGCATGGCAGACGCGCAGGCGACCGAGCTCCCATATCTGATCGTCGCGGTCGTGCTGGCGGTGCTGACCATCGTCATCGCGCGTGCCAAGCTGCCTGCGCTTGGTGCAGCGACGCGACGGGCAAACGCGGAGGAGCGCAAGCATTTGTCGCTGTGGAACCATCGCAACCTGATCCTGGGTTGCGGCGCAATCTTCCTCTACGTCCTTGCCGAGATCGGGGTCGGCAACCTGTTCATCAATTTCTCCTCGCAGCCGCAGATCGCCAATATCACGCATGAGGAAGCCGCCTTTTATCTGACCTTCGTCTGGGGCGGGATGATGGTCGGCCGGTTCGCAGGCGCATGGATCATGCGCTACTTCGCGCCCGAGCGCGTGCTAGCCGTCTTCGCGCTCGGCGCACTGGCCGCGGCGCTCGGTGCTACCTTCCTGACGGGGCCGAGCGCAATGTATGCGCTGATCCTGGTCGGATTGTTCCATTCGATCATGTTCCCCACGATCTTCGCGCTCGCGATCCGTGGCCTCGGCCCGTTGACCGAGGAAGGATCGGGGCTGCTGATCATGTCGATCGCGGGCGGCGCGCTGGTGTTCATTCAGGGCAGCGTCGCCGACAATTTCGGCATCCAGCTGGCCTTCATCGTCACCGCGATCTGCGAACTGTACGTGTTGTTCTATGCATTGTGGGGCAGCAAGGTGACGAGCGCGACGTGACCGGCGGGCTGCGTCAGCAGCCCGTCCCTTCCGCCCGCGCCGCCCAGCGGATCGCGCCCGAGATCATCTTCTGGTGGAGCGGCTCCGAATAGGTTTCGGCCTTGTGGCCGAGGGCCGAGAAGAACACCCGCCCCTTGCCCACGCAGCGCGTCCAGATGATCGGATGGAGCTTGCCCATCCGCACACGCTCGGGGAACGGATCGTAGGTACTCTCGTCGAGCGTCGCCAGGATGTGCGTGTCGTTGCCGGTCGGCACGCGATCGAACGAATACCATTCCTCGGTCCGCACCCATTTGGCCGGCAAGCCACGCGTGGCCGGATTGCTGCGGTCGATAACGTCGATCGTTCCCCGCTGGAACTGCTTCGGGCGCCCGGTATGGCCGATGAACTGCGCGCCGACGAGCGTGTCGGGATACCAGCTCCAATCGTAATGCGGGTCGCCGCCGGCGCCGTGGAGAAGGACCACACCGCCGCCTTTCTCGATCCACGCCCGGAACGCCGCGCGCTGACTCTCGTCGAAGATCGTCCCGCTGGTACTGTTCATGACGATGACCGCGAAATGGGCGAGGTCCCGGGGGTTCATCACCGCCGCATTTTCGGTCTCGAACACGTCGCGGCCCTGCTGGCGGACGAGACCGGCAAGCACCTTGTTGGCGGCCGCGATCTGATCGGGGTCGCGGAAACCGTTGGTCTTGGACAGGACCAGCACCGCCCCGCGACGCAGCGCCGGGAGTGTCGGCGCGACCGTGTCCATCACCGGCACCGGCCAGTTGCGCGGGTCGCGTACCGGCGCGGTCTCGGGTGCAGGCGTTGCTGTCGGCGGCGGCGTCACGGTCTGGGCGGCAGCCGCCAGCAAAAGGAGCGAACGCAGCATCTTCTCTTCCCCTCATGACACCGCGATCGGCAACGCGGCGGATTGCAAGTCCCGGCATGCCGCGGCCCGACAGCGGCACCGTTGACGTTGATATTACCAGTCGAAGGCGGGCCCCTCCCGGCGCTCGGCGATCAGGAAGGCATCGGCAACGAGTTGCAGCGGCTGCAAATCGACGTCGCTGTCGCCGCTGGCGATCAGATCGCCGAACCGCCCGTACAGGCGCGGATATTCCCGGTCGGGCTGCTCCACCGGCGCGGCATCCGGCAATCGCAGGATGGATCCGCCCATCGACAGGGTCAGCGTGCCGGCATCGGTGTCCACTTCGATATCCCAGGTCTGCGGCCCGGTCTGGAGGAAATCGAAATCGGCCGAAACCGGCACCGGCCCCGCGCGCATCGTCAGTCGAGCGGCCAACGGACCCTGCCGGTTGGCGGGGACCACGATTTCCGCCGCGTCGACGCGAAGCGAGTCGGGCAGGATGCGCGTCGCGATCGACAGCGCGTTGATACCTGGATCGAATACGCCGAATCCGCCCGCCTCCAGGATCCAGTCCTGTCCCGGATGCCAACGCCGGATATCCTCTCGCCAGATGATCCGCGCGGCGTCGATGCGGCGATCGGCGAGCCACTGCCGCGCCGGCTCGACCCCGGCCGCCTCGCGCGAATGCCAGGTCGCGAACAGCACGACACGGCGTGCGTGCGCGCGATCGGCCACCGCCGCTGCTTCCGACACGGTAGCGGCCGGCGGTTTTTCCATCATGACGTGAAGGCCGGCATCGATTGCCGCCAGCGCTTGATCGATCCGTCCGCGCGGCGGCGTGCAGAGCGACACCGCGTCGAGCTCGACGCCCGAGGCCAGCATCTCGTTGATCGTCGCGAAACTGGGGACCTCGTCGAGGCCGGCATTGCGACTGGCGATCGCGGCTAGCGTGAAGCGCGGATCGCCGGCCAGCGCAGGCAGGTGCTGATCCCGCGCGATCTTGCCCAGCCCGACCAAGCCGACGCGAACCCGTTCCATGCCTCTCCAGCTCCGAATAATTAATCGGACATATTCCCTATCGGCGAGTGCTCGTGCTAGCAACCGCCGCCATGATCGGAATGCGATGAAAGGCCGTTCGACAGCATGAAGGGAGAGGTTGCCATCGTCGCGCGAGACCGGCGTGACGAGCTGGGCGAAGGGACGTTCTGGTCGGTCCGCGAGCAGGCATTGTACTGGGTCGATATCCTCGGCCGGCGCGTCAACCGGCTGAACGCCGACGCGACGGTGGAGAGCTGGGACGTGGGCGACCATGTCGGCTGGGTGATCGAGCGCGAAGCCGGCGGACTGATCGCGGGCGTGGGTCGCAGCTTCGTCAACCTGTCGCTGTCGCCGCTTGTCGCCGAACCGGTCGCAAGCCCCGAGCCCGACCGCGAGGGCAGCCGGATGAACGATGCCAAGGCGGATCGCTTTGGCCGCATCTGGGCGGGCACGATGCCCGTCACCGCGGATCGCCCGACCGGATCGTTCTACCGGCTCGATCCCGACGGTGGCGCAACGCGGGTCGACGGCCCCTACACGATCCCCAATGGCCCAGCGATCGCGCCCGACGGGGGATGGATGTTTCATACCGACACCGCGCTCGACACGATCTACCGGATCGACATCAACGATGATGGCAGCCTGGGCGCGCGTGCGCCGTTCATCGCATTCGAGCCCGAATGGGGCCATCCGGACGGCATGACGCTGGATGCCGAGGGCGGGTTGTGGGTCGCCTGTTGGGGCGGCGGCCGGGTGATCCGGTTCGACGCCGAGGGCAAGGTTGAGCGCACGATCTCCCTGCCCGCCAGCCAGATCAGCAATTGCGCGTTCGGGGGCGCCGATTTCGACCGGCTGTTCCTGACGTCCGCGTCGGTCGGCGTCGACGAGCCCGATGCCGGATCGCTGTTCGAGATCGCCCCCGGCGTGCGCGGACTCCCACCCTTTCTGTATCGCGGTTAGGTCACGGAGATGCGTTTCGACGGCCGTTTCCTGGCGATCGACTGGGGCACCACCAACCGGCGCGTGTTCGTCATCGACGACGGGCAGGCTATCGAGACGGCCCGGGATGATCGGGGCGTCACGAGCGTTGCCGACTTTCCGGCCGAGACAGCCCTGATCCGCGCCCGATTCGGCGATCTGCCGATGCTGATGGCGGGAATGGTGGGATCGACCATCGGCTGGCAAGCAGCGCCTTACGTGTCCGCCCCGGCTGGAATCGCCGAACTCGCCGGCGCGCTGGCATGGATCGATCCGCGCACCGCGATCGTGCCGGGCGTGTGCGTGCGCGATCCGGCCGACGTGATGCGCGGGGAGGAAGTGCAATTGCTCGGCGCGGTCGCGGCCGGCCGCGTTCCGCCGGACGCGTTGCTGGTGCAGCCGGGGACGCATTGCAAATGGGCCGAGCTGATCGAGGGCCGGATCACGCGCTTTACCACGGCGATGACCGGTGAGTTGTTCGCCCTGCTCCGCCGCCACAGCCTGCTCGCGGGCCAGCTCGCTGCCGACGTGACGCTGGGCGACGCCTTTCGCGACGGCGTGAGGCAAGGCGCCAGGCGCGATCTCGCCGCCTCGCTGTTCGGCATCCGCGCGGCCGGGCTGCTCGGCGAGCGCGACGACCGCGATGCCGCCAGCTTCGCGTCCGGCCTGTTGATCGGTGCCGATGTAGCGACGCGGCTCACCGAGACGCCGACCGACACGATCCACGTGCTTGCCGATCCGTCGCTCGGCGGCCTCTATGCGGCGGCCATCGAGGCGCATGGCCGCGTCGCCCATATCGTCGACAGCCACGCCGCGTTCGTCGCCGGCATCATCGCCATCGGGAACAAGTCATGAGCCATATCGCCGAATTCGACGACGCGTTCGCGCGCCTGCCGCTCGTCGCCATTCTGCGCGGAGTCAGACCCGACGAGGTCGAAGATATCGGCGGAGCGCTGATCGCGGCGGGAATCACGCTGATCGAAGTACCGCTCAACTCGCCCGACCCGTTCGACAGCGTGGCCACGCTCGCCCGGCGCTTCACCGGTCAGGCGGTGATCGGGGCAGGCACGGTGCTCAGCGTCGATCAGGTCGATAGGGTCCGCGGCGCGGGCGGAACGATGATCATCTCGCCCAACGCGAACCCCACGATCATCGCTGCCAGCGCGGCGGCTGGCCTCGTCTCGCTGCCTGGCATCGCGACGCCGAGCGAGGCGTTCGCCGCGATCGATGCCGGCGCCACCGCACTGAAACTGTTCCCGGCCGAGGCGGCGAGCCCGGCCGTGATCAAGGCGATGCGTGCCGTGCTGCCGAAAGGCACGCGCATCTTGCCGGTCGGGGGTATCGATCCGGCGGGGATGGCCCCGTGGTACGAGGCCGGCGCGGCGGGATTCGGCATCGGGTCGGCGCTGTATGCTCCGGGCTTGACCGCCGACGAGGTTGGCCGGCGCGCAACCCGGTTCGTCGAAAGCTGGCGTGCGATCAGCATGGCGTAAAGCCGCGATGGGCGGAGCAGGGTCGCATTGCCCCGGCCCGATCCTGCGTGGGGGCAACCTTGTCACGGCTCGCCAATTGAGGGAGACGGGGCTCCATCCCCTCCCCCGAGAAAGCCTGACATGCGCCCTGCCCTCGCCGCCTTTGCCCTGATCCCCCTCGCTTCGCTGGCGTCCATCGCCGCGGCGGCTCCTGACGCGCCGTCGCCGATCCTCACCACGCCCGAGGCGAAGGACGTGCTCAGCTATGCCGAACCGCAAATCGCGCGGGTCACCCATGTCGACCTGAGCCTGACCGCCGATTTCGCGCGCCACGTCATGCGTGGCACCGCGACGCTCGATATCCTGGCCAAGCCGGACGCGCGGCGGATCGTGCTCGACGACAAGGACCTGGTCATTTCCAGGATCACCGACGCGCGCGGCCGCCCGCTCAAATGGTCGGTCGGGAAAGACGATCCGTACAAGGGCGCTCCATTGACGGTCGAGATCGGCGCGGCGCGGCGCATCGTCATCACCTATCGCTCGGCGCCCTATGCCCGCGCGCTCGGCTGGCTGTCCCCGCCGCTCACCGCCGGCAAGGTCAAGCCCTATCTGTACAGTCAGGGCGAGAGCATCAACAACCGCAGCTGGATCCCGACCCAGGACAGCCCCGGTATCCGGCAGAGCTGGAGCGCGACAATCACCGTACCCACCGAGCTAGTCGCGGTGATGAGCGCCGAGCGGCTGACGCCGAACGGCGAACCGGCGGCGAAGGGCTGGCACAGCTATCGCTTCCGCATGGATCACAACGTGCCGCCGTACCTGATCGCGCTCGCGGTGGGCGACCTGCGCTTCAAGGCGATCGACGCGCGGACGGGCGTTTACACCGAGCCGAGCGTCCTGGCGAAGGACGCCGCCGAATTGTCCGACACCGGCAGGATGGTGACCACCGCGGAGAATTTGTACGGCAAGTATCGCTGGGGCCGCTACGACGTGCTCGTGCTGCCGCCGTCCTTTCCTTTCGGCGGCATGGAGAATCCGACCCTCACCTTCGCAACGCCGACGATCATCACGGGCGACAAGTCGAATGTCGACGTCATCGCTCACGAGCTGGCGCATAGCTGGTCGGGCAATCTGGTGACCAATGCGACCTGGTCGGACAGCTGGCTCAACGAGGGTTTCACGACCTATTTCGAGAATCGCATCGACGAGGCGCTGTACGGCAAGGAGCGCGCGGCGACGCTGGCGGATCTGTCCTGGGACGATCTGCAGCGCGACCTGAAGGCGGCACCCGATGCCAAGTCGACGCGGCTGCACGGCGATCCCGAAGGGGTTTATGGCGAGCTCGACTACACCAAGGGGTCGACGTTCCTGCGGACGATCGAATACACCGTCGGCCGGGCGCATTGGGACGCCTACCTCAAATCCTATTTCGATCGCCACGCCTTCCAGCCACAGACCAGCGCCGGCTTCCTGGCCGATCTGCGCGCCAATCTTATCAAGGGCGACCAGGCGCTCGAGGCGAAGCTGAAGCTCGACGAGTGGGTCTATGGCACCGGCCTGCCCGACAATGCCGTGCATGTCCGCTCGGCGACGCTGACGAAGATCGACCAGGTTCTGGCGTCGGTAAACGCCGGCGCGCCGATCGCCTCGATCGATGCCTCGCACTGGTCGACCCAGGAATGGCTGCGCTTCCTCAACGGTTTGCCGCGCCAGCAATCGGCGCAGCGGCTGGCGGAACTCGATCGAACGCTGGGCCTGTCGGCATCGTCGAACGCCTATATTCGCTCGGCCTGGCTCGTCCTGGCGATCGGCAACCGCTACGATCCGGTCGTCCCCTCGATCGCGCAGTTCCTGCCCAGCGTGGGGCGCGGCCTGCTGATCTTCCCGGTCTATCGCGCGCTAAAGGCGCAAGGCGACTGGGGACTGCCCATCGCGCGGAAAGTCTATGCGACCGCGCGGCAGGGCTACCATCCGACCGTGGTGGGAGCGATCGACCGGATGCTCAAATAGCCCCGCTATCGGTCAACCAGCCGCCAGCCGTCGCGGATCCAGCACGACGTGACGGATCCGCCGCCGATCCCAGGTGTAGGTGATGTGGACCAGCCCGTCGCTGCGTTGGATGACGGCGGGATAGGCATAGCCGTCGGGGATCGGTTCGTGCTCGAGCGTCAGGACGTGGCGCCAGCCGATACCGTCGTCCGACAACGCGACGTCGAGCGGCCAGCGCGGGCCCTTGCCCGGCGTGTCCGGACGGTGGGCGCTGTGGTTGTAGACCAACAGTTGGCGCCCGTCCGTCAATGTCACCGCGTCGGTGCCCGAATTGGGATTGGGGAGGTCGATCGCGGCCAGCGGAGACCAGGTCAACCCGCCGTCGCGCGACCAGCTCGCGGCCAAGGCTCCCTGACGCGTGCGGGCGACCGCCTGCAACGCGCCGTCCCGGTGGAACAGGATGCTCGGCTGGATCGCATCGATATTCATGGGCGAGGCGACTGGCGTCGTCGCCTGCCACGTGCGGCCGCGGTCGCGGCTGCGTTCGAAATGGATTGCCCACGCGACGGCGCTTTCCAAGCTCGACGGCGCCAGCCAGTCGCCATTGGCCAGCACGACCGGCTTGTTCTTGATCGGGCCTAGAGTGCCGGTCGGCAGCCGTCGCGGCGGCGACCAGGTCCGTCCTTCGTCCGACGACGTGATCGTCATCCCCCACCAAGTCGAAGGGCTCGGCCCCACCTTGTAGAACATGTGCAGGTCGCCGCCCGGATCCTGGAACAGGACCGGGTTCCAGGTCGGCAGCCGGGGTGCAGCCGGCTGAAGTCCGTCGGCGACCCGGACGGGCGTGCTCCACCCCGCCGGCCCGCGCCGCGCAAACCAGATCGTGACATCCGGGTTGCGTTCCTTCGTCCCCCCGAACCACGCCGCGCCGAGCGCCCCGTCACGCATCTCGACGATCGTCGAGGCATGGCATTGCGGATAGGGTGCGTCGGCATAGACGAATTCGCGAAGCACGATCGGGTCGGCGCTCATCGGCGATGCTGTTACGGCCCGATCTCCCCACGCCAGGCCCGCCCCCGCGCCCGCGACGATCCTTGCCAGTGCCCGGCGCGAAACTCGGGTGCTGTCGATCATCGGCCTGGGTACTCCGCGCAGCATCCGTCGCCGACACCATCGGGAATCATCATATTATTGTAAAGGATGGTTCCCCTTAGAGGTACGCCGTTCCATGCTACGCTCGACCGTCGTCCCGGGCGGCGACGTGCGGAAGGATCATCAGATGGCACGCAAGCGGCGGTACCTGACGGCAACCCTGCCCGACGGCTATGTGAAAACCATCGGCCCGACCGCCGACCCCTTCACGCATTACTGGCGGATCGTCGCCGAGCTGGCGAGCGGCAAGACCGACGTCTTCTGGGGTCACACGAAAACCCTTGCCGAGGCCAAAGGCAAAAGCACCGCCACGCGGGATGCCGCCGCTGCACGTGGCTGGAGGAGCCATGTCTTCGAGATCGTCGAGCTGGTCGAAAGCGACGTGCCACCCGATGCCGAAGCCGCGCGCCGCCGACGCCGCTGAAACAGCACGGCTTCCCTCCGCTCTGGCAGCCGCGGTTACCCGGCGCGCAGCGTGATCCGGGTCAGTTCCGACGGCCGGCCCAGACGGATCGCGAAGCCGGGCCAAAGGGCGGTGCCGTTATTGACGTACAAGGTCATCCCGCCGACGGCATAGCGCCCCGACACGAACCCGCCGTTACTGCGCGCCACCAGGCGGTCGAGCCCGCGGATCATCCCGCCATGCGTGTGCCCCGACAGCTGCAGCGCGACACCGCGATCGGCAGCCTGTCGCGCGTTTCGCGGCTGATGGTCGAGCAGCAGGATGGGGGCGCCGGCAGGCGCCCCGGCGAGCGCGGCATCGAGGTCGGGGGCCGGCTGTCCGAACCCCGGCGCCGACAGATCGGTGACGCCGGCGACGATCAGTCGCCCCTCGCCGCGTTCCAGCACGACATGGGCATTGGGCAACATGGTGAAGCCAAGGCCGGCGAGATGCTCCATCCAGGCGGCGTAATCGAAGAAATATTCGTGGTTGCCGGGAATGGCCAGGACCCCATCGGGCGCCCGCAATGCTCGCAGCGGCTCGATATCCCGCCGCCGCATGTCAACCGAGCCATCGATGAAATCGCCGGTGACGACGATCAGATCGACTCCTATCGTCGCGGCACGATCGACCATCGCGCGCGCCCAGGACGCCGGAAACAATCGGCTGATGTGGAGATCGGTGAGCTGCAGCAATCGATAACCGTGGAATTGCGGCGGCAGGCCGGGAATGGAGATTTCGACATCCTTGAGCGGCGGGACGCGCATCGCCGCCGCGACGCCAATCATCGCCAGCAGCCCCGCCAGCGCGCCGACCGCATAGCGTACGTCGTCGGGGACGCCGACGACATGGCGGACCGCCAGCATTGCCACCAACGTCCCGGCGTCGAGCACGAGTTGCAGGACCGCGAGCAGCAGGATCGCCCCCGTCATCCAGTTGAACGCAACGACGAGCGGCCGCGGAAATTCCGGCGCGAAGACCGATCCGGAGGAAAGCCGGCTCCAGTAATGATATTGCGAGGCCAGCAGGAGCAGGACGGAAGCGGCGATCTTTGCCCATAAGGGGAGCGCCAACGGCCAGAGCCAGCGTGCGATGACGATCAGGCTCGGCGTCGCGAAGATGAAGTGAAAGATGGTCGATCTCCGTGCCCGGCCGTGTCGTCGCCGGGCAGATGGGCATTCGCCGCCCGTTGCGCATCCCCCCGATCGCGTCTCAATCCGTCGCGAACAATGGCGCCAGCCGGCTGCGGATGCGCTCCAGCACCGTCGCGCCGGTCAGATCGGGCGCGAAATCCCGGCCAGTGATCATTTCGAAAGCCTCGGCGTAGACCGCCGCGGTGGAGGCGATCAGGTCCAGCGGGATATCGGGGATCGGATCCTTATAGGGATCGCACCGCGCCGCTACCCAGGCCCGCACCACGTCCTTGTCGAAGCTGTCGGGGCGTTCGCCGGCCTCGAACCGCGCCTGATAGCTCGCCTGCCGCCAATAGCGGCTGCTGTCGGGCGTGTGAATCTCGTCGGCCAGTACGATCGCGCCGTCGGATGCGACGCCGAATTCGTATTTGGTATCGGCCAGGATCAGCCCGCATTCCGCCGCCAGTTCCTGCCCCCGCGCGAAGAGCGCGAGCGCCGTGGTGCTGAGTTGGTCCCATTGCGCCGGCGTCAGCAGCTTGCGCTCGAGAATGTCGGCGGGGGTCAGCGGCTCGTCATGCCCGCCGTCGAATTCCTTGCTGGTCGGGGTGATGACCGGCGCGGCGAGCCGCTCATTGTCGCGCATCCCGTCGGGCAAGGTCATCCCGTACATCGTTCGCTGCCCTTGCTTGTAGAGCGTCAGGATCGAGGTGCCGGTGGTCCCCGCCAGATAGCCGCGCACGACGATCTCAACCGGCAGGATGTCGAGCCGGCGACAGATCAGCACGTTGGGGTCGGGATAGTCGAGCACATGGTTGGCGCAGATGTCCGCCGTCCGTTCGAACCAGAAGCGCGCGGTCTGGGTCAGCACCTCGCCCTTGAACGGGATCGCGCAGAGGATGCGGTCGAACGCGCTCAGCCGATCGCTGGCGATGATGACCCGACGCCCATCGGCGAGATCGTAATTGTCGCGGACCTTGCCGCGATAATGGTTGGGCAGTTCGGGGATCGTTGCGTCGTCGAGCGTGCGCGAAGAGTAGGCGGCGAAATCGATGGCGGGCATGCGGCGGTCCTGCTGGCGGGAGGGCTCGCCCTAGCCCGGGCTATCGCGATTGTCAGCGGCCCGCTTGTTTGGGGTCAATCGCCAGATGCGTGCCAGTTGCAACTGGCCCGACAAATCTGATGCAGCGCCAGAGGGAAATCTATGCGAGTTTAGCCCGCCATTGAGGCCGCGAATGGAGATCGAGCAGCGAAATGACGATCACAATTAGAGGCCCTTCCTGGGCCGAAGGCCTCCGGCAGATGCTCGAGCCTGTCAGGGGTGTGGTTAGGGGGTCAAGCCGTCTAACTACGCTGCTGCGTGAGTATCCGCTGTATTCTCCACCGCACTCCCCAGGGGCCGCACCGCCCAATGGAAAGTACGCAAACGATAACTTCGAGTACTTTATGGACACCAAGGGTCAGCGAATTTCCGCACTGTCGACACTTCTAGGTAATTTCGATATCCACCAGGATTTTGAAAATCCTACCGAAGATGAATTGGGAAGGTTCTTTAATAGAATCGATTCTTGGTCTGCGATCGAATGGGGCGACATTCGCGGTGCCAAAGCCGTACTAAAAGACCTCGACCAGAAAATTCTGCCATCGGGTTTATCCTCCATGCTGATCGACACAGCCATTGCTCTCGGTGAATGCGCGATGGCAGCGAATGGTAAATTCTCGTGGAAAAAAGCCAGATTTAGAAGCCCTGAGAAGGGCACTTGGACCTTCTCTATCTTATCAAATAACAAAAAGGGATTCCAAGGATTAGATTACGAGAGCGGTATATTCTATAATTTCCACGAGTACGTCGATAAGAGGTTTTTCAGAGCCGCGATATCGAACCGCGGCGTCAGTGCCTACGCGCGCGAGATAATAGCCGGACGCTGGGACAGCTAGCGGCCGGCTTGAAAACCGGCAGCGACGAAAAAGCCCGCCGCACCTCTCGGTGCCGCGGGCTCTTTCAGTCCTGCGAAACGGTTGGTGGAGCCGAGGGGGATCGAACCCCTGACCTCTGCAATGCCATTGCAGCGCTCTCCCAGCTGAGCTACGGCCCCACACCTTCCGGGAAGGAGGCGGGCCCTAGACGGACTGCGCCCCTTTGACAAGCGGGTGATTAGCCCGCTTGCCGTAAATTTTTCGTCGATCAGCTGTCGTCTTCGTCGCCGCCGGTCTCGACACCGAGATCGTCGTCCCCGCCGAGATCGACTTCATCGTCGGCCGAGGGCTCGCCCTCGTCCTCGATGTCCAGATCCTCGCCTTCCAGATCCGAATCGTCCTTTTCAGGCTTCTCGGCCTTGACCACCTCGAACGGCAGTGGCTGCTTCGACTTCAGGATCGGCTCGGGCTCCCATGCGGTGCCGCAATTGATGCAGGTCACCGGGTCTTCCTTGCCCAGATCATAGAAACGCGTGGCGCATTTCGGGCACGTACGCTTCGTGCCCCATTCCGGCTTGACCATGCCGCTTCGTACCTTTCGATTTATGCGATTTTCGGGGTTTGGACCCTAAAGTGGCGCGCGCCTTGCCATAGCGCAAGGTGGCTGTCAAAGCCCGCGGCCGATGTCGCATTCCGCTCCCAAATCGCTCACCGTCGAATCGGCGCCTCGCTTGTCGGGCCGCGTCACCGTCCCCGGCGACAAGTCGATCAGCCATCGGTCGCTGATGTTGTCGAGCCTGGCGGTGGGCGAAAGCCGGATCGAGGGATTGCTGGAGGGGGAGGACGTGCTCGCCACCGCGGCGGCGATGCGCGCGATGGGGGCAACGATAGAGCGCGACGCGGACGGCATCTGGCGCGTCTGGGGTGTCGGGGTCGGCGGCTTACTGCAACCCGCTGGGGCGCTCGACATGGGCAATTCTGGAACCTCTACCCGCCTGCTCGCCGGCCTGGTCGCCAGTCATCCGATCACCGCGACCTTCACCGGCGACGCCTCGCTCAGCAAACGCCCCATGGGCCGCGTGATCGATCCACTGTCGCTGATGGGCGCAGAGTTCACCTCCAGTCCTGGTGGTCGCTTGCCGATGATGGTGCGCGGCATCTGCCCGGCGGTGCCGATCGAATACACGCTCCCCGTCGCCTCGGCGCAGGTGAAATCGGCGGTGATCCTGGCGGGGCTCAACACGCCGGGCATCACCCGGGTGATCGAGCCAGTGCCGACGCGCGACCATAGCGAGCGGATGCTGGCCGGGTTCGGCGCCAATTTGACGGTCGAGGCGACCAATCGCGGCCGCGTGATCTCGATCCATGGCGAGGCCGAACTGAAGCCGCAGCAGATCGTCGTGCCGGGCGATCCCAGCTCGGCGGCGTTCTGGGCAGTCGCGGCGTCGATCGTACCGGGCAGCGAGGTGACGATCGCCAATGTCGGGCTCAACCCGACGCGCGCAGGCATCTTCACCGCGCTGCGCATGATGGGCGCCGACATCACCGAGGTCGATCCGCGCATCGTCGGCGGCGAGCCGGTCGCCGACCTGATCGTGCGGCATGCCGCGCTGAAGGCAATCGACGTGCCGCCCGACCTGGCGCCGAGCATGATCGACGAATATCCGGTGCTGTTCGTCGCGGCGGCGCTCGCCGAGGGGCGCACCGTGGCGCGCGGTGCCGACGAACTGCGCGTCAAGGAATCCGACCGCATCGCGGCGATGAAGGACGCGCTGGAAGCGTGCGGCGTCGCGATCGAAGAATTCGAGGACGGTCTCGCCATCACCGGCACCGGCGGCGAGCCCATCCCCGGCGGCGGCACCGTCGCGTCGCTGCTCGACCACCGTATCGCCATGGCGATGACCGTCGCGGGGCTGGTCGCGAAACGGCCGGTCACGATCGACGACGTCGCGCCGGTCGCGACCAGCTATCCGATCTTCTATGACACGCTCGAGCAATTGAGGGGTGGCTGACGCGATATGCGCATGATCGACCGGCGCGGGTTCATCGCAGGCGGGATCGCGCTCGGCGCGGCCTTCGCCTTTCCCCGCCCGCTCTTCGCGCGCAAGCCGGACGGCTACCCTGCGCCCGATCTCGAGACGATGGTGCCCGTCGAGGGCGGCCGGGTCTATGTCCGGGTCAATGGCAAGCTGACGGGCGGCAAGCCGCCGATCGTCATGCTGCACGGCGGGCCGGGCGGCGATCACGAGCATTTCATGCCGGCAGTGGCGCTGGCCGACGAGCGCGCGGTAGTGCTCTACGATCAGCTCGACTGCGGTCAGTCGGACCGGCCCAACGATCCGAAGAACTGGCGGGTCGACCGCTTCGTCGATGAGATCGAGCTGGTCCGCAAGGCGCTGGGGATCGAGCGCTGGCATCTGCTCGGGCATAGCTGGGGCGGCACGCTCGCGCTCGAATATGGCGCCCGGGAATATGGCAAGGGCCGGTCGACGGCGCTGCGCGGGCTGGCGCTGGCGAGTCCGCTCGTCTCGACCCGGAGCTGGATCGCCGACGCCAATATCCTGCGCGGCGAATTGCCGGCCGACGTCCAGGCCGAGATCGCGACGTGCGACCAGGGCAAGAGCCGTACGTGCGATGACGGAGTCGACGCTTTCTACCGCGCGTTCAATGGCCGCGAACCGGCCAAGCCTGCCGCCATCCGCTATGCCGGCGCACATCCGGGCGGGTTCAATCCCAAACTCTACAACGCGATGTGGGGGCCGAGCGAGTTCGCCTGTACCGGCAGCCTCAAGGATTATGACGGCGAACCGCTGCTCGCGACGCTCGACGGGCGGCGGACGATCTTCATGGGCGGGCAACATGACGAGGCGCGGCCGCCGACGCTCGCCGGATTCGCCGCGCGCGTGCCCGGCGCGGAATTTGCCACCATCCCCGGCTCCGCGCACGGCATCTTCGCCGACCGGACGCTGGAAACGGTTGCGCTGATCCGCGGCTGGCTGGCGCGGCAGGACGCCATCGCCTAGAGCGCGGCGATGGAGTTCAGCGTATGATCATCGCCGTCGACGGTCCCGCCGCCAGCGGCAAGGGCACGATCGCCCGCGCCCTGGCCAAGCATTACGGCCTGTCGCACCTCGACACCGGCCTGCTCTATCGCGCGGTCGGGGAGAATGTCCGGCGGCTCGAACTCGACCCATCGAAAGAAGCCGATGCGGTCGCCGCGAGTAATTTCGACGACGCGCTGCTCGACGACCCCGCCTTGCGCAGCGACGAAGCCGGGCAGCTTGCCTCGATCGTCTCGGCACACCCGCTGGTCCGCGCGGCCTTGCTCCAGCGTCAGCGCAAGTTCGCGCATCAGGACGGCGGCGCAGTGCTCGACGGGCGCGACATCGGCACGGTGATCGCCCCCGATGCCGACGCGAAACTGTTCGTGAAAGCGACGCCCCAGATCCGCGCCCGCCGCCGTCATGCCGAATTGAAGGCCAAGGGCAGCACGATCAGCCTCGACAAGGTACTCGCCGACATTCGCGCGCGCGACCAGCGCGACATGGGGCGCGATGCCGCGCCGTTGGTGATGGCGGTCGATGCCGGAATCCTCGACACCAGTTTCCTGTCGATCGAAGCCGCGGTGAAGCGGGCGATCGAACTGGTCGAGCGGCAAGTGCAGCTGAAGGCGGCGGCGAAGCGGTAAGGGGCATGTTCCTCCCGAAACAGGGAGGATTTTTGGCGATTAAGTGGGCTGCAACCCTACGACCAGGGAGTGCATAGCGGCTCGACCACCCAGCGATACTTCCGGCGCCTCTTTGGCAGGGCACGCGCGGCCTCGGTTTCTGCGCGAAGGCGCCGAGCGGCGGCGCGCCGTGCGACCTCGCATTGCGACCAACTGCGATAAACCTTGTTAGAGGGGCCACCGATCAGCTTGTAGGTATGCGGTTGGCTCGCTGGCATCGCGAACAGCATTGCGAGCGCCGTGACGATCACTCCGGTTTCTCCATCGGCCTAGGCATCTCAACAGATTCCTTTCGCAAGACCAAGCAGCAAATCGCCAGACGAGAACGGCCACAACCGGTGTCGGTTTGTCAAATATGTATCGCTGACATTCGCCCACCCCCGTCATATAAAGAATTCTTTATATCTCGCTTGACCTGACGCGTTTTCAGCGGGATAAGGCGCGTGTCGAGGTTCTTCGGACGGGTTTGCCCGCGCCGAAGCTAAGACGGGAAGCCGGTGCGGCCCCTTGGGGCCAAGGCCGGCGCTGCCCCCGCAACTGTAAGCGGCGAGCGGCGATCCATTCATGTCACTGGGGATGCGAGTCCCCGGGAAGACGGATCGTCCGTGCTGACCCGTGAGCCAGGAGACCTGCCTCCGACGCGATAACGTCCACCGGCGGGGTGTCCGGGCTGGCCGCTTGCATCCCGCGGTCGGCCCGTGCGTCGCCCATGCGTGCTCGTGTCTGGTTTCAAGCCCTGCCCTTCATCGGGGTATGAAGACCATGACCGTCACTGTTGCCACGCTCGGTTTCCCGCGCATCGGCCCGCGCCGCGAACTGAAGACCGCACTCGAATCCTTCTGGTCTGGCAAGACGAGCGAAGCCGACTTGCTCGAATCCGCCGCCGGGCTGCGCACCGCCGCCTGGGCGCGGCAGAAATCGCTCGGTGCCGACTGGCTGCCAAGCAACGATTTCTCGCTTTACGACCATGTCCTCGACGCCAGCCTGATGCTGGGGGCGATCCCCAATCGCTATGGCAAGGCGACCGGCCACGCGGATCTGGCCACCTATTTCGCAATGGCACGCGGTACGACTGGCGACCATGCCGAGTGCGATCACGAGCCCGGTAGCCTGACCGCCTGCGAGATGACCAAATGGTTCGACACCAACTATCACTACATGGTCCCCGAACTGGTCGCGGGGCAGAAGCTCGCGCTCAGCGCGGCCAAGATCGTCGACGAGTATCGCGAGGCAAAGGCGCAGGGGTATGAGACGCGCCCGGTGCTGCTCGGCCCGGTGACCTGGCTGAGCCTGGCCAAGGGCCGCGGGATCGATCCGTTCGACTATCTCGACGACGTGCTGGGGCTCTATACCGCGATCCTTACCCAGCTCGGCCAAGCCGGCGCGGAGTGGGTGCAGATCGATGAGCCGGTGCTCGTGCTCGATCTGAGCGAACGCCAGCGCAACGCGATCACCCGCGCTTATGCCAAGCTACCGCGCGCCGGCGTGAAGCTGATGCTCGCCACCTATTTCGGCGGGCTCGAGGACAATCTCGACCTTGCGGTGCATCTGCCCGTCGCCGGGCTGCACATCGATCTGGTCCGCGCGCCGCAGCAGCTCGACACCGTGCTGGCCAAGGCGCCCAGGTCGCTATTGCTGTCGCTCGGCGTGATCGACGGACGTAATGTCTGGCGTGCCGATCTCGCCGCCCTGCTCGACAGGCTGGAGCCGATCGCGGCGCAGCGCGACGTGGTCCTCGCCCCGTCCTGCTCGCTGCTCCACACCCCGGTCGACCTCGCGCTCGAACGCAAGATCGATCCGGAGATCGCGCAATGGCTCGCCTTTGCGGTGCAGAAGGTCGGCGAACTGGCGATCCTGAAGCGCGCGCTCAATGAGGGCCGCGACAGCGTCGCCAATGCCCTGGCCGCTTCGAGCGCGGCGGCGGCGGCGCGCAGGACCTCGCCGCGAATCCACAACGAGGCCGTGGCCGAGCGATTGGCCGCGATTACCCCGGCCGACCGCGAGCGGCACTCTCCCTACCCCGTTCGCGCCACCGCGCAGGCGGAAGCGCTCGGCCTGCCGGCCTTTCCGACGACCACGATCGGCTCGTTTCCGCAGACCGCCGAAGTGCGCCGCGCGCGTGCCGATCACAATCGCGGGACGCTCGACGCCGCCGCCTATGAGCAATTCCTGCGCGAGGAGACCGAACGCGCGATCCGCTGGCAGGAAGAAGCCGGGCTCGACATGCTCGTCCATGGCGAGTTCGAGCGGAACGACATGGTGCAGTATTTCGGCGAGCAGCTGTCGGGCTTCGCCTTCACCGTGAGCGGCTGGGTGCAATCCTATGGCTCGCGCTGCGTGCGCCCGCCGATCCTCTATGGCGACGTGTCGCGTCCAACGCCGATGACGGTCGCCTGGTGGAAATACGCCCAGAGCCTGACCGACAAGCCGATGAAGGGCATGCTGACCGGACCGGTGACGATCCTGAACTGGTCGTTCGTCCGCGACGATCAGCCGCGCGAGGCGTCGTGCCGCCAGATCGCATTGGCCATTCGCGACGAGGTCCTCGACCTCGAAGCGGCCGGGGCCAAAGCGATCCAGATCGACGAGGCGGCGTTGCGCGAAGGCCTGCCGCTGCGCCGGCGCGACTGGCAGCACTATCTCGACTGGGCGGTCGATTGCTTCCGGCTATCGGCAGCGGGCGTGGCCGACGCAACGCAGATCCACACGCATATGTGCTACTCGGAGTTCAACGACATCCTGCCCTCGCTCGGCGCGATGGACACCGATGTGATCTCGATCGAGACGGCGCGGTCGCAAATGGAGTTGCTCGAAGGCTTCGCGGCCTATCGCTATCCGAGCGCGATCGGGCCGGGCGTCTATGACATCCATGCCCCGCGCGTGCCGAGCGTTGAGGAGATGGTCACGCTGATCCGGCTAGCGCAGAACCACCTTCGCCCCGAACAGCTTTGGGTGAACCCCGATTGCGGGCTCAAGACGCGCAACTGGGCCGAGGTGAAGCCGGCGATCGACGCGATGGTCGCGGCGGCGCGCGAGTTGCGCGTCCGTGTGGCGGAGCCGGCCTGATGCCCGGTGTCGTCCGCCTCATCGACATGGTGTTCCCGGGCGACACCAATCATCACGGCACGCTGTTCGGCGGAGAAGCGCTCGCGCACATGGACAAGGTGGCGTTCCTCGCCGCCTCGCGCCATGGCCGGGCGCCCTTCGTCACCGCTGCCTCCGAACGGATCGACTTCGCCGCCCCCGCGCTGAAGGGCGAACTGATCGAAGCGGCGGGGCGGGTCGTGCGGGCCGGCACGCGATCGGTCGATGTCGAGATCGAACTGATTGCGGAGGCGCTGCTGAGCGGCGAGCGGCGGCTGTGCACGCGCGGCCTGTTCACCCTGGTCGCTGCCAAGGGCACGGATCGCGGGCCGTTACCGCCGATCGATGGCGGCGCGACCGAGCCCGATGACGGCCGGCTGCACATGGTCGACATGGTCTTCCCGCCCCAGACCAATCATTATGGCACGCTGTTCGGTGGCGACGCGCTGCGCATGCTTGGCAAAGCGGCGTTCGTCGCCTCGACCCGCCATGCCCGCGCGGTGATGGTGATGGCCGCGTCCGACCGGATCGACTTCCGCTCGCCGGTGCGCGAAGGCGAGATGGTCGAACTGATCGCCCGGGTGATGATGAGCGGTCGCAGCTCCGTGCGCGTCGGCGTTGAATTATGGGCGGAAAACCTGCTCAGCGCCGATCGACGGCGGGCCGCGACCGCAGAGTTCGTGATGGTTGCGGTGGACGAGACGGGACGGCCGAAGGCGATCGGCTGACCCGCCTGCCGCCCGCTCCGTCGCATCGGCTTGGCGGGCGGCAGGCTCCGGCTTGCCTCCCGAGGGCAAAATGGCTATGTGCGCGCCCGTCCGGCGAGCAGGTTCTCGCGGAGGAAGGCGCGGAGGTGTCCTCTCGCGCCCTTTTCGCATTTTAGCGTTGAGCCCCCTCCTCCGCAGTCTCTGCCCATCGGATGCCGCGCCGGCATACGGCTGTCGCGGCGTTTTGGCCAAGACCACCGGAGACAACCGGTTGGCCGGAAACAGTTGATCAGGAACCCTATTTTTATGGCCACTACGGCAAATCCGACGCGCGACGATTTCGCGAAAATGCTCGAAATGACCCTCGGCGACGCCGATGGCTTCGAGGGCCGCGTGGTGCACGGCACCGTCACCGGCATCGAGAACGACATGGCCGTCATCGACGTCGGCCTGAAGAGCGAAGGCCGCGTGCCGCTACGCGAATTCGCCGCGCCGGGCCAGAAGGCCGACCTGAAGGTTGGCGACGAAGTCGAAGTGTTCGTCGACCGCGTCGAGAACGCCAATGGCGAAGCGATGCTCTCGCGTGACCGCGCCCGTCGCGAAGCCGCGTGGGACAAGCTGGAAGCCGAGTTCGTCCAGTCGGCCCGCGTCGAGGGCGTCATCTTCGGCCGCGTCAAGGGCGGCTTCACCGTCGATCTCGACGGCGCCGTGGCCTTCCTGCCCGGCTCGCAGGTCGATATCCGTCCGGTCCGCGACGTTCAGCCGCTGATGGACATCCCGCAGCCCTTCCAGATCCTGAAGATGGACCGCAAGCGCGGCAACATCGTCGTGTCGCGTCGCGCGGTGCTCGAGGAAACCCGCGCCGAACAGCGTTCGGGCCTGATCCAGAGCCTGCACGAGGGCCAGATCATCGACGGCGTCGTCAAGAACATCACCGATTACGGTGCGTTCGTCGACCTGGGCGGCATCGACGGCCTGCTCCACGTCACCGACCTCTCCTACAAGCGCGTCCAGCACCCGAGCGAGGTCCTGAACATCGGCGACACCGTCAAGGTTCAGATCATCCGCATCAACAAGGACACGCAGCGCATCTCGCTCGGCATGAAGCAGCTCGAGAGCGATCCGTGGGATGGCGCGGCCGCCAAGTATCATGTCGGCGCCAAGATGTCGGGCCGCGTGACGAACATCACCGAATATGGTGCGTTCGTCGAGCTCGAGCCGGGCATCGAGGGCCTGGTCCACGTCTCGGAAATGAGCTGGACCAAGAAGAACGTCCATCCGGGCAAGATCGTCTCGACCTCGCAGGAAGTCGATGTCGTGGTGCTCGAGGTCGACGAGGACAAGCGCCGCATCTCGCTCGGCCTGAAGCAGGCTCAGGCCAATCCGTGGGAAGCGTTCGCCGCGGCCCATCCGGTCGGCTCGACCGTCGAAGGCGAAGTCAAGAACGCGACCGAATTCGGCCTGTTCATCGGCCTCGACAACGATGTCGACGGCATGGTCCACATGTCCGACATCGCCTGGGGCATCTCTGGCGAGGATGCGCTCAACCTGCACCGCAAGGGTGAAGTCGTGAAGGCGATCGTGCTCGACATCGACGCCGAGAAGGAGCGCATCTCGCTCGGCATGAAGCAGCTCGAGCGTGGCGGTCCGTCGGCGGCGGTGGCCGCAGGCGCGGGCGACAAGCTCAACAAGAACTCGATCGTTACCGTCACCGTGCTCGAAGTCCGCGACGCGGGTCTCGAAGTGCAGGTCGGCGACGATGGCGCAACCGGCTTCATCAAGCGCACCGATCTCGGCCGCGACCGCGACGAACAGCGTCCTGAGCGTTTCCAGGTCGGCCAGAAGTTCGACGCGATGGTCACCGGTTTCGACCGGTCGAAGAAGCCGACCTTCTCGGTCAAGGCGATGCAGATCGCCGAAGAGAAGCAGGCTGTCGCGCAATACGGTTCGTCCGATTCGGGCGCATCGCTGGGCGACATCCTGGGCGAAGCGCTCAAGGCCCGCGACACCAAGAAATAAGGCCAAAATGGCTCAGAATGGGTAGCGTCCTGAGGACGCTACCCTTTTTGTTACGCTTTGTGTGTCGAATCGGTCCTATTGCGATCGATGCAATTTCATTATGATATGCGGCGGAGGGGGCCTGTTTTCCGTGGGGGGAAGTCACGGGGGCGGGCGGTCGATGGAGAAGACCGGGAGTGTTCCGGTGGTCCTTCGACTTGGGGAGACCGTGTTCGTATGATCCGTTCGGAACTAATTCAGAAGTTAGCAGACGCCAATCCAGACCTTGCGCTTCGGGACGTCGAAGCGATCGTAACGACGTTCTTCGACGAGATTTCGAGGCGCTTGGCCGCCGACGGTCGCGTCGAACTGAGGGGCTTCGGCGCATTTTCCACTCGAGCGCGCGGCGCCCGCACCGGCCGCAACCCGCGGACGGGCGAAGTGGTGGAAGTCGACGCAAAGCGCGTCCCCTATTTCAAGCCCGGTAAGGAAATGCGCGTCCGGCTCAACGTTTCCTGAGGCGCAATGGCCTGGCTCGAGCACGGCTTGAGCCAGGACTCTCCGGAGGAAAGCCGGCAGGCGCCTAGCGTCTGACCAAGGTTGCGCGATTTACGCGCGTGACGGCCACCATTCCTTCCGACTCGACGCTTGACCCCGGCGCGCGCCTGGGCAACCTGTGCGCGAACGCGGACGTGGCGAAATTGGTAGACGCACGGGACTTAAAATCCCTCGCCCATTCGGGTGTGCGGGTTCGAGTCCCGCCGTCCGCACCATGGCGTCCGGCTCGCGACTTTGGCACAAGATGCCGATGACCGCGTGCCGTCGCCTTCCCGTCCTCGCCCTGATGCTCCTGGCAGCGTGCAGCCCGCGCCCCGACACGGGGCCAGTGGTGGTCAGCGCGATCGGGGGGCGGCCGTCCTATCCCGATGTCAACAAGCGGCCCGCCGATACGACGCAACGGCTGCTGCTCGACGCCACGGCGCAGGGATTGGTGCGGTTCGATGCCGCCGGGCAAGTCGAGCCCGGCCTCGCCGAGCGCTGGATCGTGATCGATCAGGGCCGAACCTATATTTTCCGTCTGCGCGAGGCAGAATGGACGAATGGCGGCAAGGTGACCGCAGCGGATGTCGCGATCATCCTGAAACGCGCCATCGCGCCGCAATCGCACAATCCGCTGAAACCCTTCCTGAGCGCGGTCGACGATGTGGTCGCGATGACCGACTTGGTCATCGAGGTGCGGTTGAGCCGCCCTCGCCCCGATCTGCTGAAGCTGTTCGCGCAGCCCGAACTGGCGATCCGTCGGGAGAACCCGCCGGGCGGCAGCGGTCCCTTCCGCGTCGCCTCGATCGCGGACGGTGCGGTGATGCTGCGTCCCGCCTTCGACCCTGCGCGATCGCCCGACGACGAGGTTTCGGAGCCGAGCCCGGAACAGAATGTCCAGCTGTTCGGCGAAAGCGCCGCCCGGGCGATCGTCCGCTTCACGCACAAGCGATCGGACCTCGTGGCGGGCGGTTCGCTGAGCGACTGGCCGCTCGTCGTGATCGCCAAGCCCGCGCCGATGAACATCAAGATCGATCCGGCTACCGGCCTGTTCGGGCTCGCCATCGTCAATCGTCAGGGATTGCTCGCCAGCGCCGCCGGCCGCGGGGCGGTAGCCGAAGCGATCGACCGTCCGGCGATCATCGCCGCGTTCACGTCCGATTGGGGACAACCGGTCGAGCGGTTGCTGCCCGACAAGCTCGATTCCGCCGCCCCACCCGCGGTGCCGGGCTGGGCGACGCTGGCGCCCGACGCGCGGCTCGCCGACGCCCGGCAGCAGGTGGCCCGCTATCGCGCCGCCAATCCCGGCGAGATCAGCTTGAGGGTGGCGCTGCCCGATACGCCCGGCGGCAACGTGTTGTGGGGACAGTTGGGCGTGCAATTGGCTGCGATCGGCATTCGGCCGATCCGGGTGGCGATGACCGCGGAAACCGATCTGCGCCTGGTCGACGAAGTCGCGCCTTATGACAGTGCGCGCTGGTATCTGGCGGCGGCATGCGTTGCGTGCAGCGATGACGCGCAAGCGGCGCTGACTGCCGCTCGCGACGCGCCCACGATGGCAGAACGCGCGACGCAGATCGCCGCTGCCGACACGGCGCTGGCGGCCGATGTCGCCTTCATTCCCATCGCCACGCCCTTCCGCTGGTCTCTGGTGTCGCTGCGCCTGCAGCAATGGCAGGGGAACCCGCGCGCATGGCACCCGTTGAATCGCCTGCGGAACGACACCAACTAGATGGTATTATGGCTAACACCACGCGCATGCCGCGCCCCGATTTGACCCAGATCGTCCCTCTTGGGCGCGACGCCGCCTCGGTGCGCAAGCGCATCGAGGGGATGGAGCATCTGCTCGAAGGATTGATCAAGATCCCTGGCACCAACCAGCGACTGGGTCTCGACGTCATCCTCGACATCTTGCCGGTCGGCGGCGACGTGATCGGCGCGGCACTCGGCGCCTATATGGTGTGGGAAGCGCGCAACCTGGGCATGTCGAAGGCGCAGATGGCGCGGATGTTCGGCAATGTCGGCATCGACTTCGTGCTTGGCCTGATTCCGTTGATCGGCGCGGTGCCCGACTTCTTTTTCCGGTCTAACACGCGCAATCTGAAGATCATTCGCAAGCATCTCGACAAGCATCATCCCTCGACGGCGCTGATCGAGAGCTGAAGTTCCGGGACGGATCACGGCTTACCGCTGGCGATCCTCAGCGATGTCCGCGCCAAATCTTGAGCCGCGCATTGGCCGGTAGCCCGCCGGTCCCTGCCTTGCAGCGCGTATAGGCGAAGCGCGTATCGAGGCAGAGCCACAACTCGTCGAGCCAGCCGCTTTTCGCAGTGACGCGGATCGCGGTCGCGGGGATATCTGGATTGGAGGCTGCGAAGGCAGCGGCGAATTGGCCGACGGTCAACGGGCGACGCGACAGGGCATCCATGTCGGGAAAACGCAGCTTAGCATACATCGCGCTCGACCGCGCGAAATAGGCGGCGGGCGTGGTCCCCATGCAGGTGCCGTGTTTGGCCCATTCGTGCTGGATCAATTGCGCCGACGGCGTCGAACACAGCATGCCCTTGATTACCGCGGGGGGGACCAAGTCGGTGGCGGTGCAATATTGCGGCCATTGCTTGCCGATACCGTCGGGCCAAAGGCCGTGTAGCGTGAAGCCGAAGCGATTGCCGCTGCCGCACTGGAAGCGTGCCGAGGGAGCGAAACCGCCGTTGCGGCAATATTCCGGTCCCCAGGTGATCGCCAGCGTATAGCCGCCGATCGGCAGCACGCGCTTCGGCTGGTCGGCAGTCGGCAATTCCGGGTTGGGCCGGGGCGGATTGCCGCCGGGCGTGCAGACCAGCGCCTGCGCATGGGCCCATCCCGGCAGGAGCGCCGCCCCGATCGCGGCAAAAGGCAAAAGCAGCTTCATGCGGATTTCCCGAACCATTCGATGGCGTCGCGCCGAAACAGAAAAATGACGGCGACCGCATCGAGCAGCAGCGCCGCCGCCGTCAACGCCATCGGGACCGCGGCCGGGGGCGCCCCGGTCGCCAGCGTGAAAACGAAGCCGATCAGCGACAGTGCGAAGAAGATGGTGACCGCCCAGCGCGCGAGATTGCTCCGGGCGTAAGCGGTGAAATACCAGAGCAGCAGCCAGAGCGTGTAGAGGAACACGGTAGACAACGGCATGAACCAGGGGCCGAGCATCTGGCGTACCTGGATCGCCTCGGCGCTCGCCGCCGCTTCCGCCCAGGTCATCGCGGTGTTGACCGCGCCGACCAGGATCGATCCCAGATAGAATGCTTCGAACAGCTTTATGGACTTCGGCCTCACCATCGAATCGCCCCCTAACCCCTTTTATCGCAATTCTATTCGGTCAGCCGATCGCGGCGAAATCAAGGCCGATATCGGCCGCCGGTGCCGACTGGGTCAGCCGCCCGACGCTGATATACGTCACGCCGGTTTCGGCGATCGCGCGGATCGTGTCGAGCCGCACGCCGCCCGACGCCTCGGTCGGGACGCGCCCGCCCACCAACGTCACCGCACCGCGCAGCGTCGCAGGATCCATGTTGTCGAGTAGCAGGTGAGTGGCGCCTGCGGCCAGCGCCGGCTCGATCTGGTCGACACGATCGACCTCGACGATGATCCTGCCGATACCGGCCGCGACTGCGCGACGCACCGCCTCCTCCACCGATCCCGCCACCGCAACGTGATTGTCCTTGATCATCGCCGCGTCCCACAGGCCCATGCGATAATTGGTCGCGCCGCCCATCCGCGTCGCATATTTCTCCAGCACGCGGAGACCAGGGATCGTCTTGCGCGTGTCGAGCAGGATCGCGCCGGTGCCGGCGATGCGGTCGACATAGGCACGCGTCATCGTCGCGATGCCCGACAGATGCTGGACGGTGTTGAGCGCCGAACGCTCGGCGGCCAGCATCGCGCGGCCATTGCCTTCCAACCGCATCAGGTCGGTACCGGGCGCAAGCAGCGACCCGTCCTCTACCAACTGCTCGATCCGTACCCCGGGATCGAGCGCCCGGAAGAACGCCTCGGCGATCGGCAGGCCGGCGACGGTAATCGCGTCGCGGCTGTCCATCACACCGGCGAAGCGCGCGTCGGCCGGGATCACGGCGGCGGAGGTTATGTCCCCGCCCTCGCCCAGATCTTCGGCGAGGGTGGAACGGACGAAGGCGTCGAGGTCAAAACCCGGTAAATCGAATCGGTCGATCATGCCTCCAGCCCTAGCGCGTCGCCGGGCGGATCGTCACGCCGCGATCGACAGCTTCCTGCATGCCCCAGGCATAAAGCGCCTCAAGCATCGGTCGCGCGGCGGCTCCGCGCTCCGTGAGGCGATATGCTCCGTCGTCCTGTTGCCCGACAAAGCCGAGCTCGATCAGGTCCGCGAGCCGCTCGGTCAGTACCTTGTCGGCCATGCCGGGGATCAGCCGCCGCAACCCGCCGTAACGCTGCGGACCGTCCTTGAGCCGCGCGAGGATCACCGGCTTCCACTTGCCGCGCAACAGGTCGACGGCAAACTCCGTCGCGCATCCGGCCGTTTTGGAAAGCGGCTTCACGCCACGCACCAGATGGTGCGTTGAGCGCACGATCCGAACCGGCCTAGCGCGCCGGGACAAGGAGAAAGCATCATGAAGATCATCGCCTATGACCGATTCAAAACCGGAGTCACGATGGACGACGTTCAGCCCTACCTCAAGGACGAGGTGTCGAACGTCTGGCGGCTGTGGAAGGCGGGAATCGTTCGCGAGAATTACGCGCGAGCCGACGAACCGGGCGTCGTGATCGTGTTCGAATGCGAGTCGATCGAGATGTGCCGCACCTATCTGGACGATTTCCCCTTGTCGAAGGCCGGCCTGCTCGACTGGGTCACCATCGCAGTCGACGCGCCCTGGCCGATCGAAAATCTCTTTGCGGCAGGGCTCGATATCGGCGAACCTTTCGACCGCACATCAGGACAGGCCGCGTGAAGTCGATCTACGGACTCGAATTGCCGCAAACGCTTGCCGAATGGGCCGATCCGGCGCGCGCCGCGTTGCTCGTCTACGACATGCAGATCGGCATTTGCCGCCAGGTCGAAAGCGGCACGGTGATTGCCGGCATCAGGAATGTGCTGGCATCGGCGCGCGCGGCCGGGATGCGGGTAGTCTACACGCGCCACCTCTCGCTCCCGACGAAGCTGATGGGCCGGATGGCGTATCGCACGGCGATGGCGTGGCAGCATACCGACGATCCCGGGGTCGTACGGCCATGGTTCCTCCGCGATACGCCGGGCTTCGCGGTCGTTCCCGACTTGGCGCCGCGTGACGACGAGGCGATCATCGACAAGATCACGATGTCGGCGTTCGAAGGCACGCCACTGGAGATCATCCTGCGCGACTGCGGATTGCAGGCGCTGGCAATCTGCGGGATCGCGATGGAGATCGGGATCGAACCGACCGTCCGCCATGCCGCCGACCTCGGCTTCGTGCCGATCGTCATCGCCGACGCCTGCGGGCACGGCAATCCCGAGGCCGCGCAACGCGGTCTCGACCAGATGCGCTTCACCGGCGATGCGATGATTACCGACATCGCCAGCTTCACGGGAGCACTCGCTGCATGACCGCCTATATCGCCCTGCTCCGCGCGGTAAATGTCGGCGGGACCGGCAAACTGCCGATGACCGAGCTTGTCGCGATGTGCGAAGCCGCCGGCTTCGAGCAAGTGAAGACCTATATCGCCAGCGGCAATGTCGTCTTCACCTCGAGCAAAGGCGAGGCCGCGGTAAAGGCGGCGCTGGAAAAGGCGATGGAGGATTATGCCGGCAAGCCGGTCGGCGTGATGGTGCGGACCGCTGCAGAAATGGCGGCGGTCCGCGACGCCAACCCATTCGCCGACGCGCCGGGCAATCGCGTCGTCGCGACGTTCCTCGACGCGGCGCCACCCCGTGATGCGATCGACCACGCGACCAACGTGAATGGCGAGGAAATGGCGCTCGGCACGCGGGAGATCTTCATTCGTTACACCGACCAGGGGATGGGGGATTCGAAACTCAAAATCCCCACCGCCAAGACCGGCACCGCACGTAACATGAACACCGTCGCCAAGCTGGCGGAGATGGCCAGCAAGCTTTGAACCAGGCCGCGAGCCGAGCGACAAGTGAGATTCCACCGCCCCCTTTGATCTTCGGGCACGTGAATCCCCCCGCTGGAAGGAATTCTGACCGCCCGCATCAGCTTTTGCCGTCATGCCGGGCGTCCCTGCATCCACCGTGCCGCACGCCCATCGACCGTTGGGGAAGTGGCCCGGTGGCCCCCGGCACAAGGCCGGGGTGGCGCGGGAAGAGGTGCCGGATCGGGCCCCGTGGCTTGCTGTCGACACCTGTCGATCTTAGACATCGGCGCAACGATAAAGGGGGATTTCCGTATGCGCCGCACCGCCTTCCTGTTGCTCGCCGCCGCCATACCGCTCGGCGCGCCCGTCCCGATCGCGACGCCGGCGGTGTCGAAGACGATCAGCGCAAACGCGCAATTCTCGGCGCTGACGAAGCGCTATATCGACAGCCTGGCGCGATTCTCTCCGGTCGGCGGGACGCAGCTCGGCGACCATCGATTCGACGACAAATTGCCCGACATCACCGCGCGCGGCCGCGGTGCCCAGGTCGCATTCGACCAGGCGTTGCTCGGCGCGATGGCCCGCATCGACTTCAAGATGCTGAGCCGCGACAACCAGGTCGACTATCTGCTCCTCAAGAACGCGCTCGACTATGAATTGTGGGACATTCAGGTTCTCAAGAGCTGGTCGTGGAATGCGCAGAATTACAACGATGCCGCCGCCGGCGCGCTCTATACGCTGGCCGCCCGCGAGTATGCGCCCTGGCCGCAGCGTCTGAGAGCGGCAACCGCCCGGATGGAGGCGCTGCCCGGTTTCCTGCTCGAAACGCGACGGCAGCTGATCGCGGCGAAAGTTCCCGCGATCTACGCTACCACCGTCTCGAAACAGAATTCGGGCATCGTCGAAATCGCCGAAGGGATGCTCGCCCCGCACGCCGGTGAACTGGCACCGGCCGACAAAGCGCGGTTCGACGCCGCGCTGGCCAAGCTGAAGACCGCGGTGGCCGATCAGCAGGTCTGGCTCGACAAGACACTGGTGCCGGGGGCCAAGGGGGACTTCCGGCTGGGCGCCAAATTGTACGATCAGAAGATGAAATTCGCTCTGGTCTCGACCGTGACGCGGCCCGAGCTGAAGGCAAAGGCGACCGCCGCCGCCGACGCGACGCGCAACCAGATGTATGCGCTGGCGCAGCAGGTCCTGGCCGGCAAGCCCGACGCCCCCGCCCTACCCGCCACGCCGACCGCCGAGCAGCGGCAAAAGGCGATCGAGGCGGCGCTCGAGCTCAGCTACGCACAGCGGCCGGCCCGCGACGGTGTCGAGGCAGCGGCCAAGGCGACCCTGGCCAGCGCGAGCGATTTCGTGCGCGCCAAGGGGCTGGTCACGATGCCGACCGCGCCCGTGAAGATCATCACCATGCCCAAATTCCAGCAGGGCAATGCGGTCGCCTATTGCGATTCCCCGGGCCCGCTCGACAAGGGTCAGGACACGTTCTTCGCGATTTCGCCGATCCCCGACGATTGGAGCGACGCGCAGGCGACCTCGTTCCTGCGCGAATATAACAGCTACATGATCCACGACCTGAGCATCCATGAAGCGATGCCGGGACATTGGCTGCAGATCGATCATAGCAATCAGGACAAGTCGGTGCTGCGTGCTGTGCTGTCGTCCGGGCCGTTCGTCGAAGGCTGGGCGGTCTATGCCGAGGGGATGATGGCCGATCAGGATTATCTGAACGGCGATCCGCTGTTCAAGCTCACCGTGCTCAAGATGCGGTTGCGCTCGATCACCAATACGCTGCTCGACATCGGCATCCAGACCGAGGGCATGACCCGCGATCAGGCAATGGACCTGATGATGAAGGGCGCCTTCCAGCAGGAGCGCGAGGCGGCCGGCAAATGGGTCCGCGCCCAGCTCTCCTCGACCCAGTTGCTCAGCTACTTCTCGGGGTATGAGGAGCATATGGCGATGCGCGAGGAAGCGAAGCGGCGCTGGGGAAAGAAGTTCGACCTCAAGACCTATAACGACGCAGTCCTCGCACACGGCTCGCCGCCGGCGCGGTTCGTGCGGGAATTGGTATTCAACCTGCCGATCGAATGAGGCCAGGCCTGGCAGTTTCCGCCTCCCCTCCCTGCTTGCAGGGAGGGGCCGGGGGTGGGTGCGCGCGTCTGCGCGCTTGCAAGACTCAAAAAAACCGCTCGGCAAAAACAGTATCTACGAGGCATCGAGCCTCGTAGATACTTACCCACCCCTTTATCCCCTCCCTTGCAGGGAGGGGAGATTGGAGAATCGACCTCATCGTCTGAAGCCTTTGAGCACATTGCCCTCGGTCGACAGGTAATTATCCTTGTAGTCGAACCGCTTGGTGTCGCTGAACAGCAGATAATAATATTTCATCTGCTCGGACCACCAATAGCCCGGGCAATGGTCGGCCTGTGCCTTCGTCACGACATTGGCCATGTCGGTGTAGCCGTACGTGGTACGGTTCCAGCGCTTCATGTTGAGATAGTGCGTGCGGCCGAGCAGGCGCCATTCGGTGCGGCCGTCGAGCAGCCAGTGATTGAACGCCGAATCGGCCAGCTCGGGACGCAGCGCGTTGGTGACGGCGGTCGGCTTGCCCGTCGCATAGTCGTACCCCTCGGGCAGGATGCCGAACTGCGCCTGCACGCTCGCCCAGGCGCGGGTATAGGCGGCACCGGTCGCCCCTGCCCCGCCCTGCGCGAGCAAGCCGCCATAGAAGCTCGCCAGCTCGTCCTGCTCGGTCGACAATTGCTTGCCGGTTTCGAAGTCGACGTCGACGAACCACAGCTGACCCTTGGCATGCGCGATCTGGTGCTTGAGCACCGCGGCGGTCAGCGTGTCGTACATCGTCTTGAAGTCGTGATCGCCGAACAGCTGCCAGCCGTCCCAGCAATATTCGTAATAGCTGTCCGACGGCGGCGCGATCGTCGCGCGGCGGCTGCCCCATTGCCCGGTGCGCACGTCGATCGTGTCCGCGAGCAGGCCGGCCTTGGAGCGGCGGTCGTACATCGCGACCATCGCGCGTTTGGCGGCGTCGTAATATTTGCGGTCGCCGGTGAGCTTGCTGAGCGTGCCGAGCTCGGCGATGTGCGTGCCGACCTCGGCGGGGTTGCTCATCGGATCGCGCACCGCCTTGGTCTTCAGATTGACATAGCGGTAGGGCATGCCGGTGGGCGTGTCGAACGCCGGCAACAACCGGTCGGCAAGATCGCGGGCCTTGGCCAGCAATACCGGGTCGCCGCAGGCGTGATGCGCGGAGAGCAGACCGCCGACCAAGCGGATCTCGGTCTCGAACACCGACACCTCGCCATCGACGTCGAAATCGCTATTCGCTTTCACCCATTCGAGCGCATCGGCAAATTCCTGATCGAGCCCCATCACCCAGAGCGTGTCCATCGCCTCGATCAGCGACAGGCCGAGATGGTGATCCTTGAGCGGGAAGCTCCTGTTGCCGCCGCTGACCGGCTTGAAATCGTCCTTGCCCCAGGCACGCTCGCGATAATTGTGCCACGCCCAGCGCATCTCGTTCCTCACGTCCTCGCCCAATGCGTGCCAGTCGACGGCATTGCCCTTGGCAAGAGCGGGCGCGGCAGCGGTGGCGCCAAGCGCGAGTGCTGCCTGGCGGCGGTTGAGCAAGGTCCTCATGCCCAAGGACTAGCGCGGCCGGTGCGCGCCGTCAGCCCGGACCATGCATAACCGCTTGAAGCGCACGCGCCGCTCCGACAGACTTGCCGCGGCAGGAGGAACGGACATGGCGAAGAAGACGGATGGCGGAGAGGCGCTCCAGCTTGGCCTGGTCCAGCTCCAACAGGCGATGGTCGCAACCGGCGAACGCGCGGTGATCGTGTTCGAGGGGCGCGACGCCGCGGGGAAGGACGGCACGATCAAGGCGATCACCGAGCATCTGTCGGTCCGCAGCACGCGCGTCGTCGCCTTGCCCAAACCGAGCGACCGCGAACGGACGCAATGGTTCTTCCAGCGCTATGTCGCGCATCTGCCCGCGGCGGGCGAGCTCGTGATCTTCAACCGCAGCTGGTACAATCGCGCTGGGGTCGAGGTGGTCAACGGCTTTTCGACGCCCGAGGAACAGGCGCAATTCCTCAAGGACGTGCCGGGGTTCGAGCGGATGCTGGTCGAGAGCGGCATCCGTCTGGTGAAATTATGGCTCGATATCTCGAAGGACGAACAGGCCGCGCGACTGAAGGATCGCCGCACCGATCCGTTGAAGGCGCTCAAGACCTCGCCGCTCGACGAGGTCGCGCAGGCGAAATGGGACGACTACACCAAGGCGCGCGACACGATGCTCGCCATGACCGATTGCGACGCCGCGCCGTGGACGTGCGTCCGGGCGAACGGGAAGAAGAAGGCACACAAGGCGATCATCCGGTACTTGTTGCGGACGCTGGCCTCGGAGCAGATCGCCAAGAACGTCGAGGCTCCGGATGCGAGGGTGCTATTTGGCTACGAAGCGGCAGCAACAACCGATGGACGTCTGGAGCATTGAGGATGGAAGCGGCGACGCCTAACGCTTGGAAAAGTGAACCGTTCGGCGAACTCCTACCGCTACCTTATCGTGCGCGCTTCTCTGCTGAGGAATTCGAGCGGCTCAAACTCGGGCTTATACCGGAGGCGATGGAAGACAAGTGGTTCGTCTACTTTACGAACTCGGCATTACTTTTACATCGCAGTTGGACCGGCATGGGCGTGTTCAAGGTCCATCTGACCGCCGATGATACTGGGGCCGACGTCGTCGATGCCTACTGCGCCGCGGAAATACTGTCGAAGAGTGACGCCGATTATCAAACGCGCCTGCTCAGCTTTCTGATCTCGAACCTACTGCTGGGAAAACGAGAACCGTTTCCCAAGCCTGCTGGCGTCGAAGAGCTCGCGCCCGGCATCTTCCAGCACGCAATATCCGGAACCGGTTATGCGGAACGAACCTTCCCCATAAAAAGACCGTGGTGGCGTTTGGGCCGATAGGAGCACTCAGTCCCCCGTCACCTTCGCCGGTCCGAGATCGCCCATCCCTACCGTCCCGCTCGCCATGGCGAGCATCGCGTCGAGGCTCTTCTTGGCCTTGAGGCGGAGGCTCTCCTCCATCTCGATGCGCGGCTCGAGATCGCGGAGGGCGACGTAAAGCTTCTCCATCGTGTTCAGCGCCATGTACGGGCAGATGTTGCAGTTGCAGTTGCCGTCGGCGCCGGGTGCCCCGATGAAATTCTTGCCCGGTAGTGCCTTTTCCATCTGGTGGATGATGTGCGGCTCGGTCGCGACGATCAGCGTGTCGCCCTCGAATTCCTGGGCATATTTCAGGATGCCGCTGGTCGAGCCGACATAATCGGCATGGTCGAGGATCACCGCCGGGCATTCGGGATGCGCGGCGACCGGGGCGCCGGGATGTTCTGCCTTGAGCTTGAGCAGTTCGGTCTCGCTGAACGCCTCGTGGACGATGCACACGCCTGGCCACAGGATGAGGTCGCGCCCGGTCTTGCGCGCGAGATAGCCGCCGAGATTGCGGTCGGGGCCGAAGATGATCTTCTGGTCCTTGGGGATCTGGCTGAGGATCTTCTCCGCCGAGGACGACGTGACGATGACGTCGCTCAACCCTTTCACCGCCGCCGAGCAGTTGATGTAGGTGAGCGCGATCGCGTCGGGATGCTGCGCGCGGAACGCCGCGAACTGTTCGGGCGGGCAGCTGTCCTCCAGACTGCATCCGGCATTCATGTCGGGCAGCACGACGGTCTTTTCCGGCGACAGGATCTTCGCCGTTTCCGCCATGAAGCGCACGCCGCAAAAGGCGATGACCTCGGCATCGGTCGCCTGCGCCTTGCGGCTCAGGTCGAGGCTGTCGCCGACGAAATCGGCCAGGTCCTGGATTTCGGGCTTCTGATAATAATGCGCCAGGATGACAGCGTTGCGCTCCTTGCGCAGCCGATCGATCTCGGCACGCAGATCGAGGCCGGTGAGGTTGGTACGCTGTTCCATCGCTCGCTCCCGCAGGTGTCGGCGCTCACATGGCCCCGCGACGAGGCTCGATCAACCCGTGAGTGATCCACGATTGGTGTCGCTGTCTGTCTCGCTCAGGCTCCCGACATCATCGGAATCACGAACGGTGGCAGCGCCGCACCGGGGGAACCAGCGGTGATCCAGGCATGCAACGCCGCGGCGATCGGCGAAACGGCGAGCAATTCGATCACGATCCGGGAGACCACCAGCGTGCCGATGCCCCACACCCATGCCCGATGCAAACGGCCGGTTTGCCGCCAGTCGATTGTCGCCGCGATCACCGGAATGACCAGCACCGTCGTCGCCTCGACCTGCGCGCAATAGGGCATGAGCAGCGGCATCGGCAGGATGCGGCCGAAGCCCGGGCCCATCAATCCCCCCATCGCGCAGAACTGCAGCCTCTTATGCCAGTCGGTCCGGCGCCGCATCAGGACGGCCGCGATCACCATCCCTGCGAAGGTATAGACGGTCAGCGGCCCCATCACGGTGAAATAGGCCGGCGTGAAGAACGGGGCGGTATGGCCGCGACGCAGCGACAGATAGGCGACCATCGTCCCGGCGACGACCATCAGCGGGATCCAGGCGAGCGCGATCCAGCCCAGTTTCTTGTGCAGCGCGATATTGCCGCTCGTCCCGAGCAGGGTCTGGGTGAGGTAGATCGTTGTCCAGCCGAAAAAGGTCAGCGCGTGGAAATGGACGTAGAGCGGTGCGCCGAAACTGGATCGTCCCGCCGCCAATTGCATCGAGAAGCCGGCGACGAGCACCAGCACCATCGCGATGCCGCCCCAGAGAAACACGCGCTCCTCGCGCGCGAACGTCGATTCCGAACCCGATGGTGCCAGTGTTGCCATTGCATCGCCCCCCGACGTCATTCAGCGGGAAGACGATACCTCGTTTGTCACGATTCGCCAATAATCGGGCAGATTTCGAACGCCACTTTATCTTATCTTATCTTTGGTTATACTTCACGCCGTCGAGCGGCTTCGACATATCCCAGATTTCATCGTTCTTCCCTTCGCCCGCAAACCGGACGCGGACGGTGGCGTCGATCCCGGCGGCCTTGAGCGGCAGCGCGAAACTCTGTTCGACCGCACGGCGCGTGGCATCGCGCGCGAGCTTCATCGGCTCGGGCTGGAGCGCCTGGCTGGTCAGTTCCTTTTGCGCGGCGGCCTTGTTGGCATCGTCGAGTTGGGTGCCGACATCGGTAAAGGTTCCCAGCACGCCATTATGGCCATAGGTCTTGATCGCGTCGATGTTGATCCGCGGCGGCGACGGCATCGGCTGGGGCAGGGTTACGCCGAGCGTCTTCGTTTTCGCGTCCCACACCACGTCGCGCTGGCGCAGATTGCTGAGATCGACCTCGTAATCGACCGTCCCGGGCATGATCAGCGTGCGCTCGCTCGACAACCCGAACCGGCTCTGGGTCGAGGTGACGACCGCGACATAGCTTGCCTGGAACGCCGACAGCTTGTTCTGCTCGCGAAGGCCGGCGACGCTGGCGGTGGCGATCGTTACCGGATCGGGATCGATCCGCGCCTTGATGTAGGACTGCACGACCCACAAGCCACCGGCGAAGAACAGACCGATCAGCAACAATGCCCCGCCGAACTTGATCAGGAAACTGGTGGCCGCGCCGTCGCGCACGTGCTTCATGCTTTCCGCCATACGTCCCCCTGCTCGGCGACGATGTGGCGGTCGCGCAATTCGTAGAGGTGGGCGAGCACGGAGCGTTCGGCCGCGGGAAACAACCGCGGGTCGATGCCGACATACATCTTCGCGACCATCTCGGGGATCGTGCGCGGTTCGGCATCGAGCAGCCGCAATATCTGGCCCTCGCGCTGCTTGCGGTGCCCGATCATGCCGCGCACCAGCCGCTGCGGATTGGTCACCGGATCGCCATGCGCGGGATAATAGATGCGATCGTCGCGCTGCTGAAGCTTGCCGAGGCTGTCCATATAGGCCGCCATGTCGCCATCCGGCGGCGAGACGATGGTGGTCGACCAGCCCATCACATGGTCACCGGTGAACAGCGCCCTGGTCTCGGGAAACGCGAAGGCGAGATGGTTCGACGTGTGCCCGGGCGTGGCGATCGCGGTCAACGTCCAGCCAGTGCCCGAAACGCTGTCGCCTTCCGCCATCACGGCATCGGGCGAGTAGGCGGCGTCGAAACTGGCATCGGCGCGCGGACCCAGGTCTTCCAGCGCCAGCGGCGCACAACCGACGATCGGCGCGCCGGTCCGCGCCTTGAGCGGTGCTGCACCGGGGCTGTGATCGCGATGCGTGTGGGTAATGACGATCGCGGTGACCGGCCGTCCGGCGATCGCGCGGATCAGCGCGTCGATATGAGCGGGGTCGTCGGGGCCAGGATCGATCACCGCGAGATCGGCGGTCCCGATCAGATGGGTTTGGGTACCGGTATGCGTGAAATGCGACGGATTGTCCGCGAGTACCCGCGTCACCAGCGGTTCGAGGACCTGCGGCACGCCTGGCTTCTGTACGTCCATCCTCCGGAGATGGCGGCTGGGAGGAGCCTTGGCAAGGCCGGGACGATCGGCCGATCGTCCCGGCTGGGCGGCGGCGGTGCTGTCGGCCGCCGCCCATCCTCCCTGAACGCGTCAGTCGGGATTGGCCATGTCGTCGGTGAGGTCCTTGATCGAATCGTCGATGCCGTCGAGCGCGTCGCGCTTTTCCTCGGCGGACATCCTGGGATCGTCGGCGATCCGGGCACGCGCGTTGCGCAGGCCCTCGAGCGCTTTCGCATAGGCCATGCGCTGGATGTCCTTGGCCTTGCCGGCTTCGTCTACCGCGCTCATCGCGATCTTTTCGATCCGGTTCTGGCAGATGATGATGACCCGCTTGTCGCCCCGCCCCTTGTTGATGACCATTTGCTTGTCATCCTCGGGGCTGCCCTTTCCGCAATTGGCGGAGCGGACGTTGATGTTCACGTCGGGCTGCGGGAATGCGCGCGGATCGGGTCCCGCCGTCGGACCTACCCAATCCTCGGTGAGCGTCTTGCCGTCCTTGGTCACGCGGACGATCTTGTACCGCTTCGTGCTCTTGTCGCCGACCGCTACGCTCACTCCGCCTGCGGGCGGCGGCGGGGGCACATCGGCGCGATCGGGCGCGGGCGGCGGCGGCAAGTCCGCACCCTCTGGCTGGGCGGCAGCGGCCGGGGGTGCCGGCGGCGCCGACTGCAACCTGGCCGCGACCTTGGCATCGATCGCCGTAATGTCGATGCCCGTCGCCTTTTCGACCCCGGCGCGTACCGTGGCGGCCGCCGGCGTGCCGCTGGCGGTCACGGCCAGACCGGCGAGCATCAGGGTTCCGACGGCGGTACCGCCAAGCGTTAGTCGAAGCCGCGAACGGCGTCCGGTGGTAAGCATCCTCAAACGTCCTTTCAGATCTTGTATCGTATGGAGGTGGCATGCGGCCGACACCGCGCCGCCATGCGCCGCCTTGACGATGGCGCAGGCATAGGTGTGCCGGTCGATCGCCGAGCGGCCGGCGAGCACGAGCGCGTCGTTCGCCATTTCCTGATCGGCGCGGAACGCACGGAAGGCGCGCCAGGCAAGCGGATTGAACCAGTGGAGCGCGAGCACCGCGAGCGCGACCCAATTGGCGATCAGGTCGCCGCGTTGATGGTGACCCAGTTCGTGGAGCAGCGCCAGTTCGCGTTCGTCGGCGTCGTAGCGCTCGGCGAAATCGCGCGGAAAGGCCACGTAGCGGCGGAAGATACCGAACGCCAGCGGCCCCGAGGCGGCGGCGGTCTCGATCACCTCGATATCCCCCGCCCGCTGCGAATGAGTGCTCGCGTCGATCATCCGCCGGCAGAAGAGCCAGTGACCGAAGGCGTGCCACGCAAGGAATGCCGCCGCGCCCACGCCCCAGAGCACGGCGAGTGCCGGGCCAAGCGAGGAGTAAAGCGACGCGGGCGCGGCGGCCGAGCCTCCGAGCGGCTCGATCACGTAGATGGTGACGGTTTCGCTCGCACGGCTCAACAGGTGCGGCGCGGCGCTGTGAAATTGCGGAAGAGGCGGCAGCAACAGCCTGAGCGCGGGCAAGGCCCACAGTGCATAGGCGATGCCGGGCCCGAAATGGCGGCGAACGGGTGTGCGGATGACGAGGACCATCGCCATCAGCAGCGCGGAGGCGATCAACGCCTCGATCGCCCAGCCGATCACGATTTGAGCTCCTTCAGAATCGCCTCGATCTCGGCGATGTCCTGCGCGGTCAACTGATCGCGCTCCGCCAGGTGGGCGACGAACGGGGTCAACTTGCCGCCGAACAGGCGATCGATCAGCCGCTGCGATTCGCCCGCGACATAATCCTCGCGCTCGACGAGCGGACGGTAGAGATAGCGACGCCCCTCTTCCTCGTGCGCGATGGCATTCTTGGCGAGCAGGCGGCCGAGCAACGTCTTGACGGTATTGGCGCTCCAGCCGCGTTCGGCCGGGACGCGCTCGGCGACATCCTGCGCGGTCAGCGGGCTTTCTTCCCACAGGACCTCCATCACCGCATGTTCGGCATCACTGATACGCTCGGCCACGACTCGTCTCCCTCATGACTACGAATGTAATCGCATTGATTACGGGCGTAGTCAATGGGCTGTCGCGTCGCTCCTCCCTGCTTCGTTATGCCCGTTTCGCGCTTGTCCGCCGCGTGACACTGAAGAACTTCCGCGGGAGGGCTGGAGTTCGACGGTTATCGGGGTGAGCCGTTTCCCGTGCGAAAGCGGTGGTCCGGGATCGCAGGCCACATGGCTATTTGGCTCCGGTCATCCCCCGCCAGGGCGGGGCGATCACATAGGGATTTCGCCGGCTGGAGAGGGTTCGGAACCGTCCGGATCAGTTTCCACCGTCATGCCGGGCTCGTCCCGGGGTGACGGTGGATGAATTGATAGATCGTGACGCAAGGCCATAGGCAATTGCCCTGCCCTGGCCGGGAACAAGGGTTGAAGCGCGTTTAATTCGCCGCGGGCGGGCAAGCCCGCCTGGTTCCAGCGCTTGCTTGCGGAAAATCGTCGGAATTCCTTACAAACCAGGGGACGCGCTTTCGGCCGTTAACCATCGAGTCCCGCACGAATCCTGTGATGGCACGGTCTGGCACGGCGCCTGCAACGCATAGCGCGCCCGAGCGGTTTCCCGCTTCAGCAGGGCGGACCGGTTGCTCCCCCGATCTCGCACCGGTCCGCCCTCACCCGGCTCTTTCAGCGATCAGATTACTCGGCAGGCATCGGATGCGTGCGCAGATGATGCGCCTGGACGGCTGCATCGCCCCGAAAACGCCACCCCTTTCCCGACCTGGCCCGCGCCGCCGCATGCGCCATGGCACGCGGATAAATGTCGTCGAGCAAATGTTCGAACGTGCGCTTCCAGCTGAAATTCGCCTCGACATGGTGGCGCGCCTCGATGCCGATCGCTTCGTGATCGTCGCGCCAGATGCGGAGCACGTTCGCTGCCATCGTATCGATATCGTCGACCGGACCGAGCAACCCCAAGCCCGGCGGCACGCGATCGGGCATCGCGCCCGAGGCTACGCCGACCACGGGCAGCGCGCAGGCCTGCGCCTCGAGCACCGAAATGCCGAACGTCTCATCCGCCATCGCCGACACATAGATGTCCGAAGACGCCAGCGCCCGAGCGAGTTCCGCCCTGCCCTTCTCGAAGCCGAGGAATGCGATCGGCAGGTCCTTCGCCTCCTGCCGCAACCGCTCCATCAGCTTGCCGTCGCCGATGATCGCCATGCCGGCATCGAGTTCGCGCGGCAATTTGCGAAACATCGCGACCAGCCGGTCGGCACGCTTCTCGTTGTCGACGCGGCCGGCATAGACCAGCAGCGGCCCGCGGAAATCCATGCCGAGTTCGCGCCGGAAGACGGGATCGCGCCGGGCCGGCGAGAACATGTCGACGTCCACGCCGAGCGGCAGCACGTCGGTCCGCATGACCTTGCGCCGCGCCAGCGCCCGGCGGGCATCCTCGCTCAGCGTATACACCCAGTCGAATTCGCGATATGTGATCTCGGCATAGCCATAGCTCAGCCATTGCAGCCCGCGGCCGATCGTCTCACCGAACTTGTCGCGGCCGACACGATAGACGTGAGCGTTCGGGAAATCGGTACGATAGCCCGCGACCAACGTGGCCCCGGGAAATTTCTTGCGATGGTTGATCGCGGTCCAGGGCAGTACCCAGGGACATAAAGACTCGATCACGTCGGGCCGATAGCGCGCCAGGATGTCGCGAACCACCGACGTGCGCAGGATGAACCGGTAATTGGGGCTGCCGCGCACGGGCTCGGCGCCGACCTCCGCGAAGATGTGCCGGCCGTTGACGGTAATCTTGTCTTCAGGGCCTGGCACGACCTGGAGCAAATGGTGCGGCGTGTGTGTGAGCACGTAATCGCGTTTTTCGCGCAGATACGTGCTGATGCCGCCACCGCCGGATGGCGCGTAGCTCTGGGTAAGGTCGCAAAGGATCAGCGGCGCACCGCTCTCTCCTGCGCGGCGCGGGGGGTCGCCTTGCAGTAGCATGTTCATTCCCTTTTCATGCGCCGGGTCAGGCGGCGGGGGTCGCTCCTTGTTCCGTGAGGAGCTGCGCCAACTCTCCGCTCTCGTACATTTCCATCATGATGTCCGATCCGCCGACGAAGTCGCCCTTGACGTAGAGCTGCGGGATGGTCGGCCAGTCGCTGAACGCCTTGATGCCTTGCCGGACTTCCTGGTCCTGCAGGACATCGACACTGTCGAACTCGACGCCCAGATGCTGGAGGATCGCCACCGCACGGCTCGAAAAGCCGCATTGCGGGAAAAGTGGGCTGCCCTTCATGAACAACAGTACGTCGGAACCGTTGACCAGTTCCGCGATACGTGCCTGCGTGGGGTCGGTCATCGTCACTCGCTCCTTCATTCCGCGGCGGTGGTTAGCTGAAGCGCGTGCAGCACTCCGCCCATCCGGCCGCCCAAAGCGGCATACACCGCCTGATGCTGCTTCACGCGTGACAGGCCGCTGAACGACCTTGAAATCACGCGTGCAGAATAATGATCGCCGTCCCCGGCCAGGTCGGTAATCTCGACCCGTGCATCGGGAATGCCGGCCACGATCAATGCCTCGATGTCCTCGGCGGCCATCGGCATGTCAGTTCGATTCCATCAACTGGCGGCGCGCTTCGACGGTCTGATCCTCGATTGCCTTGCGGACGGCCGATTCCTCGATCTCGACACCGGCCGCCGTCAGGTCGCCGAACAGCTTGCGCACGACATCCTCGTCGCCGGCTTCCTCGAAATCGGCCTGCACCACCGCCTTCGCATAGGCATCGGTTTCCTCGGGCGTCAGCTTCATCAGCGCCGCTGCCCATTGGCCGAGCAGCTTGTTGCGCCGCGCGATCACGCGAAACGCCATCTCTTCGTCGCGCGCGAACTTGGATTCGAAAGCGCGCTCGCGGTCGTCGAAGGTCGTCATGTATGCTCCCTGGCGTTCGTTACGCCTTGGGAGATAGGGTTGAGTGACGAGGATGGAAAGAGGGCCGTGGTTCGCCCCACTCCCCGTTGAGCCGACCAGAAATGATTGAGCGTGCCCGAATCCTCCCCATCACGGATGGAGAGGATTTGAATCGGATCCTATTCTGCCACCTTCACCACCAGTTTCCCGATGGCGCCTCGGGCCGCCATTTTGGCGATCGCCTCGCCGCCCCGCTCGAACGGGAAGACTTCGGTGACGCGCGGCGCGATGCTGCCGTCCTTCCACAGGCGGAACAGGCGATCGACATGCGCGCGGTTGGCCTTGGGATCGCGCGCGGCAAAGGCGCCCCAGAAGACCCCGCAGACGTCGCAGCTCTTGAGCAAGGTCAGGTTGAGCGGCAGCTTGGGAATGCCGGCCGGGAAGCCGACGACCAGATAGCGGCCTTCCCAGCCGATCGCGCGGAGCGCGGGCTCGGCATAATCGCCGCCGACCGGGTCGTAGATGACGTCATAGCCCTGCTTGCCGCCCTTTTCCTTGAATGCCTCGGCAAGCGCCTTCGACTGGTCCTTGTCGAACGGTGCGCGGCCGTAGATGATCGTGTCGTCGGCACCCGCGTCCCGGCAGGCCTGGGCCTTTTCCTCGCTCGACACCGCGGCGACGACGCGCGCGCCGAACGCCTTGCCCAGTTCGATCGCCGCCAGCCCGACTCCGCCCGCCGCGCCGAGGACCAACAGCGTCTGCCCCTCCTTGAGATGCCCGCGATCGAGCAACGCATGGATCGTGGTCGCATAGGTCAGGAGCAGCGACGCGCCTTCCTCGAAGGTACGGCCGTCCGGCAGGGGATAAAGCGAGGAGGCGGGGACCGCGATCTTCTCGACCAGACCGCCCGCGCCGGTCGTGCACAACACCCTGTCGCCGGGCTTGAAGTCGATCACCCCGTCACCGACGCTGTCGACCACGCCCGAGATCTCGCTGCCCGGCGCGAACGGGCGCGGCGGCTTCATCTGATATTTGTCCTCGATGATGAGGACGTCGGGATAATTGATGCTGCAGGCCTTGACGGCCACGATCACCTGCCCTGGCCCCGCGACGGGATCGGGCAGCTCGTCCATGATTAGTGTTTCAGGTCCGCCCGGCGCTTTCGAGAGCAACGCCCGCATAATCCTTCTCCCGGCTGAGCCACGGTCGTGAGGATTCGACCGCGGATTCGTATTTCGAAATCGCGGTATCCCTTGCCAGCGTCAAACCCACCTCGTCCAGCCCTTCCATCAGGCACTGGCGTCGAAACGGGTCCAGGGAGAATTCGAAGCGGTCCTGGAACGGCGTGGTGACGGTCATCGTCTCCAGGTCGACGGTGATCTCATCGGTTTCGGCAACGGCGATCAGGCGGTCGATCGCCGCTTGCGGCAACACGACGGGGACGATCCCGTTCTTGACCGCATTGCCCGAGAAGATGTCCGAATAGCTCGGTGCGATGACCGCCTGGATGCCCATGTCCTTGAGCGCCCAGGCGGCATGCTCGCGGCTCGAGCCGCAGCCGAAATTGTCACCGGCGACGAGGATCGGCGATCCGGCAAAACGCGGATCGTCGAACACATTGCCGGTCTGTGCCCGCACGGTCTCGAACGCACCCTTGCCGAGCCCGGCGCGGCTGATCGTCTTCAGCCAGTGCGCCGGAATGATGACGTCGGTATCGACATTCTTCGCACCCCAGGGATAGGCGCGGCCTTCGACCTTGCGGACTGGTGTCACTTACTCGGCTTTTCGCTGGGCTTTTCGGGAGGAGCCGGCATGGCCATTGCGGCATAGGCGGCGATGCCGCTCAGAATGGAACCGGCGACAAGCAGAACAAGAACGCGCTTCATTGGCGACCCCCCATTAACTCGCGGACGTCGGTCAACCGGCCCGTTACCGCCGCCGCCGCCGCCATTGCCGGGGATAATAGATGTGTACGCGCCCCCGGTCCTTGCCTTCCTACGAAATTTCGATTCGAGGTGGAAGCGCATCTCTGACCAGCCGGTACTTTATCGGGGTTCATTGCCAGACACATCGAGCAACCGGGCTCACGCCATTCGAATCCGGCGGAAATGAAGATACGATCCAACCCTTCGGCTTCGGCCTGCCGCTTGACCAGGCCCGACCCCGGTACGACCAGCGCGCGAACCCCATCGGCGACGTGCCGGCCATCGGCGACCGCGGCGGCTGCCCGCAGATCCTCGATCCGGCTGTTGGTACAGCTGCCAATGAAGACGTGCTCGACGCCGACGTCCTGCATCGCCGTGCCAGGGGTCAATCCCATATAATCGAGCGATTTTTGCGCCGCGATCCGTTTCGACGGATCGGCGAAGCTTTCCGGGTCGGGCACGATCCCGGTAATCGGCACGACATCCTCGGGACTGGTTCCCCAGGTCAGCGAAGGCGCGATGTCCGCGGCGGACAGTCGCACAACGGCGTCATAGGCCGCGCCCGGATCTGTCGGAAGCGTCCGCCACCAGGCCACGGCCCGTTCCCAGTCCTCCCCGGCCGGCGCCATCGGCCGCCCCTTGATATACGCGAAAGTGATATCGTCAGGCGCAATCAGCCCGGCGCGCGCGCCCGCTTCGATCGACATGTTCGCGACGGTCAGCCGCCCCTCGATCGACAGGTTGCGGATCGTGTCACCGGTATATTCGAGGACATGGCCGGTGCCCCCGGCCGCGCCGATCCGGCCGATGATCGCCAGCACGACGTCCTTGGCCGAGACGCCGAAGCCGAGATTGCCTTCGACGCGGATTTCCATCGTCTTCGATTGCTGGAGCAACAGCGTCTGGGTCGCGAGAACGTGCTCGACCTCGCTGGTGCCGATGCCGAACGCCAAGGCGCCCAATGCACCGTGCGCCGAGGTGTGGCTGTCTCCGCACACCATGGTGGTGCCGGGCAGGGTAAAGCCCTGTTCGGGACCGACGACGTGGACGATGCCCTGCTCCGCGGCGAGCGCGTCGATATAGGGCACCTGGAATTCGGCGACGTTCCTGCGCAACGCGTCGAGCTGGTTGGCGCTCTCCGGATCGGCAATCGCGATCGGCCGCCCGTCGGCATCGACGCGCGGCGTCGTCGGCAGGTTATGGTCGGGCACCGCAAGCGTGAGATCGGGGCGACGCACCGGGCGACCGGCAGCGCGAAGTCCTTCGAACGCCTGCGGGCTGGTGACTTCGTGGACCAAATGACGGTCGATATAGATCAGGCACGTCCCGTCATCGCGGCGTTCGACAACGTGCGTGTTCCAGATTTTCTCGTAGAGCGTTTGCGGGCGAGCAGTCATGGCGGCGGCCTTACTCGTCTCGCGCCCGATCGCAAGCAACAAAAATACTTTTCATGGCAGAAAGATCACACAAAATTACCCGCCAGGCATGCCGGCCGCTATTCCTTGGGTGACACGTAGGTTGCATCATGCTCGAACGGTAGAGGCCTATCCTCGCGCATCGCCGCCAGGATAGCGGCAAAGTCCGTCGCGCACCGAAACCCGAGATCGCGGTCGATCGCACCGGCGTCATAGACCCGCCCGATGCTGGGCGGGAGGCTCCAGCCCCGCGCGGCATAGAGGTCAGCCGCGTCCGGGAACAGGCGCGCGATGACGGCCGGCGCGTCGCGCTTGAGGTCGGCGACATCGGTGCGCGCGAATGGCGACGGCGCGGAAACCACATAGGTGCCGAAGCGGATCCGCGGCGCCTGGTCGAGCGCAGCGACGTGCGCCCGGGCGCAATCCTCGACCGTCAAACGGCGGTTGAGGAATTCGTTTGCCTTCATATTCTCGCCCGACAGGTCGCGGTGCGTGTCGTCGTCTTCGGGAAAGAAGCGCGATGTCCTGAGCACGACCACCGGCAGGCCCGTATCGCCATGGATCAGGCGACACAGTTCCTCAGCCGACCGCTTGGTCACGCCATAGATGTTGCGCGGTTTCAGCGGACCACTCGTCTCGTCGAGCCATGCCGCTTCTTCGGCGGTCTCGTCGCGGATCGCCTGGGTGATCATCAGCGACGTGGTCGAGGTGAAGACGAAGCGGTCCGCCCCCGCCGCGACGGCTGCCTCGAGCAGGTTGAGCGTGCCCGTCACGTTGACGTCGACGAACGCCTGGCGCGGATAGCGGGCGATATCGGGCTTGTGCAGCGCGGCGGCATGAATGACGCCCTCTATACCGTGGCTGAACATCACCCGCTCGATCAGCGCACGGTTGGCGACGCTGCCGACGATCCGGGTGTCGGGACCGGGTGCGACGTCGATGCCGATCACCTGATGCCCGGCCTCACGCAGCATCGGGGCGAGATAGCGGCCCAGCCAGCCGGTCGATCCCGTCAACAATACGCGCATATGATCCTCGAAAAATCTACGGCCGCTTGCGTGGCAATGACGCGATCCACGTGGCCAGCCTCGCCGTGTCGCGCAAGTCGCCGCGATAGGGATAATCGGGCTTCACCGGCACATTCGCGCCCCGCGGACGGCCGCGATAGACCTTCATCGGCACGGCGGTCCGAGTGAAACCGCTCGGCAGAACGGGATTGCGGACGTCCATGTAGAGCGTATCCGCGCTGGTTTCCTGTCCGACCTGAATCGCCCCCATCGCCCGCCAAAGATCGACGGCGTCGAGGCAGGCCGAACCGCAGCCGGTATCGGTGATGAAATAGACCGGCACGCCGAGCGGTACGGCCACGGCTTTCGCCACAGCCGGCGCCGGTGGATCGCCGGGCTCGCGCCACAACGGTTTGCCCGCCGCAATGGCCCCGGCCAGCCCGTCGGTGATCGCGGCGAAATAGGCCTTGACGCGCGGCGTCGTGTCGGGCGCCGCGTCGAACTGCGTCCGATAGGCCTTCATCGCATCGAGCACCGCCGGCGAGGCGCGCCATTCGACATAGGACTCGTCCGAAATCGCCCCGACCGCCGCTTCGCCCCACAATATCTGCGCGACCTGATACGACCAGTCCGACGAGCCGCCATTATTACCGCGCAGGTCGAGCACGATCCGCGGCGCCTGGCGCAGCGCCTCGCGATCGCTGCGCATCGCCGCGATCATCGGGGTCAGCGCCCTGGCATCCTCTCCGGCGGGATTGCCGTCGAAACCACTCAAGGTAAACCAACGCGTGCCATCGGGCAGTATCCTGGCGCCGATCGGCTCACGCGTGCGTTGGTTGGTGTCGCCTAGCCTGTTGGCGAGGTCGCCATCGGCGATCGGCTTCCAGTCGAGCGTTACCGCGACGGGCTTGCCGTCGACAGCGAAAGTGCAGTGCGCCGGCCGCTGGATGAAGGGGTTGCCCTGATCGACGAACAGCCGCCCGCCGCGCAGGGCCCGGCGCGAGGCCAGGAACCAGCGGCCCTCGAAAGCACCGACATTGGCGGCCGCCAGCGACCCAGCCTTGCGACCGTCGCACGCGATCAGCACCGCACCGAGCGGCACCGGCGCATCGTCGGAGCGGCTCATCACCGCCTGCGCCCCGTCAGCGGTAAAGCCGGTCAGGAATCCCGGCCAGCGCGAGGCCAGAAGCGGCGCCTTGTCACTCCCGAAAGCCGCCAGATGGCCATCATCGAAGCTGGCCGCATAGGCCGACAGGGCGAAGCGATATCCGGCATAGTCCTTCACTCGCGCCGCCCGTCGCAGCGCCAGCGCAAGCGCCGCGTCGTTGCGCTTCGCGAACCCTGGATCGAGCGGATTGACCGGTCCGGGATGATTGGCCGCGATCTCGTCGTGAAACGCCCGTGCGTCGATACGCAATGTCGTCGCCCAGTCGCGGCCGCCGGGCCCGGCGCCGAGCAAGATCAGGCACGACAGGACGGTGGCGGCACGGCGGATCATCGCAACGGCTCCCAAATGACTACGAATGTAGTCACATGACACCGCCGGGTTCGTCAAGCGCTTGCGAGTACTTCGTATTTTGCGGTCGTCTTGGCCGCGACCTCGTCCGCGGTGACGCCAGGTGCTAGCTCGATGAGCCGGAACGGCGACTGATGGTCGGGGCGCTGGAATACGGCGAGATCGGTGATGATCATGTCGACCACGTTCTTGCCCGTCAGCGGCAGCGTGCAGGCCGGGATGAACTTGGGGTCACCGTTCTTGCTGGTATGTTCCATCACGACGATGATCTTCTTGACCCCCGCAACCAGGTCCATCGCGCCACCCATCCCCTTGATCATCTTGCCGGGGATCATCCAGTTGGCGATGTCGCCATTCTCGGCGACTTCCATCGCGCCGAGTACGGTCAGGTCGATATGCCCGCCGCGGATCATCGCGAAACTCTGCTCCGACCCGAAATAGACCGATTGCGGCAACTCGCTGATCGTCTGCTTGCCGGCATTGATGAGATCGGGATCGACGTCGTCGTCATACGGGAACGGACCGATACCAAGCATACCGTTCTCCGACTGGAGCGTGACCTCGACGCCCGCGGGAATGTGATTGGCGACGAGCGTCGGAATGCCGATGCCCAGGTTCACGTAATAGCCGTCGCGCAGTTCCTTCGCGGCGCGCGCGGCCATGTC